>NZ_JAMQPR010000001.1:850230-1450230 GCF_026151345.1 Leptospira paudalimensis
AGAATATTTTGATGCGTTTGAGATTGGACTAACGGCGACTCCCGATAAAAGAACGATAGGTTATTTTAACCAAAATTTAGTGAGTGAGTATTCTCATGAAATGGCTGTAGCCGATGGGGTAAATGTTGGCTATGATGTTTACCAGATCGAAACTCAAGTCACTAAGTCTGGTGGAGTGATTTGGGGTGGGCAGTATGTAGATTTACGAGAAAGGATGACTCGTAAAAAAAGAAGAGAATTGCAGGATGAAGACGAAGCTTACTCAAATAAACAACTTGATAAAGAAATCGTAAACCCCAATCAGATACGAACTGTTGTTAAAGAATTTAAATCCAGATTGCCACAGATTTTCCCGGATCGTTTTGACAAAGATGGAAATTTTGAAGTCCCTAAAACATTGGTCTTTGCGAAGACGGATAGTCACGCCAACGATATTATTGATATCATTCGAGAAGAGTTCGCCGAAGAGAACCATTTCTGTAAAAAGATCACCTATAATGCAGAAGACCCCAAAGGTACCTTAACTGAGTTTCGGAATGCCTACTTGCCTCGGATCGCTGTCACTGTGGATATGATTGCTACTGGTACTGATGTGCGTCCTTTGGAATGTCTTTTGTTTATGAGAGATATTAAAAGTCGAAATTATTTTGAGCAAATGAAAGGTCGTGGTACGAGAACTATTTCTTTGGATGATTTGCGTAAGGTGACACCAACGGCAAAACATGCTAAGGATCATTTTGTGATCGTAGATGCCATTGGCGTTACCAAAAGTTTGAAAACCGATAGCCGACCTTTGGAGAAAAAACCCAGTGTTCCTTTAAAGGATCTTTTGCAAGCAATTGCTGTGGGAGCGAGGGATGAGGAACTTTATACAAGTCTTGCCAATCGGCTTTCCCGACTCGACAAACAATTGACAGAGAAAGAACGGTCACAATTTTATCAGCTAACAAATGGTACATTGATTTCTCAAGTTGCCAAAGACTTACTTCTTGCTTTCCATCCTGATACAAAAGAGGAAATCGAGACAACCATCGAATCCACTATGACGAAGGCAAGTCCCGAAGAAAAAGCGAGAGCCTTAGGGAATGCAATCAAACAAATCCAAGATAAACCTGCTCAAATCTTTACAGGCGAACTCAACGATTGGATTGAAAAAGTGAGAAAGGTTCACGAACAAAAACTGGATTTGCAAACACCTGATACAGTCATTCATTCCGGTTGGGAAGCTGACCAAAAGGAAAAAGCGCAAGCCTTAGTATCAGAGTTTCGGCAATGGTTGGAAGACCATAAGGATGAGATCCTTGCTCTCCAAATCTTTTACAACCAACCTTTCCGACGAAGAGAAGTTACCTTTCGGATGATCCAAGAAGTTCTGGAACGGTTGAAAGAAGACAAACCAAGAATCAGTCCCTTGCAAGTATGGAAAGCTTACGAAATACTAGAGACAGCCAATGGTTCACCTAAAAATGAACTGATTGCGATTGTATCACTCATACGCCGAGTCACAGAACTAGACGGTACGCTTACATCCTATGATAGCATCGTGGATCGCAATTTCCAAAAATGGATTTTTGCCAAAAACGCAGGAAAACACAACCGATTCACTGAGGAACAAATGGAATGGCTTCGGATGGTGAAGGATTATATCACGAATAGCTTTCATATCGAAAAGGAAGACTTCGACTACAATCCGTTCAACGCGAAAGGTGGTCTTGGAAAAATGTGGCAGTTGTTTGGTGCCGAAACGGAAACGCTACTCGATGAAATGAATGAGAAGTTGGTTGCGTAGGGGATGTCGGAAGATATAAATGCAAATCCATTTGATGATGCAACCAAAGATAAATTGGATTTATTCCAAAATTGCTTTAAGGAATGGTTTCCCACATTATTACACAATATATACTGCGAAAAATTATATGTTTTTGACTTCTTCGCTGGAAGTGGTATAGATTCTGACGGAAATTTTGGAAGCCCATTGATATTGTTAAAAGAAGCAATGGGTGAGAACAGAATGCACTGTTCTCGTGACAGTGCAAAAAAGGTAAAATTTGTCTTTAATGAAATCAGAAAGAAAAAATCAGAACTTCTTAATGCAAATGTAAATTCATACATCGAAACATGTTTGGATAATTGTAAACTAGATCAATGCGTTTACGATATAAAGGTTAAACGAAACAAGTTTCGAGATTTATTTTTGGCAGAAGATATGAATCGTATCCTTCGGGATCCGAAAATTGCTAAATTCGTTCTGTTAGATCAATACGGATTTAAAGAAATTGATGAGCAAGTTTTTTCTAAATTAGTAGCTTCTCCAACTACAGATTTTATTTTTTTTATCACGTCTTCCTTCTTGAAACGGTTCCAGGAACATCCTTATATACAAAAGTATTTTGAGAGCAATCGAATTGATTTCAACGAATCTGAGCCCAAATATTGTCACAGCGTAGTTGCAGATTACTATAGAAGTCTTATTCCTCTTTCAAAAGAATATTTCATACATCATTTTACAATTAAGAAAGGTTCCAATTATTACGGGTTGATCTTTGGAACAAATCATTCATTGGGAATGGAAAAATTTCTGAAAGTTTGTTGGGAGAAAGACCCGCAAGCTGGTGAGTCAAATTTTTACATACACGGTGATTTTGATAAAAGTTCGTTGTTTTATACTGAAAATAATACAATAAAAAAAGAAAAATATAAATCAGTTCTTGTTCATGAAATTCTGGAAGGTAAAGTTAAGAATAATAAGGCAGGCTTACATCATGCACTCAAAAATTCTATGCTACCGAAAGTCTATGTTGAAGTAATTGAGGAACTTTCAGAAAATAATCCTCGTGTGAAAATCATTGGCAAATTTAATAGAAAAACAACAGGCATTCACAAATTGAAAGACAGTGACATATATACAATCGAGGTAATCTCCTAATGGCACAATCCTCCATTGAATGGACCGATATGACTTGGAATCCCACTACGGGATGCAATAAGATCTCTGCTGGATGTAAAAATTGTTATGCGGAAGTCATGACTCGGCGCCTGCAAGCCATGGGAGTGGAAAAATACGACCAAGGATTTTCCATCAGAACCCATGAAAAAGACCTGGAGTTGCCCTACCAATGGAAAAAACCCCGAGTGGTATTTGTCAATTCCATGAGTGATTTGTTTCATAAAAAAGTTCCCGTTTCCTTTATCCAAAAGGTATTCCAAGTGATGCGAGACAATCCCCAACATGTATTCCAAGTGTTGACCAAACGGTCTGACCTCCTTTTGCAATATGACAGGGAAGGACTCTTGGATTGGTCTTATAATATCTGGATGGGAGTCTCTGTAGAAGACGAGAAGGTCAAACACCGCATTGATGACTTACGTAATACCAAGGCAAGGACAAAGTTTTTATCTTGTGAACCACTCATTGGCCCCTTTCCGAACATGAACTTAAAAGGAATCGATTGGGTGATAGTCGGTGGGGAGAGTGGAAGAAAGCCAAGACCTATGCAATCAGAATGGGTATTTGAGATTAAGAAACAATGCCAAACAGCAAAGGTAGCTTTCTTTTTCAAACAATGGGGCGGAACCAACAAAAAAAAAGCAGGACGGCTTTTGGATGGCAAAACTTGGGACGAAATGCCAATAAACAAGAGCAAGGCGAAATAGCTAGTGTAAGGATGATTAATTGCCATTGAAGGATCAAGATTTAGAAACATGGAAAGATAAGATTCCTAAACATTGGGAAGTGAAAAAACTCGAACAGCTTCTCGAATATGTAATAGGAGGAGATTGGGGGAAGGATGAATCTTATGATGATGACGATTATGACTTTGCTTTATGTATTCGAGGAACTGAAATAAAAAATTGGAACGAATCAAGAGGACAGACGGCTGCTTTACGTAAAATAAAGAAAAGTAATCTGGAGAAAAGAAAACTTCAATTAAATGATATAATTTTAGAAATTTCAGGTGGAGGCCCAGAGCAACCCGTTGGACGGACTGTAGTAATAGATAATTCTGTGCTTTCTTTTAAACCAGAAATCCCAAAGATATGTACAAATTTTTTCAGATTAATCAGGCCTTCCCAAGATGTTTCAGCTTCGTATTTAAACTATTTTTTGACCTTTTTTTATAAAACTGGTGAGATAACAAAATTTCAAGCGGGAAGTAATAATCTAAGAAATTTGAAATTTCCCGATTATATTCAAATCCCCATCCCCCTCCCGCCCCTCGCCGAACAACAATCCATCGTTGCCAAAATCGAAGAGCTCTTTAGCGAACTCGAAAAAGGAAAGGAACAATTGGAGACAGCCCTTGCCCAATTGAAGGTGTATCGGCAGAGTTTGTTGCAAGCTGCGTTTTCAGGAAAGTTGACACATCCAGATGTGAAAGAAGGGGAGTTGCCCGATGGTTGGATGTGGGTGAAGTTGGGGGAAGTCGGGAAGCTAGTATCTGGTTATGCTTTCAAGAGTAACGACTTCCTTGCTAAAGGAGTTCCAGTGGTCAAAATTTCAAACATTGGATATTCGGAATTTTTGTGGAAAGATCAAGAATTTTTAGATAAAAAGTTTTTAAACCAAAAAATTGATTTCCAGGTGAAAGGTGGAGATTTGTTAGTTGCTCTAACGAGACCTATTACTAATGACACAACTAAAGTTTGCCTTTATCCAGAGGATTCGCCAACAGGATTATTAAATCAACGAGTTGCATTGATAAAGGATCTAAAGGTTGAAAAAGAATATGTTTATATATTTATGCAATCGAGTGGTTTCAAAGAATACATTCGTTCAAAGTTTTCTGAAACTCTCCAGCCAAACCTATCACCCAAAGATTTGAGCTTGACTCCAATTCCATGTGGTGAAGTGAAAGAACAAAAACTAATCGTCCAAATCCTGGAATCCAAACTCACTGTCTGCGACAAAATTGAAGAGACCATCCAACAATCGTTAGCCCAAGCAGATGTTTTGCGCCAGAGTATTTTGAAACAGGCGTTTGAGGGGAAGTTGGTGAGGGGATGAGATCTATTGTAGTTTTAATATTAGGTTATGTAATCAACTGGTTGGTACAATTAAAAATAAGTATAGAGCAGTCTATTTCTCGATTACAGCTAGATTTCGAACCTCTTTCGCCAATTTCTGATGCGGATATTGTGGATGGTTATAAACAAGCTCTCGATTACGCATTAATCAACTCAAAGAAGCATTTCATTCAGAATATAGCAATCACCGGGCCTTATGGTGCTGGGAAAACTTCTACAATAAAAACATATTTTCATAAGTACCGACCGAAAGGATTTAAAGAGTTAACTGTTTCCTTAGCCACATTTAAAGAAGAATTGTCAAAAGAAAAAGATGAACCAAGTCAAAATGAACTTCTAAGAAAAATTGAACTTAGTATTTTACAACAAATTCTATATCACGTCGATGGAAATAAAGTCCCGCATTCAAAATTTAGAGGGATTCAGCCTTTAAGTTTCCGTAAAATGTTTTTTTATTCTGGTTTCTTTTTTCTCTTTCTATTTTCAGTAGCAAATTTATATTTCCCTGATCTACTTCCTTATTTTTATTTTAATATAACATTTGTTAGAGAAAATCAAAATCACATAAATATAATTACTACTATCTTTTTTACCTTTGGTCTTGCGTATTTACTGTTTAAAGCCGTTGGTTTTTTTGGAAAATTAAGTATTGATTCATTCAAATTCCAGGATACAGAAGTCAAATTCAATCATTCCCAGTCTGAATCTTACCTTAATTTGAATATTGATGAAATTCTATACTTTTTTAAAAGTACGGATTACAATGTTTTGATCATCGAGGATTTAGATCGGTTTCAGCAGACAGAAATTTTTACAAAGCTACGGGAAATTAATCTTCTGATTAATTCTTCGGCTTATGTTGATAAACAAGTAATTTTTATTTATGCTATAAGGGATGAGATATTTAAAGAAGAGATCGAACGAACAAAATTCTTTGATTTTATCATTCCGGTCATACCGATTGTCAATCCTTCCAATTCCATTACGATCTTCAAAAAGAAAGCTTCTCAATACAACCTGAGGTTTTCTGAAGATCTATTGGATACAATTTCCCTGTTTGTTGGGGATATGCGACTTCTGCATAACATTATGAATGAGTTTATGATTTATAAAGGTAAGCTGTCGAAACAGTTAGTGCCTGATAAGTTGTTGGCAATTATTGTTTTTAAAAATTTATTCCCTGGTGAGTATTCGAAGTCTCTTCAGAATGACGGGATTTTGCATGAATTGGTTTTAAAAAAAACAGATTTAGTCGAACTAGAAATTCAGAATATTGAAGATGAAGTTTTAACTTTAAAAAATAAACTTTCAGAGGTTGAAAAACATAGTATTTCTGATATTAAAGATTTAAGAAGAATTTATTTGTTTGAGATTTTTAAAAACTACATCTATCTTCAAACAGTATATGTTAATAATCGAACTATAAATTTTCATCAGATTTTAGATTCAGATGACTTCGAAACTTGGCTTATAGGTAATCCTATGGCCGATTTGATTCAAAGCTATGGAGGTAGAGTCAATTTAGTAGGATTGGATAAAGTTGAAAAGGTGATTGGCGATAAGGGTTATAAAGATCGTGCTAATTTAATTCATTTCAAGACTGAAGAAGAGAAACAAAAAATTCTGTTACAGATAGAAAAAAAACAAAGGTCGATCTTTCTTTTGCAAAAGATTCCATTGCGAGAATTGATTTCCATCGATTACGTAAATAAAATTTGTGAGAGTAGTTATGGAAGAAAGTCAAAGTTGATTTTTGCCTTATTTAAAGGCGGGTATATCGACGAATCGTATCATGATTATATTTCCATATTTCATGAAAGTGAAAATTCTTTGGCCAGGATTGATTACGAATATCTTTTGAATTTGAAATCTGGTGTAGAATCGGAGTTTGATTTACCGATCCAGAAGGTGAATCTTCTAGTTAAGAAAATAAGTTCAAATTTTTTTGAGACAAATGCTATTCTGAATTTTCGATTAGCGGAATATCTACTTAAAGATTCAAATTTAATTGAAGAGAGACAGTCATTAAAAGTTTTATTAAATTCAGGTAAACAAAAACCGACCGAATTTCTCTTTGCATTTTTAGAAAAAACAAAATCAGTTAAAATATTTTTAAATTTCGTATTTGATAGCTGGGCGAACTCGTGGAGTTCCATTTCACAGAATGCATCTTTGAATTCTGATATTCAGAAAAAAAACTTATTTATTGCTATACTAAACCAATGCGATGGAGGTATCCTTCGTATTCTTTTTGATGATCCAGCCTTCCGAGAAATGGTTTTAAATGATCCTAATTTTTTTGATTTGTTTGAATCCAATGAAAGAATAAATTTCTTTTTAGAGAATACGAAACCAACTTTCAAAAAATTAAATTTTAATCCTAAGTATATAGATGTATACAAAGAGATTTTAAAAAATGAGTGGTTTAAAATTAATCCAGAAATGGTCTCAACCTTTCTGAAGGCATATTCCAAGTATGAAGAGTCGGCATTTCTGCGTAAAAATTATACTCTCATACAGAAGTCTGAAATTACTGAACTTATTGAGTTGGTAAATGATAATATCGAGGAATATGTAAGTAATTTGTATTTATGTCTTACGGATTCTTTTGAAGAAGATGAAGAGTTTTTATTGAAACTTTGTAACCAGGAGGAATTGCCTCTAGAACTGATCAAAAAAGTAATCGAAAAATCTAAAACGCAAGTTTCTGATATTTCCAAAATTGAAACTTTTGAAATTCAGACTATGTTCTTTGAAGAAAAGAAGGTGAAAGCTGATTGGATCAATATTTTCAAGTTCAGTGATGATAAAAAAGAGAACTTACCTATTGTTTGTGAATTCCTTAATCGATTCTCTGAAAAAGAACTTCAGGAGATCGTTAAGACTTATGATAAAGAAGAAGATTCTGAACAATTGCTAAACCAATTGATAGTTCAAAAGGAACTTTCAATAACTTCGTTTAAGCTTTTTGCGCCTCTTTTGGATTTTGTGAAAATTCAATTTAATTTTCATGAATTTTCCACAGAAAAAATATCATTCTTACTTACGAAAAATCTAGTTCCGCTAAATAATCATAATTATACACAATTGAAGAATATGGAAAAGGAATTCCATCTTGAGTTGGCTAAAAATCATAAACAGGAATTTGTATATAATATAGCTAATTATGAACTATCATTAAGCGATTTAGAGAAGATGCTTAAATCTACAGAATGGGAAATTGAAGAAAAGCAGGTTCTACTCAAGAAATTTAGCTCTGGGGAAATCGTTTCTAACCAGCCTGTCTTAGAATCTTTGGTGGAGATTTTGATTTCAGGGGTTAGTTTTACTTTAAATGATGATTTGCTCTTCCAGGTATTAGTTTCACCTGTTATATCAGTACAAGAGACAGTCGCTATTTTAGAAAAGTATTCTGACGGATTTGAAAAAGATAAAGTTCCAGCAGTTTTATCATCTCTTGGAAATGAATATTCCAGTTTACTAAGTGATGGAGAAATTGTCGTACCTTACGATGAAGACATGGAAACTCTTTTGAAAACATTGAAAAAGTTGAAATACATTAGTAGTTTCAAGATTAAGAAAGATATGATTGAAGTTTACAAATAATGATAGTGAAACCTATAAGCAATCAAATTTCCCGAATTATTAGAAATCAAATTTCTATTTTTAAAAGAGTAAATGAGTAAAAATATATGTCAACATCAACCATCGTAAGTAAAGTTTGGAGTTATTGCAATCCGCTTCGGGATGTGGGAGTCGGGTATGGGGATTATTTAGAACAACTAACGTATCTTTTGTTCTTAAAAATGGCGGATGAGTATAGCAAACCGCCTCACAATCGTAAATTGTCTATCCCTGATGTATATAATTGGGAAAGTTTAGTCGGATTAAAAGGTGCCGATTTAGAAACTCACTATTCTACACTTCTACGTGAACTAAGTAAGCAAAAAGGAATTCTCGGTCAAATTTTTACAAAAAGCCAAAACAAAATCCAAGATCCTGCCATGTTATCGAAAGTGATTCAGATGATTGGAGAGGAGAATTGGCTTGTGATGGGTGCCGATGTCAAAGGCGACATCTACGAAGGACTCCTCGAAAAAAATGCCGAAGACGTGAAGAGTGGGGCAGGACAGTACTTCACACCGAGGGCTCTCATTCGGGCTATGGTGGAATGTGTACAACCTGAACCCATGAAAACCATAGCCGATCCAAGTTGTGGGACGGGAGGGTTTTTTCTTGCCGCTTACGACTATTTGGTGCAAAATCATAAACTAGACAAAGACCAAAACAAATTTCTCAAGCACAAAACCTTCTATGGTAACGAGATTGTGGCAGGCACTCGAAGACTTGCTCTTATGAATCTCTTTCTTCATAACATCGGAGATTTGGACAGTGATAACTTTATCTCTCCTGCGGATGCATTGATTGCGCCTCCTTCAACTACTTATGATTATGTGCTTGCCAATCCTCCCTTTGGAAAAAAGAGTTCGCAAACCTTTACCAACCAAGAAGGCGAATTGGAAAAGGAAGATTTAACCTACAATCGACAAGACTTTTGGGCAACTACTTCCAACAAACAGCTAAACTTTGTGCAACACATTCGTTCTCTGTTGAAATCAACCGGTATTGCTTCCGTAGTTGTTCCCGATAACGTTCTCTTTGAAGGTGGGGCTGGTGAGACCGTTCGAAAAAAACTTTTGGAAACTACGGATCTTCACACCATCCTTCGTTTACCAACGGGTATCTTTTATGCACAAGGTGTAAAAGCAAATGTCATCTTCTTTGACAACCATCCCGCCCGAAAAGAACCCTGGACAAAAGAGATTTGGATTTATGATTACCGAACCAATATTCATCATACCTTAAAGAAGAATCCTTTAAAATTCGATGATTTGAAAGACTTCGTCGATGCCTACAAATCAGGCAATCGTGCCAAAAGAAAAGAAACCTACCATCCTGAAAAGAATCCAGAAGGAAGGTGGAGAAAATTCACCTACCAAGAAATCATCGCCCGAGACAAAACCTCTCTCGATATCACTTGGATTAAGGATAAATCTCTCGCAGACTTAGACAATTTACCAGATCCCGATGTGATTGCGGAAGAGATCATCGAAAATATGGAAGCAGGTTTAGCAAATTTTCGCCAGGTGCTTGCGAGTTTGAAGTGAGAGTTGGTGGTTTTATTCAGTAGAGGCTTTAAAAATGAAATCCGCGTTAGGGATCGACCGAGCGCCCTCGTCGAGGGAGAGCCCGACCCTTACTCATTTCATATTGAATTTTCCAACCAAATCGGGAACGCCCAAAACTGTAACCGCATTCAATGTGAGCTCTGGATCCCTTTGCATTTCTTCTCGATAGCCTAATGTTGGTTAGTGTATGAGCTTGTGTTTGAATCCAGATTTCTAACAATGTGTGAGTCGTATCTGAGAATTGAGTAAAACCTATTTCTTAGAGGCTAAAATCTCATTTAAACGTTTTTCAGCCTTATCTTTCCAATATCCTTTATTTTGAGTTTTAATTATTTTTTTTAAGAATGCGATCTCTGCAGACCGTTCGTTGAAACCATGTTCACGATCGAAGTGTAAAAAAGATGAAAAATGAGACCATTTTTTCTTCCAAATTGGAGAATCTGGATTTGCCCGATCAAACTCTACTATCATATTAGGATCTTCGCTTGAGAGCGAGAAAAAGGAGCGTAAAGAAACTTCTTTCTCTTCCTTTTTCATCGCTACGGTGTAGATCCCAAGGAAAACGATTTCACCAGGTTTGCCTTTTATTTTTAAAGTAGAGAAACTTTTTTGCGGTTCTAAAACCAATTTCGCGCGAACTGGATTATTACAGAAATTACAAAATCGATTCCATTGTAGGAATCCCAGATAATATTCTTTCTTTGAATCGAGAAGATAGGCAGCTTCTAGCAGGTCCAAACTTTTTCCGTAAGATATTTTTTCTCCATCTTCTTCTACATATTTCGGATTTTTCTTGTCTATGAGGAGGCTCAATTCAGGACTTTTTGTCTTATAATCATATATGACAAAATCAGAAGGTGCAATCGAGCTTAAGTCCACTTCCGATAAGTTTGGGTCTTTTGCGTTAAATTTATAATCGTCGAGTATTAGAAATCCTACAAGAGTTTGATTTTTTTCTTCAGTTTTACTCGGGTTCTGAATTCTATACTCAACTGAATTACAACCTAAGGTTAATAATAATAAAAATAGAAAATTAATTTTTAACATGATAAACAACCTCATAAAATAAACTCTTCCATAAAAGGGAAAAGCCAATACAAGTTCAACTTTTTTTCAAATTAGATGGATTATGTTGATTCAAAAATTTCTAATATTAGTTGATTGAGAAGTGGGCAAGATAGAAGTCTCGTTGAACACAAATGTTGGAAAAAACTCGGGAAGAAATTCTAGATCTTTTTTTTGTTTCTGCTAGATGATTCAGGACACCCTTATCCCATACCTACGAAATACATCTACCATTTCCAAAAAGGCTTCAGTCGATTGTTGTTTGAGAATTTTAATCAGTAAAATTAACGCGCGTTCATGGCTTGTTACTTCTTTGTAAGCGATAAAAAAGGCAATGAGGTCGAGTGGATTCAATTTGTTGGCATTGGATTGCCATTTTGCATTCCATTCCTTGCCAAAGGTCGATCGTTGCAAACGGAATCTTTCTTTTAGAAAGCGGATTAAAAAAGGGATCATTTCTTTTGCTCTGAGAGAATTCCAAAATGTTTTAAAAGTTTGCCACCGGACACGGTTGTAAAATGGAATGGAACTTTTTTGAGAAGGCATAGTATAAACGTGAATCTAATTTCCTTGGTGACAATGAAAATAGATTAGGTGATCCTTTCTGTTTCCAGTTTTGATTTTAATACAATTTTACTGCCTTGTTTGATTTTTTGATAAATGGACCAAAACAATTCATTGGGAACAAGACCGTCTTTGGAAAATTTAGGTTTGATGTGTTTCAATAGATACATATCTCGCCTTTCACCGTTTTTATCTACGATTTTTCCTCTGTGTTCACATTGGAATAAAAATCGTACTTTGTCATAAGTAGATTGTGAAATATTGATTTCACCAACGATTCCTGAACTTTCCATACGAGAAGCGGTGTTGACACTACTCCCCCAAATGTCGTAAGCAAATTTAAATCGACCAACAACTCCTGCGATTACAGAACCTGTATGAATTCCAATTCGTAGTTCCCAATAAGGTAAGTTTAACTGAGTTTTGATTTCTTTCATTTGGTCCATAAACGATCGGATCTCAAGTGCTGCAAGACATGCGTCTATTGGATTTGTGTAGTTTGAATCTGGTAAACCACCAGCGCACATATAAGAGTCCCCAATTGTTTTGAGTTTTTCCAATTGGTTTCTTGATATGATTTCATCAAATTGGGTGAAACAAGCATCAAGTTCCGTGATGAGTTCGTTTGATTCCATGTTTTTTGCAACTTCTGTAAAACCTCGAAAATCAGTGAAGAGGATGGTTGCCTCGTCATAAGATTTTGGTTCACAATACCCATTGATTTTAATCTCTTCAGCAACGGACTTAGGAAGGATATTTAACAAAAGTTTTTCTGATTCTTCACCAGCAAGTTCTGCTTCTTTTTTGGCTTGTTCTAAGAGGATATAACTTCTATCTAACTCTTCTGCTAGTGGTCTTGCAAAAACATAAACTAGTAAATAATTGAATAATACTAAAGGAAGAGTCACTAGTGTTATATGAAATAGACTTTCTCCAAATGCTAGTTTTTCTAAAAACTTTGGCATTTGTAATAAGCTAGCAAATAAGATAGAAAAGATACCTAAATTGGCGAGTTTTTGGCTGAATCGAATGGTTCTCCCAGGTAGTGAAAATGCCCCTAATTTTAATACAGCAAATCCAAGTAAGGTGGTTGGAATGAATAAATAATCAGAAATAGGAGGAATCACAAATCCATGCGATGGAAAAAATGCAGTTAATAAAAATACTCCAGACAGTAAAACGGAACCAAGCGCAACTTTGGATTCCTTGGGTAATATGTTCCATCGTTTACGGATTTCTCTACCGACAATGATAAATGCTAAAAATCCAGCGACACCAAGTAAGTAAGGAACTAAGGAACTTTTGTGGATGATTCCATAATCGTAATGGTAGTAACCATTGTGTAAGTAAGGTGTGATGGATAAAAATGAGCAAAGAATTGAAAGTAAATCGACAACCAGTAACGACTTTGGTCTTTCACTTCCTATGGCTTTTAAAACAAAACGTGATAAGATGCTTGGTGCCAGAGAAAAAATTAAAAAACTAACCTGTGATATGCGAAGTAAAATTAAATAATTGAGTTCGAGTTTTGTAGGGATGGATTGTAAGTTATAAAATGCAGTGATGATGAGTGAAAATGCACATAATTGATTGATCTTTGCTTGTGGGTTACTACCCGCTACAATGATTGCCATAAAAATAGCGACAAAAAAAGAAATGGTAGGAGGGAGAGCATGAGGAAACCAATTGTCATTCAAATAAGCACTGTGGCTTAAACCTAGTGCGACTGTTCCACTGAGGACAATCAGCGAAAAAGAAACCACACCGAAGAGAATGTAAAATAATCCGTTTCGATCAAATAGAAGTTCGTTTACATCGAGAAAATCGGAGCGAAAAATTCCGTAAGCAATTAGAATCAGTGGAATAAAAATAAAAAAGGAACCAGGGTACACATTGTACCCAAGTAAAACGGGCGCATTTGAAATTGTCATTAGAAACAAAACATTATAGCCGATGAACAATGATTTATGAATTCGTTTTAACAATATTTTCCATTGGAATGTGAAAAAAGGCAAAACTAAAACAAAGTAACCGACTAGAGGTATGATTCCGAATGGTTTAATGAAGTTTGTAGCTTTCGGATACTTTCCAAATTGGTAGTCAAACCACTCATTATGAAAACCGAGTCCTTGGAAAAGTCCTACATAACCAAAGATAACACTAATCCAACAAAGATAAGTGTAATAAAGAAATACTTTTTTTCGAGAGAGCGCATAACAAATATAAAAGTTAGAAGGTAAAATGAGAAGGATAAAGAGATAAAGCCAATTGTTGAGTGCAAGTAAGAGTTCACGGTCCATGATCCAAGCTCTAAGAGAAAGCACAAGACCAAGGATGCCATAACCAAAAAAGGATATGGCTACATTGAGAGAAAGAATTCTGTCTTCACCACTGGTATGAAAAATCCTACGAAAACTGAATGCACTTAAAAAGAACCCAACGACAAGCGAGATAATCCCAGGAATTCCATAAGGAAGTTGTAACCAAAAATAAGTCCATGTATCTCCAATGGATTCGATGTTAGGTAATTGGTAGGTATATTCCATCTATGAATCATCTTTTTGCCTGATGAAGTCTTTCGTAAAGAAATAATTGACAAATTGAGGTTAACTGTGGTAGAACTTACCGAATTCAAAGTTAAGGATATATCCGTATACAAAACAATCATTTGAAATCTTCAGTCTTTAACTGGTGTAATAGGGTGGATTGAGACTCATCCGATTGTCTTGTTCCTGAAATTGAAATCACTTATGGGAATGGAAATTCCATCTGCAGGGTAACAAATTCCATTGTTGTCTCCCCATACCTTTTCTGAATGTTTTCTAACGTTTCTGTGAGTAGGGGATACGATTTCCCGGAATTGGGAATCATAACTCGTACATTGATTCTCTTACTTTCTGGATTGGTTATATCCGCGTAAATGGAAATGCCAGACTTCGATTTGATTTGTTTTGTTTGTGGAGCGATCGAACTCACATTTGATCGGTAAGTGCGTGCATAGGCATCTGCTACCAACGCTAAAGAAACCTCATCCATACCTTCATAAATTGGAATTTCGATCGTTTCATGATTCCAGAAAGACAAATAGTTCTTTGTAGCGATTAGGTAATGGTTCCATTTGAATTCGAACATATCACTGTTATGATTTGGGTCCCAGGATTTAACACCATACAATTCAGCCATTTCGGAAGCTTTTTTCTTTCCAACTAACGTTTCGATTAATGCCAAGGTGATTGGAATGGATGCAGTGACTCCTGAAGTTGTAATCATTCGATCGTCATGTACATACCTTTTGTTTTTAGTCCAAATTGTATTTGGAAATGTTTTGATTAACTTATCCTTTGCATACCAATGTCCTGTTGCTTCTCTTTTATCTAACAATCCTGAATAGGCGAGTGTCCAAACCCCATCACAGATTCCAATGAAAGTGGCACCCTTTTCATTTTGTTTTTTTAACCAATTGAGAATTGTTGGATTTTGTGAATTATGAAGAGCAGGAACAATCACGATGTCTGCTCCTTCAGGATGTTCTTTGTCAAAAACACCAAAGGAGGTATCCACCTCTACTGATAATGCTGGGAACAATTGGACTTTCCCACTTTCAGGTGCTAACGCATAGAGTTCTGAAATCTCTGCTCGTTTCAAAATTCCATAGGGCACGAGGAAGTCTGTGAGTTCGGTAAATTCGTTGTCGCTTATGATTGTGATGATGGGTTTTTTGTGTTGTGATTTGATTGGGATTTGGTTTAAATATTTATGTTTGGTTCCAAAGGGATTTGCAATGAGCTTCGTGTAAAAAATTCCAAATAGAAATAGACACAATAGAAATCGCATTGTGATTGATTGGAATTGTTTTGATTTACGATTGTTGTATAAGAATTGTGAATGGCGTTGGTTCATAGAGTTTAGTATCGCAAAAAATAAAAGTCCAGTCGTCCTTCTGGATACAGATGGACTCAGAAACGAAGGTTTTTTTTAAAAAAAATAGACATTCGAAAAATGTAGGAGAAAAAGACTTATGATTTTAATTCCTTTTGCAGGTGCAATTGTATCATTTCTCCTTTTTTTATCCCACTTGCTCGAAACATACCAATTGAAAGAAAAACAAAATAACAATATCACAAATCTTTCAAATGAATCTTTTTTCAAGTTGGTAAAATTAAAAACAAACTTTCTCTATGATTATTCTTCAGCTTTTTTATTTTTAGCAGTTTCCTTGGTGCAGTTTCATATAGTTGCAGAATTTGATAATGGTTTTTCTTCCTTCCCTTACCTTTTTGGATTTCATATCCCACTCCTATTACTCATTGGTCCACTCTGTTTCCTTTACTTTCATAAAATGAGTAATGGATCCCTTGACCATTTCCCATTCATTCATTTGGTTCCTTCAATTCTTTCATTTGGTTTCCTTTTTGTTCTTGGTCCAACTAACGGGAATGAGGCTTTGGGGATGAGGGAATCGAATTTTTTAGGTCAAAGCTCAGAAAAATGGGTTTTGATATTGTTGGGACTCGGTGTTGTGTCGATTTTCTTTTATACGTCTCAAATCCTTTACCAATTCATCAAATGGAGGATTCAATCCAAAGAGGATCTAAAAACTTCATTCCCACCGTTTTTACGATTAATCATATATACCACTTCGATCACATTTTCGTTTTTAATTGCTCAAATTCTTTACATGGAATTATTTTTAATCGCTTGTAGTGGATTACTAGTCCTTCTCATTTATATTTTATTAAAGAGAACAAATCGTTTCGAAATGATCCCAAATTTCCAAAAGGAAACAAGTGTTGCCCGTTACAAAGAAAGCAGAACCAAAGGAATCGATATCCAACATGTGATCAAACGATTGGATTATTTGATGAATACAGAACAGTTATATACAAACGAAGAATTGACTTTGAAAACCTTGGCGAGTCGTTTAGACTTAGATTCTCATCAATTGTCTGAAATTCTAAATCTAAAATTAGGGGTTGGCTTTCGAAATTATGTAAATGAGTATCGATTACAGACAGCTGCCAAACTATTGAAAGAGAATCCAAGAATGACAATCATCAGTATTATTTATGCTTCTGGATTTAATTCTAAGTCAGCATTTCATACACTTTTCCAAAAAAAATATGGAGTCACTCCTCAAGTTTATCGCAAGAATTTTCTTTGATCCAAGTTAAATTTGAATTGCAAAATGGATCTATTAGAAGCAAATCATTACCGCTAATAATGTAGGAGTTCTCAAAATGGAAACACGGTTTTTGAAATGGGCTGAAATACTCGATTTTATGATTTTGATAGGATCAAGTATCACATTGGTAGCTTGGATATTCGGTGTTCCCTTATTTTACCTTGCAGATGGACCAGTCCTTTCCATTTTTACTTCAATTTCCCTACTAGTGATTGTTAGTTTGCGATTAGCAACTCGACATTTTCAGCTTTGGCCATTTACAGCAAATTTGGCATTTCTCATGATCGTAGGTGGAGGGAATATTTCTTCTATTTTGATGTTGTTGTCTGCACCTGCCGTTCACATCAATCCTAAGTCAACACTAGTTATGACCTCAATTTCCACTTCTATCGGACTTATTTTTTTTAGTTTTTATGAAATCCTTTTGTATTTAAGAAGAACTCCAAATCGATCTTGGATTTTGGATGATATTCTCATTCACCTTGCGCTTGTTCCTGGAGGACTTAGTTTGATTGGTCATTTATTTCAAAATCCAAACTACTTAAGTATGTCGATCGATCCAAGAGTTGGGATTTCTTTATTGGAAATGGCTTTTATGGCCCTCCTTGCCCTCTCCACAATACTTTCGAATCCAAATTTGTTTTTATGGAAATTTTTAAAATCAGGGAGAGCTAACCAACTTATTTTTGTTGGATTATTTGTGAATCAATACATAGCACCAATCCTTTATTTAATGTTAACTCATGATAATTGGAAATCGGGTGATTTTGGACCTGAACTTTTTATCTTTTTTGGAGGAGTGATTGCAACGTTAGGATTTTTGTTATTCCAGGCAAAATTAGAGGAAAACAATTCTTTGCAAAAAAATGGGATCACCTGATTTGATATTCTCAATTTTGGGATTATTGAATCAGGATGTGAGTGGGATGATACAATTTGTTTTAGGAAGATTATAGGTTTACAAAATAGATTCTAGAAGAGATTTTTAACTTTATGTTCTTAAAAATAACTTCAAGGATTTTCTGGACAAAAGTTTGCGTTTTCTTAATCACATCAATCGTTGTATCTATATTTATCACTAAGTTTTACTATCTATTCAGTGGAGATACTTTGAGTGGCTGGGATACACCTGGGCATGTTGTATTAGCAAAAGAATTTGCCAAGATAATTGAAAGTGGCGTGGCCATAGGATGGTCAGATGTATGGTTTGGTGGGTTCCCTGTTTTTTATTTTTATCCCCCGTTTTATTATTTTTTAGTATATGGAATCCATTCAATTTTGTTGATTCCTATTGAGTTTGCTTTTTCCATTTCCGTTTTTATTACAATCTGTTTTTTAGGTTTCTCCATTTATCAATTTGGAAACCAATTTTTTTGGAAACGTTACCCTTTGCAGGTCCGCCTTTTGTTAGGTATGATTTCGATCTTGTTTTATTTCAATTATGCTGGTGAAGGATTGCAGGGAACAAGTATCGTTGGTATTATAGAAGGTACTGTAATTTCAAGTTTTACTCATGCATTATTCTTTTTTGCTGTCATAATCATTGACAGATATCGAATTGATCCAAATAGGAAAAGATTAATTGCATTTGTTAGTTTATCTGCCTTGGTTTTTTATTCCCACTTGCTAAGCTCTATTTTCTATTTACTAATTTTGTTTGTATACTTTGTAGTGTATCGAAATTTTTGGATTCAACATAAACGAATTTTAGTTATTTCGCTCTTTTCGATTTTTATCTTGATACTCCCCGTGTTATACAATTTTTTCCGATATTCGGAATATACAAGTTCAGTGTTCTATGGATATTCCTATCCACCTATTTTATCAATCCTGAGTAGAGATGTATATGATAAGGCCTTTAAAGCTTCTCAATCAGGAGAAAATCTAACTCTTGCATTTGTGATTGAATTGTTGCGTTCTGGACGTTGGTTGTATTTATTCATTCTAATCGCACTTACGTTTCAATTAAGAAATTTGCAAAATAATTTACGTAGTCGATTTATTACAATAGTATTACTCATTTTTTTTTGGATGTCACTAGATTATTCCTTTGGTTATATCATACCCAATATTAAAATTCACAATTATAGAGCCTTTGATACCTTTTTTATAGCCGTTTCCATCCTTACTCCATTTCTAATAGTTTTTACGCTTAGAATCCAAAAACAGTTATTACCTTTAGTTCCTAGTTTATTTTTTATATTAATAACACAAGTTTACTTATTCATCATTTTTGATCCATTCAGATACCAAGAATACAATTCTCCTTTATGGAAAGAGGCAAGGTCAAAAGAAGAATTACAATTATATGATCGCCTTACATTCGGATTAAAAACATTACCTCCAAATTCAATTGTACAACCTGAGATTATCAAATCAAAAGCTGTATTTGGAAGCCCCCATTTTTGGATTCCATTGTTTTATCAATCTGGCATAAAAAATAATTTAGGACTAACTGTAGAATCTTCGTATTATTCAACTTTAGTATTCAATTGGCAATCCTTTGGTTTTGTACATTCGTTTCGTTGGGGAACCGATATAGATTGGAGGGACTCCCTAGTTTATTTAAAGGGAAATAATGATCCTGGATATTATTTGGATTTTTTACTTCGTTCCGGTGTTCAATATCTTATGGGATTTTCTCCAGATTTTAATGAGTATATTGATAAGCAAAGGAATCGTTTGTCAGTCTTTTGGGAAGAAGGACCATTTAAAATTGTTAAGGTTTTGCCAAATAAGAATACCAAGTATGTTAAGCCGATAGGACTATTACATGCAGATACTTTAAATCAAAATAAAGAATATGGTTACCAATCTTTTTTAAGAACTAGCAATTTACTCCAAATGTATCTTTCTAATTTGGGCTACCAAACAAAAATAATACGCATCAATAGAGAAAATATATCATCTTTAGATTTGATTCTTCCTGATCTTTCTGCATTGATTTTAATATCGAATGATAACCAATTGGGAGAACAATCTTGGTTGCAAGGATTGGAGAAAAAGGGAAAACCTGGTTTATTGTTAGTCGATTCTAGTATCACCAGTTCCAAAATGCAAACGGAAAGGAGTTTGGAATTGCTTTTAAAGGAACTTCCAAAAACTCAGAACGAGCAGTATAAAACTATAGGAATACAATCCTATTTTTCAGCCAAAAATTTCGAAAATGGAATTATATTATTAGATGATTCAGCAAAAGAATTTCAAATTCCTTTACGACCAGAGAGTCAGAATGTAAATTATATTACAAACTTGTCTCCTTTATCAGGGAAAATCTATTTGGGATTTATGTTGTTTTGCTTTGTGTTGTTTTGTGTCGTTTCTGTTCTTACAAAAATAGCATACTTTTCGTTTTCAAATGCTAAAAAATAGTCAGTTGATATTGCCCTAAAAGATTTAGCTGTGTAACCATAGTACTGTTTATTTATGACTACTGTGTTATAATTCATGACTTTTGGGATCATTTCGAAACCTTGGACATTACTTTCAAAGAATGCTTTTTGTGTGAAGTAGGAATTTTGGTCATAGGACCAAGCATATAGTGGATTCAAGCCAAATAAAAATCGATATTCGGGTATCTTGAAGGTAAAGTAGGGATAATCTGCCCAAGATAAGAAAATGCGTTCACCCTTAGGAATATTAAATCGAATCCAATCTGTTACAATTTGTCCATACTTGGATTCTGAAGATTTAAATTGTTGTCCCATTTTATCATAAGCAATCGGGAACTGTAAAATAAATAATAGAATTGTAACTGCCAATTGATAATTAAGGGAAAGTTTCAAATTCGAAAAAATAAAAACAAAAAACATAAGCCAGCTGATTTCAAAGACTCTCATTGATGAGCCAGCAAAAATTAAATTGGTGATTCCTAAAAATAAGAATACGATACTTGTTGGTTCCCATTTGTTTTGAAGTAAGTTTTTAAAAGCAAGGAGAAGAAGCGGAAATATAAAAACAAATCCAAGGATGATGATATCACGAGTTGGAGCCAACCATTCCGCAATGGGTTCAATACCATTAGGAGGCATTGTTTGTAAAACTAATTCGATAAAGTAACCTTTGAATTGATGGGGAAAAGATGGATGGCATAATAGGCCAAATAGTATTCCACTGGCAATTGAAATGAGTATTTTGAAATTATCTTTATTAGGGTCTAGAAAAAATATGCATGTAGCGGTAATAATTAGGTAAGGGAATCCAGAATAAGTCCATACCGATAAAAACGATATTACAAATATTCGGTAAATGAATTTTGGATGCCAATGGTATAAACATAAAAAGTAAAGACTAAAAAAAATTAAATTTCCTCTTCCAAATAACATCCGTCCCGTGAAAAGGATAGAACCTAGGATAAAAAAAGTAACAATCAAATAAGGAGAAGTTTCCGGCGATTTGGAATGTATATACAATAATACTGTATATAACAAAACTGAAATCGAACATAAAATGAATAGCTTGATTACTATAGATTCTTCGAAAGGTAAGATTAAAAAAGGAATCTGAAGGATGTGAAATAGAAAATGATAATCAGTAAATTCTTTAGATTGGATTGCGATTTCTGGCCAAGGTAATTTGGATACAAATCCTTCTTTTAGGTAAAGTTTTGCGATTGCAAAATGATAAAAGATATCCGCATCTGGAACCCCGTTAAATGCGAATAAGAGTATAGCATAAATGGAAATTCCGAATACGAGAGGAATGCGGAATTGTTTCAACTTAAGGAAAGAAAATGATTCAAAACTAAGCAACGTTATTGGTAATATCTTTGGATCGCTTTTACATGACGAGGAGAGTATCCATTGGTCATTGGGCTTACTGTAATCGGTGAATTGACACCACGAACCAATTTACCATCTGCTGAGAAATTAAAGTATTCGAGTTGGTAATTGTTCGTCGTTCCACCTGTATCAGATACTAAATATATAAATCTCCCACTACCATCCCACTCCATCATCTTCGGTGCATTCCCAACACTTAACTTCTGGTCGGTTTGTGTCAAATTTCCGGATGTAACATCAATCGAAAGTAAGCGAATAAAATAAGTTCCACCTACTTGGTATAAATGCGCTAGATATTTTCCGTTAGGATCAATTGCCATTGAAGTTGAAAAATTGTCATTGCTAGAGGCTCCACTACTATAACCTGAATCAGGTGAAAATGGGGAGCTTGGTAAGATAGTCATATTTCCATTCGAATCATAACGATAACCATAAATTGGATTAGTCGCATTATTCGAAGTCATATAAATTAATTTATTGGATTCCGATAAACAGAGGTTATTGTGCTGGCTAGGATTGTCTGCAGTTCCAAATGGTGATCCAGATACTACGATTCCAGAGTTAGATCCAGTATTTTTGAAAACATTGATGCCAATTGGAGATAAGGATGCATTTACAGCAAAAACAATATCATCTTTGCTACTAATTCTAAGCGAAACTGGTGCACAACCAATACCAAATGGGTAATTAGTTCCATTGTTTACAGTAAAACCACCGCTGGTCGAGTCCCTAATCAATCGAGAAACAACGTTAGGACTAGCTACTGTATTCGTAATGTAAGCATCTGTTCCATTTTCATTGAAGTTCATAAATGTAGGAACTCCATACCCATTTTTATCTTGGAGCAGTGATAAGGAACGATCGATTCCATATCTGTGGACAGCAATTCGATCACTGCCTGCTCCCGTTATGGTGATGATATCTCTGGATTTTGGCGGAATCGCCACTCGAATCGGAGAACAACCTGGGAATGCAGTGGTTACTGCGGATCTAACATCACTATCGTATTCAGTTGTAAGTCCTAAACTGGAATCTACTCGATAGATACGAAAACCTGCTTCATATGGCGCGGCAGTTTTGGAAAGTAATACAACAAGACCATCCGGTGCGATTTTTTCTCGAAGCCAGTAATTTACTAATTCTGATAATAAAACATTCTTCCCATATTCATCTGAATATGGATCGGAAGGATTGTTTAAAGCTGGCATTGAACATTTCAAATGACTGAATATGAATACTAAGAGTAAAAAATTTCTGATCAAGTGATTCATTGATGTGCCCGTATGTTTCGTCCTTAGAACTTGAACAATACATACTTTTTGTATGTGCAATTTCTTGACTACATCTAAAACTCTAAAATCAAAATCTAGAATTGTCAATTAAAATTGAAGATTAGAGTTTTCCCTATAAACTTAAATCGGAATTTTCCTAAATACTTTTTAAATCTGTAGTGAATTTTGTGTATGATTGAATTTTGCAATCGAGTTTAACAACGTATTTAATCATAACGTGGGATGGATGTCATATGCCTAGGTGTAAAATCAGAAGACATCGCTCCAATTGTAATGGGAGAATTTGTCCCTTTCGTTAATTTTCCATCATAAGTAAATTTAAAATATTCGATTTGGAATTTGTTTGTTGTTCCACCTGTGTCAGAAATGAGATAAATAAATTTTCCGCTCTTGTCCCAATCTAAATGCAATGGAGAATTTCCTACACTAATTTTTTGGTCAGTTGGTGTTAGGTTTCCAGAAGATTTATCAATTGCTAAAAGTCGTATGTAGAAAGTTCCACCTGCAGAATATAGAAATGCTAAAAATTTATTCTGTGGATCAATCACCAATGAAGTTGCATAATTCGTATTTGTTGTTGGCGCAGTGAACCCCGAATCAGGTGAAAACGGTGAGTTAGGTAGCGCAGTCATATTCCCATCAGAATCATACCTCACTCCATAGATTGGATTGGTTCCGTTTACTGAAGTCATATACAATAGCCTATCGTTTTCTGATATACATAAATTGTTTTGTTGGCTTGGACTTGATCCTGAATTGTAAGGTGACCCACTTGTGATTGCCCCTGAGTCAGATCCAGTATTTTTAAATGAATAGATACCAATTGGTAGATATGAACTAGATACCGCAAATACCAGATTATCAAGATGACTCGTTTTGATAGAGATTGGTGCACATCCAACAGCAAATGGATAACCACTTCCATTTCCAATGCTTGTAGATCCAGTCGTTAGATCCCGATTGAGCCTCTGCACTTTATTTGGATTCGAAAAATCAGTAACATACATTGTAGAACTATCAGAACTAAAAGTCACCATACTGGGAATCATCCCAGAATAAAATTCATCTTTTAAAAGAATTAATGATCGATTAGTTCCGTAACGATGAGTAACAATATGATCACTAGCGGATCCTGTAAATGTAATGATGTCTCTAGAGTTAGGAGGAACGGATACCCTGACTGGTTGGCATCCAGGAAATGCATTTACATTGGCAGAACGGATATCACTATCATAATCTGTTGTTACCCCTAAATTAGGATCCACTCTGTAAATTCTAATTCCGGATTCGTATGGTACAGCTGATTTGGAAACAGCTACAATGAGACCATCTGGAACAACTTTATCTCTTAACCAATACCTTACCAATTCCGATAACAATAAATTTTTACCGTATTCATCAGAAAATGGATCAGAAGGGTTATGTAAAGCCGGCATCTTACAATTGAAGATGATGAAATAAGTAACGAGTAGTTGAATGAATTGTTTTGTTTTTGATAAAGGGATGATGGTTTTCAATTCGCTGTATTCCTTACTTAGTATTACAATTTAGTAATGATAATTTATTGACTAATTGTAAAATTTTCGCTGATACAATTGATTATGTCAATATAATTTGAATTGAATTGTTTAAGTTTGGATTTTCAATCAAATATTCTATATATGAACATGATTCAAATGCGTCCACATTCCCTTATCCAATTGGCATTTTGTCTTTTTTTAACATATGTTCAAAAATACTTTTGAGCCCAATTAAAAATAAAAACATAAACATCCATGAAATGAGACCTGTAACTAGTCTCTCACCACCGAATAACCAATGATAGTCGTGTGGTATTGGAGAAACAAAGAATGATTGCATTTTGACAATATACACCCAACCTGCATGAATCCCAATCGGCAGATAAAGGGATCGAGTATAGATCCAAGCATAAGACAATGCATAGCCTACTAAAAACAATCCTATGAATTCTGGAATCAAGATGAGTATATCATACATTGGCCGGATAAAATGTGTGATCGAAAAAAACAAACTAGTAAAGATAGCTGCCTTTTTCTCACCCCATTCGGCCACAAAAGATTGAAGAAGATAACCTCTAAAGAATAGTTCTTCAACGAAGGCAATACAAAATACAGAAAGTAAAAAATATAGAGAGATCAAATAATCAAATGCTAAAAATTCTTTAGGTGCCCAAGTTGACACTCCAAAAATTACCTTTGTGACAACAACAAAACTAAGTGATGCCATCCCAGCTAAGAATCCTAAAATTAAATCTTTCTTTCGTTTTTTTATGTTTTCCAAGCCGAGAGATCGAATTGGTTTTTTTTCTATCCTTTTGTGAAACCAAAGTAAAGAAATAAATAAGATGACTGTTGTTGTACGAGACAAGATTTTAGAATAGGAGAAGGGTTTTAATTCTACGTGAGGATTGTTTTCAGCGATACTATTTTGAATTCCATATAAGAAGAAACTGATGATGAAACTAACGCTGATTACTAAAGCAAAGAAGTATGTGAATTTTTTTGATGTTTGCATGGGATTCAAACGTAATGAGGAATAGATTCCCTTTTTGTATAGCATTGTTTCGAATGAAGGTAAAAAATAGGAAATTTTACTCATTTCCCATTTGAATTCATTGCTAGTGCAACGACTGAATATCGTTCAGCTAAAGAAAACCAAACAAAGGTTTGTTTTTTGACGAGAAAAAGAATGGAAGGGAAAAAATCCTACCATCACATCTTTTAGAAGAGGAGATGGTATATGGATTGGATCATCAATTGGGGATAAAGATTGACTCTGCTTCGTTTTGTGATCCACCTCCTGGATTTAAACAAGTGTTTTCACTGTAAGCAGTTGAAAAGCCACCTTCATCATAATAATTACGTGTTGTTAATCCTTGGTCACTTGGATAGGTACATCGTCCTGTCCTTGTTGGATTATAGGCTGCCATTTGCGCATCACAGTTATTAGCCGTCACAGGTCCTAGTCCCATTGTATCATAACATAAGTTAAATGTCCAACCACTGTATGTTAATTTGGCAGAACTGGAAGCAACAACTCCACTGTTGGCAATTTGTAAATTGTACGTACCACCCAATCCACTGATGTGTTTGACCATTATGTATACAGTCCCGGCATTTAATGATACTTTGTTAAATTCTGCACCAGTTCTTCTTTTTTCGGCAAATGGGATTGGATTACCACCTAGGGATGTGAAGTAGTAAAGGTCGAGGTCGGAAAGATTATGACCAAAGGTATTAAAGACATGGTTTGCGTTTGTAGCAGTGATTTGGAAAAAACTTTTATTATCTCTTCCGTCAATAGGACGGAGTAGGTTGACTGGTTGGTTAATTGACCAACTGAGTATGGGTCGATACCGTACTTTAATCGAAAAGAGTATGGTCCCACTTTTTTCGATCACAAAATCGACTGCTTGGTTTTCTGTGATCCCAGGAATGCTTGGCATGGTGAATTGAATTGTATCAGAAGAGACAGCGGAAACACCCGTTGCCGTGACTCCACCAATTTTCACAGTTATCCCAGATAATTTCCCGACAAGTTCACTGTTTTGTAATTGGTTTTGGGAGCCAGGATAACCCAAATCCAAGATGACATCATTTGGTGTCAGAAGGTAAAGGCCAAGTATTGTTAATTCTGTATCAGAATTGTCTTTTTTTCTGCAGCCTATGAAACAAAAGAGAACGAGGATGATGGAAATGAACCGCATAGTATATACAATGTTATATGGTACAAAAAAAATAGTAAATTCATAATTTAAATTATTTTAATGTTATTTTTTGCTTTTATTATTGAACAGATGTTATAAATGGGCTGTGTTGAGTTAAGCGTACTAAGTGTACATGTAATTGAAGCAGTCCGTATTTTGATAGAGATTGTCTCAAAAAAGAATGTTAGTGATAGTCCTTGATAATAATGCTTCAGTTTGCATTATGATTCCGTTCCACTTACTGGAAATGAAAAGCGTATGAGAGCTAATAGATATTGTTAATATCTAACTCTATTTTTAAGGATAATCATACAATTTTAACGTTTTAGTAATTTGAATCCAATTTCTCGGCCTAATTTTTGAAACATAGCAATGTTGATCCAAAAGAAAGCAAATTCTTCCATTAGTGCAAATTTGTCATTCCCACCTACATCATAACAATTAGTAAATCCTAAATCTAGTGTTAGATGTTTTGCGATATCTTTCCCCCTTGTGGAATCACCAGCCATAAACATATCGAGGTTTGTTTCACCATATTTTGGATTTAACAAATTATTGGCACCTGTTGTATTAAAACACTTCACAACATCTTTGGATTGTGTGTTTTTTAGTATGGTCTCTGAGGTGGATGAGTCCAAATTGGAACTATTTTTTTGGATGGTATTCATTGTGTCGATGATGATCTTGCCTGTTGTACTACCTAACGATTTTATGACATTCAAAGTTTCTTTAGCTGGAGTGCAAATCACTAACACCTCAGATTGTTTGACGGCTTCTTCGATGGGACAAGCAGAGATATTGGGAAGAGAGAGAAGTTCTTTTCCTTTAAAAATCTCGGGGTTACGAACACCTAAAAAGATTTGATGCCCTTTTTTTGACCAACCCGTCGCCAAGGCACCACCAACATTTCCAGTTCCAATGATCGCAATATTCATACACCAGACTCCTTTTTTTAGTCTATAAAGGGTTCTATTTTTAGAATTTGCAATTCGATTTGTATCGAAAATAAATAGTTTTTGACTATACCAACATTTTTGGTAATAAACTTACCAATTGGTAGGTTATTGGAGGAATATGCCTGAATTTAAATATAAAGGTAAATTGTACTATAATCCTGTAGAATTTGTATTAGTTTGGATAGGTGGTGCTTGGAAGATGCCCATCCTTTGGAGACTTAGAGAAAAAACATTACGGTATAGTGAAATCAAAAAAACGTTGAGTCATATTTCCGATAAAATGTTGGCACAGTCACTTCGTGAACTGGAAGAAAATGGTCTTGTCCATCGTAAGGTGTATGCGGTTGTCCCTCCCCGTACGGAATACTCTCTTACGGAACTTGGTAAAAAAACAATCCCCATCATCATTTCGTTACGAGAGCTTGGCATTACATTTATGAAAACTTCGGGAGCTTATACAGAAGATCTGGATTCATTTCCAAATGCAAAAACAACAAAGAAAAAATAGATGATTC
This sequence comes from Leptospira paudalimensis, assembly GCF_026151345.1. Lineage (NCBI taxonomy): Bacteria > Pseudomonadati > Spirochaetota > Leptospiria > Leptospirales > Leptospiraceae > Leptospira > Leptospira paudalimensis. Next base: position 878,527 of record NZ_JAMQPR010000001.1, read on the forward strand.
ACTACTTCTTCAATTTTTAGAAGAAGTAGTTTTTATGAAATGGATCACTAATTTAGGAGATCAATGAGAAGTTTTGCAGCTGCTTCTCCTGAATTTTGTTGTTGCCCTGTGATCAAAAAACCATCTCTGATCGCATAAGACGAGAAAGCTGGTGAGACTTTGAAAGTTGTGTTTTTTAATTTTTTTGCTTCTGTTTGGATTCGATACGGTTGGATTTTTTGACCCACTGCTTTGTCGGCATAGTCTTCTTCTTCATCAGAAAATCCTGTCCAAGTTTTTCCATCTACTAATAGTTCACCATTTGACTTTTTCGTTTCTAAAAGAATTGTAGTGGAGTGGCAAACGGCAACAGCAGGTTTATTGTTTTCATAAAATTGAACAAATAAGTTTTGTAAAAATTGATTTCCTTTGTATGTAAACATTGGTCCTTGTCCTCCAACTAGGAAAATCGCCACATACTCATCTGCCTTTACATCGGAGAGTTTTTTTGTATTGGATAAGGAATCTTTGAATTCTTTTTTTTGTAAGTAACCTAGTGAGATTACATCGTGGGAAGAATAACCACTTGGATCGATTGGATTGGAATAAGAATCCATTTCAACTTTTCCTCCTTCTGTAGAAGCAAGTTCAACAGAGTATCCAGATTCGATAAAGACTCTCATTGGGTGTGTGAGTTCCGATGCCCAAAATCCAATGGGCCAACCAGTTTGTTTGGATACACTTGGACTACTGAGTACCATTAGGATTTTTCCCTTTGTTTGTTGTCCATGTGGGTGCACATAGGACTTAATTTCTACGACTCCTGTATGTTTGCCACAAGTTAGTATGGTAAACATAAGGATGAATAAAATGGAGTGAATGATTCGATTCATACAAGTATCCTTAAAAGTTTCATTCGTTATTTCATTTTTTCAATTGAATCGTCAAACGGAAACTCAGGGATTGAGTAAGGTTTTGAATGTATGGAAGTAATGGTAAGTATATTACTAATTAGTAATTAGCTTTATTGGTTTGGGTTTTAATCACTAACGAATCAATTTTCCCATTCATTTTACAAATAAATTTCATCAGTAGCTAAATCGTATGAAAAAAAGATCTCAATGGAATGAACATAATTAGATTGTGGTGAAAGGATCATCATGAAAACGGACTTACAGCTTGGTACTTTTGGAATTACGGAATTCCGAGGGAATCAGGAATTGATCATAAAACACGTAATCAGTGGCAAGAATGCTTTGGTCATTATGCCAACAGGAATGGGGAAATCAATTTGTTACCAAATTCCTGCTTTGGTTTTACAAGGAACTTGTATTGTCATCTCTCCTCTCATTGCCTTAATGAAAGACCAAGTGGATTCTTTGGTGCAAAAAGGAATCTCGGCTACTTATATCAATTCTAGTTTAAACCGCACAGAAAGGACAAAACGGTATGAAGCACTAAGAGCTGGTAAGTTGAAAATTGTATATGTCTCTCCTGAAAGATTCCAAAAAAAAGAATTTTTAGAGGTTCTGTCCAATTTACAAATTTCTCTATTGGCAATTGATGAAGCACATTGTATCAGCCAATGGGGTCATGACTTTCGTCCTGATTATTCAAAAATTAACTGGTTCCGTGAGATTTTAAAATTTCCACCCACAATTGCATTAACTGCGACTGCCTCGAGTCGCGTTCAAAAAGATATTTTGAACCAAATGGGACTACAATCTCATGAAATCCAAATTTTTGATGATGGATTGTTTCGACCAAATTTGCACTTGACTGTTGCAGAGTGTTTTGATGTAGAAACTAAATACAAACGGTTGTTAGAAGAATTAAAGTCCAAAAATGGAGTTTCTATTTTATACTTTAGTCTCATCCAGGAATTGGAAAATTTTAGTCGATGGTTGGATACCAAACGATTCCCTCATTTGGTGTATCATGGGAAACGATCCAACCAAGATCGAAGTGTGACTCTCACAAAATTTTTAAAATCAGATTCTGCTGTGTTACTCGCTACCAATGCATTTGGGATGGGAGTTGATAAACCGAATGTCAGAAATGTTTTCCATGTACAGATTCCCGGAAGTATCGAAGCCTATTACCAAGAAATTGGAAGGGCAGGGAGAGATGGTAAACCTTCTGAATGCAAACTGTTTTATACGGAAGACGATTTGGCGATCCAAATGGATTTTATAGATTGGCAAAATCCAGATGTGTCCTACTTAAAAAAACTCTATATGTTGTTATCCCAAAAACAAGACCAACTTTCCGCCCTTGATTACGAAACAATCCAATCCTTCATGACGTATAAAAATAAGTCAGACCATAGAGTTCAAACCGCTATCAATTTATTATCGCGTGTGGGTCTTGTGTCTGGTGATTTAGAACAAGGAACCTTACAACTGGAAAATGAATGGGATGATTCTCTATTTTCAAGAGAAGAATTAGAAGCAAAAAAAAAGGAAGGTGGAAAACGACTCTACCAAATGCTCCAATACACCAAAACAAATGATTGTAGGAGAAAGTTTATCCACCAGTATTTTGATTCCCCATTTATTTCTTGTGGGAATTGTGATCTTTGTTTAATGAGCGACTAACCTACTTAAGCTGCCTTAAATTGATCAAAACCAAACTCACTAGGTTTGTAATAGTATCTTGCTTTTTCCCTAGAAAGATTTTGAACGGAAGTGGTTACATAATTTTCTTTAGTAATCCCATTTGGAATCAATCGAAACAAATCTCTAAATTTATGAGTAGGTGGAACATTAAATTCCAAGCAGATCTCTTCTTCAATGGCAAGTAAACTTTCAAGATCGTTTTCTGATTCCCTAATTGCATTTGTCCTATCTTCCATTTGCTTAGAAACATCAAAGTATTCTTCTAAAAGTGATTCTACGTAATCCATAATTGACCTCTTCATTAAGGTTATCCTACTGCAAACCTAGGACAAAATAGAGGGGAAGGGAAAAAATTCAGAAAAAAAAGATAGAATTTTAAACTCTCAAATGCAGGATTTTTTTGAAATTTCTTGTAACTAGGTGCGTTCATGTTATCCATTCGTTCAATCATTTACGGGATTCTGTTTTTTTCTGTTTTGTTTTCTGCATGTTCCTCTCCTCCTACTCAAATCTCAGATTCTCCCACACTTGAAAAAGAGAAGGTAATGGAACGGAATTGGACTGTGAATCCGATGTGTTGTAAACTCTCTGCAGAGTTTTTAGGAGTCGTGGTGCTCGATCAAATTTGTGTGAGTGAAACTGAAACAAAATTAAAACTCCATACAAAGGATTGGAAACGAGTTTGTGTTCTTAAGGAAGGAATGGTTTTTCGTGATGAGTTGGGAACCAATTACCCATTCCTAAAATCGGAAGGTGTTGACTTATGCCCGAAACGGACAAAAATGAAAGACACACCATTTTATTTGGTGTTTACGAGTATGGATTCCCAATCAAAGTCTTTTGATCTGATTGAAGATAAAAATGCAAAATTTGCACATAAACCATGGACATTTGAAAGAGTGGATCTCAGCCAGTGCCAATGGCAATAGAGATAAAATCCAGTTTTGGTTCAAATCCAAAAGCTTAACCATTGAAGTGAACCAAAAACTGTTCATAGTTCAACTTACATTTTTTTAGAAAACGCTGAACACCAACCTTTTGTTGCCACAACACCATTCGTCAATATAGAACATTTTCCCCAACCTTCATTGAGTTTTGTAAATTGGGCACATTGGAGGCAAACTTGGTTTTTTGCTTTTGGGTGTTTTCTTTCTGGATACAAATTATAATCGGTATTCTTTGCGTCTTGGTGAAAACCTAATGCCTGTGCAGTGGGATCATTTTCTGATACTGGTTTTAAGCCATCTGGTGGCTCTGTCATTTTTTCTTCTTTTGTTCCTTTTGCAAATAAATTCCACTCTCCCCCTAAAAGGAAGAGAGTGGACGCAAGAACAATCGAACGTTTCAGAAATTGTTTGCGCGTGAACGGCTTCATGTTTTATTTCACATCAAATCGATCTAACATCATCACTTTGTTCCAAGCCGAAACAAAATCTTTCACAAACTTTTCTTTGGCATCATCGGAGGCATACACTTCTGCAACTGCACGAAGTTCTGAGTGAGAGCCAAAGATCAAATCAACAGACGTTGCAGTCCATCGTTTTGATCCTGTTTTGCGATCGAGACCTTCATACAATCCTTCTGTTTGTTCTGACTTTTGCCATTTGGTAGACATGTCGAGTAAGTTCACAAAAAAATCATTAGTCAAAACTCCTGGTTTCGAAGTGAAAACTCCATGTTTTGATTTACCAGTATTCGCATCTAATGCACGCATTCCACCAAGTAAAACAGTCATCTCAGGGATGGAAAGTGACAACATATTTGCTTTGTCGACTAACATCTCAGTTGGTGACATATAATTGCCTGGTCCGTAATAGTTTCTAAATGCATCTGCTTTTGGTTCTAATACAGAGAAGGAATACTCATCGGTTTGTTCTAAACTGGCGTCTGTTCTACCTGGAGTAAATGGGACAGAAACTTTTATTCCTGCTTTTTTTGCCGCTTCTTCAATTGCAACATTCCCAGCTAGAACGATGAGGTCAGCAAGAGAGATTTTACTTCCAGTCTTGTTGAAGTCCTCTTTGATTTGTTCTAGTTTATTTAGAACTTTTGATAACTCTTCTGGATCATTGGCCACCCAATTTTTTTGAGGTGTTAGGCGGATCCTTGCACCATTGGCACCACCTCGCATATCCGTACTTCGGAACGTAGATGCTGACGCCCATGCAGTTCTGACAAGTTGTGGGATTGTAAGTCCAGACTTAAGGATTTTTCCTTTCAGACTTTCGATTTCCTTAGCAGTTACCAATTTGTGAGAAACACTTGGAACAGGATCTTGCCAAATTAATACTTCTTTTGGAAGGTCTTTTCCTATGTAACGGGTGAGGGGACCCATATCTCTGTGAGTCAATTTGAACCAAGCTTTTGCAAATGCGAGTTCAAACTCTTTTGGGTTTTCTTGGAATCGTTTTGCGATCAATTTATAACTTGGATCAAATTTTAACGCCAAGTCGGTTGTAAACATGATAGGTGCATGGCGTAAAGATTTGTCATGAGCATCTGGAACCATGTTTGCACCTGCTCCATCTTTTGGAATCCATTGGATGGCACCAGCAGGACTTTTTGTTTGAACCCATTCAAAACCAAATAGATTGTTTAGGTATTGAGTTGTCCATTTCGTTGGGTTTGCCGTCCATGCTCCTTCAAGACCACTCGTAATTGTGTCTTCAGCATTTCCCTTTTTATAATTGTTTTTCCAACCAAACCCTTGTTCTTCGATTCCAGCAGCTGCTGGTTCTTTTCCAACATGTTTGGATGGATCTGCTTTACCATGAGCTTTTCCGAATGTATGTCCACCTGCAATCAGTGCCACAGTTTCTTCGTCATTCATCGCCATTCGACCAAATGTCTCACGAATGTCTTTAGCAGCTGCTAGTGGGTCAGGATTCCCATTAGGTCCTTCTGGATTGACATAGATAAGTCCCATTTGAACAGCAGCGAGTGGGTTTTTTAATTCGCGATTACCTTTGTATCTTTGGTCTTCCAAGAATTTTTTTTCAGGTCCCCAATAGACTAGGTCTGCTTCCCAATCATCAGTCCTTCCACCAGCAAATCCATAGGTTTTGAATCCCATTGATTCCAGTGCAACGTTCCCTGTTAAAACCATGAGGTCAGCCCAGGAAATTTTTTTGCCATATTTTTTCTTGATCGGCCATAACAACCTTCTTGCTTTGTCGAGGTTTGCATTATCTGGCCAACTATTGAGTGGTTCAAAACGTTGTTGTCCACCGCCAGCACCACCACGCCCATCGGAAATGCGATAGGTTCCCGCACTATGCCAGGCCATTCGGATAAAAAATGGGCCGTAATGTCCATAATCAGCTGGCCACCAATCTTGGGACGTGGTCATAACGGTTTTGATTTCTTGTTTTAAGGTTTGGATGTCCAATTCCTGAAATTCTTTGGCATAATTGTACTGCCTGCCCAAAGGATTCGATTCTGCACTGTGTTGGCGCAGTGGTGCCAAGTCCAAGCGTTCTGGCCACCAAAATTGGTTGGATGTGTTTTGGCGGTCCATCCCTTGATTCTCTTTGGTGTCCGCGGCTCCGATTGGGCCAAGGAACAACACAAGGAGAGCGATTGTGAAACGTCTGAAATTTCTCATACTAACCTTCTCTTTCTAGATTTAGTATAGAATTAGATTTAATCTAATCCCAGAGGCAAGCAAAATTTTTTAGATTCATTCTAAATTTATACAGTGAATCTCCTTTTTTTGGTTCTGAAACTACCTGATGGGTCCTGATCCTATTTCGAATCCTTCGTTCTTCCAGTTTTTACGGTCCTAAGGTGAGTTTTTCCTTCCAAATCTTGGCAGTCTCAAAGAGTTTTTCCTTCCTCTCTTTTTGCATTCGGTGTAAATTTCCAACGAGGACAGCGGTTCGTGGGTTTTCGGAAAACTCGGATTGATGCGTTTCAATAAACGACCAGTACAACCCATCCACGGCTTCTTCCCATTCCCCCTTAGGGAACTGGCCCATTTTTTGATAGTAGTTGGATCCGCATATGTATGGTTTGGTGGCAAAAATTCCGCCGTCACTAAAGAGAGCCATCCCATACACATTGGGTCCCATCACCCAATCAGACGAATCTATGAACATCTCCATAAACCAACGGTAAGCTTCTTTAGGATGGATTTCGAATAACACCATCAATGATCCAAGTACCATCAATCTTTCTATGTGGTGTGCGTATCCATATTGATTGCACTTTTTTATGACAAAATCGAGAGGTGGTATGCCAGTAGTACCATCAAACCAATGTTTTGTGAATTTCCGTTTGTGACCAAAATGGTTTTTTGATTCTTGGATCTCTCCAAAATTTTGATCGATTCCCCGAATGAATTCACGCCAACCGATGATTTGTCGGATGAAACCTTCCAACGATTCAATTGGGATTTTATTTTTTTTTGCGTGATCGATTGTCGCTTCGATAACTTCTTTTGGAGTTAATAAACCAACATTTAAAAAGGGTGTGAGTACCGAATGTTGCAAAAAGGGAAAGGTTTGTGAAAATGCATCTTCGTAAGGACCAAATAAATCTAATCTTTCTTTTAAAAATTTCTCTAACCAATGTTTGGCACCCTTACGAGACGTTGGTAACCAAAAATTTTCAGTCTCTCCTGGATGGTTTGGAAAATGTGTTTCCACCAAATGAAAAACTTCCTTCTCTTTGGTTGTAAAATTGATTTGGGGCAAATTTGGTGCTTGGTAGGATTTTGGTAGTTTTTTTCGATTTTCAGTATCAAAACTCCATTTCCCACCAATAGGTTCTTTTTTATCATTCACTAACAGATTTAATGTTTTTCTTTGTGATTCATAAAAAGTTTTCATAAATGGTTTTTTATGAGTTAATAAATAGGATTCAAAATCTTTTCGTTTTGTGAGAAACATAGGAGATCTATGTTCGATCCCTTTTGTTTTTGTCTTTTGGAGTAACGATAGAATTCTTTTTTCAAAAAAACGATCTTCGATTTCAAAGTAATGTAATTCTTCGATGGATTCCTTTAGAAGGAAATTTGAAAGTTGCACATCATAGGATTCGGATTTTACATCAAAAGGTTCGTAGTGAACCAAAAAACCTAATCCTTTTAGTTCTTCTGAATAGGCTCTCATCGCTAAAAAGAAAAATAAAATTTTATGTTTATGAAAGCGGTAGTAAGTACATAATTCTTTGTCTTCTCGTATAAAAACTATGTATTCGGAACGTTTTTCTTTGGGCAAAATCGAATCTAAATCGAAAAGTTGGTTTCCCAGGATGAGAAGGGCTTTTTTCATACATTGTCTATTTTTTAGACAAAACTGTTTGTAAAAATGAGAATCGAAGTTTGGGAAAAGTTCTATTCTTAAAAGAAAAATCAGGTATAGTAAAAGGGTGAGTTATCAAATCATCATCGGGAAAAAAACATATCAGTTCCGTGACTTAAAGGAAGTTTTGGCAAAAGCATCTCCACGTCGTTCAGGAGATATTTTGAGCGGAGTTGCCGCAGAAAACCAAGAAGAGAGAATTGCGGCCCAAATGGTGTTAGCTGATATTTACTTATCAGATTTTTTAAATATCGAATTAATTCCGGCAAACAAAGATGAGGTGACAAGACTCATTTTAGAATCTCATGATCCTTCTGCTTTTAAGATGATTTCCCATTTAACGGTAGGAGGATTTCGGGACTTTTTACTATCGGAAACAACAGATCTATCTGTTTTAGAATCCATTCGTATGGGACTTACTCCAGAAATGGTTGCTGCTGTTTCGAAACTCATGTCCAATCAGGATTTAATTTTAGTCAGTCAAAAAATCAAAATTATCACAAAGTTTCGAAATACAATAGGATTACCCGGAAGGTTGTCAGTTCGTTTGCAACCTAACCATCCCACCGATGACCCGAAAGGTATTGCAGCTAGTATCTTAGATGGTTTGTTACTTGGTAGTGGAGATGCTGTGATAGGAATTAACCCTGCCACTGATCATGTGCCCACTTGTATTTCACTATTGGAAATGTTAGATAAAATCATTCAAACATATTCCATCCCAACTCAATCATGTATCCTTACCCATGTTACCACCTCAATGCAAGTGATGCAAAAAGGAGCACCACTCGACTTAGTATTCCAATCCATCGGCGGAACAGAAGCTTTGAATCAGAGTTTTGGGATCAATCTTTCTCTATTAGCAGAAGCAAGAGATATGGCATTGTCTTTGAAGAGAGGATCCATTGGAAATAACGTGATGTATTTTGAAACAGGGCAAGGCAGTGCGTTGTCAGCTGGGGCACATCATGGAATTGACCAACAAACATTAGAAGTGAGAGCCTATGCAGTTGCTAGAAAATTTTCTCCCTTACTTGTGAATACTGTCGTCGGGTTTATCGGCCCTGAGTATTTATACAATGGAAAACAAATCATTCGAGCAGGTTTGGAAGATCATTTTTGTGGAAAACTAATGGGTTTACCAATGGGAGTTGACATTTGTTATACGAACCATGCTGATGCAGACCAAGATGATATGGATACCTTATTAACTCTACTCGGAGTGGCAGGTTGTAATTTTATCATGGGGATACCTGGTGCTGACGATGTGATGTTATCATATCAAAGTACTTCATTTCATGATGCATTGTATCTAAGACAAGTATTGGGATTAAAACCGGCACCTGAATTTGAGCAATGGTTGGTTCAGAAAGGTATTTTTTCAAATGGAAAGCAGTTTTTGCCTGTTGAGAATCAAATGGTTGCTCTGTTTGAAAAAGAAATGAGGTTGGATTAAATATGTCAAATTTAGATCGCTGGAAACAATTCACACAAGCAAGGATTGGCCTGACAAGATTTGGTGCTTCTATTTCCACCAAAGATATGTTAAAGTTTCGGCTCGACCATGCTAGGGCAAAAGATGCAGTTGTAAAGGAACCCTCTTGGGATCCAATTTTTGATCAGTTGAAATCGCTTACAAAGTTATATGGTATCCAACACCAATTTGTCAAAAGCCAAGTAACCTCTAAACAAGAGTATTTATTAAGACCTGATCTAGGCAGACGGCTTTCGGAAGATTCGAAAATCAAATTGGATGCAATGGACAGAGGTTTTGATTTAGGTATTGTTTGTGTAGATGGTTTGTCTGCGAAAGCAATTGATGAGAACTTACTTTTGTTTTTAGAAGAATTTCTATCAAAAATTGAAACTTTGCATCTTAAACTTGCACCTTTGGTAGTGGTGCAATGGGGTAGAGTTGCGATCGGAGATGAAATATCCGAAATTTTACAATCTAAAATGTGTTTAGTGATCATTGGAGAAAGGCCAGGACTTACTTCCTCTGATAGCCTTGGACTTTACTTTACATATGAACCAAAAATAGGAAAAACGGATGAAGCAAGAAATTGTATTTCCAATGTCAGACCACTTGGATTTCCATTACCATTAGCCTGTGATAAAACAATTTATTTAATCCAAGAAAGTTTTTCCCAAAAACGCTCTGGAGTATTACTCAAAGACCAAATGCCTGAATCAAAACAGTATACAATTCCCAAGAGTCAGTGATGAAACATGAGGAAAAAATTTGCCCCAACTGTTTGCGAATTTTTGAATGTAAGGTTGGTTCCATTCAATTGTGCCAATGTACGAAGGTTCAATTGACAAAAGAAGAAACTGAATATTTGGCAACTCAGTATACAGATTGTTTGTGTTTCCAATGTATGGAGACATTGGCATTCGAATACAGAGTGAACCAGAAGTTAGTTCACTTACCTTGGAAAATATGAATATAGAAATTATAGTTTACTGATTGGAATGGGATTTAAAAAAATCCCACATTTCATCATTGGCAATGATCGCTTTTGTCGGTGGTCCGCCACCTAACAGTAGAGAAGGTTTTTTCCCACCTGGCCAAGAATGCCCACCATCTTCCGTCACACAGAGTTTCACTGTCACACCTTCTTTGCAATCGTGATACTCTTCACATGTGACATCTTTATTTTGTAATACAATTTTTGGTGTTGGATAACAACCGTTCCATTGTACCCATTTGGATATAGTTTTCGGAACAGAAACAAAATCCGTTATGAGTGTTCTGTCAGTGAAACTGGAACCAGCTCCACCATAAAATAAAACCTTGTCATCATTTTTAGCATGGATATGAAAAATGGAGATTGGTTTGGAAGGTTTGCAATCAACTGTATTATCAGTTCCTGCCACTGCAGTGATCCCAGAAAATTGATCTGCCATTGAACATGCAATTTGGTAAGACATCATTGCCCCATTTGACATTCCAGTGGAATAAATTCTTTTTTTGTCGATGTTCATCTTTTGTGTTAGGTGGCCAAGGATAACTTTTACAAATCCAAGGTCATCTATATTTGCCTTTTTTGCTTCTCCACAACAATTACCTGCATTCCAGGTCGCAAACTTTCCTGATTTGTAGACACTATATCCATTCGGAAATACAACGATGTGTCCTAATTCTTCTGATTTGGAAATTTGATGGTAATACTCTTCCTTTGATTGGATTTCCATATCACCTCCACCTCCATGAAAAACAAATAAAAGTGGGACAGTCGCCTCTTGACTGTAAGATATGGGAACATGGATTTTATAATAACGAGGAATCTCTTGGTGTATGATTGAAAACACATAATCACCTGGATTTGTAATGCGTTGGGTGAGATCAGTTATCGCGTTCGGAGCAGGCAAATCACTGATTTTTTTCTGGAACCTGTCTTTGAGGGTTGAACGAATGAAACCTCGTTCACAAGAAGCCATGGTGAAAACACAAAGTGCAATGAAAATCAATGAATAGAATCGTTTTCGAAATGGCATATATTTCTCCCTGGCGAAGTTAGAAGAATCTTCTCTGATTGTAAAGAATACTATCAAATGGGAAAGGTAGCAAAACTAATTTTTCACAGCTCGCGTGGTAGAGGGATCAAAAATTTGGTTTTGGACTTCCATCAGGATTTCGAACGAACGGATCCTTTTATCTGTGTCATAAACAGAAGATACAACAATCAATTCGTTTGCTTGGATCTCTTCTTGTATTTTGTTTATTTTTTTGACAATTGTCTCTTTGGATCCGACAGCTGATACGGATAACATTTGTTTTGCCATTTGTTTTTCTTGTTCAGACCATAAGTCATCCATTGAAGAAACTGGAGGTGGAAAAGGAGCACGTTTATTTCTAAGTATGCCAAGAAATGACTGTTCGACACTTGTGAATAAATGATTCGCTTCTACGTCTGTGTCGGCTGCCACAACATTCATTGCAATCATTACGTAAGGAGATTGTAAGTATTGCGATGGACGAAATTGTTTTTTATAAATTGTAACAGCATCTTTTAAATGAGTAGGGGCAAAATGAGATGCAAATGCAAAAGGTAAACCAAGTAGCGCAGCTAGTTGTGCTCCAAATAAACTAGAACCCAAAATCCAAACCGGAACATTGGTTCCATAACCTGGGATTGCATTTACCATTCCCTCTTTTCGGTCAGAAGATAAATATTCTAAAAGTTCTTTAACATCTTCAGGGAAATGTTGAGATGCCATCGGGTCTCTACGTAATGCTCGTAAGGTGAGCTGGTCTGTCCCTGGAGCTCTGCCTAACCCTAAATCAATGCGGTTGGGATATAAACTTTCTAATGTTCCAAACTGTTCAGCAATCACGAGTGGGGAGTGGTTTGGTAACATGATGCCACCAGCTCCGACACGGATGGATTTTGTTTGTTCCGCTAAATGGCCGATGACGACTGATGTTGCAGCACTCGCAATGGAAGGGAAATTATGATGTTCTGCGATCCATATTCGATGATAACCGAATGTTTCTACTGCCTTTGCCACACGCACACTATTTTGAATTGCTTCTTTTGTTGTCTGGCCTTGGTTGATAAAAACTAAATCTAAGATTGAAAGTTTCACGTATGATATCACATTCCCAGAAAGAGTGATTTTCTGTAAATGTAGAAAATTTAGAATTGTAGATTCATTAGAGAATTCAAATACACTTGTTATGTGAGCCGGCTTTGTTTTTTTATGGAAAATAAAATAAAAAAAATCGAATGTTTCTCTAAATTCGTCTAAGAAGACATTTAAAAAATCAACAAAGGAAACTGATCAATAATTCCACAAGTTTCATGTCTGCTTCAAATCCAAAAATTCCAAAAGATTTAGAATTCATTGCAAAAGGTATATTTGTTTTTGAATCAATGACTCCCAAAAAAGAAATTTTGCCTTTTTTTGCGGATGGTTTTCCTGGACTTGTTTTTTTCCATTCGATTGCTCCTGTAAAAGTGATAGTTGGCAAACTTTCCAAAATTATGAATCCGGTATTCATTTACGGCCAAACTTTAGAACCAATTCAGATTGAAATTGAAGGTCCTTATTTTTTTGTGATGGTGCAACTCTTCCCAAGTTTCGTGGAATCATCCTTTGGAATTCCTATCACAGAACTAACAAATTCCTGTTGGACGATTCAAAGATCAGAATGGACAAGTGAAACAAAATTCCATAAGGCAATACAACAAAATTCAACGATCATAGCAGAAGAAGCAATCTTAGATTATCTTCACAAAAAGTCGAAAGGTTTTTTACCTGATTTGGTTTTACATTCTTGTTTACAAACAATCATCGATACAAACGGAAACTGTGAAATATTTAAAATCGCAAGTGATCTAAAAATGTCGGAACGAACATTACAGCGGAAATTTCAAAATTACGTTGGACTCACTCCCAAACAATTCGCAACAATCATTCGTTTCCAAACTAGTTTGTTTGAAATGAAAGCAAAGAAGGAATCAAAGTTAACAGATATTGCATATAATATCGGATATGCAGATCAATCTCATTTTATCAGGCAGTTCAAATCTTTTACAAAAGAAAAACCATTTCAATTTCGAGAAAAAAACGATCCAATGTCGGGTTTGTCCAATTTTTAAATTGTTTTCTTTTGTAAACTATGGTTATGAAACCATTAAATTTAATTTTAGGTTCCAGTGGAAAAACTGGATCTAGAATCGTAAATAAACTTAACCAATTGGAAATGCCGATTCGGTTGGGATCAAGAAAAACCAATCCATCTTTTGACTGGGAAAAAACTGAAACTTGGGAAGCAGTGATAAAAGGTGTAGATCATATTTACATTTCATACCAACCTGATTTAGCAGTTCCAGAATCGATACATCATATACAAATATTAGTTGATCTTGCTAAAAAATGTAAGGTCAAACGTCTTGTACTACTGTCAGGTAGAGGTGAACCAGAGGCAATAAATTGTGAAAAGATAGTGCAGGGATCTGGATTGGAATGGACAATTTTACGTTCGAGTTGGTTTTCTCAAAATTTCAGTGAAGGTATGTTTCTGGATGCAATTTTAGAGAGGAAAATCATTTTTCCAAAAATCAAATTTAAAGAACCATTTATTGATTTGGATGATATAACAGATCTTGCAGTTGAAGCTCTCGTAAATCAGAAACATGTTGGAAAACTTTATGAATTAACTGGGCCTTCGCTTTATCATTTTGAGGAAACCTTTCGTATCATTGCAAATGAAATCAAGGAGTCGATTCTTTTTGAGGAAATTCCACTCGAAGAATACATTTCGATGTTAGGTGAGCTTGGTTTGTCCAAGGATACAATTTGGCTCATCCAGTATTTGTTTGAAAATGTGTTAGATGGTAGAAATGAATTCATTCAAAATGATTTTGAATCTGCAATGGGAAGAAAACCGAAAGATTTAAGAGATTATGTAAAAGAAACAGCAAAATCAGGAGTTTGGAGTTTGTAATTTTCATTGGGATAAAATAGGAATGGTGATAGACCATTCCTATTTTGAATTGTATCATTCGTTCGGGTATCCACCGTAAGTCATCTTACCGATGAGGTAAATTGGACTTTTTCCTTCAACAAGAATCCTTTGGTTTAACTTAGATTGAAGTTCTTGTAAGGTGGCAGTTGGATACGTTGTATTTTCCCTGTTCACAATGAGTGCATAATGATAAGAAGTAGATTGGTTTTCATCTAAATCCAAATCATCCCAAAGGTATAAAACATTTCCAGATCCTATTTCCCTTTTTGGATCAGCCATAATCACAACTTCATTTGGTTGGTTTGTTGGAACATTTGGTATCGCACCAGAGTACAATTTTTTTTCAGTCATCACGATGACTTTAGAAGGATCAAAATGTGGTGGTAAATAAAATTCGGAAGGTGCATCAGAAGACCTTCCTCTCCAGATCACGATTAAAAATCGTTTGTCTCCAAATTGTTTGACTTCATTGTTTCCTGGTTTGATTGATGCCCAAGAAAACATTTTATTCCAAGTATCAAACCCAATGGCATTGTAATGACTGGTGAATAGACGGCCTTGTGATTTACGCACATAGGCTCTTGTGATGACAAATGGATCAACATTCAAACTGGTTCCATAATTTCCAACCACAGAGAAGTCTTCATCATTCCACGCATCTTTTGTTGTAACGAGTTTGTTTGGATTCCCATTTTTGTATTCAGCATGGTGGTCATAATAATAATCCCAATGCCACTGAGTACCTGAAACAACCGGATTGTAAAAATCGGCAAATCTGGTTTTTGTCGATTGTTCTTTGTCGGAAATTTCCATGGCTTGGTAAACTGCATTGATCATACGAGGAGTGTCTTTGGCACCAGTTCCTTTTAACCACATGCCAAATTCACTTAAAAACATTGGTATTTTTAAGAACCTTGCATCTGTTCTAATTTCATCTAAGTATTTAAAATATGTTGCATTGTCGATTCCAGTTAAATCTGTTCCCATCCTCCCTGCATCATAAAAATGTGAATTGAAGACAAATCCTTGGCCGGGAGGAGCATTTAAATGCCCACCACCAGTAGCAGGAGCAATCGCAGAACCAATGTTTGTATTCCAAAACACAAGTGGTTCAGCAAATACCCATTTGTTTGCCCAGCCATTTTGATTGAGGATGGTTCTAATTTTTTGGTACATGGGCCAGAGTTTTTCATTATCCCATCGTTTTGGGGTTAAACCTTCCATCCCACCATCGACTGGTTCATTGAATGGATCTAACCCTATGATGTAAGAAAACTCTTCTGATGATAACTGATTTTTAATATAAGAAACAGTTTTTTCAATTTGCCAAAGGTATTCTGTTTGCATGTAACGGACACCAGACGAAGTATTCACTGGAGCATTATTCCAAAAGTTTCTAAAGGCTCTTCGAATTGCTTCGTTTGTTAAATTATTTTGACTCCAACTAGCACATACAATACCACAATATTCTTTTGGATAATTCCATTTTTAGTAATCCATAAAGGTGCACCATTTCCTGTATGCCAGGAGTTCTGATTGAATAAGTGTCTTGAGAACAAATCTTGGTGGTAATCAAGAAGGACGTAAATATTTTTCGAAGTTACTTTTTTAATTTGAGAAATCACTTCATCCAAATAAGAATAATCAATTTTATCTACATCAGGATGAACACCTTCCCATGCAATTGTGTAACGAATGATATTGGAACCAGTTGTCTTCGTCAGTCCTTTCAATGCAATTTCCAGATCATTTACATTTTGAAACGGTTTGAATCCATGTTCGACTAATTTTACATTACCAGATACATTAAACCCTCTGAATGTAGTTTCACGTCCAAGTCCATCAATCCAAATGGCATCCGTGTTATTTCCAAATGATTTATAGGATACAAATAACTCACGAGTTTCTGCGGAATTGAGATAATTTAGATCATGAATCAAATTTGTAGGTTCTGTAATGGACTTTCCACTACCGAAAGTCTGAGCACCAAAGTTTGTTTCCGTTTGAGATGTTTGTACAAATGGAAGTAGGAGTTTAGGTCCTTCGCTCGTTGGAGCACAAAACAAAAATAAGGTTGCAAGTAAGTAACTTATGATTTGTCTCCTTTTAAAGTTTCGTTTGATTCGTTGTTCCATACTTTCCCCTCTGATCCCTCATTGTGACTAGGTGACAGTTCCTTCATAATAATCGACATGTGTCGAGTAAAAAATGACATAGAAATACCATAGATTAGCGGGAAAGATTCCATCGACTCGCAAAAACGGCGAAAAGAGGCATTTCTGAACGTTGGTCAAATAAAACCCGACTATTGTCGATTAATTTGTTGCCATATTTTTAACACCATTTAGACTTAATCCCCAGATTTGACCCAAGGGTTCCTTCGGCAGATAGAAGCGAAAAAATGTATGATTGAGAAATTTAGATTCGGAGAGAGTATATGAAATCCCAAATAAGTCCCTTGGTTCGCGTGAGTGTATCCATCGTGTCCTTTCTTTTTGTTCTGGCTTGTTCAGATAAAAAGCCGTCCCAGTCCGCCATACTTGGTTTAGTTGGAACTGACCAATTGGAACAATCGAATGGTTTGAATTCGGAAGTTAATTCTGGTTCTGGCCTCAGTCGTTCTGTAGCTCCCAGTCTCGGTTCTTCTCCTTACTTAGTTGGTGTTGGAATCTCTGACATTACTGGGCCTGCAGCAGAAGTTGGTATGATGGGATTTGCAGAAACTGCACAAAAGACGGAAGGGATTTATATGCGCCTTTGGTCAAGAGCGTACATCATTGGCGACGCATCCAAACGTGTTGTGTTTGTCAGTGCTGATTTAGGAATGATTTTCCAATCCATCAAACAAGCAGTAAGCAAAAAAATTGCCACTGATGGGGAACTTGCACCATATTATTCCGAAGCCAATGTTTTATTATCTGCGACACATACACATAGTGGGCCAGGTGGTTATTCTCATTACTTTTTATACAATGCTACAACTGCAGGTTTCATTAAAGAAAACTTTGATGTCATCGTAAATGGAATTTACCAATCAATCAAATTGGCTCATCAGAATTTAGTTCCAGGAAATGTTTATATCAACCAAGGAGAACTTACAGATGCGAGTAAAAACCGATCTGTTGAGGCATATGATAAAAATCCTGCAAGTGAACGTAATTTTTATTCATCCAATGTCGACCAAACAATGACTCTATTAAAACTTGTGGCTTCTGATGGAAGAGAACTTGGGATGGTGAACTGGTTTGCTGTTCATCCAACTAATGTTGGACCTTCAAACAAACTCATTGGTGGAGACAACAAAGGATTGGCTTCTTATTTGTTTGAGAAAACAAAGGGAACCAACTATTCTGCAAACCAAACCTTTGTTGCTGCCTTTGCTCAGTCAAATGCAGGTGATGTAACTCCAAATTTATGGGGACCTGCTGATGGTGTGAATGACTATATTAGGCAGAATATCATTGCAGATAAACAATACCAAAAAGCAGTCAGTTTATACCAATCTGCAAATACTCAATTGACTGGATCCGTTGATTTCCGTCATACATTTGTTAACTTTTCAAATCTTTATGTTAGTAGTGTAGGAACCACAACTTGTCCTGCAGGTATGGGTGCATCTTTTTCTGCTGGTAGTGTTGAAGACAATGCTGTTTCAGTCGATTTTTTTGATGAAGGAACTACTGTAGATTCATTAGATTGGAATACAAATACTGCTGATGCATTTAAGGCGAGTTTTCTTGGAGGAGCACTAGGAGTATTGTGGCCAACTTCAGTGAGTGAATCATATAAGTTGTGTCATGCGGAAAAACCAGTTCTCATTCCAACGGGTGTGGCAAGTTTTGACGGAAATCCTTGGACACCACCTGTCATTCCGATTCAAATTGTCAAAATCGGAAATTTATCCATTTTAGCAATTCCTGCAGAGGTCTCTACGATGGCTGGGAGAAGGATTCGTTCTCTTGTAAAAAATATAATGCAAAACGATTATACTGTCATTTCAGCATTAGCCAATTCATACACTTCCTACCTCACGACAAGAGAAGAATATTCTTCCCAACAGTATGAAGGTGCCTCTACTCAATTTGGACCACATACACTAAAAGCGTATGAACAAGAATTTGGAAAATTAGCATCCGCTTTACGAAACGGTGTATCTGTTCCGAATGGTCCAACCCCAGCCGATCTGACAAATAACCAAGCTACATTCCAAACTGGAGTTGTATTTGATGATGTTCCTTTATTTAAAAGTTTTGGAAATGTGATCACACAACCGTCTCCTAGTTATGCAATTGGATCTAAAGTAACGGCTGTTTTCTGGGGTGCTCATCCAAAAAACAATATGTTAATTGGAAGTAGCTTTGTTGACATTGAAAGACAAAACGGTTCCACATGGACAGTTGTTGCACGAGACAACGATCCATCTACCACATATAGATGGCAACGTGATGGAATCGCATATTCGAAAATTACAACATCCTGGGATTCTACTTCGTATCCAAAAGGAACTTACCGCATTCGCCATCGTGGGCACTGGAAATCAGGTTGGACTGGTGCCATCAGTGCCTACCAAGGAGTGACAAACAATTTTACGATCCAATAGGAATATCTGAACAATCACCTCGCCTGGCCCAGGAATGGGTCAGGATTTTTTCTTTACAACGGGATTGACTAGGTGAGATTCCGAGAGATGATCGTACTATGGATAAATTGGTAGACGCATCCCTCTCTCCTGACCTTGCTTCAAGGCCGTTTAAATTCACAAGTAAACAGGGAAGGAACAGACGTGCCCAATTGTTATCAATTGCTTTTGAACTCTTAAAAGAAAAAAAACCAGAAGAGATTAGTTTTGCGGATATCTGCAAAAAAGCTAAAATTCCGAGGCCTTCCGCTTACCATTTTTTCCCGAATGTTGAGGCAATTTTCCATGGAATTCGATTGTTACATTCAGAAGGTATGGTCGAAAAACTCACTGCCTTAAAAAAGGAAACTTTCAAAACTTGGAAAGAATACATTGAAAGATCCATTGATGTGGCCATTGAAGTAACAAATTCTGAAATCGCCTTCCCTCGGTTAATCTATGGGTATAGAATGAGTAATCCTGAAATGAGGTTAGTTGGCCAAGAGTTAGATATAAAGTTGGCAAACCTCACCAAACAAGGTTTAATTGATAGATTCCAGTTACCAAATTTAGATACACTTGACCAAATATTTGGTGTCGCCATTTCGATTCCCGATTCTTTGTTAAAACTCTCTTATCGCACATACGGAGACTTTACGCCATGGATGGTTGGAGAAGCAAAAAAAGCCACAATATCTTACTTATTAAACTATTTTCCTGAAGTTTGTGAACCAAGAAAATAATTAAGTTTTCATTCCATTATATGCATATTCAGTAACAGTTTGGATAAACTTTTCCATCTCGTTTATATCATTTTTCAATTGTAATCGACCTTCCAAAAACAACATAGCAATACCATGGATCATGGCCCAGGAAGCTAAAGTTTTTTCTCTTGTTTGTCCTTTTTCTAAATGACCTAAGTTTTGTCCCATTCTGATGATTTCGTGTAATTGGCGATAGGTTCTTCTTGAGACAGAAGACAATGTGGGATTGAGGTTAGATTCAACTCCCATACCACCAAACATAATCCTTGCGAATTGACGATTATTCATGATGAACTGAAAATAAGTCCAACCAAGTGCTCGGTAACGACCCTTGAAGTCTTGTTCTGTTTTTTCTAATTCCTTTTGATAAGTTTCAAAATATTTTTGAAAACCAATCTCTGCAATTGCAGAAAATAACGCATGTTTGTTTTCGAAATGATGGTAACTTGCTACATGGCTGACACCTGCCTTTGCAGCAACCTTTCGTAAGGAAATTTCTTCCAGAGAAGTGGTTTCTAATAATTCGACACCCGCTTGGATCAGTGCCTCACGAACATTAACGCTGTTCATTTTGTTTGGGCGGCCAACCCGTGTGATGGTTTTAGCTTTCGCTTTTCGTTTTTTTGCTACCATTTTTTGCCATTTTGGATTGTTTTCCATCTTATGACTACCAGTTATTTACCGTTGGTAATTTAATACTTGTTTCTAAATTTGAATATATTACCGATGGTAAATTAATTCGTTTTTTGAGGGAGTTTTATGAATACAGCCTTTACACCGATCCAACTAGGAAATGTGACAGTACCCAATCGATTTTTAATGGGTTCTATGCACTTAGGCGTGGAAGGAGAGACTGGAGTTGCTCATAGAATGGCTACCTTTTATGGCAAACGTTTTGATGGTGGAGTCGGAATGATTGTCACTGGCGGAATTAGTGTCAATGAAGAAGGGAAGGGATCAAAATCATTTTTTCAATTTTTAGACCCACTCCATGCAAATGAACTCAAACTACTCAACGAAGCCCTAAAAGGAAAAGGGGTAATGTGTGCGCAGTTATTTCATGCTGGTCGATATGCATTTGACCGAAACTGTGTTGCTCCATCTGCCATAAGAGCACCAATTAATCGTTATGTGCCAAGAGCGTTAACAGAAGACGAATGTTGGAGAACCATCGAAGATTTTGGACGTTCCGCAAAAATCGCTCATGAAGTAGGGTTTGGTGCTGTGGAAATTATGGGGAGTGAAGGTTATTTATTAAATCAATTTTTTTCACCAGTGACAAATCACCGTGATGATTATTTTGGTGGTGATGCCAAACGCCGAATGAACTTTTCGATCGAAGTATTACGTGTCGTTAAAAAAAATCTTCCCGAAGGATTCCCGATTATTTTCCGAATGTCAGGCATCGATCTGATACCAGGGAATCCTAGTTTCGAAGAAGTGATCGGATTATCAAATGCCCTACGTGATGAAAAAGTAACCGCTCTCAATATTGGAATTGGATGGCATGAGTCTAGAATCCCTACCATTAGCCAACTTGTCCCAAGAGGAGCTTGGGTTCCCATCGCACGTCGTATCAAAGAACAAACTCCAGGTGTGCCGATCATTGCTTCCAATCGTGTAAATGATGCATCCACAATTGAAAAAGTATTTTCCGAACAAAGTGTAGATATGATTTCAATGGCAAGACCGTTTTTAGCTGATCCATCTATTGTTCAAAAATTATCAAATGGAAACTCTGCACGAATTAATACTTGTGTTGCTTGTAACCAAGCATGCCTCGACCATGCATTCCAAGAAAAACATGTTTCTTGTATTGTAAATCCTGTGGCAATGAATGAAGATAAGTATAACTTCAAAAAAACAACTAACCCAAAAAACGTTTTAGTGATTGGAACAGGACCTGCTGGATTGGAAGCCGCAAGAGTGGCAAAAGAATTAGGGCATGATGTTACCATCTTTGAAAAAAGAGACCAAATTGGAGGTCAGTTCCAATTGGCATCACATATTCCAGGAAAATCAGAGTTTAATGAAACCATTCGTTATTTCAAAAATGAACTGAATGCGATTGGAGTCAAAATTCATTTAAACACCGAAGCAACAATCGAAAACATCAAAGCAAAAAACTCGGATGTGGTTATCTTTGCAAGTGGAGTAATCCCGCGTGAATTTCATTTAAAAGGATTAGATTTATTACCTCATGGAAGTTATGCAGATTACTTAACAGGTAAATTAGTTCCTGGAAAAGCGGTTGCAGTGATTGGTGGTGGTGGAATTGGAGTAGACGTTGCTCATCGTTTAACAGAAGAAAATGATCCGACAATTGAATCATACAATCAAAAATACAATATAAATTCATTTACAAATGCTGTGATCCAAACTGTAAAAGCAAAACGAAAGGTAGGAGTTTTTCGTAGGAATGGAAAACATGGCGCAGGATTAGGCCCAACCACATTCTGGGCATTAAAACAAGAGTTAGAATCAGAAGGGGTTGAGTTTTTCCAAGGTTTAACATATAAGGAAGTCACAAAAGAGGGACTTGTTGTTGTATTTAAAAATGGAGAAGAGTTTTTATATCCTTGTGATTCGATCATCTTATGTGTTGGTCAGGAAAAAGAAGATTCATTGTATGAACAATACGTAAAACAATCTCAAAACCAAAAAATCATTTTAATCGGTGGAGCAAAGGATGCTAAGAACATCGATGCAAAACGAGCATTTTTCGAAGGACTAGAAGCAGCTTATAACATTTAAGGAAACAAATATGATCGCAAATAACTATTTTTCAGATGATAAAGACCTACAATTAATTTATAACCAACTCATTGATTGGGAATCAATTGTAAAAGAAACAGAAGGTGATGGTTTTATTGACCATAAAGTTTATAATGAAACCAAAAATAATCGATACGAAATGGCACCTTCTTCCTTAGAAGAAGCTATGGAATTATACACTTCCAGTTTGGATGCAATGGGAGATTTTTTTGGCAAAGATGTCTCTCAAAAATCTCAAATTATGGATCGAAACGAATTAAAGTATGAAAATGGAAAGGTAATTTTCCCAAAAGAAACTGTAGAAATTTATGAAAAATTTCGTAGTACGGGACTTATGGGTTATTCACTTCCAAGAGAAGCAGGTGGATTGAATTTCCCTGCAACCGTTGGTGCATTTTATGCGATGATTATCGCTCGTGCGGATGTTGCTTTTTGTATGACAACCACACTCTTAAATTTAGCACAAATTGTATCTAGGTTTGGTACAGAAGAACAAATCGAAACATATGCCACGAAGGCAGCAACGGGTGAGTGTTTATTCGCAATGTCACTCACGGAGCCAGATTTTGGGTCTGATTTAAATAGTGTCAGGACAGTCGCTGTCAAACAAGAAGATGGAAGTTATCGTTTAACAGGTACAAAACGATTTATTTCGCAAGGATGTGGTCTTGGTGAGTATCCAGCACTTCTTTTGACACTTGCAAGAACGGGAAAACCTGATGGTGGTGCTCGTGGACTTTCTGTTTTTTTAGTCAAAAGTTCTGACATCTCCGTTGCTGGTATCGAGAAAAAGATGGGCCTCCATGGATCACCAACTTGCGAGATAGTTTATGATAATAGTTACGGAGAAATTTTGGGAGAAGAAGGATTAGGTCTCACTCGTTATACCGCTGGAATGACAAATTTTATGAGACTTGTTAGCGCCTCTGGTGGTTGTGGTGGAGGAGCTGCAGCTTATTATGAGTCTTTGAAGTATGCAAATGAAAGGAACCAATTTGGAAAACCAATTTATGAGATTCCCGCTGTCTATGAGATGGTGAATAAAATCAAACGCGAAACGAACGCTATGCGACTTCTGACACTTGAGACCGCTCGTGTGATTGACATGTACCAACACCATCAGATCCGTTTAGAAAAACAAGGAAAACCAGATCGTGACATCAGAAAGGATGAAAAAGTAAAATACTGGTCTACACTTGCTTCCATTTTAACACCTATCGCAAAATATTATAGTTCGGAAGAAGGCCATAAAAATACTAGTATCGCTGTACAGGTATTTGGTGGTGCTGGTTATACGGAAGACTATGATATTTCTAGAATGTTTCGTGATTCAAGGATCAATACCATTTACGAAGGAACTTCCCAAATTCATGTGCGCATCGCAACAGGTGCAATCCTTGCAGGAATGGCAGGTGATGGAAATTTTAGAAAGTATCTGAATTCACTTAAAGCAGAGATTGTATCCCCATCTACTTTTTTATTAGAACAGGAACGTGTACTGGAAGAATCAATTCGAGTGATGCGAAACATCCAAGAAGAAGTAAAAAAGGAAACCGTTGCAGAAAACTTAATGATTCAAATGGCAAGATACCTTTGTAGTTTGTTATATGAAAAATCAATTTCAAAAATTAAAGATGCAGATACCAAAGAAATTTGGCGAAAAGATTGCCGTGCATATGTAATTGATAGTGCTGCTACGGCTCAGTCTTGCTTGTATCGAATCCAATATTTCGATTGATTCGATTGATTCGATTGGTTAGAAAATCATTTAACGGTGGTTAAAATTTTTTCGACCGCCTCCAAAATCCTTTGGATGGTGGTCGGATCTCCATAACCACCGGCGGTTGTGACAATGACCATATCGAAACTAGGAAAGGCGAAAATAAGTTGCCCCCCATTCCCAAGTGCAACTGACCACGGAATTTTTTTCTCTGCCAAAATGGTTTCTCCAAGCCACCATTGGTATCCGTAGAATAGGGGATTTCCATCCTTACGGAATATTTTGACCTGGGAATTGATTTGTTTTTTGAAAGAATCATTTAACCATTGTTTTGAGATAATTTGTTTTCCTTTCCAATTCCCTCCATTTAAGACCAACCTTCCTAATTTTAACATATCCCTTGGTTTTAACCTAAGGCCTGCATGGGCAAGTGCCCTTCCATTTCTGTCCTCAACCCATTCGAAGTTGTGGATCTCTAAAGGATTGAATAACCATTCTTTCGCTAATTCTTTTAAGGATTTGTTTGTTTTTTTTGTCAGGATATCAGAAATAACAGACGTTCCTCCTCCATTATAATTGAAGTTAGTTCCTGGTGTATGGATCAAATCCCTGTCAAAAAAGAATTGGGGTAAGTCTTTTTTCCAAAGAAGTCGTGTTTCATCGCTGAATAAAAATCCATACCTCCATTCTTCCCAATCAAGGCCACTACTCATCGTTAGAAGGTGTTTCCACGAAATGTTTTGTTTGGGATCGTTTTTTGGAATTTGTAAATCTGGATAGTATGAAAGGACTGAAACATCCACTCCATCGATTATTTTTTTATCGATAGCAATGCCAAAAAGCAGAGAAACAACGGATTTGCTAACAGACCTTACATCATGTAATGTATTTGCATCAAACTGAGTTTCCCCGTCAAATGGGAACCTGGTTCCATAGCGTTTGTTAAATGGATGATCTGGTCTTGTATTGTATACTTCAGTTACGATTTTCCCATGCCTTTCGATGAGAAACGAATGGAATTCACTTTCTTCGGAAGCAATTTCATTTACATACCCGCATAATTGATTTTGATCAAATTCTGTTTCTATGTTCGTTAGGATTTGCCACTCCCGATCTAAAATGGGTTTCGGACAAATTTGACTCTTCGGTGGTTCCGAATGAATGTTAGGGTTAGTGAAAGTAAGTGCGAAGAGAATGATTTGGAAGGTAGATTTTTTGAACTTCATTTGGAATGCCGATGACTACATTAGAAAAAGCTTAAACAAACAATTGTCGTTCGGAAATCAAAAAAATAGAATCATTTTAAAAAAAGGAATATCATAAAATTTTCATGAAGGTGTTGACTTGGTTGGAAAACTGCTTAACAATACGGCAGAGGTTTTTCTATGAAAAAAATTCTAAGCTTATTCGTTTGTCTAACTTTCCTTGTGACAAGTTCCGTATTTGCCCATGACCATGATGGCAAAGGAAAACATCCAATGGCAGGTGAACATTTTAAAAAGATGGACACGAATGACGATAAAAAAGTGTCAAAGGAAGAATGGCAAAAATTCCATGATGGTTTTTTCCAAGAATTGGACAAAGATGGTGACGGTTCTGTTTCTTTAGAAGAATTAAAAGAGAAACGTATGGACCAAAAAGAGAAAATGAAGGATAAAGCCAAAGAAAAGAAAAAACAAGTGAAAGAAAAAGACCAAACCAAAGATTCAGAGTGATTTAAGCCTTTTACGTGGAGGATCGTTTATTTGTTACCTATGGAATTTTCCAAAGGGGAAACAATGAGTCAAACGGTTCTCCATTGGAATGAAAGCCAAATATCCGTTATTCTGGAGTTTTGGAATTCGAAACGATTCGTATTTGCAAAAAGAAACCAATTTGTTCCCTTTCATTCATTTTTTTTGAAACCTTTCTTTGGATTGACCTTCTTACAATTTAAGAGTGTGATACAAGCAGTCAAAACGAATGAAAGTCAAAAAAGCGAAAGCAAAACAGAAACCTTCTCCTAAAAAACAAAAACCAACATCCAAAAAACTTTCGAATCAAAAATCTATTTCTACTTCGCATGTGAATTCGAAAAAAAATAGAACCAATCCTCCGCCCATTTCTGAAACAAAATCTGCAAGTGAGGAAAACCTTCATCCCATGAAAGAACTGATTGATTCGGTTCATGAATATTCCATCGGCCATGAAATTGCTAATGCAGTGACTCATGGAATTGGAGGGGGCTTAAGCATTGCTGGTCTTTCTTTGTTATTAACCATGGCAGTATTATATGGAGATATTTGGCATGTCGTAAGTTCTGCCATTTATGGAGCAACGCTGATCATTTTATACTTAGCTTCTACTCTTTATCATGGTATCTACCATACTGCTACAAAAAAAATATTTAAAGTGATCGATCACGCATCCATTTATTTGTTAATCGCTGGTACTTATACTCCATTTACGCTTGTTAGTTTACGTGAAAATTCTGAATGGGGATGGGTATTATTTGGTGTGATTTGGATCCTTGCACTCATTGGGGTTATTTTATTATTATTGTTCCCTGGAAAGTATAGTGGCCTTCGTGTAGCAGTTTATATCATCATGGGTTGGCTTGCAATTTTTGTGATGAAAGACATCCGAGCTGCCATTGGAGTTGGTGGTATGTCTTGGTTAGTCGCCGGCGGACTAAGTTATACGTTTGGTGTGATTTTTTATCTTTGGGACCGTCTTCCAATGAATCATGCGATATGGCATCTCTTCGTTCTTTCTGGGAGCGTTTGTCATTTTTTTGCGATTTTATTTTATGTGATTCCAACAGTACCAAAATAAAAAATTGGTTTGTCAAAATATTTTGGAAACATAGAATTTCCCTTCTTCTCTGCCATACGGTGGAAAAGTAGGAGAATATATGAGAACATTGGTCACGTTTAGTTTTGCCTTGATGGTTTTGTTTTCATCAACGGCAATCTTCGCGGAGGATTGTTTTTTGTGTGGGAATGGAAGCACAAATGGTTGCCAACAATGCCGGGGAAAAGACCGCAAGACTTGTGAAGCCAAAGGATGTAAAATCTCAGGAACAGCTTCTTGTTCGACTGCCGCAAATGTGAAGGTGTGTAAATCAGAGCGAGTGTATACTGATTTGACATTCGGTGGAAATAAAAAACAGGTAAACCATTCACAAATAAAGATCAATTGATTTGGTTGTAATCCTACCTAAATTGAATTAGGTGGGATTACTAAATTCAGTTCAACCTTTTGTAACATCAATCACAACATTTCCCTTTTTATGGCCAGCTTCTACATAGTGGTGGGCTAATACCATTTCTTCTAAAGGATAATGCCTATCAATGTAGGTTTTGTATTTGCCAAGATTGGCAAGGGAAACAAGGAAATTCAAATTTTCTAATGTTTCTTTAATGGGACCAAAGTGAATTTTTTTTCTCTTAAAAAGAGATAAATAAAATGCATCCCACATTTGACGAAATGTAGCACCTACTAAAACTAAATTACCACCTCCCTTTAAATGTTTTAAATTTTTATCAATGGTTGTTTTACCAACACATTCAAATACGATATCATATTTGTTAGTATCAGGTAGAGAATAAAATTGATCATAATCAATGGATTCGTCAGCACCTAATGATTTTACAAGTGGTATATTTTCTTTACTGCAAACCGTCGTAACAATTGCACCGAAATGTTTTGCAATTTGAATTGCAGATGTTCCCACAGAACTTGACGCTCCGTAGATAAGGATTGTCTGTTTGGTATGAACCTTACATTTTTGAAGGAAATCAATGGCAGTGAGACCACCGAAGGAAAGAGTTGCTCCTTCTGCAAAACTGATTCCAGATGTAAATTTTGTGATCGTGGATTTTTCAGATACACAAATATATTCAGCATACGTTCCCATCTTCATTCCCGGTGAACCGAGTACCTTGTCTCCAACCTGAAATTTTGTAACCTTCTTGCCAACGGCTTCAACGATTCCCGAAAAACTTATGCCTAATACAACAGATCTAGGTTTGAAGATTCCGAAAAACAAACGCACTACTTTTGGATCCGGTTTTCGGAGTCTCCAGTCAGCAGAATTGACCGAGGTATTCACAATCCGGATCAATATTTGATCATCTTCTGGTATTGGGATTTCCCATTCTTCTAATTTTAATACTTCAGGTGGTCCATACTTTCTATTTGTGATGACTCTCAATGGGAAAACTCCTTCCTATGAAATTAACTTACAGTGTAAGTCTGTCAAGAAAATATATTTCCAATGAAAGGATGAAAATTTTAATAAGTAGTGGATTTTATGATAAATGTAGATTAAAATTTATTCTAGTAACTGAAATGAAAAAGGGAGATTAGTGGTTTGGCTTTCCAAAAAAAGATTCAAAAACCGAAGAAGTCACTTTCGAAAGAAATTTTGATTGAGACATCAATCTCTTTTGCTGACAAAAAAGGGATCAATTCCCTATCCATGAGAAATTTGGCAAATCTGTTAGGTGTTGAAGCCATGTCTTTGTACAATCATATTCAAAATAAAGATGAGTTGTTAGACGGGATGGTTGAGGATTGTGTAAAAAAAATCGCCTATCCAAAGATAGGTGGTTATTGGCGAAAAGAGATGAAAAAACGTGCAAAATCTGTACGAAAAATCCTCCTTTTACATCCATGGTTGACTATGTTACTTGTTTCAAGAGTGAATGTTGGAGAAAATTTACTCCAATATTTTAATGATACTTTAGGTTGTTTGGTGAAAGCAGGATTTTCCTATAAACAAGCAGACCAAATGATCAATGCCATTGATGCACATATTTATGGATTTACACTACAGGAATTGAATTTTCCATTTAAAACTGAAGAGTATTCGCAAAAAGCGAGTGAATACTTACCAATGATCCCAAAGGATCAATTGCCATACTTTTACCAACTAACAAAAGATGTGGCAACTAAGAAATATAATGGAAAACATGATTTTGAATTTGGGTTGGACTTAATCCTGGATGGATTCAATCCAAATCCCAAATCTTAATTAATCTTAAATAGCAAATACAGTTTGAAAGGTGAAAAAACTTGCATTTGGTTTGAAATCATATCTATGGTATGGGTCAGCCTGGTAAGGATTGTTTTTTTGGTTTCGAATCGCGTCTCCAGCATAAAGTGAACTTGCTCCAAACCAAAAGGATACGTTTTCAAATGGTGTAATGATATAAATCAAATTGATTTCAGTAGCAACATGTTTTCCCAGTTTTGGGCGATTCGGATTGTATGCTTCTGTGTTATAAAAATCTT
The DNA here is from genome assembly GCF_026151345.1 of Leptospira paudalimensis. Taxonomy (NCBI): domain Bacteria; kingdom Pseudomonadati; phylum Spirochaetota; class Leptospiria; order Leptospirales; family Leptospiraceae; genus Leptospira; species Leptospira paudalimensis. The sequence continues at coordinate 908,056 of NZ_JAMQPR010000001.1, forward strand.
CCGTTGATGCGGTTTCACCCGTTGCCTTACTTCCTGCCACATAGTTATTGTTTTCATAATAACCATCTTGTAATTTTGTTTTGTAATACCAGTGAGGGTTGATGATAAATGTTCCCCATGTTGGTGATTCGTATTTGATATGAATGGAATAATCTTTGATATTTTGCCAAAACACTAAACCAGAATTTCCATTTCCTGCAAAAGGAATGGCTCCTCCCGCCATCCTTCTTGTGGCAAATAAAGGGTTGTATGTAGCAACGCTTCCATCATTTCGATTCGGATCACCAGATGCTTGCACATACTGAATACCAATTCTAAATTCTTTTACCGGAGTATAACCTAACTGAGCTGCTACGATATTTGCCTTATAACGTACTGGATCAGAAAAAGGAGGAGGGGCACCCGTTGTTTTATTGGTTTTTAAAGCACCATTTTGATTGATCCAATCGGGGGATACTCTTTCTCCATTAAAACCTGTTTGCCAAGCCGCTTCCACCATCCAATCAATCCCAGTTTCTTTTGGTAATGAATTACTTTTTGTACGATTCGTTAATCGAAATCCTGTAGTATTCAATTGGTCTGGATCGCGGTAATAAATCTCAGATCCATAGGGAGTAGTATTGGTTGCCTTTAATCTTTGTTTGTATAATGTAAAATTATATACTTCTATACCCAACCATTCCCAAGGTTTGACACCATAATGTACGCCATAATAAGATGCATTCCCAGGGCCGTTTAACCTAGTTGAATTATTGGAAACCATACTGTTTGCATTGTTTTCGGAACTGACGATGGCTCCAAACACATCTAACGTTTGTTTTTGGACGGTAAGAGTTGTTCTTACAGCATCAAACGAGTTACCATTCAAACTATCATTCCGTGCACCAAGGATCCTACCATCACCGAAGTCTAAAATTTGACGTCCGGTTCTCACACGAAACATTTGGTTTGTGGTTTTAAGGTCTAAAAATGCTTCTCTAAATCCAGTATAATTGTTTAAAGCAACTTCTCTCTGTCTACTTGTATCAATTGTTGTTCCCACATTTGAAATCACACCAAGTTTTTGGTCCGCAGTACCAGTTGTAATTTCACCTCCCCATAACCTTACGTCTTGGAAGGTGAGTTTAAAGGTAATGTTAGGTGATACGTCTCCTACCAAATAAAATTGAGTTTGGTTTGTCACCGTGTTTCTGTTATCCGCCGTAGAACGATCGAAATCGGTATTATACAAGGAATCTGCTTTGGGACGTAAACCAAATCCCACACGGAAACGATCTGCAAACCATAAACTTTTGTTTTCTTGGATGGCTTTTTTTTGTTTGTTTGTGATTTGAAAACTTCGGAAATACTCACCGGAAAGATTTCCTTTCATGGGACTTACATACTCAGCTGGTTCTTCAGGCAGAGCTTGTGTTTCTTTTGTTGGTTCCTGAAGAGGGGATACCTGTGGCGGAGTGGGTGGCGGATTCTGTGGTTCAGGTGTTTCCTTTTTAACAGGTGTAATGAACTGTGCCTCAATTTCTCCTGGTCCAAAAAAGAGAGTGATACTGATGAATAGTCCAATGATTAGTTTATAAAATTGCGTGTACATTTGGTACTCCCGTGATTTTTGCCAGTGAACATGAGACCTAACCTGTTTCCTATCCATAAATTTCCAGATGCGTAGGACACCTAATTTAAAGGATGATTTTTGTACAGTTTATTGAAGATTTTGGATACTATTTTTTTAGTCTGGATAAGAGACATACTAATGTTTGAAAATTAAGCAGAGGGAGGAAAGGATCGTAAAACCACTAATATTTGGTTTACTCCACTTTTGTTCCCAAAAATCATTCTCTTAGTTGTTTTTTATGCCAACGTCTTATTCTTCCTATTTTTATCCTTTGCTCAAAAAACATACAACCAACTCAGAACTGAAGTGGTTGGACTCGATTCCGAAAGACAATCCGAATTCACTCATGACTGCCTTTGTCAAAGCACCAAGGTTTCTTTCAAAAACCCTCATCCAAGAAGAGTCAGAAGTTCAAAATTTAATTCCAAATCTGCCAGGATTTCAAGTGGATCAATGGAATTTGGTTCGTTTAAGCCGTGTTTGGTTCCTCGGTTTTCTAGTAACACTTCCAAAAGTAGAATTGATCGAAAAAATTGAAACGTTGTTTGATACCGCGGAATTAAATGAATTGGTTGCCTTGTTTTCTTCCTTACCGATTCTTCCTTACCCACAAGTTTGGTTACCGAGAGCAACGGATGCAGTTCGATCCAACATGGGATTTGTTTTTGATGCGATTGCTTTGCATAATCCTTTCCCTTACCGAGAGTTTCCTGAGTTAGCTTGGAACCAATTGGTTTTAAAAACAATCTTCAATGAAAAACCAATCCAAATGATTTATGGATTGTCAGAAAGAAAAAACCAAAACCTCTCAATGAGTTTAGTGAGTTATGTAAAAGAGAGGTGGTCAGCAGGAAGAGATGTCCTTCCTGATGTTTGGCAATTAATGGTTCCTTATCTTTCAGAAGGAGAACTCTACCTAGTCGAAACTTTATTCAAATCACAAAGAAAGGAAGATGTGATTGCAGCTAGTTTAATTTGTTCACAATCAGAATTGAACTCATACCAATTATTAGGAACAAAACATCCAAAATTCCTCGAAGAAATCAAAAATGGGAAATGGGATTGGTCTAAATTAGGAAACAATCATTAATTTTTTATGTGTGAAAAACAATCAGATCAAACAACAAATCCTTCCCATTTTGAGAATCCAAACATTACAAATGACACTCCTACGCACATGGATTTGCAATGGGATGAATATAAAGATAAAATCCAAGGATTCAAATTTTTTGACCCTCATATTCATATGGTTTCTCGGACAACTGATGATTACCAAAATATGGCACAAGCTGGAATTGTGGCTGTCATCGAACCTGCTTTTTGGGTAGGGCAACCTCGCACAGGTCTCTCAAGTTTTAAAGACTATTACAGTAGTTTAGTTGGTTGGGAACGGTTTCGTTCTTCTCAATTTGGAATCAAACATTATTGTACCATTGGTCTTAATTCGAGAGAAGCAAATAACGAACGATTGGCGGAAGAAGTCATGGAGATTTTACCACTTTATATTTATAAAGAAGGAGTGGTTGGGGTTGGTGAAATCGGATTTGATGACCAAACAGAGTTAGAAGAAAAATACTATCGTTTACAGTTAGAATTAGCTAAAGAAGCCAAATTACCTGTGCAAATCCATACACCACATAGAGATAAAAAAAGAGGTACTGAAAGGAGTATGTCGATCGCCATAGAACATGGATTAGATCCTTCTTGGGTCATTGTGGATCATAATAATGAAGAGACAGTTAAGTCTGTGTTAGACCAAGGTTTTTATGCTGCCTTCACAATCTATCCATTTACAAAAATGGGAAACAAAAGAATGGTATCAATTGTAGAACAATATGGTGCTGAGAGAATTATGATCAATTCAAGCGCGGATTGGGGCATCTCGGATCCACTTGCCATTCCAAAAACTGCTGCTCTTATGGTAAGCCGTGGGATACCAAATGATGATATCCGTAAGGTAACTTATGAAAATGCAATCGAAGCATTTTCCAAAAGTGGTCAAATCCAAGTATCTGATTTTGAATCGAGTACCCCTTCCGATCCAAATGAAAAATTCCATGGCAATTCTGTTTTGCGAGGTGGACAACTTCCCAAATGGAATCAAAACTCTCTCTATATCGATTAAATGAATTTTAAAAGTTACCTCATCTTACTAAGACCAGCAAATCTTGTCACAGCAGTCGCAGATATTTTAGCGGGTATGGCCATAGTTTCTTTTCCTTGGGTGAAAGAAGGTGGATTATTAATACTTGCGAGTATTTGTTTGTATGGTGGTGGTGTTGTCCTCAATGATTATTTTGATCGGAATATCGATTCAATCGAAAGACCGGAAAGACCGATCCCATCGGGAAAAGTACCTGCCAAACATGCATTGTATATGGGAATTTCTCTGTTTGGTCTGGGACTTCTTTTCTCTTTCCTTTACAGTGAAATCAGTTTTATCATTTCAGTTTCGATTGTACTATTTGTCATCATCTACAATCGATTTGCAAAATACCATTTGGTATTCGGACCAATCGTTATGGGGATATGCAGAGGTCTAAATTTGGTATTAGGTATGACAATCCTAAAATCAATTCCATTTACTCTTGTTAGTTTATCTGTGTTGCCAATATTATATATAGCTGCAATTACATCAATAAGCCAAAATGAAGTTTTTGGAGGTGGCAAAATTCGATTTTTGATAGCGGGATTTTTGTATTTGGGTGTATTTTGTTCACAACTCATCTATTCCTTTTACAATCACTACTTCCTTTTCACACTTCCTTTTATCACACTACATTCTTTGATTTTATTCCCAACACTTTGGCGAGCCATTCAAAATCCAATACCAACTTTGATCGGGAAGTCAGTAAAAATGGGAGTATTAACATTAATCCTTTTGAACGCCAGTTTTGCCGCCGCTTCTGGTGTGATACCAATTGCAATTCTCATTCTTTTTATGTTACCTTTGTCATTTTTAATCGCAAAGTATTTTGCAGTCACATAACAGATAAAATGTCAAATCGATTTAATAGTATCCAATCTGAGTTTCAAGTATCCTATCGATATGAAGTATTTTTCGCAAAACATCTGTTCGCTTTAGGAAATTCGGTAATAAGTAATTTTTTTGATTTCCAAGAACAAGAAGGAACAAAAAAGAAAGTTTTGGTTGTTGTTGATAATGGAATCCTGGAACACCAAAATCACCTATTGGATTCCATACATTCCTATTTTGAAACTAATGTAACATCTGTTCAATTAGTAAAAAATATTTTGACCATCCCTGGAGGTGAAAATGCAAAAAACCAAAATGAATTTTGGGAATTGGTTTCCTCTGCCATCAGTGAGTATGGGATAGATAGGCACTCCTATGTAATGGCTATTGGTGGTGGTGCCTTCCTTGATATGGTAGGATTTGCAACAGCGGTATCCCATCGAGGCATTCGTTTGATAAGGATTCCAACTACTGTCCTTTCCCAAAATGATTCGGGAGTAGGAGTCAAAAATAGCATCAATTACCTTGGGAAAAAAAACTTCTTAGGTACGTTTGCACCACCCATTGCCGTTTTTAATGACTCTTCGTTTCTTGTTTCCTTGGATGAGAGAGATTGGCGTTCTGGGATAGCGGAAGCTGTAAAGGTATCGTTGATTAAAGAGGAAACTTTTTTTCGTTGGATTGAATCGAATGTTCAATCACTCGTGAACCGAGACATCGGTGTGATGGAACAGTTAGTCTTTGACTGTGCAAGACTGCATATAGAACACATTCGGAGTGGAGATCCTTTCGAATTTGGTTCCTCAAGGCCTTTGGATTTTGGGCATTGGTTTGCACATAAATTAGAATACCTTTCCAATTTTTCCATTCGTCATGGTGAAGCAGTGGCGGTGGGAATTGCACTCGATTCGATCTATTCTTTTTTGAGTGGTGATTTAGAAGAAAAAGAATATTTGCGTATCTTACGTTTGTTATTGGGACTCGGGTTTACATTGAATTTCCCAATTCTATTAGAGAAAGGAAAAGAAAATTTAGAAATAGCCTTGGAAGAGTTTAGAGAACATCTAGGTGGTAAACTCACATTGTTAATGTTAGATGGAATCGGAAAACCGAAAGAAGTGTATTCCATGGATCAATCTATTTTAATGTCTGCTTTTGATATTATGGTTAATTTCCGATGAAAACAAAATTTGGACACTTAACCTATTGTTCCAATATCCATATCGGAGAATCTTGGGAAGACCATTTTCAGGAATTAAAAATCTATCTTCCTAAGATCAAATCACAAATTTCACCGAATGAACCTTTTGGAATAGGCCTTCGTTTATCCAATGAAGCTTCGCTAAGCCTTTCCCAAGAAGAAAATCTATTCGAATGGAAAAATTGGCTCAAACAGGAATCGATGTATGTGATATCGATCAATGGATTCCCGTATGGAGGATTCCATTCTGATGTTGTGAAAGAGAAAGTTTATCATCCCGATTGGTCAACGTTAGAAAGGTATGATTATACAAAACGATTGTTTTTATTATTAAATGAAATGTTACCTCAAGGAGAGGAAGGAGGTGTTTCCACCCCTCCACTTTCGTATCTCTATTTTGAGTCCAATGAAACAGATTTTGAAAAAAGAAAAAATAAATGTAATCATTTCATCATCCAAACACTAGTCGACTTGATCCGAATTAAAAAAAAGGAATCACGAATCCTACACTTAGACATTGAACCAGAACCTGATGGTTTCCTCGGAACTTTTGCAAACTTGGTCCATTGGTACGAAAAAGAACTTTTGCCTATGGCAGTACCAATTTTAAGTAAAGAATTTGGATTTGATGAAGGAATTGCCATCCAAAATACGAAAGAACACATTCGATTATGTTTGGATGTGTGCCACCTAGCAGTCACACACGAGATGAACGATGGTTTGTTTTCAGAGTTAGAACGAACTGGAATCAAAGTAGGTAGGATCCAAGTGAGTTCCGCTTTAAAGGTGGAGTTTTCTGGATCGATCGAAGGAAAACTCAATTTATTAAAACCCTTTGATGAAAAAAAATACTTACACCAAGTAGTGGCCGTAAAACAAAATGGAACGATGCTTTCATATCAAGATTTAGGGGAAGCGATCCTCAATGGTGCAGAGATGGGTGAAGAATGGAGAATCCATTTCCATGTTCCTATCTTTTTGGATTCGTATGGTGAGTTTTTGTCTACCCAAGAAGAATTGATTGCAGTGTTGAAAATGCAGAAACAATCACCTTTTACAAATGTATTGGAAATTGAAACTTACACTTGGAATGTCCTTCCTACACCTTTACAAATTACATTAGAATCATCCATCGTAAGAGAACTCAATTGGGTAAAAACAATTTTGAGTGAAAAGAAAAACTAAATCCAAATGAAACAAACAAAAACAAAATTCAAAAAAACCGTTGTCATCAATATCGTGGGGGTTTCGAAATCTGTCATATCGGAACACACTCCCTTTTTAAAAGAATATCTTACATCTAAAAACCATACACTCATTGAACCAATGTTACCTGGTGTCACAACAAGCACACAGAGTACATACCTAACTGGTACATGGCCAAGTCAACATGGGATTGTGGGGAATGGATGGTATGATCGAAATGATTCCGAAGTGAAATTTTGGAAACAATCCAATCATCTGGTTTATGGAGAAAAAATTTGGGAGAAAGCCAAAAAAATAGATCCTAAGTTTACATGTTCCAAAATGTTTTGGTGGTACAATATGTACTCTTCGGCAGATTATTCTGTAACACCCAGACCACAATACCATGCAGATGGAGTTAAAGCACCTGATTGTTATTCCCATCCACCTGAACTTAGAGATGAACTGCAAAAGAAATTCGGAGCTTTCCCTTTATTTCATTTTTGGGGACCAAATGCAAACATTCGTTCTACTAAATGGATCAAAGATGCCACTCTTTATGTGGATGAAAAGTATGATCCAACATTGACATTCGTGTATTTACCCCATTTGGATTATGGGTTGCAAAAGGTTGGTTCAAACGTATCCAAACTAAAAAAGGAACTATTTGAACTGGATCAGATTGTAAAAGAATTAGTGGAATCCTATCAAAAGAAAAATGCCAAAGTGATTTTACTTTCTGAATATGGAATTAGTGATGTTCACACTCCCATTCATATCAATCGAATTTTAAGAGAAAACAATCTGATACAAGTAAGAAAGGAACGTTGGTATGAACATTTGGACCCGGGTGCATCTCGGGCATTTGCCGTTTCTGACCACCAAATCTCACATATTTATTGTAAGGATGAAAAATCCTTACAACTTACAAAAAAAATCGCCAAACAAATACCAGGTGTGGACTTAGTTCTGGATAAAAAAGAACAAAAAAAATACCACATTCACCATGAAAGATCAGGGGATCTTGTTTTAGTCGCAAAAGAAGGTTATTGGTTTACTTACTATTATTGGATGAATGACAAAGAGGCTCCAGATTACGCCCGCTTGGTGGACATCCATCGAAAACCTGGGTATGATCCCGCAGAACTCTTTTTAAACCCAAGTCAAAAGTTTGTAAAATGGAAGGTGATTTGGACATTAATCAAGAAAAAACTTGGGTTTCGTTACTTAATGGATGTGATTCCATTAGATGCAGACTTGGTAAGAGGTTCTCATGGTGGAATTCCAAGGAGTCCAGAATTTTACCCTATTTTTGCAGCAGAAATCCCACTCCCTAAGAAAAATATTTCTGCTATAAAAGTGTACGATTTCATCTGGGAGCAGATGACTTCTGAGATTTAAATGTTTGACTCGTACCTTTATAAATCATTTTTTTTAATTCAGTGTCCGTAGAAGATATCAAAATTGTAACATACTCGAAAGGGGCAGCCATTGTTGTCCAAAATTCCGTAAATACTGGGAATTTTTTCATCGTTAAATCGGGCCGGGTTTCGGTAGATTCCGAACACATCGTTGTTGACCATGAACTTGCTTATTATGAAGCGGGGGATAGTTTTGGATTGGTTTCAGCACTCACAGAACATAGGTTCCTTGTCACATTATTTGCTGACACAGATGTAGAACTGGTGCAAATTCCAATCCGCCTCCTCGGTTCTTACTTGAAAGAACGGAAAGAACTTGCGATGAAAATTTTAGGCCTTTATTCTAGAGAATTGAGAACCCTTCAAAAACATCTATCAAAAGCAAATAAACCAGCAGATCGTGAATACCATCCCGAACGTTTGGTACAAAATGCACGGACTTATCTTTCTTGGCAAAAACCAAGTCTTGCTGCTTATTCTTTGCAAGCTTTTCTCAAATGGTCTAAAGAAAACAATTCCACAGACAATGTACAGGAAGCGTCCGACTTATTTAAGTCAGTTGCCACTTCCTACAAACCATTTCCTTGGGACAATATGCAGTCCACTTTGGAAGCCGGCGAAGTTCTTTTTGTGGAAAGTGAAAAGAGTAACGAGATCTACGTTGTGTTAGAAGGGAATGTAAAACTATTTGGAATTGTTCGTGGATTTGAATACGTTATCGATGTCCTAGGGCCTGGTGAGATTTTCGGTGAAATGTCCCTCATTGACAATGCTCCGAGGATGGCATCAGCGATCACAGAAACCAAAAGCAAAATCCTAAGAGTGACTCCAGAGAATTTATTTGAGTCAGTTGGGCCATCTTTACTGCAAAAGATTTTTGAGAGTATTGCACGTCGTATTTGGTTTTCCCACCAAAGACTGGTCATATTACGTTTGAAAACACCAGTCACCAGACTATATGCATATTTGTACAATTCCATCCGTGACCAGGACATTCGACTCGGCCGAAATTTAGACGCAAGTTTATCCACTCCCCATACGATTTATATCCAGATGGAAGAGTTGTGTAATATGTGCGGGATCATCAAACTAAAACAGGAAAGTATCGATGAATTCAAAGCAGATACAAACCTTGTGATCGAACCCAACCGCATTACCATTAAAAGTAGAAAACGTTTGGAAGAAAAATTGGGCCACTTCAAATCAAAAGAGGGTCAAATTGTTGCCTAACCCTTCTAAAATTTGTATCAATTTTTCCAATCTGTGATTTAGTTCGGTGATGAAAAAGTTTTTCGTGTATTCCCTTGCTTTGTTTTATATAGTCGCAGGCACTAACCATTTCTTTTCACCTGAATTTTACCTGGAAATGATGCCTGACTATCTACCTTTTCACGAATTACTCAATGTTACCAGTGGTCTTTCTGAAATCACTCTTGGCCTTCTTGTTTTATACGAACGGATGAGAAAATTGGCATGTTATGGAATCATCCTCCTCTTACTAGCGATTTATCCTGCTAATATCAATATGTTATTAGAAGCGTTAGACGGAAAGGACTTTGGAGTTCCGATTTGGGCATTATACGTTAGGTTACCATTTCAATTTTTGTTTATTTATTGGGCATGGGCCGTTCGTGATTTCAAATTGTCTGAATCTACATAATCGAAAATTAAGGTTCTAAGATCGAATGACAAAAGACTTAAAACGGAAACCTAAAGAAAGTCCTAAAAAATTAGGACAATGGACGTTCTTATCAAACCACGCTCACGTACTCATTTGTTTGAGTAAGGACCCCGAAATGCGATTGAAGGATGTTGCAGTGCTAGTTGGGATTACGGAAAGAGCTGTGCAAACCATTGTGAAAGATTTAGTGGATGCGTCGGTATTACAGAAAAGTAAGGATGGGCGCCGGAACCAATACATCATCCAAACAGACCAGAAACTGAGACACCCTGTCGAAGCCAATCACACAATCTCCGAACTTTTGAAATTAGGAAAGTAATTCCCAAACCTGTTACGAGGGGAATTCACTTTCTATCTTCAATACTTCATTCACAATTCTTTCATTTATTGGAACAGATAATTCAATTTTGCTTGCTTCACTTACGACTTCACCATTGATAAATTCAATTTCTGTTTTTCGTTTATGATCTAAGTCTTGGACCATTGAGGTTCTGATTTTAAAATACTTTAAACCCAGTAAGATCAGTACCAAATGGCGAATCCAAAGTGGTAATGATCCTTTTCCTCCCCCAAGTTTTTGGATGGGAAAGGAACCAGGAACCACTCCTTCTTTGATCTGCAACTTGGACATCAGTTCTTTGATTTCTGTGAGGACAGTGATTGCTTGGTTTCGTCCTTTTTGGTTTAGAAATAATTGCCCCAAAGTCAATTGTTTAGAAGCGGCAAGTCCATTGATGATGGAATTGATGGCAAGTTTATGCCACCTATAGCCAGTAATGTGGTCGGTGAGTACAACATCGATCCAAGGTTTTAGGAGTGTTTCCCAGATCAAATTTGGTTTGGTTTGGTCCGAACCACCTAGTACTAAACTACCTGGATTGGACTGAAAGTAGATTCCATTTTCTAAAACTTGTGTATTCCATCCAACAACACCAGAAATAATTTTGTTTTTAAAATTCGGGAAGTGTTCTTCTGGTAAGCCGTTTTGGATTAAGATCCATTTCCCATTTGGATTTAAATGGTTTTTCGTGATTGTAAGGTATTCGTTTAATAATTGGTTTTTGCAACCCAAGATGATGTAGTCAAATGTTTCGGTATTGTCTTGAACCAATGTTAAATGGTCTTTTAAGATTATTTCAGTTGTAACACCATTTGGACCTTTAAATTGGATTGGTTTTTCTTTTAAGGAAAAAAGTCTGTTTTGGTCTTTGCAAAGGATTTTATAAGGAACTTTGTTTTGGTGAAAGGCATGTAATATGGTAACAGTAACAGAGCCAATTCCACAAATTGCAATTGAAGGATATCCATCGTTCATATTTAAAACGATTCTATTTCTTCATAAAGAAAAATCTTCTCTTTTTTATTGACTCTTTTTTGAATTTCAGTAAAAAAAGAAATCCATCAAAAAGGGGTCTAAAATGAAAAAGATTCTGATTCGCATTTTGCCATTGTTGTTAGTTGGTTCCTTACTTGGGAATTGTGTCTACTCAGAGTTACGTACTCCTGGTCTTGCTGCCAACATGACTCAGTATGTTATGAATTCTGATGACTACCAAATCATTGGACCTGTTGAAACCCAAGGTGAATTTGTCACTTGGTTCTTGGTTGTTTTAACAGGTGAAACTGGTTACAGTGATTTATTAAAACAAGCGAGAGAAAAAGGTGGAGATGATATCATCAACTATCGATTTGAAATTAGACAAAAAAGCATTTTGTTAATTGTTTGGAATCGAGTGATTTGGAATGCATCTGCGATTGCGATCAAATACAGGGACAAAATTAAAAAATAAATCCAAGAATCCCCTTGGGGGGGAAATTTATTTCCCTCTTAAGGTGATGACAAGTTTTGGGTTTTGTAATTCCTTTCCAGTTTTCTGAAAATAACTTTCCTTTAATTCTAGGAGTACCTTTTCTTCCAAGGAATCATTGAGTTCGATGTCTACAATCTCTCCAGAAGTTTCATCGAGCGCATGGTGGTGGACACTTGTATTGGAATCAAAATGAGTGACACCTGACTTTAGTTCTAACGTACCAAGCAAACCTTTTTCCGCGAACAACTTTAGGTTATTAAAAATGGTCGCCCGGGATGCATGGGGAAAGTGAGTATTCACCAAATGGAAAACTTCTTCGGCAAACAAATGTTGGTGTTTCTCAAGGAGTAGGTGAGCCATTTCCAATCGTTGGGAAGTGGGACGTATTCCATGAGATTCCAAAAGTTCCTTTGTTTTTTGGTAACTTAAATCCATTACCATTGCAATTTCTCTCCCTACTTAATTTTGTCAATAATTAGACTAAGTCTAAATATAAAAGTCGGCCTCTTTTTATAGGAATTTGTTCCCATCTTGTGGAATTTACTACAAAACGACTGTACCTTTCCGAGACTCGTTCTTTTCCCGAAAGGGATCAGAAGTCATACTGATCGGAGATTTGGAATTACGGATAGGATAACATCTGTTAGATTTATTTTGAAAGAACTATTGGTTTTATGATTTTTTGGTGAGTGAGGATTCAATTTATGAATCTGGCAAACGTAAAAAAATCCTTGCACTTCCCGAGATTCACATTTCAATCCTCTCGGTGTTCCAAGCAAGTACCATGATGAAATACTTTTTGTGTGTATCTTTGTTTAGTGTTTCCCTTTCGGCGGAAATGATCCCATTAGAATCAGGTTGGACATTCCAATTAGAAGGTGAATCCAATCCCAAACAAATTCAGGTTGGAGTTCCTCTTGTCGAACAAGGATATAAAGTTCCTCTGAGGGGGAAATACCATCTAACAATTCCCATTACAAAATTACCAGAATCTTCCTTATCAGTGTATTTAGATCGAGTCCATTCTGCTGACCAAACCTTTTGGAATGGAAAACTCATTGGTAATACGGGTGGTTTATCACCCAATTATTATGCGTATTGGCATAAGGTACGTTATTATGAAATTCCAAATTCAATTGTATTGTTAGGTGATAATCATCTTGAAGTTAACATTGAATGTAGGGAAACCCAATTCCGTTGTGGATTATTTAGGTCAACTCCAATGTTTGGTACTCAGAATGAGATCAAAGACAAAATGATTTATGAGGATGTAAATCAGATTGTCATGGCTGCCTTGTTTTTCGGAATTTTTTTACAACAAGCAATTGGATATGCCTTAAATCGTTCTTCTAAATCTGGATTATATCTTGCTGGAACTGCCATTTTTTTTGTATGTTGGCGTTTACCAGCATTAAACAAAATTCACTTTTTAGGGATTAATCCAGAAGTATTGGTAAGGTTACTTTTCTTTTGCCAATTTATCTTTCCCGTCTTTATTATGTTATTCGTTCATACATTATTTGAACGAAGGATTACAAAAATTGCATTCCTTACCTTTTTATTCGATTCTATTTTGGCGTTGATCCAATTATTCGAACTCAATCCAGATGTTCGGTTTTATTTTGTGTATGTTTGGTATATTTTACTTGGGATTAAAGTACCTATTTTAGTCCAACTGCTTGCCCGAAATTATAATAAAACACCAGAAGCGATTGTTGTCTCTTTGGGCGCACTGCTTGCTACATTTTTTGGAATTGCAGATGTATTAACAGACTTCATCACAGGAAAAAATGCATACTTAACCCAATATGGAATATTAACCTTTTTATTTTCTGGAGTTCTTGCGATTGCCTTACAAAGTTCGAGAACCAAAAAAGAGTTACGCAATTTAAATGAATCTTTGGAGATGATTGTTACTCTCCGAACACAAGAATTACAAAAACAATATAAACTTTTACATGATGATCTTGTCATGGCAGCAAGTCTGCAATCCAAGTTAATCCCACCTATGGAATTTCAATACCAAACTCTGAATGTTGCCTCTATGTTTATGCCTATGGAAAAGATAGGTGGGGATTATTTTGATTACTATATTCACGATGATGGATCACTTACTTTTTTGTTATGCGATGTTTTAGGGCATGGGATTGCTGCCGCACTCATTGCAGGGATGCTAAAAGTTAATTTTCTGGAAATTGCACCAAAAATCAAAGATCCCTCTCAATTTTTAACTGAATTGAATTTAAAGATGTTACCGGTCGTTGAGAAAAACTACATCACCGCTGTGGCAAGTCATTTTGATCTGAAAAACCAAGTGTTTCAGTATTCGGTGATGGGACATCCAAGTCCATTCCACCAAAATCGAAAGGAAAACACATTAGAGGCATTAGGTGGTCGTGGACCTATCATGGGTTGGAAAAAAGATGTGTTTTTAGAAACTTTTACACACCCACTACTACCTGGAGATCGATTCTTTTTTTATACGGATGGTATCACGGAAAGCCATAACCGGTCAAAGGAAATGTTCGGTGAAGCCCGACTACGATCTCAACTTTCAGAAGGAATTGTATTAAGTCCTAAGGAACTAAACGAAAAAATCAAATCGGAAATCAAAAAATTTACTTTTCGATTGTCAGATGATGTAACTTACTTTACGATCGATTTCCTATGAAATTGGTTTTCCATAAAATTGGGTTACGATATTTACTCAACTTAGGAGTCAATCACCAATTGGACCTTCAAACTTCGGTTAGGGTGCAGTTGGCCAATTTAATCGCCATTTTAGGAATATTCTCCAATATCCAATATTCCATTTTGTTTGTAATTGCTGGTGCACCGAATGTTTGGATCATGAATTGCATTCATCTTTCAGTGATCTGCATATTTTCTTATATTCTATATTTGAATTTTAAGGAACAGTATTCACTTGCTAGGATTTTCTTAATTTTTACAATTTCGATTCCATTGGTATTTGTTTCTTTTATCAGTTTTGGAAATTCAGGTGGTTTTTATTATTATTTTTTGGTATTTGCTTTAGCTCCTTTTGTACTTTTCTCTTACGAAGATAAGTTTTGGATCCTTCTCGTTTTTTTAACTAATAATCTATTTTATATTTGGTTTGAATTTTTTGGAACACCAGGAAAATTCCGAGAAGGCACGTTGTTGTATGATCCCAAAGTCCAAGAATTGTTTCGTGTGAATTCGGTTGTATCTTGTTTATTCTTTGTTGCCCTCATCATGTTTTATTTCTTAAGAAATACCAATCGTATCCAACAAGAGATGATACGAACCAACGAACATAAAGATCGAATTTTTTCCATTTTAGCCCATGACTTAAAAGGTCCGATTGGAACGATGAATTCCTATTTAGGATTTTTAAACGAAACCTTACCAGATCGCGAGGAATTGCTAATCGCACTCAAAGAATTAAAAAAAAGTACAAACCAATCTTACTTGGTCTTGGAAAATTTACTTGATTGGGTGAGGAATGAATCCAAAAAAATTCCCATTAATTTGGAATTCATCAATTTATGTGCTGTGACCGAAAATGCAAAAGATATTTTGGAATTACAAGCAACGGATAAGGGAATCCAATGGCAGATCCAACTTTCAGATCCATTAATGGTCTACTGTGATGAGAGAATGATTAGCACAGTCATCAGGAATTTATTCTCCAATGCGATTAAATTCTCACATCCCAAAGGAACTGTTACCATAACTAGTATGACAGGACCAAATTTCGTAGACTTAAGTATTGTCGACATGGGAATTGGAATGTCAAAGGATCAAATTCGGCAAATTGGAGAAGGGAAACCGTTTCCTACAACATTTGGAACCCAAGGTGAAAAAGGAACGGGACTTGGCCTTTTAGTTTGTACGGAAATGTTAAGGAACCAAGGATGTACTATGAATGTGACAAGTTCAACAAATCATGGGACAAAAATCACGATCAGAATTCCCAACTCACCTTAAATTGGTTTCTTTTTTTTCGAACCACATGTCCAATACAATGGTATGTGGCCACAAGTTTATTTTAATTGGTTAAAGAACTCATCTCCCACTGGTGAAGTGGAAGTTTACCCAGAATTATCTGACTCCTATGAAACAAATTTACCGAATGTATTTGTGATTGGAGATCTAACGGGTGTTCCACTTTTGAAAATGGCTACAGAAAGTGGTGTACAAGTTTGGAATCACATTCCAAATTTTAAAAATGATCGTTATGATGTTGTGATCATTGGTTCAGGTCCTTCAGGTGTTTCTTGTGCTTTAGAAGCAAAACGTTTGGGAAAAAAGTATATCGTTTTAGAATCTAATTTACCTTTCCAAACCATCCAGAGTTACCCCAATGGAAAACCAATCTTTGCAGAACCAAGTGATTATGTTGGAAGTTCTGCTATCAAAATTGTTGATACAACCAAAGAAGGTCTTTTAAAAGATTTAAACCAATTTTTAAAACAAAATCCAATCCAAATTGAAACAAACCAAAGAGTCATACACATCCATAAAGACCAAATAGGTTATACTTTGGATACAGAATCTGGCTCTCAATACCAAACGAATGCTATTGTGATAGCAATGGGAAAATCTGGTGACCCAAAAAAATTAGGAATTAAAGGAGAAATGGGATCTAATGTTTTATACCGTTTGATTGATCCGAAAGACACCAAGGACCAATCAGTGGTCATTGTAGGTGGAGGTGATACGGCATTAGAATCGGCCATTCTGTGTTCTGAGTATGCAAAAGAGATTACACTCATACATAGAGGGAATGAATTTAATAAAGCAAAATCTGAAAATGTAAAAAAGATCCTAACACTTTCATCACAAGGGAAAATTAAAATCCTATATAACGCAACACTAACAGAAATTACCGAAACAAATGTTTTTGTGAAAGGAAAAGAATCAGCTCTTAAAATCAAATCAGATTTAGTTTATATTTTAATTGGTAATTTGCCACCACTTCATTTTTTTCAGAAAATTGGTGTTAAGTTACAAAACCAAAAGAATTTTTTAGATTGGTTGGGATTTTCGAGCCTTCTAGGATTTGCATTTACTGCTTATTTTGGAAAGGCCTCTTTTTATGGTCCATTTTGGTTTTCCGCAGTGGCATCCACATTCGCCGTTTATTCTATCTTGAGTTTGATTTTATATGCTACTATTTCAATTACCAAAAACAAACAAAAGTTTGATGGATGGAAAATTTTTAAAGTTACTTATTTCCTTTTTGCTTTTTTGTATTTTTTGTCAGTTTATTTTTTGGCAACCTACCAACAGTTCCAACTGTTTGGCAAATATCCTTCTTTCCATTATACATTCTTATATTCGCTCACAATTCTGATTTTTGGAATCAGGAGGATGGTTGTTCGAAAAACACAATATATAGTTTACCAAACACTGTCTTTAATAGGAATCCAGATCTTCTTTTTATTTTTATTACCTGAGTTGATATTACCAAAGTTAGGTGATATTGGCTACTTGGGTGGCCCAGAAGGATTTATCAGACGCGAAATTTTTCCTTCTGATGCGTATTGGAAGGCGTATGGATTTATTTTAGCATGGCCTCTCAGTATGGGTGTGTTGTATGACGGAGGGATTACAAATTTTTGGTTGGTTTATGGTTTATCTTTTAGTTTTGTTTTGATTCCATTATTAGTGTATCACTATGGGAAAGGTGTCTATTGTGGTTGGATTTGTTCCTGTGGTGGACTTGCTGAAACTCTAGGGGATGAATACAGGCAAAAAATGCCACATTCCAAAACGGCGTATCGATGGGAACATTCGGGCCAATACATTCTCTTCTTAGCTTTTTTGCTTACAGTTCTAAAACTCTTCAGTGTGTATGGGAAGTCCTTGTTTCCTATTCTATCATTAGGAGAAATGATTGCCGATTCTATCAAATTGTATTACGACATTTTTGTTGATATTGGTCTCGCTGGTGTAGTTGGTGTTGGATGTTATTTTTTATACTCAGGCCGAGTTTGGTGTAGGATGTTTTGTCCACTTGCATCACTTATGCATATTTATGCGAGATTTAGTAAGTTTCGCATTTTTTCAGAGAAAAAGAAATGTATATCATGTAATATCTGCACAAAAAATTGCCACCAAGGAATTGATGTGATGGGTTATGCGAGTCGTGGGATTCCTATGGACAGTGTACAATGTGTAAGATGTTCGGCATGTGTTTCTTTGTGTCCAACTGATGTATTGAGTTTTGGTAAACTAAATGGAAATCAAATCAGCTTTGATCTCTTAGATGCAAAAACTAGGAAATAAAACTATTGGAATCACTTCGAGATGAAATCCTTTATTTATTCCAGCAAGGGATAAAAGCAGCAAGTCCAAAGGAATTGTTCCAGGAATTTAGTAATGGAAACCTCGAATTGGTGGAGAAACTCTCTGACAAGTCAAAGAAACAATTCGTATTTTCCTTGGGTAAAGCGGCTTACACAATGGCTAAATCATTTTCTGATTTATTTCCGGTGAACAAAGGTTATGTCTTAACGAAATACAATCATTTACCATTGGGACTCCCTGAGATGGGAGAGGACAAAATTTGGACTTATCGAGAGGCTTCCCATCCCATACCCGACGAGAATTCAATTCGGTATGCTATCGAAGTTTTAGACCAATTAAAACAATTAGATAAGGATGATCGACTCGTGGTTTTGCTTTCTGGTGGAGGGTCTAGTTTATTCGAAATTCCTATTGATGGACTGACATTAGAAGAGCTTACAAACATACAGAATCTATTATTAAAGAGTGGGAAATCCATTCAGGAAATCAATTCAGAAAGAAAAAAGTATTCGAAAGTGAAAGGTGGAAAACTTCTAAAGGAACTAAACCAAAACTTGGAAGTGTATACTTTGGTCATTTCCGATGTAATTGGGGATGATCCAAATTCGATTGCTTCAGGACCTACCTATCCAAGTAAAAATTATTTTATATTAGGTAATCTCACTCGTTCCATCCAACGAATTTTAGAAGAAGGAATAAAATTAGGATATCAGACTAAATTGATTAGTGATACTTGGTCAGGTTCTTCAGAAGAGACATCCTTTCTCATTGAAAAAGAATTTATTTTAGCGTTGGACTCACCGATGAGTCAAATGATTGTGTTAGGTGGTGAAATGGTTTGTCCTGTATTGGGGGATGGTATAGGTGGACGAAACCAGGAAACGTCACTTCGAGTTTCGATATTGCTCAAGGAACATCCTACAGAACGGGATTGGATGTTTTTGTCTGGTGGAACGGATGGGACAGATGGTCCAACCGATGTTGCGGGTGGAATTGTTGGAAACGACTCCATTCATAAAATGGAGAAGAAAGGTTGGAATCCAAAAAAAGAATTACTCAATTCCAATTCTTATCCTATCCTCAAGGACATAGATGCCCAAGTATCCACTGGACCCACAGGTACTAATGTAAATGATATTTTGATTCTGTTAATTGGAAGTGCGAAATCCTAGTTTTCGATTTTGGCTATTCCAATAGAGTTGAAAAATTGGATTTTGCCAACGGCTTTTACCTATCTTTGCATCAATTAATTCATCATCTACTTTTTTCAGAATGTTAACATGGTCTTTTAAAAACTTCCATTGGATCTCTTCTTTTTTTTGCATGGAAAGAGGATCTTTTGTCATTGAATAAATGGAATCTTGTAGTCCAACCAGTGTTGGAACAAGAATGGATCTTACACCTTGGTAATCAAAATTTGATTTACGTGCTATAGATTCATGTAACCACCATAATGTGTCAGCATAGTTTCCATTTGAATCTAAGCTAGATGCATTGATGAAGTTTTTTGTTCCAAAAAAGAAAGGTTTAAATAAACTCAAACATGGAGTAGAAGTTCCAGTGTAAAAAATACGCAATGGGTCTTGGTTAGTTTCAGAGGTATCCCATTCAACAACCAAACTTCCGTTTGTCTGGTTAGGTGTTGTTGGACCTGTTGCATGTAAACAAAGTGACTTCATTGATGAAAAACATGGTTCAAATTCATTCGTATCGATGAGATGTGTTTTCAATGTTTCGATTGCTAGTTTTGAATTGTAAGTAGAATGAATGTTTTGAAACTGTTCTGCTGTTTTTTGGTGTAAATTTCTCCTTTCATGGCAATGGCTCATATAAGTGTAAAAAGAATCACTAAAATAAGCTTTAAAAGAAAAATCTTCTTTAGATTTATATTTTAATTTTTCGATTAAATTTGTAGAACAATACTCAAAATCTGTTTCGATTGTGAGTCCATTCGAAATTGCGTAATACGAATCAATTTTTTTTGCTACCCAATATCGATCTGCCGTTTCTAAGACATAACCATCAGTTCTGTCTGCAATGATGAAACTATTATGGTAGAAAAAAGACTTATTTTCATATCCACCACAGGCGTCCTGACCATAAGTTTCTAAAAGTTCTGTAATCAAAAATAAGGCATCTTTTGCTGTTTTTGATCTTTCTAAAGCCAAACGAATTAAATCCATTCCCGTTAAGCCGTTATTCTTTTTCTGAATTTTGAGATTTGTGAATACAGCTTCGTTTCCAATACAAACTCCAAATTCATTCACACCCATTTCGGCACCCCACATATGGAACGGTTTTGATAAAAAAACTTCATAAGTAACGGATGTTTGTGGTATTTCAATGAAGGTGGTTTTTAGGAGTGAATCTTTTGGATACTCCATTCGCGGCATATGGAGAATTGATTGGGCTTCATTTGGTTCCCTATCTGAGTTTTTCGCAAAGATCCTTTTTTGCGTTTTTGTAAATTTTTCAGTCGCAAGAGATGTATCGCACATTCTAGAATGTTAATCTGAAATATTAAAAATTCAAACCAAAATTCGAATCAAAATGCAATCAATACCAAAACAAATCTCCGAATACATCAACATGGGTCTCTCCCTAGACATGGTAAAAAAGAACCGTTCAGTCTATGGTGCAAACGAAATTAGTTCCTCCAAACGAATTGGTTTCCTTCGGATGTTGTTTGGAGTGGTGACAGAACCAATGATTCTGCTTCTCATTTCCATTAGTATCGTATATTTACTTTTGGGTGACCGAGGAGAAGCCTTGTTGTTGTTAGGTTCCGTGATCGGAATTATTTGTATCACATTTTACCAAGAAAAAAAGACAGAAACAGCAATTTCTGCCTTACGTTCATTAGCGAGTCCACGAACAAACGTTATTCGAGATGGTCAAATCATACGAATCGAAGGGAAAGATGTTGTGTATGGAGACTTACTGATTCTGAATGAAGGAGATCGGATTCCCGCTGATGCTGAATTGTTATCAGATCGATTGTTTTCATGTGATGAATCGTTATTAACGGGAGAATCGATCCCCGTGAATAAAGGAATGGGTCAATCGGTATATTGTGGAGCACTTGTTGTTTCAGGAGAAGGAGTTTGTAGGGTAAACGCAGTTGGTAATCATACTGAAATTGGTAAAATAGGAAGAAAGATAGCCGATGAAACAGTTGGAAAAACGCTTCTTGAACTTGAAGTAGCGAGGTTAGTTCGAAATTTATTTCTCGTTGCTGCTGGATTATGCATTTCACTTGCTATTTATTTTGGAATTGTAAAATCACTTTGGTTACAAGGATTATTGTCTGGTTTAACGCTTGCTATAGGGTTAATGCCAGAAGAATTGCCGTTAGTAATGACTATCTTTTTTGCTTTGGGTGCTTATCGGTTGAGTACTCAAAATGTATTGGTGAGAAGATCATCAATCATAGAAACTTTGGGTGCTGCAACGGTTTTATGTTCTGATAAAACAGGCACAATTACAAAGAATAAAATGAAAGTTGGAAAAATTACGACAAAAGACTCCGAAGATAATTTAGAGAAAGTAAATGAAGTATCCGATTTATCGAAATCCATTTTACAAATTGCATACTTTGCCTCAAAACATCCGAGTTTTGATCCTATGGATATTGCTATTACTGATTGTATGAATCTTTTTCATCAAAAAGGTGATTTATCATTATTGTCCATAAAAGATTTTCCATTAACACCAGAACAATTAACTATGATTCGGGTGTTAAAAGAAGAAAACGGATATTCATGTTATGCGAAAGGATCTCCTGAAGCAGTGTTCGAGTTATGCAATTTGGATTCGGAAAATTTGAAAAATTGGACGGAAAAAACAAATGAATTAGCAAAAGAAGGTTATCGTGTACTTGCTGTCGCAAAATCAAAAACACCTTTGAAAAATATTCCGGAAGAAAGAAACACAGCTCAGTATGAAATTTACGGATTACTTTCTTTTTTGGATCCAATTAGAGAAATTGTACCAAGTGCTGTAAAAACTGCTTATGAGTCTGGAATCCGTGTGATTATGATCACAGGAGATTATCCAGAAACTGCAAAGAATATTGCTAAACAAATTGGTTTAAAGAATTCAGATTTAGTATATACAGGAAAAGATTTTACCAATTTAGAGGAGCAGGAATTTAAAAAAGTATTAAAAGAATGTAATGTTTTTTCTAGAGTAAGTCCAGAAGATAAATGGAAATTGGTCAGGTATCTAAAGTCCGAAGGTGAAATCGTAGCGATGACAGGAGACGGAGTCAACGATGCTCCCGCATTAAGAACTGCAAACATTGGTGTTGCAATGGGAGAACGTGGAACGGATGTCGCAAGAGAGGCTGCCGATATTGTTTTGTTAGATGATTCCTTTTCCTCTATCTTAGAATCAGTTCGAATTGGTCGTCAAATTTTTGATAATCTAAAAAAAGCTCTTGGGTATTTAATCGGAGTGCACATCCCAATCGTTGGAATCACATTTTTACCAATCTTATTGAACTGGCCTATTGTAGTACTTTCTGCTATTCATATTGTATTTATGGAAATGGTAATCGATCCAACATGTACGATCGTTTTTGAAAAAGAGGATGCCGAATTTGATTTGATGAAACGGAAACCAAGAGTATCTTCGGAACCTCTATTGGATAGAGAACTGTTCGTTACTTCATTAATCCAGGGAGCCTTTTCCTTGATTTCAGTTGTTTCTACTTATTGGCTTACTCATATGTTTTTAAATCATGAATCGAACAACCAAGTGGTAAGCACGGCCTCATTTGTTACTTTAGTATTTTCGAATCTGTTTTTAATATTGGCGAATCGTTCTTTACATGAATCGATGTGGAGTCGGATGCGAATTCGAAACTCAATGATCAATATTGTATTTATTGGAACCATCGCAGTTTTACTTCTGTCGATCTATTTGCCTGGAATGAACAGTTTGTTTCGATTTGTTCCACTCAATTTTCTACAATTTTCTTCAGCGATACTGGTTGCTTTTATTGGAGTTTTGTTCTATGATATAACAAAAGTATCCGTATCAAAATGGTTTCGAAACGTTTAAGAAGGTATCTGAATTTTTATTTATGATTGAACTGATTTTTCCTAAAAAATATTCGGCGTTATGTTTAAAGTCTGCTTTTTTTGGTTTTTTTGCTCACACAGGTTTTGTAAGAGGTTTGCAAGAAATTGGATTTAAGCCAGCCATCGTCACTGGATCAAGTTCAGGTGCCATGATTGGTGCACTATATGCCACTGGAAGAGAGATGGTTGATTTTGAATCCGTTGTATTGGGTCTCAAAAAGAAAGATTTTTGGGAAGGTAATTCCTTAACCTTACTTGGTCGCCTCTTAAAAAAAGGATGGAACCAGTCAAGTGGAGTTTTAACAGGGAAATCAACTCGCAAAATCTTATATCCATACTTGGGAAATAAAAAATTTTCTGATCTGCCTATCAAATTGGGAATTGCTGTTTCTAACTTATCTAAGAACAAAAGAGAGTTAATCACTGAAGGGAATGTATTAGATGCGGTAATGGCATCCATTGCTTTTCCCTTCCTTTATGAAGTGCAAGAATTCCAAGGACAAGAGTTTTTAGATGGCGGTATTGGTGATGGCGAACCTATTAAAGAATTAATTTTAGATCCAAGCATTGATCGAATAGTCATCCATCAAGTTAATAATAATAGGCCAGTTAGTAAAAATATGATGAAGCGAGCGTTAGATGCTTCTGTGCAAATTATTGAAACCGAAACTGAGGATTTGAAAACACTTTTAGCAAAAGAGAAGGGTAAAAAATTAATCCGATTAGAAACAAATACTCCTTATTTATCTCCCAATGATTTTTCGAAAGGTAAGTTTGCTTTAGCAGAAGGGCGAGGTACTGCGTATAAACATAAAGCCGAGATTTTGGGTGATATGGAATTGCCCATATTTGGATTGTTTAATTAAAAATTTCTATTATGGATAGCCAAAGAAAAATAAAAGTCTTAGTTGTAGAAGATTCAGTTGCTTCTTACAAGGCTATTGTATCTGTTTTAGAAAATTTTGGATTCGTTGTCTCGCCTGAAAGGGTTGAATGGAAAATTGAATTTGAAAAGTCCATTTTAGATAAGTCCTGGGATATTGTGATCTCGGATTATTATTTACCAGATTTTGATGGCAAATATGTGATTCATCGCATCAAAGAATTAAATCCTGAATTACCAGTCATACTTGTTACAGAATTCATTCCCGAAGAAGCTGCATCTGAATATTTAAATTTAGGGGCAGCTGAATTCCTTCCAAAATCATCCATTATCAAACTTCCGTTTATCGTCAATCGAGAGTTAGAAGCGCTTAGGTTAAAACAATCTCAGAAAAAAGCTTGGGAGATGTTGGTACATGGTGAAGAAATTTTAACTAGATCACAAAAGATTTCTCATTTAGGACATTTTGAAGTTATATTTCCTGAAAATAATACCCTTTGGTCATTAGAATTGTATCGAATTTTGGGTTATGATTTTAATGAAATTCCTTTAATGGATAAAGTATGGGATTTATTAGATTTCGATGAAAGGAAAAAAATTGAATCAATTTGGCAAGAAGTTACCAGCGAAAATACTTCAAAAGAATTTTTATTGCATTTAAATACGAAACACGGTCGCAAAAAAGTAAATTTATGGTTGGAAGCTGAACGATTTGATGAGAATCGATTTCGTATTTTTGGAACCATTCATGATATATCTGATGTAACTGATTTAGAAAATTCTATCCAACTCAATGAACAATTATTCAAAGGGATTTTCAATAATTCATCACAAGCTATATTTTTATTAGATCTACAAGGTCACATTATACGTATGAATCGAAATTCAGTTTTATCCTTTGAACGGAATGAATCTGATGTTCAAGGATTGGAATTGATTAGTTCTATCTTCTCTGATTCGAATGAAGATTCTATCAAAAAATTAACTTATGGTATGAAGTTAGCTTTAAAGAATCAAACGTTTGAAGTATTTGTATCATATCGATTGAGAGACGGACGTGAAAAATACTTTGATTGTGATTTTTATCCACTAAATGATGCAAGTGGAAAAATAATATACATAGTATTAGAAGCCAAGGATATTACTGAGAAAATTGTATTAGAAAGGGCTTATGCGCAAGCGCAAAAATTGGAAGCTTTGGGTACGTTTGCAGGTGGAATTGCACACGACTTTAACAATTTATTAACACCTATGATGGCGTATATTTCCTATTTGAATGCGGATTGGTCGAAAGAATCATCAAATGAGATAATCGAAAGGTCACTGCCGGCAATCGAAGGAATATCCAAATCATTGGAACGTGCTAAAAATTTAATCCAACAAATATTAACTTATTCGAAAATCGAACATGTTACTTCTAAACAATTAGATTTGCGAGACCAACTGTTGCAAGTGTTAAACGAAGTTAAATTTGTTTCGGCTAACAAAGTGACTCTATTTACTGATTTAGGAAACGAATCTGCATTTATTGAAGCAGATCCAATTCAAATTTTTCAAATTTTATCTAATTTATATGAAAACTCGTTATTTGCATTGCAAGATTCACAAAATCCTAAAATCACTATATCACTAACAAAAGTTTCATATGAGAAATCAGAACTGTTTCATGTTGGCTTTTTAAAAAACACAGAATATTGGAAATTGAGTTTTATTGATAATGGAAGCGGAATACCTAAAGAAATATTGGAGAAAATATTTGATCCATTTTTCAGCACAAAAGGTGGGAAAGGAACTGGACTTGGTCTTTCCATCATTTATGGAATTTTAGCCAAAATGGGAGGAACTATATTAGTTGATTCCAAAGTAGGGGTAGGTACACAATTTGATTTGTACTTTCCAGCTTGGAAAGCTATGGTTTAAACTATTGACAAAATAGTTCATTCGAATATGAAAATAGATTCAAATGACTTTTTTGATCCAAAAAAAATTTGAACGATTTTATCTTGGTTTCCTATGGATCATTTTATCATTTTTGATTCTCTCCTCCATCTTCTTTTTTTATCATATTTATGATAATCGTATCAAGACAGACCACATTGAAAAAAGGAAAAATTGGGATCTAAGGTTCAATGATTATGCTTCTGCTTTAAAAGATGCGGAAACGGGAATGAGAGGTTATTTGCTCTCTAAGGATCCTATATTTTTAAGTCCTTACCACAATGCGTTATTGCTTCTACCATCGCTAGAACAATATTTACTCGAATTTTGTGATGCCGTAGATATAAAAGATTTGCAAATACTTTTTAATATAAGTCATGGGAAAATAGAACACCTCCAAGGTTACTTAATTGGATTTCCTGCAAGAATGCCTACAAATCAAAGTTTGGTGGTCGGAAATCGAAAAATGACTGACTTTAGAGTGCTTCATGATCAGATTTTAAAACGAAAAAAACAAAGAGACGAATTGGAATTCTCCAATCGTAAGGTAACGGATGATCGTCTTTTGGTTGTTTCTGCTGGTTTATTTTCTCTACTTTCTTTTTTAATCATTTGGATGATCTTTATCATCAGAAGGAGTCTTCAGTCAATTGTTGAAAAGGAAATGATTGAAGATCGATTTTCAGAGATCGAAGATTTATATCAAAATTCACCAGTTGGATTTCATAGTTTAGATCCAGACGGATACTTTTTAAAAGTAAATCGTACTGAATGTGAATGGTTTGGTTACAGCGAAGACGAATTAGTTGGTAAAAAAAAATGGTCTGATCTTTTAGCCGAAGATAGTAAAGTAATCTTTACTTCAAATTTCCCACAATTTAAAAAACAGGGTTTTATCAATAACTTAATCTTTGAAATTATCAAAAAAGATGGTAGTTCGATCTTTGTTAATTTATCTTCGACGGCAATCCATTCTTCTGCTGGGAAGATGATCAGAAGCCGTTCTGTGATACTAGATGTGACAAAAACAGTTGTTTACGAGAGGGAATTAATCAATGCCAAAATAAAAGCTGAGGAAGCAAATCGTGCTAAATCAGATTTTTTATCGAATATGAGTCATGAATTAAGGACTCCATTAAATGCCGTTATTGGAATTTCGTTATGGTTACTTGAAGAAAATCCGAAACCAGAACAATTTGAAAATTTAAAGAATTTAAAATTCACTAGTGAATCATTGTTAGCACTCATTAACGATATACTAGACTTCAATAAAATTGAAGAACGTTTGGTGATCATCGAAAAAATTGATTTTAATTTTAGAGAATTTTTGAAACCAATCACAACTTCATTCTCAATGCGTGCGAGAGAAAAACTTTTAACATTCGAAGAACAAATCGATCCATCTTTACCAGAATTCATTCATTCAGATCCTACGAGATTATTGCAAATTTTGAATAATCTACTATCAAATGCTTTGAAATTTACGATTAAGGGTTCTGTAAGTTTAAGAGTTAAAGTGATTTCTCAAAATTCCACAACTGTCGAGATACAATTTGAAGTAGAAGATACAGGTATAGGAATTGAATCAAACAAATTTGATTCTGTTTTTGAGAAGTTTACCCAAGCAAACCAAGATACAACTCGCAAATATGGTGGTTCTGGACTCGGTTTAGCAATTTCTAAAGCATTAGTTGAGTTGATGGATGGAAAATTATATCTATCATCCGAACTTGGTAAAGGATCAAAGTTTACATTTTCTATTCCTTGTAAAGTCGGAAAATCAAATGAATTGATCTCATTTGCTTCGGCGAAGAACAATGATTTATTAAACGGAAAAATTGTATTAGTCGCAGATGATATACAAATCAATCGTTCTATTGTGATTCGGTTTCTGAATCGTTGGGGGATACAAACCATTGAAGCATCAAATGGAGTAGAGGTTTTAAAAATAGTTTCGAACCAACCAATTGATTTAATTTTAATGGATTTACATATGCCAGAAATGGATGGTTATAGCGCGACGACGGAAATCAGGAAAGATTCACGTTGGAAAAAACTTCCGATTATCGCATTAACTGCATCTGCGCAACTCGAAACAAAAGAACAAATCAAAGCAGTTGGTATGAATGACTTCATATCCAAACCGTTTAATCCAAATGATCTATTAAACCAACTTCACTTTTGGCTTGGAACATAGGATTTTGTTCACATTCCTTCGAAGTTGATTTTTGTATCCAAAGACAAAGCTAGAATTGTAATATCATCATCAGATCTTTTGGTTTTTTGGAATTTCTGAACTTCTTCGATAACAAAATCACAAATGTTTTGTGGGTGTTTTTTGGCAAGAGTCTGGATTAAATTGTAAAAACGGTCTTCACCAAATAATTCACCAGTATTGATATTCCGTGCTTCGATAACACCATCTGTAAATAATATAAAGGTTCCTTCTTTTGGTAGAGGGAAACTTTTTTCAATCATATCCGATTTTATAAATTCATTTATGGCTCTGCCGTAACTTGTATATGGAGTAATTTTTCCATCTCTGTCTAAGTGGAGAAGAGGTAAATGGCCTGCATTCGCGATGCGGAGTGTATTTTCTTTTGGATTGATATAAACAAAAAATGCACTTAAAAAGTGGCCAGATAAAGAACTTAAGAGAGATTTTCTTATTTTCTCAGCAGCTAATGCTGGTTTATCTAGTGTATCATTCCAAATCTCCAGTGAAACTTTAGTCATAGACGCAATCATTGCTGCAGGAATTCCATGCCCTGAAACATCACACAAAAATAGGCCAAGTTCATTTTCTTTTACAATGATTTCGACAAAGTCGCCTCCAATGTCTGTTGCTGGTAAATATCTAAAACCAAGTGGGTATTCTAAAGCATGAGTTCTTTTTTTAGGTAATAATCCGTTTTGTAGTTTCTGCGCAATCTTAAGTTGGAGATCAATTTCTTGTTTTTGTTCATTTGACTTTCTATATTCAGATACTCTTAAAACGAGTGCCAGTGAAAGAAAAAATACTTCCATTGCTGAACCTAATGGCAATGAATACGATGCAAAATGAAATGGTTTGATAAAACCTTGTACCGTGAAAATATAATAAGATGCCCCAATCAGTAATGATCCAAAAGCCAAAAGAAATAAAATTACTTCTATTTTCCTCTTACTTTTTGATAGTGTCATGATTGAAATGGTGATAGTGAACAAAAGAGATATTGAAACGAATACAACTGTTAGTTGCATGAAAAAGCGCAAATCCAAAACTGAAAGGGTTGGGATAACGATTAATAGTAAGATTATGTAACTCGATGTGACTTTATATAAATTTATGTATATATTTTTGGTTTCTAAGAATTCTAATGTAAAAAGTAATCCGAAGATTGATGAAAAATAAATAGTAATGGGGAATAAATAATTTTTCCAAGTATTTGAATTTCCGAATTCTATATATTGTATAAAGCCTGTTGAGTAAGTGTTTAGGAATAGGACAGTTGCAAGATAAAAGAAAAAATAAAAAAACTTTTTATAGCGAAGGGTATGTGCCAAAAAAAGACTGAAAAGGAACATCATAAAACCTGCTCCAAAATAAGCGGCAAAGAATATATCTTGTTTTTTGGAATATGCGATAAAGGTTCTCGAATTATAAATGGAAGCAAAACTAAAGATTGGATTGTCAGATCGGATCTTTAAATAAATGGTCCTTGTTTCATTTGCTGATAATGTAATCGGGAATGCTGATAAATGGGAATAGATTGGCTTATTCTTTTGTAATACCTGTTCACCTGACCACTGTGTATTCCACTTACCATTGATTTCGGTATTTAATTCGAATAGGTCCACCACGGGATTGGATAGATGTAAAAAGAAAGTGTGAGGAAAGTTTCCGTAATGGATTAATGTTACTTTGATCCAAACTGGGTTTTTGGATCGAGGGAACGAAATTACATTTTTAGAATTAGGTCTCCAGACCGTTTCCTGTTTTAAGATTTCGTCTAGAGTCGCTTCAGGGTTACTTGGGATCGTAAACTCAAAATACCTTCCAATGTCCCTGTAATTGTTTGATTCCTCGATGGAGAGAGGTAGGGCAACTAATGGGAGTGTGCAAAAGAAGAGTAAGGCAATCCAAGATGTTTTTCTGAAAAAAAGCACTAAAATCGCTTCTCCTTTTTGTCTGGTCCCAGTGATTCCCAAAGATTTGGTACCAATCTAACTACGAACTTCACTAGAATTGGACGAGGAATGCGTCACTAAAAGCCATTTTCAAAAAAAACTTGTATTAAGAACGTAAAATTAGCAGTCTAAGACTTAGAGTGCTAAAAGTGAGGAAACACTATGAAACAATATGACTCAAACGTCCAAGGAGCTTTGGACATTGCACAGACAGAAGCAATTCGCAGGCAAAATACAGAAATCACTCCTTACCACTTAGTATGGGGATTTATGACCTTACCCACTTCTGTTTCAGGAAAGGCGTTACTGAAATATAAATTTACAGTTGATGAATTTTTAAAGAAACAAGCGCGGGCATCAGGAGAGATTCCTTTCGAATCACTTCGTACATCTCCAAAACTTGCCCAATGGTTTACTATGGCATCGTCTAGAGCTGCTGAGAATGGACGGGAAGAACTGAAGGAAGCAGATTTTCTGAAATTTTTACCTCAGATTTTGCCTGAGTTAAAGATAAACTATGAGGATTTGAATATCAAAGAGACCGACGAAGAAGTACCAAATTTTCTTGTGAATCTCAATGATTTAGCGAAAGAAGGAAAATTGGATCCTGTGATTGGCCGAAGTAAAGAAATCAGATCAGTAATGGAAATTTTGGGTAGAAGGTCCAAAAACAATCCGGTGTTAGTTGGAAGTGCTGGAGTTGGAAAAACGGCAATCGTTGAGGGTCTAGCAGAACAAATTGTAAAGGGAAGAGTTCCAGATGTATTAAAAGGGAAAACCATTTATTCACTTGATATGGGTCAATTAATGGCTGGAACAAAATACAGAGGAGAATTTGAGGAAAAACTAACGGCACTTTTGCGGTATATCAAGGGGCAAGCTGGTGAAGCAATTTTGTTTATCGATGAAATCCACCAATTGGTAGGAGCTGGGAAAACAGAAGGTGCTATGGATGCAGCCAACTTACTGAAACCAGCTTTGGCAAGAGGTGAACTCCATTGTATTGGAGCAACGACAGGTGATGAATTTCAAAAATACATCCTTGGTGACCAAGCATTAGAAAGAAGATTTCGTGCAGTGCCTGTAAACGAACCAAGTAAAGAGGATGCCATTGAAATTCTAATGGGAATACGTGATAAACATGAAATTCATCATGGGATTAAAATTTCTGACGAAGCTATTTATGCATCAGTTCTTTTGTCCGACCAATACATCACTGATAAGTTTTTGCCAGACAAAGCGATCGATTTGGTGGATGAAGCTGCATCGGCTTTAAAACTTTCCGCAGAAGCAATGCCAACAGAACTCGTGGAACTAGAGAGTGAAATCCGCTCAAAAAAAATCTTTGCTCAAGTAGAAAAGAAAAACGAGGATATTCTTAAGGAAATTGAAGTTTTAGAGAAAAAATTCCAAGAAGGAAAACAAGTTTGGGAAAAAGAAGTAAATTCATTAAAACAAATCGCTTCGATTAAAAATAAAATAGATCGAGTGAAATTTGATTTAGATGCCGCACAACAGCGAGCAGATTATACGGAAGCTTCTCGATTAAAATACGCAGTTTTACCTGAATTGGAAAAAGAACTCAGTGGATTTCAAAATAGTTGGATCTTAGAACGAAATCATATCGCTGCTGTGATTGCTAGGCAAACTGGGATTCCAGTAGAAAAAATTCTAAAAACCAAACAAGAGAATTTACTCCACTTAGAAGAAGATCTAAATTCAGTTGTGTATGGTCAAAAAGAATCCATTCGAGAAATTGCAGATACTTTGTTAACTTCTTATGCAGGTATCTCTTCAGAGACAAGACCACTTGGATCATTTTTGTTAAAAGGTCCAACGGGTGTTGGTAAAACTGAAACTGCAAAAGCAATTGCGAAGTATTTATTTGACCAAGAAACCAATTTGGTTCGTTTAGATTTGAGTGAGTACTCAGAAAAACACTCTGTTGCGAAATTAATTGGTGCTCCTGCTGGGTATGTTGGTTACGACGAAGGTGGAATATTAACAGAAGCCATTCGAAGAAAACCTTACTCTGTAGTGTTATTCGATGAAGTAGAAAAAGCACATCCTGACTTTTCCGATATATTACTTCAAATTTTAGATGAAGGTAGACTCACCGACAACAAAGGTAGAACCATCAATTTTAAAAACACAATTGTGATTCTGACTACCAATTCAAAAAATATTGAAGCCGACTTTAAACCAGAGGTCCTTGGAAGGTTGGATGCAATTTTAACTTATCATTCGTTGGATTCTTCCATCATGGAAAAATTGATCGAAAAACAGCTACGTTTGTTGAATGAAAGATTGAAAGTGAAAGGAATCTCTGTCGAACTTTCGGAAAGTACAGAACATATTCTAAGAGAGCAGGGGTTTGATCCTAAATTTGGGGCACGACCATTGGGTAGCGTTTTCAATCGAATTGTGAATCGACCTTTGGCGAAGGCAATCTTATCGGGAACACTGGCGGAGGGAAAGTACCGAGCAGATTGGAATGGTGATGACTTACAATTTGCTCCAATCCCAGAGTTAGTTGGATCCAAAAAATAAATCCAAATTTTAAATTTGAACCCTACCATGGAAAACCTATGGTAGGGTCTTTTCGTCTAAGACATACACATGTCTGAACTAAAAATTACTTCAACAATTGCGACGAACCAAACGATTTCCGTACCCTTACTTGGCTTAGGTGTTTGGAAGTCTAGACCAAAAGAATGTTATGAAGCAGTGATGGCCGCTTTGGAATCAGGTTATCGTCACATAGATACAGCTGCTATATATGGAAACGAAGCAGATGTAGGGAAAGCTATTGGAGATAGTGGTATCCCTCGAAGTGAGATATTTTTAGTTACAAAATTATGGAATGCTGACCAAGGATATGACGAA
This sequence comes from Leptospira paudalimensis, assembly GCF_026151345.1. Classification (NCBI taxonomy): domain Bacteria; kingdom Pseudomonadati; phylum Spirochaetota; class Leptospiria; order Leptospirales; family Leptospiraceae; genus Leptospira; species Leptospira paudalimensis. The sequence continues at coordinate 941,202 of NZ_JAMQPR010000001.1, forward strand.
GCTCAAAAAGCCATTGATGTATCGTTAAGTAAACTGGGAACAGATTATGTAGATATGTATTTGATCCATTTTCCTGTCTCAGGGAAACGGAAAGATTCTTGGAAAGCTTTGGAGAAAATCCAAAAAGAAGGGAAGGCTAAGTCCATCGGGGTTAGTAATTTTATGATCCCACATTTGGAAGAATTATTACAAGATTCCCAAATTGTTCCAGCCATGAACCAAGTCGAATACCATCCCTTTTTACAAGACTTACAGTTAAAAGAATACTGCGAAAAAAATGGGATCTTGTTAGAAGCTTATAGTCCGTTAGCACATGGACAAAAATTAGAAGATGAAAGAGTCACGAGGTTAGCGAAAAAGTACAATAAATCCAATGCACAGATTCTGATTCGCTGGTCGTTACAATCCGGAAATGTTGTGATTCCAAAATCAAAAAATCCAATTCGCATCAAAGAAAATGCAGATGTGTATGATTTTAATTTAACACCTGAAGATATGAAAGAGATCAATCATTGGAATGAAAACTTTAGAACCTGTTGGGACCCAACAACTGTAGTTTAGAATCCCTTTTGTAGTTTTACTTTTTTTCAAATACAAGGACAGCAGATTGTCTGTTGTCCTTGGTTCCTAAAAAGCCGTATCCAAATGGGAAAGGTAATATTTGGTCATTGGTCTCTTTGCTTAGTTTGATTAACTCCGGTTGATTTTCTGGGGTCACTGCTCCCGATAAATTCCATGATTTTTCGTATCTTCCAAACATACTTCGTTTCCAAGATTCTTCTGGAAACAATCGGATTGGAAAACCAGATTCATCTTGTACAATAAAAGTTGCATTTTTAAGAAGTAAATCTCGGAAGGATTTTCGTTTTTCACCATGAAAGAGATACTCAGCTGATTTTGTGAAAACACCAATCTCACCTAAATTGGAAAAATATTCATACAATCCATCGCCAGGAATACCTTCATTACCAATTAAGAATATTTTGAAATATGTAAGTGATTCCTTTTTGTTGAGTTTGGTGTCATATAAAAGTAAGGTAAACCCTTTGTATGTGATACCTTTTCCGAAAATAGTTTCTTCTTTAGAATCCAGAATTTCTTTACCCATTCGTTTCAAAAACGCAACAAAAACGGGATAAGCTCCATTTAGCTCTTTTTTCTTCGTTTCTTCTTTCATTTTACGATATGTAAAATAATTTCTGCCTGCTAAATGATCGGACAGATTTCGTATCCCTGACTTGACAATTGATTTCTCTTTTTCCGACAACTCACTGTATTTTGATGGGTATCCTGGATCTTCTAATCCGAAGAGTATGTAGTTTTGGCATTGAGGATAAAACGAAAATAAATTTAATACATCAATTCCACTAAATGGATAAACGACAGTTTTAACATTAGGATGGTAGTCTTTTTGTTTTAAATACTCAGTGATCAAATCTTTAGTAGTGATCAATTTATTCCAACTTGCATCCATTTCCTTTTTATGTACAGGATCATCATTTGATAAACCCGCCCATTCGGAAAACTCATTCGATTCTAGTTGAGTACCATTTGGTTTGTTGCTAACAACTTGGCATTGCAAAGTGAATAATAAAATACATAAGAATAATTTTGGATTCATAAATTTGAAACTCGAAATCTGAAGGATAGATACTGTGGATAGATTTTGATTCCTATGAATTTCATATATCTTTTTTCAAAAGGAATCATCAGAGAAAATAGGTAAAAAAAAACCGGCCCGGGAAACCCCGAACCGGTCAATGGTTCCTAAAAAGAAAGCCTGTTTATTTTTATTCGCCTACGGCGATGTCTCCGTCCCCTTCGGTGGAGAAACTCACTGGTTGTTTTGATTTTGTTTCTTTCGTTTCCTTTGGATCCCTTTCAGTTGACTTCACTTCGCGTGTTTGGATCTTCGCTTGGTCGAGTAATGGCAATCCATTGAGGTCTCTCACTTGGTTTTCGATTTTAAATGCAATGTCTGGATTTTCTAAAAAGAAGTTCCTTACTTGTTCCTTACCTTGGCCAATTTTTTCACTATTATAAGAATACCAAGATCCAGCTTTTGCGACTAGGTCATGGCGAACTGCCAGGTCAATGAGTGAACTTTCACGATTGATACCATTTGCATACATGATGTCAAATTCCGCCTGACGGAATGGAGGTGCACATTTATTTTTGACCACCTTCACTCGTACACGGTTACCAACTGGTTCTTCTTTTTCTTTGAGTGTTTCAATGCGACGAATGTCAAGTCGGATCGATGCATAGAATTTTAATGCATTTCCACCAGTAGTGGTCTCCGGACTTCCAAACATCACTCCAATTTTCATACGGATTTGGTTGATAAAGATAACAGTTGTACTGGATTTGGAAATGGTTCCTGTTAATTTACGGAGTGCTTGTGACATGAGTCGAGCTTGCAGACCCATATGAGAATCACCCATATCGCCTTCAATCTCCGCCTTTGGTACGAGCGCCGCAACAGAGTCGATGACGATGAGATCAATTGCATTGGAACGAACGAGTGACTCGCAGATTTCAAGTGCTTCTTCCCCATTGTCTGGTTGGGCGACGAGAAGGTCGTCTACGTTGACACCTAGTTTTTTTGCATAAGATGGATCAAGTGCGTGTTCTGCATCGATGAAGGCTGCAATGCCTCCTTTTTTTTGCGTTTCCGCAATGGCAGATAAGGTAAGAGTGGTTTTTCCCGAAGATTCTGGTCCGTAGATTTCAATGATTCGACCAGATGGAAAACCGCCGATCCCCAAAGCAATGTCGAGGTCCAAAGATCCAGTGGAAACCACATTCATCTCAGCCATACGTGTGTCGGCACCGAGACGCATAATGGATCCTTTTCCAAATTGTTTCTCAATTTGGCCTAGGGCCGCATCAATGGCCTGTTTTCTTTGGTCGGTCTCTTTGTCTTGTGCTTTGTCAGCTTTCTCTTTTTTCATGAATCAATCTTTCTCCTAAGTCGGTGTTCCGAAAGACTAGGTAGGGGACTTGGCCAGTTGGTTTTAAAAAATCCGTCTGACTCTCTCAAGGATGAACCCATCCCTTCCGAATTCCACTCTTTTTCTCTTCCGAAGTGACTCCATTATGCATTAGGCCTAGGACAAATTAGGAAGAGAGGGGAATTTTTCTGGATTATGTCTTTTTTTTTCCGTTTTCAACACTAAACAAAATGTAAGTACTTGTATAGTATTTTTTTAGAGAAGGAGAAAGAAAACTTAGCCGATAGGTTTCTTGTATGACCCTGCCAGCCCTCGAAGTCCAAATTCCCGAGCATTTTCCCCAAGTAATGGCGGATTTATTTCGCAGTTACCGCACCTACTTAAAAATTGAAAAAAATTATTCAGAGCATACCTTATTTGCCTATTTACGAGATTTAAAATTTTTCTTTGAGTTTTGTTTAAAAGAAGAAATTGATATATTGAGTGTGGATGTGTTGGATGTACGCGCTTATTTCTCTGACTTAAAATCTTCAAAAAAACAAGACAAACGAACACAAAGTCGCAAACTTTCATCCTTACGTACGTTTTATAAATTTTTATTCCGGGAAGAAAAAATTGGAGCTAATCCAATCTTACAGGTGAGTTTTCCCAAAACCAAAAAGAAATTACCAAAAAATTTTACACCAATTGAAACAGAAGACATTCTGGATTATGAAGATCCTGAAAAAAAGGAAGTCCTTGGGAAACGGGACAAAGCCATCGTGGAAGTTTTGTATAGCACTGGTCTTCGTGTATTCGAATTAGTCAATGCGAAGTTAAGCGATTTGAATGAAGAGTTAACATCGCTTAAAGTGATGGGAAAACGTAGAAAGGAACGATTTGTTTTTATTGGACCAGAAGCAAGAGAAGCTCTCAAAGATTATTTGGAAGAACGTGGCAATAGTGGTCCTGATGAAATTTTTTTAAACCAAAGAGGCGGAAAATTAACAACTCGTGGAATTCGTTATATTTTATCGGAACGTAGGTCTGTGATGGGTATGGAAAAAGCAATTACACCTCACAAATTTAGACATACCTTTGCCACCGATTTATTGAATGCAGGTGCCGATATTCGCGCCGTACAAGAGTTACTTGGTCATTCTTCTTTGTCATCTACGCAGGTGTATCTAAGTGTTTCGAGAGACCGATTGAAAGAAGTGTATCGAAATGCACATCCACATGCGAAGAAATGAATGCGCGTGAATTTAGTATCCCCGCCCTGAATTGGGTGGGGTTCTAGACCCGCCACCCAATACGTCCTCTTTATCACGTAGATGAATCTTACGCAAAACAAATCCACTCTTACGAAATTTTAATTTTAAAAAGTTCATAGTTTGGTCATAAAGTTTTATATGATGCGTATGAAATTTCTAGATGAAACAATCCAATCAAATATAACATGATTCTGTAGAAGAATTCAATATCATCCAATGATTTTAGTAGTCTCAAATTAGTGAGCTTACATCCATTTTATATTTACCTTTAGAGTAGAATTTAATCCATACTAATCATTCATTTTGAAATTTCTAGGTTATGAAATTCGCTATAGGCAAAGGAAAGATTCCCAAAGCAAAAATTTGAATTTTTGTTTTCTAATAGGCGCTAGTTCCTACTTTAAAATCCGATGTTAGGATTACCGACGAAATGAAATTTTAAAGAAACTTTGTAAAATTTCTTTCCATTATTCTCTGGTTAGGTGTGTGCGTTTTGATTTTCCTTGCGGTTTTCAAAATGACTCTTCATTCGTTCGGATTGCCTGGAGTTGGTTTTGGTATGTATAATGTTTGTGGAAGGACCAACTTGTCCCAAGCAAAGTTTTAGGCGTGTTTGATTGTATTGGGGATTTTTGGGAATGTAATTTTTAGTTTTTGTCATAAATATCGGGATAAAATAACAAAGTTCTTGATCACCTAATTCCATTCGTATATTAGAAAATTTCTAAATTATTGATTGAATTTAATATTCATTCGATCATCATTTGGAGTTCTGTATTTTTTTTCGCTTTGGATGAGGAATACAAAAGGATGAATGATGACCGTCATAGCAGACAAATCCATCTTACTTGTAGAAGATGAAGCTATTTTAGCTCTCTATGAAAAAAACCAGTTGGAGCAAGGTGGATACAAGGTAACACATGTCCCAAGTGGTGAAAATGCAATTCAATTAGTGATCGAAGAAGATAATCCTTTTGATTTGATTCTCATGGACATCGATTTAGGAAAAGGATTGGATGGAACAGAAACTGCCACTCACATCCTCAATCATAAAGAAATCCCTATTGTCTTTTTATCTTCTCATACCGAAAGGGAAATTGTTAAAAAAACAGAGAGTATCACATCCTACGGTTATGTGGTGAAAAATTCTGGATTCACAGTTTTAGATGCATCTATTAAAATGGCCTTCAAACTTTTTGAGGCAAATGAACTTACAAAAAGTAAAAAAGAACATTTAGAGACCGTATTACATTCCATTGGTGACGGAGTGATTGCTACTGATAGGGATGGTAAAGTGATGAGAATCAATCCAGTTGCTGAAAAATTGACAGGCTGGAGCCACGAAGATGGATTAGGACATGAAATCAATGAAGTCTTCAATATCATCAATGTCAAAACACGTCAAAAGGTTGAAAATCCAGTTGAGATTGTTTTAAAAACAAATTCAGTTGTTGCTTTAGCAAATCATACAGTTTTGATTGCAAAAAATGGATCTGAGTTCCAAATATCTGACTCAGGTTCTCCTATTAAAGATTTAAATGGTGATACAAAAGGTGTTGTTTTAGTTTTTCGAGACATCACTGCCGAATATAATGTGCAAAGTCAAATCGCCAAACAAGCAAATATGTTGGATAATGTATTGGATGCGGTGATAGGAACTGATTTTACGCAAAAAATTAATTATTGGAACAAAGCCGCTGAAAAAATTTTCCTTTGGAAAGCTGAAGAAGTGTTTGGAAAAAATATAATAGAGATCCTTAAAACACGGTATAGTATGTTTTCCAACCAACAAGTGATCGAAAAAGTAAATTTAGAAGGAAGTTTCATTGGGGAAGCAGTCCAAGAAGCCAAAGATGGAAGTATCAGAAATATAGAAATTAATTTGGTACTTTTGAATGATGAATCGGAACTTCCAATTGGTTATATATTTGTTGCAAGAGATATTTCTGATCGTTTAAAAGCACTCAATCAAATCCTAGAATCAGAAGCAAAATTAACACAGATCATCGATTCGGCGATGGACGCCATCATCAGTATCGATAATTCGAAAAAAATTGTTTTGTTTAATGGTGCTGCAGAAAAAATGTTTGGTTATGAATCGCAAGAGATTATAGGAAAACCATTAGACCAACTCATTCCTGAAACTTTCCGAAAACAACACGATAAACATATTGATCAATTTGGTAAAACTGGTGTTAGTAGAAGAGCGATGGGAGCATTGGGTCAAATTAGCGGACTTCGATTCAATGGTGAAGAATTTCCAATTGAAGCTTCTATTTCCCAGATATCTGTAAACGGCGAAGCTTTGTATACAGTAATTTTGAGAGACGTTAGCGTAAGGACTATTTCAGAATCCAGAATCCAGAGATTGTTACACGAAAAAGAAAACATCCTAAAAGAAATACACCATCGTGTAAAAAATAATATGAGTTCTTTGTTTACTTTACTAACCTTACAAGCAAAGTCACAAGATAATCTTTCGATCCAAACAATCCTTTATGAAGCTGCCGGTAGAATCAAAAGTATGATTGTATTGTATGATAAACTCTATCATTCAGAAACAGACAATAGTGTCTCAATTCAGGATTATTTTCCTTCCATATGTACAGAAATCGTTTCAATTTTCCCTAAGAATGTGGAAGTAAAGCTTGATATACTACAAGAGACGATCGAGTTAAATGCAAAATTGCTTTCGTCTGTTGGTATCATTTTAAACGAACTGATTACAAATTCTATGAAACATGCTTTTGCCGAAACTTCAATGCCTGAAATCCGACTCAGAATTTTTAAATCACAGAATCAATTGGTTTTGGAATACTCTGATAATGGTACAGGTATCCCTGATTCTATTTCATTTCAGAACACTCCTGGATTTGGTTTACAATTGATTGGTATGCTTGTAGAACAAATCGAAGGAAAGATTCAAATTGAACGGATCGATTTTCCAAAGTATGTATTAGAGCTTAAAATTTAAATTCTTACTTTTTTTAAGAAATCATTTAGAATATTAGTTTACCTTCTATAGGATTCCACTTCTATTCATTCATGGGCAAACTTCAATTTTTTGTCGTTTTATGTTATGCAATTCCTGTTTTAGTGATCCTATTTCCAGTTGGTCTGACATTTTCTTATTTATTTAAGATTACAAAACTTGACCGATGGTCTAACAGAATTAACAATTATTTAGGATATTTTTGGTATCGTTCTTTTTTCATTTTAACTGGTCGAAAACTTGATTTTTCACAAGGAGATTGGAATCCAAATGGAAACAATCGTTTTCTCATTTGTAACCATACGAATGCATTAGAAGTACCTTTGATTGTATCATTACCGTATCTCACTAAATCGAAGGATGTTCGACTTTCATATTTAGGTGGTGATATCATCCAAAGGTATAAAATCATTCCGCTCATGATGCATAAAACTATTGTGGAAGCGGTTATTTATTCAGAAAAAAAACCAAATTTTCGAAATTTTAAAACTGATGTTCTTCGAGTTTTAAAAACTAGATCTATTTTTTTATATCCAGAAGGGGAACGAACTTTCACAGAAGAAATCCAACCTTTCCAAACGGGAGTGATGAAAATTGCTTATAAATTTAATATCGATTTAGATGTGTTTGTTGTCAGCGGTTTTATGGGTTATTCCAGTTTGCCAAAATACCAACATCTATCAAAATCAAAAAAGATATATTTTCATTATTGTGGTTCAATCTTAGCAAAGGAGTATCCAACCTTTGAAGAATATCTCGCTAAGGCAGAAACCTTAATGAAAGAAAAAAAACAAATATTAGAATCTATGGAAAAATCATCCATTCTCCAAAATTAAAAGTCACTGGTTTCCTAAGCGATTGGGAAACCGAACATTTCTCGACCATATAAGCCATTGATTTGACCTTTTACCTTTTTGAGTATATTTCCTTTCCTTGAAAAATCATTCCCTCTGCATTTTTTCACTTTTTCAGAATGACCAGATCACGAATTCTAGTAACTGAATACTTTCTACAAATACAAGTGGGTGCCATTGGTGATCGATAACATTCGTTTTGGGCGAATCAAAGAATCTATTCCTTTTATGGTTCGTTGGTGCCTAATCATCATAACAATTGCAAGTATAGTGGGAAGTATTTCGGCTTTCTTTTTACATGCATTAGAATTTGTCTCTGAGGTAAGAGAAAACCACATCCAACTTTTATACTTTTTACCATTGGCAGGTTTTTTCATTGGATGGTTTTACCACCACTTCGGATCAAATGCAAACAAAGGGAACAATCTATTATTGGAAGAAATCAATTCTCCAAGCTCAGTGATTCCCATCCGAATGACTCCATTTGTGTTAGTGGGAACTCTCATCACTCACTTGTTTGGTGGATCGGCGGGTAGGGAAGGGACTGCAGTCCAAATGGGAGGTTCCATTGCCCACCAAATCGTTAGGGTCATCCCGATGACAAGGAAAGAACAAGAGAGCCTAATCATTTTAGGGATGAGTGCTGGTTTTTCTGCTGTATTTGGTACACCAGTTGCCGCGGCCATTTTTTCCATTGAAGTGATTTTGGTTGGTTCCTACCGATGGAAACTTTTTTTGCCTTCACTCATCACAGCATGGTTATCACATAAAGTGTGTTTGGCATGGAATGTGACTCATTCACTCTTTCCAAATGTTTCCTTTGATTGGAATTTTACATCCATTGTAAGTATCTTCTTACTGGCGATTGTATCTGGTTTTGTTGCCAAGAGTTTCATTCATCTCCTCCATTTATTTTCCTCTTTCGGAAAAAGATGGATTTTATACCCACCCTTTCGGCCTCTCATCGGTGGAATCCTGTTAGTTTGTTTTTTTACCTTCGGATTGAGTTTGGATTATTTTGGGCTCGGTGTAAAAACCATACAAAACGCATTTTTAGAATCGTTACCAAAAGAGTCCTTTCTTTGGAAACTCCTCTTAACTACAATTACCATTGGTTTTGGATTCAAAGGTGGAGAAGTAACTCCGCTTTTTTTCATAGGAGCAACTTTAGGGAATTTATTTGCAACATTTGATCCAATGCATCTCGCATTATTTGCGAGTGTTGGTTTTATCTCTGTTTTTTCTGGTGCAACCAATACTCCTTTGGCCTGTGCCATTATGGGGATGGAATTATTTGGTTTTGAATGTGGAATCCTCTATTTGGTTGTAACGCAGATTGCCTTCATCATCTCAGGACACACAAGTATCTATTCCTCACAAATCATTGCCAAACGGAAATTATTTCATTCTGCAAAGGATGTTGGGAAACGAATTTCGGATTTGTAAGTTCACATTATTGTTTCGTCTAGGATCCAATCGACAAAAAACCCCTGTTTGATGGTGAGAATCATTTTTGTATCGAAATTTGTTCGAAAATTCCTTCGCAAAATGGGAAAATGAAGCCACTCACTCCCACTTTTTTTTAAAAATGTTTTACCTTTTCTGAGAATATGCCTTTTTTGATTTGTTGAATCTCATACTGACACATTTGGAAACTCATATGAAAAAACTATTTATTATCATCCTCGTCACCCTCACTTTCTCCCAATGCCAAAAATTTTCGTTTGGGCAAAAAGAATCAAAAGATGAAACTGCAGGTGCAGTTGTTACCTTCTTGCAAGGCCAAGTGGTCTTGATGAAGGAAGGTAAGGAAACGTATGCAAGCCTAGGCGATGTAGTAAAACCTGGTGATCGGATTTTATCCAAACTTGGGAAAGTTGACCTACAAACCTACCGCGGAGAAATCATTCGGATTAAGGAAAATTCCGATGTATTATTTCGAGATTTAGCAGGTGATAAACAACCGAATACCGACCTCTATATCTTAGCAGGAAACCTCTTAGTCAAATCTGTTAAATTAAAAGCGAATCAAAATTTATCCATCTCATCTCCAACCATGGTGGCGGGGGTAAGAGGAACTATCTTTTCATTTGAATTGGAAAAAGGTTCTGTTCCAAAAGTCAAAGTATACGAAGGGGCAGTTGCCGTTGCTTTTAAGACAGGTCCAAAACTAGTGGAACTGAATGATGGACTATCCAAAGAAAACTATGACCAATTGGTGAAAACCTTAGAAGAAAATGAAATTGTTTTAGAATCAGGTGAAACCATGGAAGTGAATCCTTCCTTAAATGAAATGGTTTATATCATCAACGCAAAAATGGCAGCCTCTTCTATCACAAAAGATGAGTTAGCTGGATTGACAGATTTATATAAAGGAATCTCAAAAGTCGAAAGTCCAGTGACTCCAAAAGAAAAAGCGGAAGCAGAGACCCTTGTTGCGATTGATAATTCACTTGTGCAAAAACAAGTGGAAAACAAAGCAGAAAACCAAGCCGTTACCCAAGAAATTGTGGAAAACATTGAAAAAGAACATGAGAGCAAACGTAACGAAGCGTTGACTAACATCACGACAGAAGCAGAGAAAATGGGCCTTCAAAACGAAGAAGACATCCAAAATCATTACAGTGTCTTAGAAACGATCCATAAATCAAATGGTGAAGTTTTATCGGGTGCAGTGGTGGCTCAGTTAGGTGATATTTTTATCGTGCATTCCACCAAAGGAGTTTTCCAACTAAAAGTGGATGATATTGAATACGTAGAATATAAAAATTTCAAAGTGCTAACAAAAACCAAAAAATAATCCCACAATCAAAGTCATGATTCCTCTGAAAAGAGGGTCGTGCATTATGTATCTTACCTCTTTCAATTGGAAAACGCTGTTTATTTAGGCAGGAAATTTCCAAATCAATTACGCGAAACAATTTACAAAAATTTCCAAACACATAAGATCGATCCCTATGAGTATACGCCAGAGGGTTTCTCTTTTCATTGCTGGAATTTTATTTGTGGGATTTACGATCCTGACGTCGTTTCAGATCTACAGAACAATCACTGACCTTCGTTTAGAAATCCAAGAAAATGCAAAAATCACATCCGAAAAATGGTCCTTTCAAATCCAAGAACATTTGAATGCGATGATGGGAGTCATTCGTGGTTATCGATTTGCATTGTTTTATGCTTCACCTCCTAGGGAATCAATGGTGAGTAGCCTTCGTGAAATTTTAGAAAGGAATGATAATATTTTTGGAATTTGGCTTTGTTACGAACCGAATGCCTATGAAGGACGGGATGCGGCCTTTGTTTTGAAACCTGGTCATGATAAAACGGGTAGATTCATTCCTTATCTCCACCACACTCCCGATGGAAAAATTAACTTTGAACCTCTTGTTGATTATGATAATCCAAATGGTGCAGGTGATTTTTATCTTCAGGTAAAAAAGACAAATAAAGCAAAAGTTTTTGGTCCCTATGAATACCTTGCTGGAGGGAAAAAAATCCAAATGATTTCTTTGGTTGTGCCCATTTATCCTAAGGGAAAATTTTTAGGTGCAGCAGGAATTGATTTAGATATTGGAACTCTGCAGGAAAAAATTGGAGACAACCGACCTTTTCGTGGTCAGGGATATATTTCCTTCATTTCGGATAACGGAACATATGTGATGTATGGGCAAGACAAAGAGAAACTTGGGAAAAAGATCCAGAATCCGGAACATCTGAAAATTTATTTAGAAAAATTGAAATTAGGAGAAATGTTTACCATCCAACATGATGGATACACAGATTATTTTACTCCATTTCACATTGGAAAAGATCCACAATTTTGGGCATTACAGGTGAGTATTCCTGATTCAATTCTCACCGAACAAGTAACAAAAGTGATCATTAGTTCTGTGGCAATCTCTTTACTCATACTTTTTGTTGTATTGTTTTTCTTAAATTTTGTGTTTAAAAATTTGATCAGTAACCGCTTAAACAAAGCAATTCAATTTTCCTCACAAATTGCAAGTGGTAATCTATCAACATCTGCGGACGAAATCAATACTGATGAAATAGGTAGTTTGTTAGATTCAATGAATCAGATGAGAAATAGTTTGGTATCAATCATTGGAGATATTAAACAAACAGTCGAAAAATTGGGTAACCAATCAAAACAAATGGCTTCAACTTCTCAAAATTTATCAGATATTTCTCAAACTCAGGCAAGTGCAGCAGAGGAATCTTCAGCTGCAGTAGAAGAATTGTCTGCTTCTGCTGATAATGTTGGTAAATCAATGGAAGAAGCCGTACTTAAGATGAAAGAAATTGATAAGTCCGTTTTAACACTTCGGGAAGAAGTACAAAACATCAATAAAGAGATGGAATACTTAGCTAAGTTTGCATCGGAATCAAGAGAACACGCAGTGGTTGGTGAAACCGCGATGAACGATTCTACAAAAGCTATGGAAGATATTGGCGAAAAAGCAGAACGAATCAGTGAAGTATTGGATATCATTACAGAAATTTCAGAGAAAACTAATTTATTAGCACTCAATGCAGCCATAGAAGCGGCTAGGGCAGGGGATGCGGGGCGAGGATTTGCTGTGGTAGCAGAAGAAATTGGGAAACTTGCATTACAAACTGGAACATCCGTGAAAGAAATTGGCGATTTAGTCATTTCTACGAATTCAGCAGTAGAAAATGGCAATCAAAAAGTAACAGAAGCAGCACAAGTTTTAAATCTATTGAATAACCGAGTAAAAGAATTTGAAACATCCGCAAAACGAGTGTTAAATTCTGTTCTTTTGCAGGAAAATAATGCAAAAGACATTGCACAAAATTCAAATTTACTGACAAACTTAAATTTACAAATTGAAGAAGCAGTGTTTGAGCAAAAACGGGCAACAGAAGAAATTTCTAAAACGATTATTAGTATTTCCAATGGGACTCAGGATGTTGCCTCAGGCTCTGACCAACTAACCATTGTTTCGGCTGAGATTGCCTCACAAGCTTCTTACCTATCCACTCAGGTAGAGAAATTCAAATTGAAGTAAAAAAAAAGCCCACATTAAGTGGGCTTTTTTAGAAAAATCTCTTTTAAGATTTAAAATCTATTTTGAGAAAAATCTTTTTTCAACTTCGTCTGGAAGTTTTTGTCCTGTGAGTTTTGCTCTTTGTACTAGTTCCCAGAAATAACGGTAAGTTGCTCGGTCATGAAGATCACCATCATGTTGGATTGGTCCCCAATCAGCATCTTGTGCTTTGATCAGAATATCACAAGCAGTTTGAGTTTCCGCAAAGTTAGGTGCCATAGCATCTAAAATCGATTGGATTTGTGCTGGATAAATTGACCACATACGTAAGAAACCAAATTCATCATGTGCCCGTTTTGCATCTTGGTAAGTTTGGTAAGTGTTTTTTAAATCTAAAGTTACGTTGTGTGCAGGGATCACTCCATTCATAAGAGCAGCTGCAACCATAGTTGATTTCGCACGTCTTAACAATTCATGATCAAACTGACCTGGTGACTTCATACATGAAGCAGGAATCGCACCATGGTGACCAGAGATAAAATCCATAAGTCCAAAATCTAAAACTTGTAACCATGGAAGGCTTGCGATTTCAAATACATCATTCAATGCACCGTGAGTTTCGATTAATACGTGAATTGGAATTTCTCTTTTGATCCCAGCTTTTTTGCAAGCATCTTGGATGTAAGTGATTTGTTCTTTCACTTGGCTTGCTTTTGTTGGTTTTGGAATTGTGATATAAGCGATTACGTTTCCCGCACCTGGAACGATGATATCAATATCACCTCTCCAATGTTCGTTGGTATAGTCATGAATTCGAACTCCACTCATTTTATGTTTGTTGAGTTCAGAGTTTTGAATGCGAACAATCATTTCTGCGTGTTCTTTTTCTTTCCCTGTTTGAGCACCGTCTTCACAGTCCATCGTGATGTCGAAAAGTCCGCCAAGTTTGTTTTGTAACTCGAGAGCCTTTGTGATGAGTTTTTCAGATCCAGCGAAGTGTTCACAAGCAGGGATGATAGGGAAAGGTTTTTCTCCTGCAAAGAGAGCTGATTGCGGGTGAGTCAGTGCCATTTAGTATACCTTTTTCGGATTTTTTTACCAAGTTTTGTGAATTTTGCCTGTCGTCCAGGATTTAATGGCAAAATCCGAACTGCACTAAGTCCCAAGAAACCCTTCTAGTAATATTACATGGGAAGTAATTCTTTCTCCATTCAGAACTTTCTGGGCGAACCCTTTTTGCCAAAGGGCCGGGCCAGTCCGGGCTCCGCCTTTCGGCTCCGGTCGAAAATCGACTTCCCCTTCCTGTCCCTTTCGCAATTCTGGAAATTGATTTGGATCCAAACGATATTTACACTCCTCCTGGTGGACCACCACCTACCAATCCCAACGTGAAACATCTTTTCGAAAAATGGGGAGAAACAAATATCCGCAAGTTAGTTTCCGATTTTTATGATCTGATCCGTACTTCAGAGATCCGTTGGATGTTCAAGGGAGATTGGGATTTGGCAAAAGAGAAACAGTCTGATTTTTTGATTCAGGTGTTAGGTGGTCCAAGTTATTATATAGAAAAATGGGGTCCTGCAAGGATGAGGATGCGTCATTTTGTATTTCCCATCTCAGAAAAAGAAAGGACAACTTGGTTTCAATGTTATGATGAGGCCTTACAAAAATTTGATTTCGATCATGATGACAAAATCGACTTTCTTTATTTTCTCGATGGATTCAGTGGTTGGATGGTAAACAGAAAAGAACCACCGTGGGAAAAGTATACCGAATCAGACACCCAAGATAAGGGAAATAATTAACATTTTAACATTCCCTAAAAATTCATACTGAATGTAAATTCCAAGTCTCGATAGATTTCTAGCGTAGATATTGATATGTATTTGGCTGTTTGATTTAGTTATGATTTTCTAGTAGTTTTAAGATGATTGCTTTTTGTGCATCGAGTCTATTTTCAGCCTGAGTGAAAATAATCGAACGATCACTTTCCACCATTTCTCTCGTAATTTCATAACCTGCATGAATGGGCATGTCGTGCATCACTTTGGCCTTTGTGTGTTTCATAAGTTCCGCATTCACTTGATAAGGCATCATCATTTGAATCCGTTCTTCTTTTTCTTTTTGAAACTTTGGATCATTGAAAAATTCCATATCGACCCAAGTATCTGTGTAAACATAATCAGCATTCGATACTGCTTTTTTTACATCCATTTCCCAAGAAACAGTGCCTTTTTTCTTTGCTCTTTCAATTGCATCCGTAACAATCGATTCTTTGGACGCAATGGGTGTAACTAGAATCAAATGAATGCCTAATGCGGCGGTAATCTCAACAAGTGAATTGGCTACATTATTATGAACTCCGATATAACATAAGTTTTTCTTTTTCCAGTCATTGGGGGAGTCCATTACAATTGTTAGAATATCCGCTAAGGATTGACAGGGATGAAATAAATTACAACAGCCATTGATAACAGGAACAGTAGATCCCGATTTCAACACCAACAAATCTTCGTGTTTTTTTAAACGTGCCATAATGATGGCAACATTACTCGAAAGATACCTTCCCTCAAAATCAATGTCAGAAAGTAAAAAATTGGATGCCATCCAATCTAAGAATATTGCGTGACCACCAAGTTCAGTCATTCCAGCTTCGAAAGATACTCTTGTTCTCGTGGAAGTTTTTTGGAACAACATTGCAAGAGAACGTCCAGACATATGACCTGAAAAATACACCCGATTTTTCTTTACATACACTGCAAAGTCTAGGAGTTCCTGGATTTCTCCATCAGACCAATCTTGCCAGGATATCAAATGTTTCACTTGGGACATAGCTACCTTACAAGTATCGGATTGTATAGTTCCTAAATCGAGAGGAAAGTCTTCTGATTGGAACGAAGAATTCGTTTTTTTATGCTGCCGATTCCGCCATTGATCTTGCGATGATAAAATTCGGTAAAATTAGCTCTTCTGCAAATTTGATCCCAAATTGGATTCCGTTTTCAGTTTCTTTCATCCAAGCGATTTTTCCTCTGAATGAAATTCTAGACCTTGTTAAATCACTTTCAATGACCCCAGTTACTTGATCCTTTTCTTTTACTCCAATTTCGTGTTGGATCCAACTGCTCACTCCAAGCTCAGAGATGTTCCCAATTTTTGTGACCAAAAACTCTGGTTTTTCATTGATAGAAAATAATTTTAAGACTAGGTCATCCCATTCGATCGATGGTATTCTTTCTGTTCTTCTAGTATTTAACATAATAAGCCCCCTAACGATTGTACAAACATTGGATGCAAAAATCGTGCCAATGAGCTTGGATTAGCATTCATTGCTGTTTTCATCGATAAAGCACGACTATGCCATGCATTTGCCTTCGAATGCCGATTCCATTAGCATCCCCAAAGGAACAAAAGAGGAAAAATGCCTTCATTTTACCAAGTTTTAACAAGGAAAGGTGGACTTCCTCCTTTCCTTTTCAATACAAGGAGGATAAATCTCACTTGCCCATATAATTGATTTCTCGGTATATAGCCGATAGAGGAAAGATATGCTTAAACAAATACTTACACCTTTTCTAATGACTGCTGTACTCTTTTCTTTGGTCTTTTGTGGCCCTTCAGAAGAGACAAAAGAAATCCAAGGAAAGGCGAAACAAATCATTGGTGCTTTACCCGAAAAAATGCCAGGGTCTGAAAATGATTCTGAAAAACTCATTTCACTCGGTAAAAAACTCTATTTTGAGAAAAAACTTTCAATGAATGAATCTCAGTCCTGTAATTCCTGTCACAATATTGAAGGAAAATCCGCAGGTGTAGACAATCTTCCCACTTCTCCTGGTGCATTCGGCAAAAATGGCGATCGTAATTCACCAACAGTGTTAAACGCTGGATTTCACTTTGTCCAATTTTGGGATGGAAGAGCGGCTGACTTAAAAGCACAAGCCAAAGGTCCTATTTTGAATCCAGTGGAAATGGCGATGCCATCCGAAAAAGACGTAATAAAACGAATCAATGAAGATGCTGAATACCCAAAGTTATTTGCGGAAGCATTTCCTAATGATAAAGATCCAGTTTCTTATGATAATCTTGCAGGAGCAATTGCTGCTTTTGAAAGGACACTCGTAACTCCTTCTAGATTTGATGACTTTGTAAAAGGGGATTTTAAAGCAATTAGCAAAGCGGAACAAGAAGGGTTTAAGAGTTTTCTTGCTGCTGGTTGTACATCTTGCCACTCTGGAAATTTACTCGGAGGGAATTCTTACAGAAAAGTCGGTTTAGTAAATGAATACAAAACTGAAGATTTGGGACGATTTAATGTTACCAAAAAACCCGAAGATAAGTTTGTTTTTAAAGTTCCAAGTTTAAGAAATATCACTCTAACTGGACCTTATTTTCATGATGGAAAAATTGCTACGATTGAAGAAGCTGTTCAAAAAATGGCTTACCACCAATTAGGAATCAATCTTTCCGAAGAAGAAACAAAAAAGATCGTATTGTTTTTAGGAACTTTGGCAGACAAGAATCGCGCCAATTAGTCATTTTTCTGAAAATGGTCCCGGATCCCCGAAAGTAATTCGAAGGATCTTAGGGTCCATTTTTCCAGAGCTCGGTAACGAAGCGCCATTGGGATTGGTTTTAAATAGTTTTTAAAATCCTTGGAACCAAGTGTACGTAATACAGACACCATTTGGCAGGCAATCACTCGCAATGTTGGATCGAATTCGGCAAAACCAAATTCCAATTGTAAAGCATCAGTGATTCGCTTTTCATAATTTTCCCATAACTGAAGGTATCTTTGTTCCAAGGCAGGGTCATCCATCCAAGGATGAAATCCAGGCAAAGATTCAATGATTTGGTCCGGGTCGATGGACTGTATGAGAGACCAAATAAATTCCTGGAATGCATCAAAAACAGACTGATTTTCCTTTCGAGACAAAAGGCTAAGGATGAGTTGGTCACAGAATTGAATTTCGTCTCGAAAGGCTAATTCTTCCTTTGCACCAAAGTAATTAAAAATTGTTTTCACCGAGACATCGGCTTCATCTGCAATTTCAGGTACAGTAACCTGTGAGAATCCTTTTTTTTGGAACAATTGTTTCGCAACCAAAAGGATCATTTCTTCGGTATTTTGCTTTTTACGAATTCGCAGAGGCAATCGGTTCAACATCTTCTTTTCCATAGTTACTGGTCTGCCCCCTTTGGTTCTAAAAAACCTTCATTACCGAAGGAATTAAAGAAAACTGCCGTCATGTCTGGTCGAAAATTCGAAAATAGAATTCAAATCCATTCGGTTTTACTCTAATTTTTGTTGGAAATATAATCTAGTGACTGTAAATTTATTGTATGCATATAATTACAGTCAATGAAATTTTACATTGACTGTAAAAATACTTCGTATGTAAAACTTAGGAATTTAAAATTGGATAATCTCCAATGGTTTACAAAATGGTTTCGTGTTAGGGAAGGGAGTCTCTGAATCGGTAAGGGAAGTGGGTCCCTTACCCTTAAATAAGTCGAGAATTGGGGATTGATATGGTTATTCCAATAATTCCTTTCTCAGTTGTGAAATTCTACATAGGCTTGAGCGATAAAATTTTGTATTCAGCACGATATAGGGAATATAATTAGAATATGTCCCATACTTATCGTGATCAATTATTTTCATGGATGAAGTCCTATGTGTATCGATTTTCTGAAACACCCTTTCGCCTCGCCAGTGGATTAGAATCTCAACATTATTTTAATTGTAAAGAGGTAACCCTCCATCCTGAACGATTAGCAATCATAGCAGACTGTTTCATTGATGAAATTATTCCAAAACTAAATGTTGAATTCCAAGCAATTGGAGGCTTAACTCTTGGTGCAGATCCCATAGCATATGCGATTTCTTTGGCTTATGGAAAGAGGGGCAAAACGATTTTTCCACTTGTTGTAAGAAAAGAGTCCAAAGGACATGGAACAGGACAACAAATTGAAGGATTTTGGAAGGAAGTGAAATCTTGTTTGGTTGTTGATGATGTGATCACAACTGGTGGTTCCACATTAAAAGCTGTTAAAGTTTTGAGGGATGCGGGGATAACCGTCACAAATGGAATTTGTATTCTCGATCGAGAGGAAGGTGGAAGGGAAAATTTGGAGAAAGAAAATGTCTCCATGGCTTCCATTTTTACAAAGAGTGAGTTTTTCAAATGAGTGAAAAAAAGACATTTATATATGATGTAACCTATTTTCGGAAAAAATTACTGACCCGTACTTGGACTATCGTTGTATTATTTCTGCTTTTTGTTACTTATAATAGTCTGCAAATTCCAGTTGAGGGACGTGTTCAGTTTTTCACTTTATTTGTTCCACTTCTGGCTCTTTTCTTTTGGTTTCTTCGTAGGAATTATTTGAAACAAATAGAAATTCTTTCGAGTGGAAAAGTGGAGTTAGACGGTGGATTACTCAAACAATTTGATTCAAATGGCAATTGTGCATCAATTCGAATCAAAGATTTAGAAAAAATCACATTAGATAAGTTCCGTGGATATGATCGTGTTATTTTGGAAACGAAGGAAAAAATCCATCCAATTGTAAATATTAAAAATCGAGAGGAATTGATTTCGATTTTAGAAAAGATTTCCGGAATTAAAAGAGATGAAGATTTAACGGAAGATAGTTTGTGGAATCGAAAAACTCCTATTTATTTCATACCAAGTGTGGTTGTACTTGTGATGCTCTACATACCTATAGTAAAAGTAAAGTTTCCAATTCTAAATCCAAATTTTCTTGGTTTATTTTTTAATGTTAATTTAATCATTTACTTACTTTATGCTCCAGAAAAGGAAAATCATATCGATAGTAAGTTTTCTTTAAAACGAAGATTGATTTTTATCAGTTTAGTTGTATTTTTCTTTCAAGTATACACGCAACTTGATAAAGTAGGCTGGTTTAAAAGTTAATACGGTTGCTATTTAAGCTCACTGTTTTGAACCAACTCCTTGGCGTATCATATTTAGCTTTGCTTGGGCATAACGCCTTAGTTCAATCATATCGTTAGCATATCGTTTTAATAGATTGTCTTGTTCCATTCTGCTTTCCATTAGTTGGATTGTATCTCTGACATATTTTATGTCTTTTGCTTCTTTTAGCTTTCCGCTTTGAATTAATTTTTTAACAATATCGAATTCATATTTTCTGAAATGAACTCTAAGTAAAAACTCAGTAGAAAAGTTTTCTTTTGCCTTTACCCAATTTGAATCAATTTTCTCTTTTGGTGCCTGGTCTTTTAATTGGTCTATCGCTCGCTTAGTTGGGTCATTCTCTCTAAAGTTTGCACTATTTGCTAATTCCTCTGCAATTAATACTTCGTCTTTATATATTTCTTGGAGTTTATTTCTTCTCCATTGGTCAGTATATTCGTAACTTTGTGCAGTTAACATCCTTTGGAATTCTTCCAACATTACTGATAAGTTAATCGAACGACCTAAAGGAGTGTTGTTAAATTCTTTTATTTTTGGGAACAGTTCTCGAGTGATTTGAAACGCGGATTTCCGCTTGTAATTACTCGCTTCATAAAGTTTTTCCAATGACTCTTCTGAATGTTTCTTTAATTCATTTAGAATGAATGGTTCAGCAAATACGTAAGCATCCTCACCGTAAACAAACAAATTAGGGTCTGGTGATACAATTGATACTACAAATATATAGTGGCTATCTCGAAGTGAAGTTAAAAGTTTTCTTATATCTTCCTCGGTGCGAGCAAGTTGAGATGACCAAATTCTTAAATGAGTATCAGAAGTTGGGATTTTTTCTCGAGATTCTAAATTCTCTTTTCGAATCATGTCTGCAAGATCCAAACAAACTTTAATACTTCCTGCCATGTCTTAAAATTAAGTAAGGTAGATTTTTGGTAAAGAATTATTCGTAATTCAACTCATTTGAAATCTTCATTCTGTAAACAAAATAGAAAGGGATAATCGTTATTATCGTTGCATATAAAAGTATTAAGATCGGTAGATTTGCTACAAAGTGAACTGGGAAAGTAAATATCAAATCCCATCCAAATGCATTTTGGTTAATTCCGAATATGACAATAGGTGAGAGTATTAGGCTATTTAATATTCCAGACGTCATTCCAGCAATTAATAGAAATGTAGTCTGGTAAAATAATAAGAAAAATAATTGTAAGAAATTCATTCCAATGGCCTTTAAACCAGCTAGAATTCGAGATTTTTCTTTTACATAATAAAAAATTGATGTGGCTAAGGATAAAAGTGAAATAAGAATTGCCGTGAGTTTTAGCGAATCAAGCACAGAAAACACTCGATTCATTCCTGATAAATAGAGTTCTTTTAATTTTTCTTGGTCCAAATAAATGAGCTCGTTTTCGCTTGCAATTTGTTGAATTGTTTGTAATGCTTCGTTTTTCTTGGATAAATCTGAGAAACTTAATCGAATAGAGTTTAATTCTTGGATTGGAAATAATGATTTGTATAATGAATAATCCATAATAATAGTTCCTCTCTCGGAGAAAAAATTTTCTTTTTCATCTTGCACTTTTAAGTTTATCATACCTTTGTTGGGAGTGCTGATTTTTATTAGATTCCCTTTGCAGATCTTTTCAAGGTAACATAAGTTTTTAGAAACAAAAATTTCTTCTTTGTTTTCGTTTTCTTTGAAGTTTAATACATGTAAGGTGAAATATTTGCCATTAATAATGAATTTGGAATTTATGAAAAATGGTTCTACCTGACTAAATAAATTTGTTTTTTCTAATTCATTTAGTAGGTGAATTGAAACTCCTGGTTCACCAGAATTTAATTTTTTTTCATTGACTAGTGAAAAATCGGATTGGTTCTCTTCCTCGATCCATTTTTTTAGTGAGCTCTCATAACTTAATGTCAAACTAGATAACGTAAATACTAAAGATGTTGCTAACATGATTGTCGAAATAGTTAAACCATTTTTCCAAGATTCCATTTCAATTTCTTTCATCGCTAGAAGGAAACTAGCTGATAAATTGAGTTTCTCTGAAAATTTTGTTACCTCTTTCACTATCAAGGGAATCGATACGTAATTTATCAAAATGAAACCTAGTATTACAAATGATACACCTGTTAGGCCTGGTAGAATTTGCTTTTGGATCTTTATGCACCCAATAGCGGTTCCTAAAAATATGAGGAAAAATGAGAAAAACCATTTTAATTGTAGGTTGAATTTCGTGTGCGTTTGTGATTCATCCCTGTCTTTCAGTAATTCGATTGGTAAAATGTGGTATGCCTTTAATGCGTTGAATAACGCGCTTACTGTTGAGCCAACAATGGATAACAATATTCCATACATTAAAATCACATTTGGGAATTCTCTGTATGATTCTAATTGCGAGGAATCAGTAAGTGTGGTTGATGTTTGAAAAAAATTAAAATTTGCTAATGTAATACCGAAAAAAGTTCCAATGATTCCTCCAATCAATCCCAAGAGTAAAGCGAGAGTCATAAATAGAAAAAAGTTGTTTAAACGAGATCCTCCAATCGAAAGTAAAATACCGAACTCTTTTTTTCGAGATAAAAAGATCCCTGTATAAATATTGGAAACCATAAAAAAAGAAATAAGGACAGAAACTAGAGAGATGATTGTTAAATTTATTTTCAATGAACCGAGAGCAACGCCAGCTCTGTCTTTGATTTCATTGATTGATTCAAATTTCCAATTTTGATTTTTGAGTAAATGAGAGAAGTCTAAATTCCAGGATTCAATTTTTGCTTCGTTTTGTATTAATATGTTGATTGTAGTATATGTATTTTTTAATTCACAAATAGTCTGTAATCGTTCAATATCTGTAACAATGAATAATCCATCACTGTCTATTGGAATCATATCATTAAGATTGATCGTTAGCAATTGATTACATAAATGAATGGAAACTTTCGGGGTTTTAGAATTGATTTTTTGTAGTAATGAATTACTGATAAAATATTTTGGAAAATTTTCTCTATTAACTTGGTTTTTAAAGTTGATATTGAATGAAATTAGGTCTCGGCCAATGATAGGAAGGCTTAATGATTGATTGTCTGTAAGACTAGTGTATCCCTTTATGAATAACTCTGGTTCTATACGGAATGCTTCTGGCAAATTTGAATCTAAGGAAAATAATGTTTTTGAATCAACTTCACCTTGCGTTGCATTGGGTACATATCGCCCTATCAAATTTTGAGAATTGAAACCAATCGTTTGGTCTACTAAACTTTTTTCAGCTTTCCAGCCGTTAATTTGAGTACTGACAAATAATGCGATTCCAAGTGTTATGCTAACTAAATTAAAAAACACCTTGCTTGGATTATTTTTTAAATATCCAAAAATGAAATTCAAATATAAATGAATCATTTTTTTATTAAAGATCCATCTAACATGTGATAGTTAGAATTTCCTGATTTTCCTATTTCTTCATTGTGAGTTACGATAAAAACTGTTATGCCTAAATCAGAGACACATTTTTGGAATAATTCTATTACTTGTTCGGAGGATTTTGAATCTAGATTTCCAGTGGGCTCATCACCAAAAATGATCTTTGGTTCATGAACTATCGATCTGGCAATCGATACTCTTTGTTTTTCACCTCCTGACATTTCTTTTGGTGTAAAATTCCACCGATGGTTTAATCCAACGATATCCAGAATTTCTTTGGATTTTTGCTCAGCGTATTTTTTGCTCTTTCCCGAAAGGAGGAGGGGGATTGATACATTTTCCACTGCAGTGAGATAGGGAAATAAATGAAAGAACTGGAAAACGATTCCAATTTGGTCCCTCCTGTATTCTGTTAGCTTACCTTCCGATACACCTACCATTTCCTGGCCAAAAATTTGAACACTTCCTTCATCAGCAGTTTCAATAGCTGAAAGGATATTTAATAAGGTAGATTTTCCACTCCCCGATGGTCCCATGAGTGTAACAAATTGTTTCGCAGGAATTTGTAGGTGGATGTTCTGTAACACAGAAATTGTGAGTGAACCTTGCTTGTAGCTTTTTTTCAGATTTTTTACATCAACTGCATAATTCATCTATGATTTGCCAATTTCATCGTTTAGTTTTGTTATTCTAGAACCGCATCCCTAATATAAGACAGATGAAAACCCCATTTGGATCGGAAACCGCGAGTACCTATTTGGTTTTAGATCCTTTTTTGGGTTTTCAAAGCTAAGGGACTCCATTTTGTTATGATTCTAAAATCGTGCCAGGGAATTCTAAGTTTTTTTTCGGTCAGTGAAAAATTCCAAAAATTCGTTTGTGAATATGGAACTGATATGACTTCTATTGGCTAAGAGGTATTTTTAATCAATTTTTGGCGATCTAATGTATTTTTACTCCAAGAGAATTTGGAAAACGATACTTTCACTCGTCCCAATTTAGTTTAGAAGAACTCCTAAAAAATCAAATGATTCTCTATCCAGGATTTAAATTTTGGTCAATTTATGTTAGAAGATAAACGTATATCAATTTTGAGATCTTTCGTTGTTGGGATTGCCGCATTATCACCACTTCTCATATTGATCCTAAGTAACGAAGATATTCTATCTGTCGACTTCCCTATATTAGTTGGTCTGTTTATCCAAGCCTACATTGGTTTTTCATCGTTCATGCTTGTTCAATCATATGAACCCAAGGAAAAAAATAAAGTAACCGTTGGTTATGCAGTTTTTTGGTCTGCCTTGGGTATTTGTTATATATCTGGTAAATCATTAATGATGCCGATAGCTCTTGAAATTACATCATTTTCGACCATCCTCATTTATTCTGGAACTGAATATGGGAAAAAACAAATCGAGAGTTTAGGATCTTTACTTTTGGCTTCAGGTATTTCTGCTTTATTTTTATCTGCTTGGGTGATGTTGCCTGATGGTGATAATATTGGCATTATATTATTGTTAATCGGACTTTTAATTAAATCTGGATTTTCCGGTTTTCATATTTGGCTACCTAAGGTGAACGAAGGAGGGCCATCTCATGCTCTCGGATCTTTTGCAGGCGTCTTAGAAATATTTCCTTTATTGTTATTTTATCGTTATGTCCTACCAAATCAGTTGGATCCAATCATCTACCAAGTGTTATTTCCTTTAGCTGCCTTGGGTATTTTTTTTGGTGGAATTACAAGTTTCTTTCACAAAGATCCTAAAATATCCTTGGCATATAGTTCGATCGAATCACTTAATTTTTTATGGTTATGTTTAATTATAACTGGGATGTTCCAGTTTTCTGGTGATGTCGATTTAATGAATTTAAGCAATTCATTCAGGATTTTGTTTTTTCTTAGCTTATTTCATCATTCTTTTTCAAAAACATTTCAACTTTTTTCAATAGGAATGGTTTCAAGACTTATCAGTTCAAATAACAGTGATGAATTGAAAGGTATTGGTAGATTACTTGGCATATCTCCTCTACTATTAGGAGCAGGAACTTTTAGTTATGCTGTTTTACCTGGGACCTTAGGTTTTGTTTCGGAAGCTACATACTTTTATTTAAATGCTAGAATACTAGATCTACCGATTGGTCGTTCTGTGTTTTTATTACCTTCAATGATATTCATTTTTTTTGGTATCGTTTTGGGTGGATTTACACATATTAAATTGTATATAACAATGTTTCTGTCTATTCCTCGAAACAATATGAACTTACTTCCGTTTGGAGATATGCAAAAACGTTGGTTATACATATCTCTTTTGAGTCTTGCCTTAATGATTTATCTATTTCCATTGGCATTACCATTTTTTATAGAGTTACCTATGTTAAAACCATTTGCCGATCAGCAATTGATCGATTGGTTTTGGAATATTTCTTTTGTATCAATGGTTACTATTTTTATCATAATCGTTTTTTATCTTTATGATCGTTGGAATCAGGTAAATATCGCGGACTTAAAACGAAAAACATGGGATTGTGGTGGTGGTTATTCGGGACACGAATTATCTGTTCCATCGACTGTTTTTTCAAAGCCATTAAAAAATTCTTTGGGAAGGTATTTTGTGAATAAGATGGGAGATTCAATCGTTGATAATTTGATCATCAATTCTCTAACATTTATATTTAATTTTGGTACAAAATTTGTTTCTTCAACAAATGAGCCTAAAGAGGAAGATATAAGTAAATATTTAGCGATTTCTTCTATGTTTTTGATTTTTATTTTTTCATTACTGATTTTCGGCGATTTTAAAGGATAACATCGTGGAGAGTTACATTCATTTTGTTTACTTAGTCATTTTATTTGTATGCCTTCCATTTTTGTTAACAGGTATTTTTCGCAAAGTAAGAGCCTATGCGCAAGGTAGGCGTGGACCAAGACTCATCCAATTTTATTTGGAGATTTGTAAATCCTTTCTGAAAGTTCCTGTTGTAAACAACTACTTTTCTTCGATCTCCAAATTGGCTCCGAGAATCGTCATATATTCATCTTTAATGATATGGAGTATTGTTCTCTTTGAATGGGCACCATTTATTCTGATCCCATTTTTTTTAGCACTTTATCGATTCGCTTATATTGGTTTTGCAATGGAAGGTGCAACTTCCTTCGGTGGTATGGCTTCGGGAAGAGAGATTTTATTGTCTGTTATGGTAGAGCCAACTTTTATACTCATGATACTCGCTGCGCAATCCCATATCGAAATTTCGGAAACACCTCAAGGTATATTAATCGGATTACTATTTTTATCGTTATCCTTTATTGCTATTCTTGCGGAATTAGCAAAACCTCCATTTGATGATCCGCGTACTCACTTAGAGTTAACCATGGTTCATGAGGCAATGATTTTGGAAGCGTCTGGTCGACAATTGGCATTTTTTGAATTAGCTAGTTCTATAAAACTTTCTGCATTACTTGTTTTTTTGGTAAAGTTAGCATTAGAACATTCAAAACTATTTAAATCAAACTACTTGAATGGAATCAATCAGGAATTTTTGATTTTGCCTGCAGTAGTTTTTTTGGCGATATTGATAGGTTTTTGGGAAGCAAATAGTGTTCGAAGAAAATGGACCTGGATACCTGAATTTATGGGATTGGCTTTTATTGCGATTTTGATTTTGGGGACACTTGTTAAACTTTCATAGGATAAATCAATGATATACGATTTTGTTTATTTATTATTACTCTTGTCTGGTATTGTTGTCTTAGTTGAAAATCGATTAAGTCGGATTATTTTGTTTTTAAGTCTTCAAGGTTTTTTGTTGATCTTTCCTGTGATCCAAACTCATGAAGGTGATTGGCAACATGCCATTTCACTAATTTTGTTGGTTGTACTTTTTAAGGGACTATTAACTCCATGGATTCTAAATTGGACTGCGAATAAATCAAAAATGAATGAGAGTACTACTCCGCGATTTGGTTATTTAGCAACTCTCTTATTTATGGTATTAGGATTGGTTCTTGCCGTTAAAATTACGGATGGTGTCCCTCTATTGTCGATACCAGTTCATAAAATCGCATTAATTTATGTAATTTTATTAGTATATGTTGGTATATTGTGTTTTGTTGTTAGGCGGAATTGGTTGGCTTTAATTGCTGGTTTTTGTGTTTTTGAAAATGGGATTTTTGTTCTAACTATGGTTTTGGATAAGGGATTACCGTTTGGTTTGGAATTTGGATCCTTTTTGGATGCTATACTAGTAATAGTTTCTGGAGGAATATTGCAGCTTTCACCTCATATGCATGTAAAGGAAAGAAAGTTATGATGGAGATCGTTTTTTATGTATCCGGAATTTTTACCTTTGTAGTTATATTTTTAATTTCAATTTTTGCTCCAACGAAAGGACAAACAAGGATTTGGTTGTGGAGTTTACTCAAAATTTGTTTTTTTACCGTATTGTTTTATTCTTGGTTTACTGATAACATAGTACTAAAATGGATTTTAATTGAAGCTTCAACTTTATTTGGGGCGTTATTAATTTCTTCAAGTGGAACAGAACGATCCTTCCATGTTGGATGGAAATTTTTATTAATTAATTCCTATGCACTTGGTTTAGCCTTTTTAGGTATCGTGATACTACTTTTCGCATCCACTCCCTTACAAAACTTGGATTTTTCTTCCCTTAAACAAGGGTTAGAAGGTCAATCTGGTCTACTTATTGAAACAGGCATACTCTTAACGATTTATGGGTATAGCGGGAAGTTGGGTTTGGTGCCAAATCACTTTTGGGTTGGTGATACTTATGCAGAAAGCCCTAGCCAAATTTCTTCATTGATCGCTTCATTTGTCCCTGTTAGTGTAGTTCTTGCAATTCGACCTTTGATTAAATTGGAAAATGAATTAAATCTACATTTAATCAATGCTTCCAATGGATTATTATTCATTGGTATATTAACGATTTTATATTCAACTTTAATGTTAGTATCTCGTGATGATATTCGACGTATTTCGGCTAAAGTTGCACTTTTCCATACAGGAATGTTAACTCTATTTTTATGGTTGGATGTATCTGATGAAGTTTTTTACTTTTTACTCACTACAACTGTTTTGGTTAAACTTCTTGTCTTTTTATCTATGGGAATATTAAGAATGGATGCTGGGAAACGTAATATATCTCAGATCCTGAAGGGAACCACGTTAAGCCATAAAGCATTGTATGTTTATTTATTGGCATTGTTGATTGCATTTGTTTTTCCTCTTTCTCCGGTTTTTGTTTTGGATTTGAAAATCATAGAGATTGCAATCATGAAAAAACAATTTTACTTATTTATATTCCCGATTTTGGGATCCGTTTTCTTTTTTGTTTCATTGAATAAAGTATTACCTATGGTAAGGCTACAGAATCGAGATTTTAATTTTGAAGTATTAGGAACAGTACGATTGCGATTTTATTTTTTTTGGATTAGTTTGCTATTCACCATCTCTGTTGGTGCTTTTGGCATGTATTATTTGATGGCGAATTATATATGATGAAAATTACAGGCATTACTCATTTTAACGGTTCGTATTTTCAATTCATTCAAGAGAATCAAAGTATAGTTATGGAAGAGGAAAAATCCAAAAAAAGTACAATTGATTTTTTATTGGATGATCAATATCCGATTTGGTTGGTGAGGCATTCTTTTGGACAAGACATGGGACATGAAGACTATTCTGATTTAAAGGAAGAGGATTATTTGTCCGACCAGAGAGGGAAAATTTTATCTTTACACCAAAAATCGGGTGTGATACGCGATTTAGCTTACCACGGTTTGTCTGTACCTTTCTCAATTGATCATTATTCACATGCTGTTGGTCCCATTCACGCAGGTATCATCGAACCAGGTCATTTTCGATTTGTTGTAGAGGGTGAAGTGATTCGTCATCTAACAATTCGCCTTGGTTATCAAAAACGAAGTATACGAGATTTTTTAGTTGGTAAATCTATGGAACAGGTTTTGCCATATTCAGAAATGATATCTGGTGATACAAGTGTTGGTTATGCATTAGCATTTTCAAAAATATATGAAGATATTCATAATATTGTAGTAACAAAAGACATTCGTTTATTCCGATCTTTGCTCGTTGAGTTGGAAAGAATTGCCGTTCACATTGGGGATTTAGGTGGAATATCGGAAGATATCGGCTATTACCCGTTATATGGTGTTTGTGTTACTGATAGGGGGGCTGCACTTGGACTTATGGAAACTTGGACAGGGCACCGGTTTGGGAAATCAGTAGTTCGTCCTGGTAAACTCTTACTCAATCATCGAATTAACGCCAAACAGGCTAAAGAAGCTTTTTACCAATTAAAAAAAGTTTATCAATCTAGAATTCGTCCTCAGATTCTAAGAGCTCTCTCCATTTCTACTCTCAAGGAGAGGATGCAAGGTTGTGGGTTTATTTCGGAATCCGATGTTCAAAAAAACGGGTTTGTTGGAATGGTTTCTCGAATGGCAGGAGTAGTGGAAGACCTACGGATCAATCATCCCGATTACCCCGATTGGAAACCACTTCCTATAAAGGAAGAACACCATCATTATAATGGTGATGTTTGGGCTCGGATGTACCTTCGATATGCTGAGATTGAACAGTCGTTACGTTGGATGGAGGAAAAAGTAGAGGAACTAGATTGGGATTTGATTTGGAAATCAAAAGAGAATAAAATACCGAAGGAACTAAAAGAAAAAAAATTACAATCTGGAATTTATTATTCTTCAGTGGAAGCATGGAGAGGACCTTTGTTAGTTGCCCTAAACATCGATGAAAATGGTTTTGTAATTAATTCTTATATTCGCGATCCTTCAGTTTTAAACTGGCATGCACTTGAGTTAGCAGTTCGAGGAGAACAAGTAAGCGATTTCCCATTAAATAATAAATCATTTAATCTTAGTTATGTTGGATTTGACTTATGAGTTTTTTATTTGAATTAAAGAATTTTTTCACTAAAAAAAATGTTCTCAATTTCGAGAAAACTTCCTATGTACACCCGAATCAAAGAGGCATACCAATTCCCACGAAGGAAATGGTAAACGGATGTGGAAGCTGTAAGGAATGTGAAACCCTTTGTCCAACAAATGTGATCCAAAGGAATGGCGGAGACCTACTGACAATGGATTATGGAAAATGCCTGCAATGTGGGCTTTGCGTAGAAATTTGCCCGGAAGGAAAACTTCGTAATTCGGGATTTATATACACTTTCGTTTTACACCGAGAGGAATTTTATACAACCTACAAAAATGGAAAATTGGAGTTATCCAACCAAGCAAAATTTACACTCACTGAAAACCAAAAACGATTCCGCGCCTTAACACAAAACCGTGGGTTTTTGTACAGAGAAGTTGCCGCCGGTGGAAACAATACAGTCGAATCGGAACTGAATGCCTCTTACAATTCCGTGTTTGATTCCGAAAGAGAAGGGATTCGATGTGTTGCCAGTCCCAAACATGCTGACGCCATTGTATATTCCGGACCAGTCTCCGAAAATATGGCGGCTCCGTTGCAAACTGCATGGGATGTTATCAGTGAACCAAAAGCGTTGGTTGCCTGTGGGACAGAAGCAGTCAGTGGAGGTCTTTTCCCGCAAGGGAAGTTACCAAAAGAACCAGACCTTTTTATTTCAGGAGATCCCCCAAGACCAGATGTCATTTTACAAGCCTTTCGTTTGTTATTAGGAAGATTTTCCTTCCAATTCCAAGAGGCGCTTCACAAATTTTTAGAGAGTGAAAAATAAGGCGCGTGGAATTAGAAAAAGAAGAAATTGTCAGAGTGTTGGTTTTAGAACCACAGAAAAAATCATACGATACCATTTCGCAATTACTCGTGGAGTGGTTTGGTGAATACATTGATTTGACGTGGCGATCTGTTTTTGAGAATGGAGCCGAGGAAATTAAAAAAGTTCAATATGACCTTCTCATCACTGAAATTCAATTTCCTGAATTAGAGGAATCTTCAGAATCTATCTTAGAAAAAATAATGGATATGGCTGGTCCTTCCGAACTTCCAGTGGTTGTGTTTACCAAGGCCGAAGGAAAACAACTGCCAATCCTTGCGTTTCAATTAGGTATCAATGAATACTTCAGCAAACGTAGGTTAAAGAAAAATATTTTAGAACATCGATTCCGTAATTTGTTCCGGGAGATTTATCGTAAAAAAGTAGTATCCATCCAAATGGATGATAGTTTGAAACGTTTCCAAGATCTATATGGAATGAACCAATCAGAGATTCAAGATTTGAATACGATGGTTAAAAAGTTTAAAAAAGAACTTGAGAAAGAATATGAAGAAAAGTTAAACTTAGAGTTTGAAAAAAAGAAAATGCAAAACGTATTTGGGATGTACGTTGATCCTATCATTGTTGAAAGTTTAATGAATAATACATTATCATTAGATCAAAAAGGAAAGGAACAAGAAGTTTCTGTATTGTTTTCTGATATTCGTGGTTATACATCCTTATCTGAAAAAATGAAACCTGAACATGTGATTTCCTTTTTGAATGAATATTTCACTGCTATGACAGAAGTGATTTTGGGATATGGTGGGATGATCGATAAATACATAGGCGATTCCATCATGTGTTTGTTTGGAGCACCGGTTTTTCAAGAAGATCATAGACAAAACGCTCTCGATTGTGCATTAGAAATGTTGCAAGTATTTGAATTGTGGCAACCCAAATGGAATCAGATTTATGGTTTCACTCCGCAGATTGGAATCGGTGTGGCGTCAGGGAATGTGATTGTAGGAAACGTGGGTTCGTTTCAAAAACTTTCTTATACAGCAGTAGGGGATACAGTGAACATGGCAAGCCGATTGGAGTCCATGGCTAAGCCAATGCATGTTTATGTATCAGAAGGTTTATATAACCATCTACCAGAAGAGTATTCTAAAAAATACCGATATGAAGAATTAGAACCTGTAAAAATTAAAGGAAAAGAAGGTTTACACAGAATATTAAGTGTAAAACCAAATTAATGGTTTTATAGGGTGCTACAAAACTGATACAATTCGTTTGTTTTCAGTTTTTCATCCTTGGTTGTTACATACACTTTCATATCTTCAATTTCTAAACCCAAAACACTTCGGTATTCTTCAAATTTTTGAATTGTATCTGGTTCTTGTTTTCCATGGCATGTTAGTTTGGCAATCACACCTGCAAAACCAATGATTTGACCGAGGGAGGTTTGTTCTGCAATTGGTTTTGCTAAATCTTCAATGGAGGAGATGATGATCGAAGGCATTTTCCAAAGTTTGGCTGCTGCACTTCCCATTTCATATGAATCCACACCATATGCTTTTTTTTCCAACGTGATGAGACTTACATCAGATGTTTGGAATTCTGTTAACACTTCTACATATTTTTTGCGATCTATTGTATTCAAAACAATACGACCCAAATCTTGCATAAGTCCACATGTAATGGCAAGTTCGGCTTCTTTTTTGAATTTTTTTTCTTCGCAGAGGATTTGAGCAAAAATTCCTTTTGCAACGGAATGATCCCAAACTTCATCACGGAATTTTTTATAATTCCCCTGGCTAAAAAGAGAATCTGTCATCGACATCGCCACCATACTGCGAACGGTTTTAAAACCGAGACGAGTGATGACCTGTTTCATATTGGCAACAGGATTTCCGCGGGAGAAAAAAGGAGAATTGGCTAATTTTAAAAGCCTTGCGACAAGGACTTGGTCGGATTGGACTTTTTTCTCTAACTCACCAAAGGAAAGTTCATTATCATCGTCTAGGGAAAGTACGGAAAGTAAGACTGGCGGAACAATCGTCAGATCTTTAATTTGGGATAAGTATTCTTCCAGTGTTGCCATAAGTTTTGGGACCTAAAGTCAGAATTTAAAATCTTCTGACGATGGAAACCAAAATCTAAGCTTTATCTGGCAACGATTCTTGCGAATTCAATTCCTTTGAAATAGTGTTGTAAAATTTCTTTGTGGTTGAACTGACTTTTTGCCATTGCAAAACTTCCCCATTGAGACATTCCCACACCATGACCAGAACCTAATCCTTTCACATAAAAATCACCCGACTCTTCTTTTCGAATTCCAAACCGAGTAGACTTTAGTTTTGTCGCACCGATTTTTTTTCGAAATTCAGTAGCTTTGATTCTTTTGGTTCCAGATGTTCCTATAATTTCTAATTCATTCACACGAGACGTTGGAAATCGATTGGCAACAATGATATCTTGGATATCACCAACACCTAAGTCACGTAAGCTGTTATTAACATAATCAGTTTTCCATTTTTCTTCCCATGAATATTGATCTCCATCCTTATCATATTCAGATGGAACTGGTTTTAAATATTCAACAGAATTCCCCCATACATTTGCTGGATCTTCCGTGTAACCGCCAGCATTCGAATGGAAAAAACTTTGGATAGGTTGTCCTTTGTGAATGAGGATCAGGCCTTCCGTTTCAAATACAGCTTCGGATGTATTTTTATGTTCTTTGTTTTTACCTTTGTAAACTTGAGTATTCGTTGATGTGTCGACATCATACTCTTGTTTTTTTCGATTTAACATTTCTTTTACAACATACGTTCTCGCACAAATGGCTTGTGCTTTTAAAGCTTCTTTGGGCCAAGAAGCACTCACTTCAGAAGGTACAACCGATAGTAAATATAATTCTACTGGAACAATATTGATGATGAGAACTTTTCCATCAATGGGCTTTAGTAAAATACTGCCACGGTAACTCGCACCTTTGTAATCCACCCACTCTGAATTACTTTGAATGGATATAGGCGCTTTGATCGCTGTTGGATTTAAGGATAAAAAATCATATGCTTTTTTAATAGTGAGATCGTTTGCATCTTTAACTATGATTTCACCTGAGGATTTAAAAATTTCTTCATCACTCGCATAACCAAGGAGAACTCTTACTGGTCTCGATTTGAAGTTGGATTCATCTGGTGCCCAGTTTGTTACCATAACACTCGCACATCCGATTTGTCCTAAAATGACGATGCAAAAAAATAAAATCGCAGTCCGTTGTTTCATAGTTCCCTCCCTATTATTTTCGGAAGAAAGAGAAAATCGATAAAGGGATTTTATTGGTGTTTTCTGCGAAAGAAAAGGACGGATTCCGTATGCGGTGTATGCGGATAAGGATCGATCAAAATTCCATCTACATAGTCATAAGCCGACAAAAATAAAGTCACATCATCTTTTTGTGAATAAGGATTACAAGAGACATAGAATACAAATTCAGGTCCGAAGTCCCGGATCCAATGGTTCACTAGTTTTCCAGCACCGGCTCTTGGCGGGTCTAGAATCAAACTTGCATTTTCTTGTTTTTTGAGTCCGTCTGTAGAAAGAAATAAATTGGCCACTTGGAAGGAATGAGATTTTGTAGGGTAGGTTTCTTTGAATAATTGAGAAGCAGTTACGATCGAAGATTCTGTGAGTTCGTAACCATCAACATGTTGGAAATGTTCACCGTATAACAAAGAAAAGAAACCATTCCCACAAAACAAATCAATCAACGTTGACTGATCCTTCGCCATTCTTTCCTTTATGAAATTTAAAATAGGTAAAAATCCATTTGGGTTTGGTTGGAAAAAAGAATCAAATGGAACTTCAAATCGATGGCCAAGGACCATTTCGGTAAAACTATCTTTTCCTCGTAAAATTTCAGGTCGGCCCACTGCCGAAACTTCTGATTTGGGACGGTTGTAACAAAATAGCAGTGAAGGTTGTAACAATTGGGAAAGGCATAAGTTTCGAAAGGATTCCATTTTGGGATTTGCTTCGTAACCTTCAGTGAATGTAAAAATGAGAATTCCATCCTCGGTATTTTGCGCCTTACGAATGGTTAGGTATTTTAATCCTCCAACTTCTGATTTTCTGTCCCATATGACTTCTGGCATTTGGTCGAGAACAGATTGTACATCCGCTAATGCTTGGTTCGCCCAAGCTGATTGGATGGAACAATGTTTGATGGGCACAACCTTTCTAAAATTCCCACGTTGCCTTTGGCCAATGATTGGACCTGGAAATACAGAAAAATCCATCCGCGAGCGGTAGGAATACGTTTCTGTTTGAGGGACTGGCTTTAAGGAAATTCCTAAATCTTTTTGGAATAATTGTAAGATTGGTTGGAATTTTAAGTCCAATTGGGTTTCGTATGGTATGTGTTGGCCTGTACAACCACCACAATTGCCAAACACATCGCATTGCACCAAATCCCAGTTGTGGTTTCGTATGATTTCATGGATTTTTAAGGATCTCTGGCGTGGTCGTCTTTTGACATATTCAACTACGAGTTCGTCACCTGGATGGACAAAAAAAATGTCCACCTTTTTTCCGTTAGGTGCAGTAACGATTCCCGAAAAGTCGGAATTGAGTCCTTCTACTTTGACCTTGTCCAATGTTTTCTACTTGCCAGTTCCTTTTCTTTTGAATACGATTTCTGACATGGTTTTTTCGAAAAGACTCTTTTCCACATTTGTTCTTCCTTTCATTCTTCTTTTTTCCTTTTCGCAAGTTTCGGGACAAGTATTACTCACAAATCAAATCTTAGATTTAAGATCTGAATCTTCCTTCGGAAAGGAAATTCATAAATGGACTTTCAAACCAGGTGATTCACCTCGAGTGACGGAAAACACAGAGGATGATTTGTATTTGGATGAGGACGAAGGTGAAATCAAAGCACATGTTTTTTCGTATGCACAACCAAACTTAGATGAATCGGTTCGGACAGGATGGATATCTGGATTTCAAATTCAAACCGGTTGGGACAAGGTGACCGATGGTGATGGCGAATTGTATTTCCCCAGTTTTTTTGATTATATGGAGAAATACAAAGGTTATGGTTGGTATCGGACTGAGATCATTATCACGAGTAGTGACATCCAAAATAAATTCAAATCAAGAAATTTAAGCTTAAGGCTTGGGCAAATTAGCCAAGCAGATGCAGTGTATTGGAATGGTAAGTACATTGGTGGTACTGGATTACTTCTCGATACTGATACCAATGTTCAATTAGATGATAAATCTCTTTATAGTGATAAAATTAGATTTTATCGAATTCCGTTCCATTTATTAAAGATTGATGAACCGAACGTACTTGCCGTCAGAGTGTATGCAAAATACCCGTTGAGTCCAGGTTTATCCCATGATAAATTTTATATATCTTCTTATAAGTATTCAGAACGAGCTGAGTATTGGAATGATTTTAAGAAAATATTTGTCATCGTATTGACTATTTTACTTGGATGTTTCTATTTATATTGGCAATTTTTATTCCGAAATGAAGAAAATGCAACCATATACTTCTCATTAGGTTCTTTGTTTATGGCACTGAATACATTGTTCCAGAGCCAAATCATATATTCAATTTTGAGTGATGGTTTTTGGATTAAAAAATTGGAGTATGTTACTTGGATTGCACTTGTCCATTTTTTATTTAATTTTATCGTACGATTTGCTCATGTTCGGAGTGGTTGGATTAAGTTGACAAACAGATACATTGATGGTGCTGGCATTGTATCCGCAATTGTAGTTCTATTATCTCCCAATTTACTTTTTTTATCTAAATACTTTTTTTATTGGAGTTTCTTTACAATTCTTCTCGGAGGAGCTTTGTTTTACATTCTGTTCCTCGGGAGAAAAGTTCCTTCGATGGGAACGGTATCATTTGGTTTTTTTGCATTCATAATGCTCATGTTAAATGATATTTTTGTGGAAATGCAATGGGAATGGTACCCAAGCCATACATTTGTGAAGGATTATGCATTTGCTGCCTTCACCATCTCAGTTGCATTGTCCATTGTGAAAAACATGATTGATTCACGTAAGATGGTGGAAAAACAAAAGGAAGAAAAAGAAAGGTTGTCCCGCTATTTTTCACCAGCAGTGATGGAAACGATTGTAGCAGACAATATTAAGTTAGGTGGCGAAGAGAAAGACATTGCAACTTTGTTTTCAGATATAGTTGGTTTTACAACATTTGCTGAAAAAAATCCGCCAGGAGTCGTTTTAAGCCATTTAAATACAATATTTGAGTCCTTATCGGATTTGATATTTCATTATTCAGCTACTTTAGATAAATTCATTGGAGATGCCATTATGGCATTTTGGGGAGCACCCAAACAAACGGACCTCGATGCTTATCATGCAATCGCTTGTGCAGTGGACATGCAAAAGAAAATGGTTGAGATCAATGAACAATTAGGTTTAGAACCAGGAACTTTCCGATTACGTATTGGTGTGAATTTTGGGGAAGCGATTGTCGGTAACATTGGATCAGTCAAAAGAATGGATTATACTGTCATCGGTGATGCAGTGAATACGGCAGCAAGACTGGAAAGTCATGGAATACCAGGAAAAGTCGCCGTATCGGAAGCTGCTTTCCTTGCTGCTGGCGGAGAAAAATACATCGAATTTGAAGATACTAAAGAGTTAAACTTAAAAGGGAAATCAGAACCTGTAAAGGTTTACTTTGTAACAAAAGTACTTCCTAGAGATTAGTTTTCTTTTTTTAGTTCTAACCACTTTTTCCTTTCAGAAGTGGTTAGTTTTTCGATGGCATAACGAAGCATCGTACGAGGCATTTTTGTTGCATGATTTTTGAGAAACATTCGAAGAGTTTGTATGTCTCGTTTGCCGATTTCGCGTAACATCCACCCCGTTGCTTTATGGATGAGATCGTGATTGTGATTTAAAAAATGTTCACATAACGATAGTGTTTCTTCAAATTTTCCTTTTCTGATCCAATGGAACGTACTGAGTATTGCGATTCGATTTTCCCATAAATCTTTCGAGTTCCTAAGTTTGTGAATTGTCACATTATTTTTATCAAAATAATAATCACCTATGATTTTATCGGCACTTACATCCACCAAGTCCCAGTTATTGATGTACTTTGTATTTTTTAGATAAAAATTGACTATTTTATCTTTTTCCATTTCTGTTATTTTTTTGGTTTGGTATTTTTGAATGAGGATGAGTAGGGTTGTGAGACGTACTTCGTGGTAAGGAGAAACAATCAGGGTTTGTAAATCATCTAAGCTAAGGTTTTTTGAATATTTTTTGGCAACTAATCTTTGTTTGGGTACAGTAATACCAAGGAATTGGTCACCTTCGCCATATTCTCCTGGTCCTGTCTTAAAAAACCGAGGGAAAAATTTAGCCTTATCTGAATCTTTTTGTTTGTATAATTCCTCTAAAAAAATTTCTTTTAACTCTTTCATACACCAAAACTCACAGTGAGATTCGCGTTTGTCATATTTTCAGCAACTGTTTCACATTCTTCCATACTCCCTTGGAAACAAATGGCTTTACCTTTCGAATGAGCTTCCATTGCAATTTTTTTGGCATCTCGTTTTGTTTTGAAACATATTTTCATCAAACAGTCTTCAACATACGAAAACTCATGGATGGAATCATTGAATAAAATAACAAAATAATCGTAAACAGATTCACTTTTTAAATTGGTTTTCTCTTCAAATATCGGTTGGATCGGCTCTGTCATGGGAAGAGTGAGTTGGATTTTCCACTCAGTTCACCAATATACTCCATATAGGAATTCAATTTAAACTTCTTTTTTGTTGAATCGGAAGACATAAAACGCACATTTCCAAATACATTTCGTTCGGGAAACCATGGTCTATCAAAAAGTCCAAAACACCATAAAATTCCTGTGTATGAATTTGGATTCCTACCATCGTAAGCATATTTATTATTGAGATGTTCTAAGATCGTAAATGCTTCTTCATAAGTCTTGGACCATTCAATGACTTTTTTCCCCCATAACATACGCATATAGTTGTGCATTCTGCCAGTTTGGACCAGTTCAGTTTGTGCAGAATTCCAAATTTCATCATGGGTTTTTGCAGATTCAAATTGTTCTAATGTATAAATGTATTCCTTGTGATCTTTATTGTGTTTTTTGAAATTTTCTTTCACCCAATCTGGCAAATGGTTGAGTGTGATGTTGTTAGGTTTGTCTTTCCAGAAAAATAGATAACCAATGTCACGCCAAGTGACCAGTTCATCTAAAAAATGATTGGTGGCAACGGATGGAGAATAAAAATTTTCCCTGTCACCTGGTTTTGTATGACTCAATCGTTCCGGATTCCATTTTCCATTAGAACCATGTTTTAACACTGCATAAAAAATTTCTTCCAGACCAATCCAACCAAAGTGTAAATATGGGGAAAGTCCACTGGTTGCAGTTTGTTCGGGTCGATTTGGTTCTGATCGTTTTGTAAGATACAGATCCAACTTCTTTTTGATAAACACATCTAACAATCGCAAGGCTTCCTTTCGACCACCTTTCACATCTTTCACGGGAGAGACTTGGTTTTGGAAAGGAATTGTTTTTATGATAGATTCGATGGATTTTGGAAGCCCAATTTTTTGATTTGGTTTTGTTTTCCCTCTGGTATTTGTTAGGTCTTCATTTTTCCAAATGGGTTTACTGGGAGACGGAAAATTGGAGTTCAATTCTTTATGGATCCATAAACGAAGGATTCTTGCTGCACTTGCTGGTTTTTGAAACCGAGAGAAGGGGATGATCGAATTTCCATCTACCGAAAGTAATTGGCAGTCTATCTTTTGTGCTAACTTTGCTGTTTGTTCTGGTATGATAAAACATGGAAAGTCATCAGTGACGATCACACATGCGTTCTCGCATATCTCCTTGAGTAAACCTTTTCCTAAATTTTGTGGAGTTTCGACAAAGGGCCAATAGTTGATTCCGAGTTCGTCTGCTCTTGTTTGGTTCTCAAACATACCTTCCAAGATGAATTTGTGAATTCGTTCTGAATTCCACGGATAATCCATACGTAGGCCTTCATATACAATGAGTTCTTTACCCAACTCACGAGTAAGTTTTACTGCATGTTCGAAGGCATGGTTGGCATCAAATCGTCTGTAGGCTTGCATCCAATAGAGGACATAGGTTTTTTGGTTACGAATCGGTTTGTCGTTACAGATACGGATACGTTCAGAATTCACTCCTATTAGAGGGGGAATGGAGTCAGCTTGTAATGGTTTTTTTGGGCAGATCTTATTTCATAAGGCGGATTGCTTATAATTTAATCATTCTGTTTTTGAAAATATCAGATTGAGTAAGAGTTCTAGAGAAATTGGTTTCCTCTCCTAAATGGTCAGATTGGATTTTAAGGCATATTGGAGGGTTTTTAGGCACCACTTGATTTTTTTTGGACAATTTGAATCGATTTTTCTCATCGGGTACCAATCTTGCATCCTTCTTCAGCAAATAACATGGAAAGGATACATGGCAATATGAAACAATATTTCAAATCAATCGCCTTCCTTCTCCTGGTAGTTCCGATGTTCCTTTTTGCAGATGAAGCTGCAACCGTCGTGAACCCAGCAGAAGAAACCGCAAAAGCAATCCAAACATTAACTGTAGGACTAGACACATTATGGGTATTAGTTGCAGGTATGTTGGTGTTCTTTATGAATGCTGGTTTTGCTCTCGTTGAATCAGGTTTTGCACAATCAAAAAACACAGTGAACATCTTAGCAAAAAACTTTATCGTTTTTGCAGCGGCAACTTTCTCTTATTGGGCCATTGGATGGGGACTCATGTTTGGTGATGGAACTCCATTTTATGCAACAGATGGATTATTTTTCCTAGGTGGTCTTGATAACTCTCCTGCCATAGGAGATGAATACAAAGGTGTTTACTCTTCCATGAATTGGACGGGAGTTCCCCTTCTTGCAAAATTTTTCTTCCAACTCGTTTTCGCAGCCACTGCAGCTACCATTGTATCGGGAGCAGTTGCCGAACGAATTAAGTTTCATTCCTTTTTAATATTCTCTTTTATCCTTGTTGCCGTGATGTATCCTTTCACAGGCCATTGGGTTTGGGGTGGTGGTTGGTTATCTGGACTTGGTTTCCATGATTTTGCTGGTTCCACCGTCGTACACTCTGTAGGTGGTTGGGCTGCCCTTGCAGGAGCCATTGTTCTTGGTGCAAGAAAAGGAAAATTCTTACCAGATGGACGTATCAAACCAATCCTTGGTCACAACATGACTTCTGCTGCTTTAGGAACTCTAATCCTATGGCTAGGATGGTTTGGATTTAACCCTGGTTCAACGATGGGAGTTGGTGATGGTAGTGTAATGTCTCATGTCATTGTGACAACGAACATCTCTGCTGCACTTGGTGCACTAGCTTCAACCGTCACTGCTTGGATCATCTTAAAAAAACCAGACCTTGGTATGATTCTAAACGGAACACTTGCGGGTCTTGTGGGTATTACTGCTCCATGTGCGATTGTTAGCCCTACATCTGCTGCAATTATCGGTGCAGTTTCTGGTGTGTTAGTCGTATTATCAGTGTTATTTTTTGATAAAATGAAGATTGATGATCCTGTTGGAGCAACTTCTGTTCACTTAGTTTGTGGTATTTGGGGAACTTTAGCGGTTGCAATCTTTGGTTACGAAGGTGCCCCTGCTGGAGTAGAAGTTCCTTCAATCGTAACTCAACTTTATGGAATATTGGCAATTGGTGGATTCACTTTTGTTGTATCTCTTGTCCTTTGGTTTGTGTTAAAACTAGCTGGTGGAATCCGAGTGAGTGAAGAAGAAGAATTGAGTGGATTGGATCTTGGGGAACACGGAGCAGAAGCTTACCCAGATTTTAATATCCGAGTTCGTGGGTAAGGAAATAGGAGTTAAACATTATGAAAATGATCATTGCAATCATCCAACCACATAAGTTGGAAGAAGTTAAAGCAGAGTTAACGAAAAACGAAATCTATCGTTTAACAGTATCTGACGTTCAAGGTTATGGACAACAAAAAGGAAAAACTGAAGTTTTCCGTGGCCATGAATATACAGTGAACCTCCTTCGAAAAGTAAGATTGGAAATTGCTGTAAATGATGAATTCGTAAAACCAACTGTAGACGCTATCTTAAAGGCAGCTAAAAGTGGTGACGGAAAAATTGGTGACGGTAAGATTTTTATCACTCCATTAGAAGAAGTGATTCGAATCAGAACTGGCGAAAAAGGCAAAAACGCCATTTAACATTCCTTACTAAAAGGATAAATCGGAAAACGTATGGGTGTGAAAGATTCACTCATACGTTTTTTTTATTTAATTCGTATTAGAAAGGTATTTGTTCCTTCTTTTTTGTTCTTTAGAATCAATCCTAAATTTACTTTGAATCCACCTAGGCGATATGGGTTTGATAATCGTTCCAAAGGAATGTTGACACCATTGTAATGAATGGAGTTGATGCTTCCCTCATCTGACTTAATCTCGTAAGTGATTTCGAATTTTGTATCAAATCGTACAAAGTTGAATTGGAGACCATTGAAATCACTTAGCATCATCGGATCAAAAATAATACCATCATGGAAACATTGGATCCCAAGTAGCGACTCATAAAATAATTTTAAAAAAATTCCTGGACCACTGGAATAAACCCGCCAACCTCCTTCGAGTGGGATATCTCCTTTCCATAACATTTCGTAATTTTTTTCTGCATCTTCTCTATCCAAAAAACATACATCCGAACTCGAGTAATAACAATTAGATTGACGCAATCGACTTTGGGGTATGCGTTTTGTGATACCGATTGGGTTTGTTAGATTCAATTGTGTGAAAAATTCATTTGATTTGCCCATATAAGCCAAGGCTTCACAATACCGCAGGTGTGCATGTGTGTACATGAGTCCAATTTCCCTTCCAAAGTAACTGGCTGTCTCTGCCCGCTTAAAAAAGGTAGACTTCCCTTTTTGGTATAGTACTGGCTTATTGAATAAACGAACTCCATCAGGTCCAGTTAAGTGTTGTTTGATGATTTCTAAATGATATTCTGCTTCCTCCAATGTGAAAACATTAGAAAGAATTCCATAAGTCATGGGGAGGATACTGTATTCAATTTTGGTTATGTTGTCTTTTGGATGTAAGAAGAAAACTTTTTTTTCATTTGGGGGAAATTGAACAAGTCCAGCAATGGTATGATCTTCCATACATTCAGAATGGATCTGTTTTGTTAGAGTATGAAATAAGGTTTGGTATTCTGATTTTTTGGTTTCATTTCCGATCCAATCATAATACCAGATTAGTTTTTGAAAGAGTAGGGATTGTAGTTCCGCAGTCCATGTGCTCACAGCTTGGCATTGAAACGATGGTACTTTTGGTTGCATCGAATCATTCCAATCACCATTTCCATATTTAGGTAAAATTGTATACTGGATGAACCGATTTTTGATTTCGAGTAATGTGATTTCAATTCCGTTTAAAATACTACGTTTTGAAGATCTTGTTGGGTTTGTCGTAAATTCATCTAATAAGGACCTGTCATTACTTCTTTCTAAATAGGTTAAAATGCAAATGATAGGCCAATAGAGTATGTCCCCATGGGAATCATTGGCTCTTATATGTTTGTCCCTTGCATATAACATAAACCATTGTGGCCAATCTCCGTCTTCATTTTGTTCACTGAATACATGGATGAGTAATTCACGTATGGCTGAAAAATTTCCAGATGATAATAGGAATTCAAAAGTCCCTTGGCATACATCTCTTGTTCCCCATCCTCCTCCTGAAAATTGTTCCAATCCTCTTGGGTTTAAAAAATGAATTTCAGCATTTTGTTTGAACCAAGGTAATATATCAATCATCTCTAAAAGTTTTACATTGTTGAGTGTCATTGCTGAATTCAGTAGGGATTGGTGTTCGATCCCATTATCTTTTTTTGGAATATAAGACTTTTTAGCTTCTATCGCATCATCCAATTCTCCGTATATTTGAAACTTAAGTTCGGAATGGATCTCTGTTTTGATAGTGAGATAAGGCAATCCAAGTGACTTTTCCGATTCAAATAAAAATCGATCGTCTGAGACTAACAATCGAGATATCTGATCAG
This sequence comes from Leptospira paudalimensis, assembly GCF_026151345.1. Taxonomy (NCBI): domain Bacteria; kingdom Pseudomonadati; phylum Spirochaetota; class Leptospiria; order Leptospirales; family Leptospiraceae; genus Leptospira; species Leptospira paudalimensis. The sequence continues at coordinate 985,539 of NZ_JAMQPR010000001.1, forward strand.
AATGAATTCGAAATCCTTTTCCATCCAATCTTTCATACAGGGAACTCTTTTGATTGGGAGTAATGATTATAACTTCGTTCTCGATGTTTATGTTAGGTGGTATTGGTAAATCTCCGTTTTCACCGTCAAGTCCCGTGGAAAAGGAAAATAAAACTTCCAATGGAGAACCAATCGAATGCAAAAATGATACTGAAAGTGAATCATCAAGGTTTGATTTCACTTGGATTCTAATTGTATTTTCCTCGAGAAGATACACCCATTCTATAACATCGGGAAGGTATGTTTGGTAGGATGGATTTCCTAATTTTTTCCAAACAGAATTTACCTTACAAAAAATACGAAGTCCTTTGGAGTTACTCGTTCCTAAGTCTCCTAATTTGCGTGATAACAAAAGGTTTAAGCCCGTGTGACCTTGTGTGAGTTGGGAAATAAAGATTCCATTAAAATAACAAGTAGCAGTAAGAGATGATTCTCTTGGTACAAACTCATTACCAGTTCGAAGGATTTGTCCTTGTGGTCTTAAGCAATGGATTTCTTTTTCTTTGAGAGTCACATGTTTTGATTGTTCGGTAAAAAAAGAAAGCAAACTTCCTTCTTGGCTGAATTCAATGTTCCGCCAAGGATTCGGAAATAGTTCCTTTAATTGACTCTTTGATACATGTTCACCCTCTATACTTTCTCCATGATGGAACAAACTAATGTTTGTTCCACTTCCTTTCCCTAATTCAGAATCATTTACCTCCCAACCATGTTGGCAAAGTTCGATTGTATCGGAGATAGAAGGTGACTGCTCAATGGTTTCCAAGTTTTCAAAGAGGAAAGAATAAAAATGGCAACCAAATGATTGGTTCGGTTTTAGATCCAGCTGTTCTGTTCTAAGACCCACCACCGAATGTTCTCCTTGGAGCCTTCTGTTGGGAAACTGAAACAATTTACCTTGGTAAAAAATATCCCTCCCATCTGTCGCATAAGAGTTGATTGTTTGGTCTGAAAAAGTAAGGCATGCTGGATTTTTTCCGAATACAGTTTCATTCTGTCTCGAAAGAATGGAAATACCAAATTCTTTCGTATTCAATACTTCATGGTGGATGTATTGCGAAACAAAGGCTTCATTAAGTTTTGCAGAAGAAAGATCACAAAGACCAAGATCGCATGTATTCACAAAACCAATAGTCACAGTATCATCAATCACATTAGTTACTTTTGAGTGCACTCTCCAACAACTCAGAGTTGGGTGTAATTGAAGATTTGTGATGATTTCTAATCCATCAATGTTTCGTTGGATGGAAATTGAATTTTCTGAAGTTTTGATAATGGGAGAGCCTAGCGGTGAAAATAAAGGTAAAGTAAATCTGTGAGAATTTTTTTTATATTCGATTGTAAGATTGGTAATGCTTGTTTCTAATTCATTTCCCAAATACAAATTTATGAATATGTTCTTAAAAAAAATAGAATGGAACGAAAGATTGGATAAAATTTGAATTTTGAGTCCAGATTTGTTATGGAGTAAATACATCAATTTTCCTTTAAGAATGGACTCATTGGATTCAATGTCCATTTACCAAAATGACCAATGTTTAAGTGGTAATCATATTCAAGTGCAGTTTCTTCCCCTTTTGCTAATATGATGGTAGTGATCCCAAGAGAATGGAAATTCTTTAATACTTTTGAAACTTCGAATTTTCCGACACTGGAAGTTGGTCTGTCAATGACAACAAACTTAGGTTTTGCAAATTGGATTCTGATTGTTGCTATTTTGAATTTTTCAGCTAATGACAGTTCGTCGTCCCATTCCTTGAGTGCCGACAATCCACCTAGTCGTTTGACAAGTGTATCTAAACCATGGTATTTTAATTCTTTCATCACTTTTGAGTCAGGAATTGTACTTCCTAAAATTGCGGGAACAATGACATTGCGTAACCGTCCCGGTGGAAGGTAAGGTTGTTCTGGTAAAAATAATACTTCGTCACGATTAGGTTTTAAGATTCGTCCTTCGTCTTCTTTATTTAACCCCGCTAGAGTTCGAAAAAAAATCAGTTTTGTGTTTTCATCAATAGCCGTAATGAGCCAACGTTCCTTTCTCTTCATTTTAAGATTCAGGTTTTGGATGAGAAATTTGGATCTGTCAATTGCATACAAACTAAGTTGATCAAAAATGATCTCGTTTAAGTGAAAATTATCTTGTTCTTTCTGTTTTACAGTTCTAATTGATTCTTCCATTGCTGTATCTAATGATTGTAATCGTTTTACAACAGCACTAAAGGAAGAAATTGATTGGAATTGTGTGACGATTAGTGAAAATGCATTCAATAATGTAGTAAATGCAAGCCCTGCTTGTGTAATCACTCCAAATTGAATTTCTCCTCGCATATAACTTGGTGCAATCAGTAACATCGGTATGATTTGAATGAAATAATTGTAACTATTGGTAAAAAGACTTAATCGTAAATTGACAGAGATTAATTTTTTGAAGTTAGTTATTAGTTTTTTCAATTTTGATTTTAAACGAACAGACATTCGTAATTCACGATGGGTTAGGGCAATGGACTCTGCATGTTGTTTGATATGAAGTAAATCAGACCTGTAGTTTGCTTCTAAATCGAGTTGGTTGTAGTTGATTCGAATCAAATCCTTACCTAAAAGAATTGTCGAAATGGTTCCGATCATTGCATATAGTATAGCAACAAAAAATAAAATTGGATTGATACTCCATAGTACACCTGCAAATGAAACCGCAGAGAAAACTCCTCCTAAAAAAAGTAAGATAAAAGACAATGTAGTGGTAGTGAAGGCTTTTACATCATCTGTGATCCTTTGGTCAGGATTTTCGATTCCTTTTTTGTTTAGTATGGAATGATAAGTTTTTTCACTTAAATATGATTCCGTAAATCTCCAAGTTAACTGCTCTCTCCATAATATTCCCAATCTTTCTTCAATAAATCGATAAATGGCCCCAATACCTGATGAAATGATAAATACAATTCCATACAGCAGAGCATAATGAAAAAAAGACTGCGATTTTTTTTGTTCTAAGGCTGAAATAAAATCTCTACCTACAAAACTATTTAGAACATTGAATCCATTGAATGTTATGACAAGAAAGAGCAAAAATACACTATATCGGATTGCTGTAGGTCCTTGTTTTGATTGAAACAATTGAGAAATGAATCGAAGTAAATGTTTAGTAATGGATGGTTTGTTAGGTTCTGTCAGCATGAATGAATTTTGATTTCATTTGAATCAAAATTCATTGGATTGCAAGGTTTATTTTAAGATTCTAATAATTGAATAGTGATATCGGTCCAAACTTCTTTTAAAACTAAAGAAATCTCATGATTCCAGAGCTCAGAAGATGTTTCTTTCAACGTAGTTAAAAATACAGGAACAAGTTTGGAGAAGTTTTCTCTCGGAATTGAACACATGAGGTAATAGTTTTCCAATTTAGATATTTCTTTTTTTAAGGATTTTGGATTGCCCAGTTTATCAACTATCGATTCTATCACTTGGTGTAAAGAAATCAAATCTCCTTCATAAGTTGAATTCGAAATTCCCAAATTTACATTTTGGTTTCGAAAAGATTCAATTTTGTTTTCATAAATATGAATCCAACTGGGGTATTTAGCATTGATCTGATCAAAGTACTGTTGGACGAACAGGATGGGATCTTTTTCTTTGAAGCCGATAACGGAGTATGCTTTCATCACATCCGATTTACCTCTCAGTTTTGTGACTACTTTTTTATCAATGGACAATGATTTACCAATCGTATCATAAATGACATCCGATACCAAAAAACGGGTGTTTGTTTTTTTATTTAATGCTTCGAGCCTACTTGCAACATTCACTACATCACCCAAAACAGTTTGGCTCTTAAACTCGGAGTGACCAATATCTCCATAGATGACATTCCCTGCATGTAGTCCCAATCGAATATCAAATGTAAAATTGAAACGATCTTTCATTTCTAAATTGAATTTCTGTAATTGATCAAACATTCGCAAACAAGCACGAAGGGCAGATTTCATTGTTTCTGTTTTGAGATTTTGGTTCTCTTTCGCTTGGGATTGTTTGGTGCCAGTTTCATTTGGGATTTGAAAAAACGCTAATATTCCATCACCAATGAATTTATCAATTTCTCCGCCGTTGTTGAGAATGGGTTCACTCATTTCATGAAAAAAACGATTCAATACAAATACAACATCATACGCTAAATTGGATTCTGTAAAAGACGTAAACCCTTTGATGTCCAAAAACAAAATCACAGCAAAACATTCTTCTCCAGTTTTCGAAGACTTCGACTCACTTGTGACTGTTTTTAAATCTTTATTATCACGAATGATCCTTCGCACTCCAATGTCTCCAAACACTTCGGTTTGGCAGGCCAATCGAATTTCACTTGGCCAACCTTTGCGGTCAGCGAGTAATTGTTCTCTTTCATTTCGGTTGCTTAAGTTGGAAATTCCTTCCGAAACATAAACGCGACAAGTGGTACACTTTGCGTTCCCACCACATAAATGATACAACGGATAATCATGTTTGAGTGCAGTTTCTAAGATGGTTGTCCCTTTTTTTTCAGATTTTAATTGGGTGGTTTCTTTGTCGTAAAATATGATCTGCAAATTTTTAAATCCAAGTATCAGGCGAATGAATTTAAAATACGGGAATTTTGGAACTGGAGCAAGTAAGAATTCTTGTTTTTGGCCAAAATTTAAACCATCGAAGACCAAAATTGGGAAAACTGATAAAAAACTAATTGCATTAGTTAAATAAACTAATTATATTAGTTTTATGAAAATACACTACCACTATTTCCCCATTTTATTACCCATTCTCTTCCCAATCTGCCTTTGGGCAGATGATTTCCAAAAGAGCGAGAAATTGATCACTTCTTATTTCCCGTTAGAAGAAGGAAAAATTGCCTATACGAAGTCTGGATCAGGCAAACAGAATTTTATCTTATTACCTGGGATAGGTGATCGAAAGGAAAGTTATTCGGATTTGGTCCATTTATTAAACAAAGATGGGAACGTATATGCCTTTGATTTGCGAGGTATGGGAGAATCAGATGTTAGTTTTTCTTCCTATGGACCGAAGGAAACCGCTATGGACATTCTCTCCTTCATTCAGAGAAATAATCTGCAAAATGTTTACATCATTGCTAATTCGATGACAGCGGCATCTGCTGTTTACATCCAGTCGAAAGAGAAACAACGAGTGTTGGGAATGGTTTTATCAGGACCTTTTGTTAGAGACAAAGAACCTATGTCTTGGGGATTAAAATCGATATTACAAATTGCCTTTCGTGGTCCATGGGGCCCAAGTGCCTGGGTCAAATTTTATGAATCTCTTTTTCCGATCCAACCACCAAAAGATTTGGAAGCACGTAAGGAAAAACTCAAAGAAAATTTAAAAGAAAAAGGAAGGATGGCCGCACTTCGTTCTATGTTATTTGCACCAAAAGAAGAATGTGAAAATGAGCTTGTCCATGTAAAAGGGAATCACATCATCATCATGGGATTAAAGGATCCTGATTTCTCAAATCCGGAAGAGGAAACAAATTGGATACGGGATACCATTGGTGGAAAGGTTTATCTTTATGAAAATGTTGGACATTATCCTTTTGTAGAAGAACCCAATCGTTTTTATTCAGATTTAAAATCATTATGGCAAAAAAAATAAAAAACAAAATCGGAAGACCCAAAAAAGGCCAAACCCAAATCAGTCGTAGTTTGATTTTGGATTTAGCTTGGGAAACCATTCAAAACGTTGGGTTTTCCGAATTTCGTTTGGCAACTGTTGCAGAGGCACTTGGCATTCGAACACCTTCGCTTTATAACCATGTAAAGGACACAGAAGATATATTTGGAGAAATTAAAAAGAGGGCCTTGCAACTATTAGGTGACAGACTAGAAGAAAACTTAAAAAAAACCGATCCCACTAAGGAACGGATTCCAAACTTTTTAAAATCCTATCGAAGTTTTGCCAAAGAATTCCCTCATATGTACCCACTGGTCATCGTTTCTACCGAATCGGATCCGGAACTCAAATTACTGGGAGATCGAATTTTACAACTCTGTATGTTTGCATTCCAATTCGAAACTTTAGACAAAGAAGTGGTCCATCGAATTCGGATCATTCGTTCTCTCGTACATGGATTTATTGATCTGGAACGAGAGGGTGGTTTTGGCCGTAAGGAGTCAGTCGAAGAAAGTTTTGTGAAACTAACAGAATCTCTCGAAACAGGAAAACTCTGGTAAAACTTTACTTTTCGGGAGAATGAGCGTGCGAAAACTGGGATTACACTTATGGCAGCACTTACGATTACATTACCCGATGGAAGTTCCAAGGAACTCGAATCCGGAAAGTCATTTTCTGATTTTGTCCAAAACCAACTGCCTTTCTTAAAAGAGAAAGCTCTTGCCGTTGTCTTGTCCGATGGACGGACTGTTGATTTATCTTTTGTTCCTACCGAAAACACGAGTGTCAAATTTCTCACCTTTGATGACAAAGATGGAAAAGAAGTTTTCCACCATTCCTCTGCCCACTTACTAGGGATGGCTGTCCAACGATTATGGCCTCATGCAAGACTCACTGTGGGTCCTGTCATCGAGAATGGTCCAGGGTTTTTCTTTTACGACATTGATTTTGGTGAAACCATTATCACTGTGGATGACCTACCTAAAATCGAAGTGGAGATGGGAAAAATTGTCAAGGAAGACCTTACCGTCAAACGTTGGGAACTTTCTAAAGAAGAAGCCATTGAAAAATTTAAAAAAGAAAATGAACCTTATAAAGTAGAACTCATCCAAGGGTTTGATGCCGCCTCTGTTTCGTTATATGGACAAGGGGAATGGTATGACTTATGCCGTGGGCCACACGTGGCACGCACTGGCCAACTGAAAGCCTTCAAACTCACAGCCATTTCGGGCGCTTATTGGAAGGGTGATTCCAAAAACAAACAGCTCACTCGTATTTATGGAGTGTCTTTTCCCACCAAAAAACAGTTAGATGAATATATCTTTCTCATCGAAGAAGCCAAAAAAAGAGACCACAGAAAACTCGGGAAGGAACTTGACCTTTTTAGTTTCCAAGACGAAGCTCCTGGCTTTCCGTTTTGGCATCCAAAAGGTACTGTCCTTTGGAACACTCTTGCATCTTACATTCGAGAAGAGTGTTTTAGACGGGGCTACCAAGAAATCAAAACTCCTGCCATTTTAAACTCATCTCTTTGGAAAAAATCAGGTCACTGGGATAATTTTAAAGAAAACATGTACTTCACTGACATCGATGAAAGTGAGTTTGCCGTCAAACCGATGAACTGTCCTGGATGTTGTTTGATTTATAAATACCACATGCATTCCTATCGGGAATTACCCCTTCGGTTTATGGAACTCGGGAATGTTCATAGGCATGAAATGTCAGGAGTTCTACATGGGCTTTTCCGTGTTCGTGCATTCACACAAGATGATGCCCATATCTATGCACCATTGGAAAAAGTAGAATCCGAAGTCGAAGACATCATTGATTTTACCTTTGACGTGTACAAAAAATTTGGGTTTACCGAATTCAAAACTTTCATTGCAACTCGACCCGAAAAATCACAAGGAAGTGATGAAGATTGGAACCTCGCCACACAAGCATTACATGATGCTCTAAAGAAAAAAGGAATCGAATACGGGATCAAGGAAGGAGACGGAGCATTCTACGGACCAAAGATCGAGTTCAATATCAAAGATTCACTTGGTAGGTTATGGCAATGTGGAACTGTTCAAATTGACTTTTCAATGCCAAATCGTTTTGAACTCGACTTTACAGCGTCTGATGGAAAAAAACATGCACCAGTCATGATCCATAGAGCCATTTACGGATCGCTCGAACGTTTTATTGGAATTCTCATCGAACACTTTGAAGGAAAATTTCCACTTTGGTTAAATCCGATTCAAATTCGTGTCTTAACTGTGGCAGAAACACATAGTGATTATGCGAAAGAAGTATATCAAGATTTAGTAATGCATGGATTTCGAGTCGAACTCGATGTTCGGAATGAAAAAATTGGAAGTAAAATTAGGGATTCCATCATGAAACGGTGCAGTTATACGCTCATCCTTGGGGATAAAGAAAAAGAAGCAGGGAATATTTCTTACAGAAGAATGGGAGAAGAAAAAACAGAAACTGTTTCTCGTGATGGTTTCCTCTCTCTTCTCAAAGGGGAATTGAACTAAAGAAATTTCTTGACTAACACTGGTGGGCACATAGTGTTCCTACCAGTGCTTAAGAGTCAAATTGTATCTACATCGAAAGAGCCAGTTACTCTTTATCTGGACCTTCCGATCCACCCACCGTATGACGTCTGTGATGCGTACGATGCCATTCCCATGATAAACCTTCCCATTACGGATGGTGTTACTCTCGGATGGAAGGTGAGTCATATGCAATTTGTGGATGGAATGCGGAAAGATGTTTCATTTGATTGCCCAAATATTGTCATCACTGGGGGACAAAATTTAGGGAACAAAGCTGTTTCTTTGTATGTAGTTGCTGCCTTTTACGATGTTTCCGATCGCTTATTGTCTTGCCAAACATCCGAACACTGCGTCCAACCTTGGGAACGTTTTGATGTCCCTGGTTTATGGAGCCGATTTCCATTTTCTATTTCTGAAATTTCTCGAGTCTCCTTACGGATTACGATTTCCGGATGTGATACAAATGACAGAATCGAGAGCCCTATCCCAATCACTTCAGCGAAACCTTTCAAAAAAGAATCCAAACGAGAATGGAAACGAGCCGAACATGTGGTTGGCACTTACGGTTTCCAAAAATGGAATCCAGGCAAAGGGGAACTTTTGTATGCAACAGAGCCTCTCACCAAAGAAAATAAACTTCGATTCCGATTGGAACGAAAGGAAAACCAAGGGTTTCATTACCTAGCAATTGTTCCCACCACCAACCCGATTCCGAGTGACCGCAAGTATGACAACCTCATCCAATATGTGTTGTATGATGAGTTCGGTCAGATTTGCCATGGAGGATCTTGTATGGGAATGGGAAACCATGGGGAATACCTTTCCCTTGTCCCCATTTTACCTGAAATCCTCCAAAAAGAATCCCTTTCCATCGAATATGTGGTGTGGGAAGGGCCTTCAGGAACGCTTTAACCCCTGAACATGTGCATTTGCAAAGAAATGTACTTGCGTGCCTAGTTTTTCATCCGAAATTGGAAATTGAAAGAAATTTCGGAGACTGAATGCAGAAACGGCCCAACCCTAGAGGGAACCCAAACCAAGATAAATTCGCCCACATCAGAATTAACGAACAAATTACCAATGTAGCATCGATTCGACTCGTCAGTGACGAAGGATCAGATATCGTTACTCTGGAAGAAGCTCTGAGAAGAGCTAAGGAAGCTAACCTTGATTTGGTGGAAGTCTCGGGTGACCAGGATGTTCACGTCTGTAAGCTGATCGATTTTGGAAAATACAAATTCGAACTTCTTAAAAAAACGAAAGAAGCGAAAAAGAAACAACACGTAGTCACGGTAAAAGAAATCAAAATCCGCCCGCGGATTGATAACCATGACTTCGAGATTAAGAAGCGTCATGCTTTAGAATTCTTGCAAAAGGGTGATAAAGTAAAAGTGACACTTCGATTCCGAGGCAGAGAGATGGTTCACTCTGAAATTGGAATGAATATTGTTAACCGGTTTGTCGAGGACCTAAAAGAGCATGCCTCTCCCGAAAAAATGCCGGTACACGACGGAAAGACGATAGTTGTCGTGATGAACCCAATTAGTGAGAAAGCTAAAGGATAAAAAAACTATGTATAAACTAAAAACAAATAGGGCAGCAGCCAAACGTTTTAAGTTTACCAAATCTGGTAAAATCAAACGTGGTTGTGCGTTCCGAAGACATATCTTAGAGAAAAAATCTCCTAAGATGAAACACCAAAGCCGTGGAATGCATCTCATCCATGAAACCGATTATAACCGTGTAGAAAAACTTCTACCTTACGGAGGTTAAACGATGCCACGCGCAGTCAACGGAACCATTCATAAGAATCGTAGAAAGAAACTACTTGCGAAAGCAAAAGGTTTTAGAGGTGGACGTTCTAAACTATTCAGAACAGCAAAATCAGCTGTGATGAAAGCTGGTCAATGGGCATACCGTGACCGTAGAAAGAAAAAGTCCGAATTTCGTAAACTTTGGATTACGCGAATTAATGCTGCTGTTAGAGAAAATGGAATGTCTTATTCAAAATTCATCCACGCCCTCAAAACACAAGGCATCAACTTAGATCGCAAGACATTGGCTGATCTTGCTTACAACCACAAAGAAGTATTCAACGCCATCGTCGAAAAAACCAAAGTCGCTAAGTAAATTAGTGCTTGATAGGAATGGAATAGCTCGTCTATTCTATTCCATCGGATTGTTATCATGTTAAAAATCGAAACCATTGAAGAGCTAGAAAGTAAAGTTGTTAAGGCCCTTGAGCTTATCCAGGACCTAAGAACAGAAAATGCACGCCTAGAGACGGAAAACGAATCCCTCCGCGCGGAAAATGACCAAATGAAGCTCGCAATGGAGGAAAAAGAGCGCGAACTTAAAACACTTCGTTCTCAACTCCAAGACGCGACGGATGAATTAAACCAACTCAAAGAAAGAGAAGGTTTACTCGAATCCAAAGTCCACCAACTCCTTGGAAGATTAGATGGCCTCCCAACCACTGGAAGTTCCACTCCTAAAGCACCACAATCTGTGGATGCACCTGTTCCATCTGCGGAACCAGTGGCAGCTGCGATTACACCAAGTCTCACAACAGAAGACGATGATGAGATTATCTTACTCGATGAAGATGAATCAGAATTCCATGGGGAAGATGTTTTGGAAAAAACTCCTGCCTCTGCATCCTTTGAAAAAGAAGAACTCGTTGTGGAAACTGACGACGAAGTTCCAACTGTTGAGATTGATGAGGATGACGATATCATCATCGATGATGAAGATGAAGCCATTAGCGTATTTGATGCGGATGATGATGATGATTTTCTCATCATCGAAGACGATCCTAAATAATCCATATGGCAGACTCTGCCCAAAACTCTCATAAAATCACCAAACAAATCTTTGGTGAAACGTATACAATCGTAGGGGAAGCATCTTCAGGGTATATTTCTGAAGTTGCTGATTACGTGGAAACACGCCTATTGGAATTGGGAAAAGTGTTACCCAATGCATCCAAAACCAAAATTGCCGTACTTTGTGCACTCAATTTAGCCGACGAGTTGTTCCAAATGAGGGATGTCACTGCCAAAGTGAATGAAAATCCTGAATTGGAAGAACGAACGAAAAAAATTATCTCTTTGTTGGAAGAGGGAATCATTGGGGACCATTTTTGAATTCGATTTCCAAACAAGACGCAAGGAAGATCCTCAAAACCAATATCCCAAAACTTACTGATCGAGAAGAGTTAGAATCAGCGATTCTCAAAAGACTATTTCCCTTATTACAAGGAAACTCCAAAATCATCACTTATGTTCCAGACCTGCAATGGGAAGTGGATGTGTTGCCCATCATCGAATCATGCCCTTTGCCAAGACCCACGAGTTTTATTGAATCCAGGCATTCGGCGAAGTGGTACTTTCCAAAAGTGGTGAAAGACAAGGGATTATGTTTCCTTCGTCCGTTCTCTTTTGAAAAAGGTCCATATGGAATCTTTGAACCGATAGGAGATGAGGAGATTTCCGTAGAGGATGCGGATTTGATTCTGGTTCCAGGTCTTGGTTACCATGAAAATGGATTTCGCCTTGGTCGAGGTGGTGGGTATTATGACCGTATTTTACACAAAGAATCTGTGCAAAAGAAAACAATAGGGTTTAGTTTTTCTAAATTTTTTCCCGTCCCATTCCAAGTAGAAGAACACGATGTTAAAGTCGGAAAAATGATTACGGAATTTCAGATTCATTCTTTTTTCGATTGAATCCACGTAGGATTCTGACACGATTCCAAGAAGCATATGGACCAAGAAAAACTCCTCACATCCCTTGCGGAAAAAACCAAAATGGAACAAGAGTCTGATTTAGGAGACCTTGAACAATTTCTTACCTTTACGATCGAAAAGGAATTTTTTGGGATCCGATTGCTACTGGTTCATGAAATTTTAAAACCTGTTCTCATCACTCGTATTCCAAATGTAGAAGATTATATTTTAGGAGTGATTAACTTAAGAGGGGAAATCATTCCAATTGTTGATTTGAAAAAAAGATTCCATAATACTGATTCTGACATTTATCCCATCTCGCGTATCGTAGTGGTTATGTTAGAGGAAAAACGAATTGGGGTTTTAGTGGATGAAGTCAAACAGGTTGTAAAAATCCAAAAGGATTTTATCAGTTATACAACTGATGACTTGTCGTTAAACTATAGTAAGATGGTTGAATCTGTATCACGTTACGAAGACCATTTGATTTTGAATTTGGATTTGGAACAAATTGTTAATTTTGTTTCTACCACAAAGTAAGGAATAGGGGATACGACATTGGCTGGAATTTTAGGTGAATACACAGAAGTTTTCCTGGAAGAGTCCGAGGACCAAATTGAAGAACTCAATTCCAATTTGGTAAAACTAGAGAAAGACCACGAAAATCCCGAAATCATCAATGATATCTTTCGTGCAGCTCATTCCTTAAAAAGTTCGTCAGCCTTTGTTGGTTTGTACAATTTATCCGACCTCGCTCACACGATGGAAAACCTTCTCCAAAAAATTAGAGAAGGTAGTTTGGAAATTAATGTTAAACTTGTAAATTTACTGTTTGAATGTTTTGATTTAATCAAACAAGTGATAGAAGGTGTTGCCAACGGTATCAAAGTAGAGACCCCATTCACTGACATGATCCAAAAACTCCAGGATTATGAAGTATCAGTCTCTGGTGGTGGAAGTTCCAATAAATCGGCAGTCTCAACTTCTGGAACCAAACAAGGACAAGTTGGAAACCAAACATCTATCGGGAATTTGACAGAAGACGAAATTTCTGAAATTAGAACTGCACTGAAAGAAGAAGAAGGCCAAACTGCATTTACAGTTGACCTGCGTTTAAAAAATGAAACGCCGATGCAAAACCTAAGATTACTACTGATTTTACAGTCAGTCAAACAGTCAGGTGTTGTTATCCGTTGTAATCCAACCGAAGAAGCGTTGGATAATGGTCAAGGTAGTTTCGCACTTTCTTTTATTACAGTTACTAAATATTCAAAAGACGAACTTTATACACAATGTAACATTGATATGGTGGATACCCTTTCGGTAATGGAACTCCAAATCCCTCAAACGGAAATGGAAGCACTGGAAAAACGAGTCGATGTAACACCAACCGTAAACAATCCAGCAAGTCCAGTTTCCAATGATGTAGAAGAAAAGGTGGTTGTGAAGGGTTCTGCCAATTTTGAAAAGGCAGTTACCGATTCAAAGGTTGTGATGCGAACCATCAAAGTATCTTCAGATAAACTTGACCAACTCATGAACAATGTGGGTGAGCTTGTGATCACAAACTCTGGATTCCAAAAAATCTATGATGATTTGGTAGCACAGTTTGGGGAAGATTCTTTATTCAATGAACTAAAGGGTAAAATCGACCAAATCAATCGTATTTCCAAAGACTTACAAACAGGAATCATGAACATTCGAATGGTTCCCATTGGATCTGTGTTCAATCGTTTCACTAGGCTGATTCGTGATTTGTCACTTGAAACTGGCAAACAAGTAAATTTGGTTTTACGTGGTGAAAATACTGAACTAGATAAAAAAGTCATTGATGCGATTGGAGAACCACTCATCCACCTTATCCGAAATTCAGTTGATCATGGAATTGAATCGCCAGAAGAAAGAAAACTGGCAGGTAAATCGGAAGAAGGGACTGTCGAACTGAATGCATACCAAGGTGGATCTAATATCCTTGTGGAAATTCGGGATGATGGAAAGGGTCTTAATAAAAATAAAATCTTAAAAAAGGCCATCGAACGAGGGTTAGTCACTGAAGCTGATTCCCAAAACTTATCAGAGTCTGATATATTTCAGTTTATTTTTGCTCCAGGATTTTCAACAGCAGATAAAATTTCCGATATCTCTGGCCGTGGGGTTGGAATGAATGTGGTGAACAAACTCATTGAAGAATTTAAGGGAAAAATCATCATCCATTCGGAAGAAGGAAAAGGATCTTCCTTTACTTTATCTTTCCCACAAGCACTTGCGATCATTCCATCCATCCTTGTGATCATGGAAGAAGAAGTGTATGCGTTCCCTTTATCTGAAGTATCTGAAACCATCAAAGTAAATCTCGACCAAATCACAACACTCGAAGGGCATGAGATCATCAACCTACGAGGGGAAGTCCTTCCGATCTACCGACTCAATCGAATTTTGGGTCTTGCCGACAAACAAGAAATGGTGGAAGTCCCTGTTGTGATTGTGAACTACAAAACAAGGAAACTTGGTTTTATGGTCGATGATCTCATTGGAAAACATGAAACAGTGATCAAGTCACTTGGGAAAAATTTCCAAGACGTACAAGGATTAACTGGTGCCACCATCATGGGAGATGGAACCATTATTTTGGTCTTAGACATTCCAGGGCTTGTTGAGATTGCTGCTGATAAAGTAGATTGGACTGATAAGCTCGTATCTGGTGAGATGATGAAACGTTCATCCACAATTCGTTCCCTAGAAATGTCTGATTCTGAATACATATTCAAATCAAACCACCCCACAAATCGTTATAATGCGAAACTCATTGAGTTACGGGCAAAAGACAAATCGCGCATCAAAAAAGAAAAACATAAAATCGAAAAACACATCATTGTTCCAAAAGAAGAAGTGTTTACCGAAGAACCTGTTACCAACCAAAAAATTACAACAGAAGTAATCAAAAAAGAAACTACTGTGAATGGACACAGCGAAGATCATTCTTCGGCAAATGAATCCATTACTTCAACACTTGTATTGGATCATAAAACAGATGAGATCCATAGGCTTGCTGATGTTGCAAAAATAGAAAATGTAAAACTAACGGAAAGAGAACAGGCTGCCGAAATCATTAAAGGTTTTGTTGAACAAAAAGAGGAACGTCTAAACCAAGTTTCTGCCTTAAATTCAGATGCCATTAACGAAATCATGTCTTCCAAAGACATAAAAAAATTGGAAAACATTGTCAACACAGGTATGATGAATGCTGGTGTTGTGTTGTCTCAGTTAGTTGGGAAAGAAGTCGAGTTATTTATTCCGGAAATTAAACTCACTGATCGAGATGGTTTGGCGAAAGAATTCCGTTATTCGATGGACCAATTTTTTGGAATGAAAATCCGAATGACTGGTGATTTGAACGGAAATTTACTCATGATGTTTTCGGAAGAAAATGGTTCTGAAATTGCGAGAGAACTTCTTGGTTCTGAAGAAGCAAAATATGCAGATGGTAGCAATCATAAATTATCAGATGATATGATGTCTGTATTATCTGAAATTTCCAATATTGTTTGTTCGAGTGTTATGAATTCTCTATCCAACAAATTGAAAAAAGAAATTTTACCTTCTGTTCCTGAAATGATCACTGGTAGTTTTATGGAAGTAGTGGACATTGTAAAACCAGAAAGAACTAAATTTTTGTCCATGCATACAGAGTTTAACCACCAAGGTAGTAACCTAATCGGTGTTTTAGTATTTTTACCTGATTTTGACGAGTTAGTTGAGTTAATTCATAAATCATGAACAAAAAACCGACCGTTGTGATCATTGATGACTCACTCCTTGTGAGGAATATTTTAAGTGATGCTCTCACTAAAAAAGAGGAAGTTTCTGTGATTGCCACTGGCAAAACAGGGATGGACTGTATTGATCTTGCTGAAAAGTTAAAACCAGATTTTATCGTTTTGGACATCGAGATGCCCATCATGGATGGATTAACGGCTCTCGCTGAAATCAAAAAGAAAAAACTTCCGAGCCATGTGATCATGTTGTCGGTTCTTACGCAACATGGTGCCGATGCTACTTTTAAGGCACTGGAACTCGGTGCAGTTGATTTTATCCCAAAACCTTCTAGTGGGAATCAGTTTTCGCCAGAGGACATAGCAGCTGTTTTATCGCTCAAAATCAAAGGATTTTCGGATTCCAAACTCGTCAGTCCAGAACCCATTTCCCGTCCTGAACGGACCGAACGGCAATTAAATAAAAGTTTTCAAAAACCGATCCAAGTAGATGCTATCGGAATTGGAACCTCCACGGGGGGACCAAAAGCGTTACAAACCGTTTTTGCAGGGATTCCAGCTGATTTTGCAAAGCCCATTTTTGTTGTGCAACATATGCCAGCAGGATTTACAAAAGCTTTTGCAGACAGATTAAATTCTTTGTCTAAAATACATGTGAAAGAAGCAGAACAGGGTGATTTGGTGCAAGCCGGAACCGCTTACATTGCCCCTGGTGACTACCAAATGAAGGTAGTTTCAAAAGGAAAAGATCGTTTCATAGAGCTTACCCATTCAGAACAAGTGAATGGACATAGGCCTTCCATTGAAGTATTGTTTGATAGTTTGGTGGAAACATATGGAGGCGATCATTTATTATCCATGATCATGACAGGTATGGGTAAAGATGGTTCACATGCCATTTCCAACATACACGCGAAAGGTGGTATTACTTTGGCGCAGAATGAAGCAACTTCTGTTGTGTATGGAATGAACCGTGTGGCTGTAGAACTTGGGGGAATTGATTTTGTTCTCCCAGTGGATGAATTAGTACCAAAAATGATTGAATTATTAAAGTCGAGAGGGAATTAACATGGCAAGAATTTTGGTTGTAGATGATGCAAAATTCATGAGAACGCTCGTTAAAGATGCGTTAGTTGGAGCAGGTCACGAAATCGTTGGTGAAGCAGAAAATGGTAACATTGCGGTTGAGCAGTATAAAAATCTCAAACCGGACTTAGTCACCATGGACATTACCATGCGGGAAAAAGATGGGATTGAAGCAACAAAAGAGATTATCAAATTTGATGCTTCTGCTAAAATCATTATGGTTACGGCACTTGGACAAGAAGACCTTTTAGCAAAGGCAATCAAAATGGGTGTAAAGGATTTTGTTGTGAAACCTTTCCCACCAGAAAGATTGCAACAAGCTGCCGCAAAAGCATTAGGTTTATAAATGTCCCAAACCCCGGAGTTTATCGTCCGGTGGCAAAACCAGGACGGTGGATTGACTGAAGGACCTTTGACGGTTTTATGGTCTCTGATTGATAGTTATAAGGTGGATATCTTTGAAGTCTCCCTTTCGCGTATCACATCTGATTTCATTCAATTTTTGAGAACGAGTCAATCCTTGTCCATTGAGCTCACTTCCGAGTTTGCTGTGATGGCATCACATTTGGTATACTTAAAATCCAAGGCTCTTCTTCCAGACCCTGGGTTTGAAGAAGAAGACTATGATCCACCCCTTCCTAAGGAACTTGTGGACAAACTTTTGGAACACAAAAAATTCCAAATGGCGGGACAACGATTAGCAGAACTGGACAGATTGACCGCAGGTATGTTCACGCGGGAAACAAACCAAGTTCTGGATGAAACCGAAAATTGGTTAGATGTGAGTCTTGTTGATCTCATTTCTGCCTTCAATTCTATCTTGGAACAAGAAAGTTCCAATGAAGCCGAAGAACAAATACCAATTTACGAAGGGGTATCCCAATATTCGGTCGAAGACAAAATGGCATACCTGCAAAATCTCCTAGAAAAAACGGGCGAAATTCACTTCATGGATTTGTTTGAAAATGACAAACCAGAAAAAAAAGAAATCGTCGCAGCCTTCCTTGCTGTATTAGAAGTTGTTAAAATCCGAGTTTGCAAAGTGATCCAACATGCAGTTTTCGGAGAAATCAAAATAGTCAAGGTTTAGATCAATTTGGAAGAAAGAAACTATACAAAGGGCCTTCTTGAGGCACTTCTCTTTTTATCTTCAGATCCAATCAAATTATCTGCACTGGCTAAGTCTTGTGGAATTGAAAAAACAGAAGCAAGAGAACTGTTAGATGAATTGATTCTTGATTACCAAGAAAGAGAAGGTGGTTTTTTACTCAGAGAAATTGCTGGTGGTTACCAATTCATTACAAACCAAAAATACAGCGAAATTTTATCTCATATTTTTAAAGATAAAAAAAGGGAAACTCTCTCACGGGGAACTCTCGACACGCTTGCCATCATCGCATACAAACAACCAATCACCTTGACTGAGTTAGATGAAATACGCGGAGTTTCTTCAAGGGCCATGGTGGCAAGTCTCATGTCCAAAAAATTGGTGAAAGCTGTCGGACAAAAAGAAGTTCCAGGTAGACCCACTTTATACGGAACCACAAACGAATTTTTATTACATTTTGGTTTGAGTAAATTGACAGACCTTCCAACACCAGTGGAAGTCAAGGAACTCAAATTTGAAGATTTTACACCTGAATCTATTTTGGTCACAGAAGAAACTGAAATGAATCCTGATTTTGATTTGGATTCGTTACCAGAAGAATTAAAAGAAGAGAATCAAAATGAGTAATGCAGAAGAAGAATTAAAAAAACTCCGTTCTGGTATTGACTCACTGGACACTCAAATCATTGATCTCATCCAAAAACGAGCAGGGTTTGCACAAGAGATTGGCCGTGTGAAAAAAGAATCGGGTGGTCCAATCTACCGACCTGATCGTGAAAAAGATGTCTATGAAAAAGTTACACAACTTTCGAAAGGACCTTTACCTGCTTCTGTGATACGAGCCATTTACCGGGAAATGATGTCTGGTACGATTGCCTTAGAACACCCGTTAAAGATTGGATTTTTAGGACCTGAAGGTAGTTTTTCTCATTCTGCATTACGTTCCAAATTTGGCACTTCCATTGAAGCGGTTCCACAGACTTCGATTCCCGATGTATTCCGAATGGTGGAAGAAGAAAAATTAGATTATGGAGTTGTTCCAGTTGAAAATTCAACAGAAGGACAAGTAAGTTCCACTTTGGATATGTTTCTTGAAACAGATCTCACTGTGTATTCGGAACTTTACCAAAGGATTTCTTTTTCATTATTAGGTTTTGAAACAGATCTTTCCGCAGTGAAACGAATTTATGGGATCCGAATTGGGAATGAACAATGTCGCAATTGGATTTCAGCTAACTTACCCAATGCGGAAGTTGTGGATACATCTTCAACTGCCATGGCAGCAAAATTAGTATCAGAACGAAAAGATGGTCTTGCCATAGCATCCAAAATTGCTGGAGAAATTTACAAACTGAACGTGATTGCAGAAGGGATTGAAGATTATTCAGGAAATACTACAAGGTTTTTAGTGATTGGGAAAACAGAGTCACCCGTGACAAAGGAAGATAAAACTTCGATTGTATTTTCCATTCCCAACCAAACAGGATCCTTGTTTCAAATACTCAAAACCTTCCATGATGCTTCCGTGAATTTAACAAAAATTGAATCTAGGCCACTCAAACGAAATTTATGGGAGTATCATTTTTTCATCGATTTCCTTGGACACAAAGAAGATCCAAAAATTAAGTCTCTACTCGAAACAGTAAAATCTCAATGTACAATTTTTAAACTACTTGGATCGTATCCCACTGCAGGATCTTTTCCGACATGAAACTCGATCGTATCCTCATTTATGGAATGGGGCTTATGGGTGGATCCTTATCGCTTGCCATTCGAGAAAAATATCCAAATGTAGAAATTAGTGCAGTTGTTCGTTCTAAAAAAAGTAAAACAACAATCCTTTCGAACAAATTAGCAAATCAAGTTTTCACTTTAGAAGAAAATCCAAAGATTGAATGGGATCATTTTGATTTAGTTGTATTTAGTACACCTGTTGCATCTGTTTTAAAACTCATTCCCCGTTTACCAAAATCGGGAAAAACGATTTATATCGATTTGGGATCCACCAAACAGTCTATTGTTGATCGTGTGAATAGTCATTTTGGTGATAACGAACATAATTATATTTCAACACATCCAATGTGTGGATCTGAACAAACTGGTCCGGAAGCTGCAGTGCCAAGTTTGTATGTTGATAAACTTTGTATTTTAACAAAACCTAAATTGGCGAGCCAAACAAGCTTTGATTTTGTGAAACAATTTTGGGAATTGATAGGTTCCTGGACCATACAAATGGATGCCAAGGTCCATGATGAAACATTGGCATATGTTTCCCATTTGCCACATGTGATTTCGACAATCCTCGTGAATGTTGCGGGTAAAAATCAAACAACGATGGACCAAGTGAATTCAATCCCAAAACCAATTACAGGTGGGGGGTTTCGTGATATGTCGAGGATTGCGGGCTCAAATGCGGAGATGTGGGTTTCTATTTTTAAAGAGAATCAATCCTTTCTCATCGACTCAATTGATCAATTCATTAAACAACTTACGGAATTTAGAAATTTATTTTTAGAAGATATTGGACTAGATGAATCCAAAATAATTTCCATTTGGGAATCAGCACTCGAGAAAAAAGAAACAATTCAAAAAAACAAATGAAGTTTCTGAAAAACATACAAAAGCTAAGTGGTTGTCAGGCGGGCATTTTAACGAACCAAAGTGCCTTTGGTTATCTCGGAAAGTATCATTTCCAAACCTATTCTGAGATATTCAATTTAAAAACTATATTTTTACCCGAACACGGTTTGTTTGCTGAGTTACAAGACCAAGTGAGTGGAGATGAGTTGTCTTATCTTTTTGGAGACATGCAAATTGTAAATTTGTATGGTAAAGAAGAGAGTAGTTTAGTCCCACCGAAAGAGAGTTTGAAAAATTTAGATGTAGTGATCATCGATATTAAAGATGTTGGTTCACGTTATTATACATTTTTAACGACTGCCTATTATATCTTAGAAGAACTTTCTAAATTAAAAAAAGAAACTGGTAAATCACCAGTTTTTTTAGTAATCGATTCCCCCAATCCAATTGGTACAAAAGTGGAAGGAAGTCCCTTACAGGAAACTTACCAATCGTTTGTAGGAGTCAAATCAGTCCTCCATCGGCATGGTCTTACACCAGGTGGATTATTAACGTATTATAATGAAACTTTCCATTTGAATGTTGATGTTGTAGTAGTTCCAGTTGGTGTTTTCCACCCAAACAAGGTTACATCGTTTGAATGGGTTCCTCCATCCCCCAATATTCCAACACAAAATACTTGTTATGTGTATCCAGGCATGTGTTTATTAGAAGGGACAAACTTATCGGAAGGAAGAGGCACAACAAAACCATTCGAAACATTTGGCGCACCTTATCTATTGGGCAAAGAAAAGTTGGAATTGGATAAACGAATGTTATCTCACCAAAAGGGTAGGTTTATATTACGTAATTTACGTTTTTTGCCTACGTTTCATAAATACGCGGGAATCATTTGTGAGGGTTACCAATTAATGGTTTTAAAACCCAAACAGTTTCACTCTTTGTACTTCACGTTGTATTTTTTAAAACAAGTGCATGAATTGTTTCCAAAACAATTTGAATTTTTAAAAGGTGTATATGAGTTTCGATCAGACAGACCAGCAATTGAACTTCTTGCTGGTGATTCCTATTTGCTTGACTATCTGTACGGAAAACATTCAGATTCTGACCTAGAAAGGTATTTGGAAGAAAAAGAATCAGTTTGGAACAAGGTAATAAAACCGTTCCGATATTAATTTTTTTGACAAATTGGTGTTGCAGACCGACTAAAGGTTAGGTATACAATGACCATGACAAAACTGTTTCGAACCATCATTCTATTTTCCCTCATGACAACTTTATTCACCAATTGTGGTTACAATCGAATCCAAGAGTTGGATGAAGAAGTTTCGGCTTCTTGGGCAGAAGTGCTCAACCAATACAAAAGAAGAGCTGATTTAGTTCCCAATTTAGTTTCAGCAGTGAAGGGTTTTGCAAACCAAGAAAAAGACATCATGAAAGGGATTGCAGAAGCAAGAGCAAAAATTGGATCCATCCAAGCGACTCCTGAGCTCATCAACAATCCTGAAAGTTTAAAACAATTCGACCAAGCACAAGGACAACTCGGTTCTGCATTGTCTAGACTCCTTATGATCCAAGAAAACTATCCACAGCTAAAATCAGACCAACATTTTTCCGATCTGATGGCCCAACTAGAAGGTACTGAAAATCGGATCACTGTTGCTAGAAACAGATTCATCAAAGCTACAAAAGAGTTTAATGTTTACATCCGTCAATTCCCGGCAGTTTTAACCGCAAAGGCATTTGGATACGAAGCAAAAGCAACATTCACTGTCGAAGACCAAAAGACGATAGAAAATGCTCCCAAAGTGGAGTTCTAATTCAGATACATAATCATTACAGACTGAATTTGTGTAAGAAAAACCGGTGAAAGCCGGTTTTTCTTTTTAGAATTGGAAGTATAAAAATGGACTAGAAACTGTTACGCTGTATATGATAAACGATGTCACATAGAGCAATATACAAGTTGGAACCAGAAAATACAAATGATCTGTGATAAATGCAAATCGATCTTCTTTCTTATCCTGCATAATATCCACAAAGAATAAAAAGCCAACTAACACAACTAAGCTAAGACTCATCTGAGGGAATTGACCAACAGCACCAGTAAAAGCTCGTTCTAACATAATATTGGTGATACCCATTCCTGTGGGGACTTCTGGAGTTGCTTTCGCACGAAAGAAAAAACAGGACAGTACAAAAATACCCACTGGGTAAATAGGCTGGATGTATCTAGGGACTTTGTTCCAGGCATTACGCATAGTTTCAAATTTAAAAACAAATTTTTCAACCACCATCATTGTGGAGTGAAGAGTACCCCAAAATACAAAAGTCCAATCCGCACCATGCCAAATTCCAGAAACAAATGTCGTAATGAATAAATTGACATACGCTAAAATTTCACCTCTACGGTTACCACCTAACGTAATATATACATAATCTCTCAGCCAGGAACTAAACGAAATATGCCATCTCCTCCAAAGTTCACTCAGGGTGCCCGATAAAAAAGGTCGGTCAAAGTTTTTGGGAATATGAAAGCCAAGAATTCTTGCCGTACCAATTGCAATATCTGAGTAACCTGAAAAATCACAGTAAATTTGAACTGCGAATAAAAAGGCTGCAATCCACATCGCAATCCAATTGTATTCCGTTGGATTTGCATAGATAGGGTCGATCACATAAGATACAGGGTCTGCAATGAATGTTTTCTTAAAGATTCCCCAAAAGAGTTGTTTTAATCCATGTTTTAGATTGTCTTTTGTGAAGTCCTTAGAATCTAAAAATTGGTGTAATACATCACTTGCGCGTAAGATAGGACCTGCCACAAGTTGTGGGAAAAATGACAAAAAGAGACCAAAGTGGAAAATGGATTTAGCTCTTTCTACAACACCTTTGTAAACATCTACCGCATACGAAACAGCTTGGAGGGTGAAAAAACTAATCCCCATGGGAAGTAAAATTCCCGATTTTTGAACAAACTCAGGATCACAGGGAGTAAAGGAAAAGGTTTGGTTCCATACCGTGATTGAGAAATCTAAATACTTAAATACAAATAATAAACTTAAATTACTCCAAACCGCTACGTTTAACCAAAAAATCTTTTTATTTTTTGATTGGGTTTCTTCCATGTAATCGACTGCAAGTTTTGTGATGACAAAAGAGAAAACGAGTAAAATGAGAAATGGAATTCTGAAAATTGCATAAAAATACAAACTAACAATGAATAACCATAAACCTTGGAATCGTTTTGGAATCAGGAAATAAATGAATATTACTACTGGTGCGAAGATTAAATAATGAACTGAGTTAAAGAGCATTTTACTTTTTTTCCTTTAAGGCAGACCGAATGGATTCGGATGCCCAAAGATTTCCGAGTTTTGTTAGGTGGCCATCACCAGGAATATAATAATCTTGGATGCCAGCTTTTTTTGTTTTTCCATGTATGGTAAATTCACGGCCGCACATATTGTCGGTGTATGGTAAAATTTCCAACGTTCTGATCCTTTTGGATTCTAAATACCGTTTTGCTCTGAGAGCATAATTTCCTAATCGATTGAATTTGCCAAGTTGACGGCAATAAACTTCTTCAATTTGCATTGGTAATAAAACTGGAATCAATTCGAAACCTTTGTCTTTCGAAAACTGAATCATCTGGTCATAGGCTCTCGTAGTGGTTTCAGGAAGTGGCTCTAGATCATTTGTATTGATCGGAGTATCTGAACATTGGATTTGTAAATTAGGAATGGGAGTGGGGCAAATGAATGTATCAGAATTATCACATGTTACCTTTTTGACAGGGATTATAAATGCTTCTTTTAAATACTGAAGAGGGGATTCCATAATTTGATTGGAATCCACTTTCATGATGTATTTGGTTTGTGCCCATTTTACTTTTGTTTGTTCATAAGCAAGTTTCAATGCTTGTAATAAATAAGAAACACGAGTGAGTTCAAACTGAATGCGAAATTTATTTTTCCATTCTTGATCATTTTCATGTAGGGCATCATTTTCATCGTCAGGTAAAATCCCTTGTGCACGTAATTCCTCAGGCATTGTAAAGTCATTCGGAGAGATAAAAAAGAGAACCTTTTTGATATTTGGGATTTTGTTAGATAAATCTTTTAGGCGTTTGTAGGATCCAAGAGATCCGTAAGCATCAACTCCAAAATTTAAACTTTGGTACTCGGTTCCATTTTCTTCATATCCATTGAGTTTCGAACAAAAGGTATCTTCGTCAGAGACTCCAAATCCCATCACAAGACTATCACCTAGGCAAACGAGTTTGGGTTTTTCTGCGATCGGTTCCTCTAGACCTCGTAGTCCTAGGGAATTCGTTGTGAATTGCCCTTGCCAAAGGTCAGCATAATGGCGGACAAATCTGCTTTCATTCGGGGCAAGTGTGACACCATATTCTGGGTGGTATGCATGCAAAAGTTTGACATCGCGGTAATAACGTAAGGCAGGAGGGTTGGCAAGGCGAAAGATCCCTTCCAAGGACAATAAAGCGAACGGGAAAAATAGGACAATGGCTCCCCATCGTTTCCAGTTTAAGATCATATCCCTCTAAACTTTAGAATGGGACTTAAGAATCAAGCATTTCTATTGGGACTTTTTGTAGTCATTGGCTATGGCCTCTGCAAACAGTTTTGCCAAATCTTCATCTGGGTGACCATCGTTTGGGATGTAGATTTGTTTTTTTTGAGAAAACAAAACCTCAGTCTCTGCGCGTAGGTCAATGGTAGCCATTCCTTCCGATGCAAAGAATCTTTTTGCAACATCATAATTCGGATCATTTGTATCAGGTGTTCCATTCGGGGCCATTCCCCAAGAGAATAAAATCTTCCATTGTTCTTTGTTTTGGATTCTGTTATGAATGAATTTTTTTAAAAACGAATAGGTGGGATGAGTCTTTGGATAAAGAGTCGGAATTCCATTTGTATACACATTCATTTGACGAGATGGTAGGAATGTGTCATAGAGTGATGAATTTCGTACGAGGTAAAAGTGGATGGGGTATAGGTATTTCTGAATTCCTTTTTTTTCCCTTACGTCATCGATAAAATCAGAAGGATTCCAAACCCAATAGATGAAGTTTGGTTTGTTATTAGTTTGATTGAAAGTATCCAAATACAAATTCGAAATACCATTCGTGCCAATCGCATCCACAGCAACCACACGTGTTTTGATTTTGTATTTAGTTTCTAACAAAAACGCGATGGTTTTTTCAGTTGGTAATCCATAACCCATCGCCATTGAATCACCAAGTAACCAAACTTCTGTTTGATTTGTCTCTGGAAAGTTCGAATTTGTTATCCTTTCTCCCATCTCATTCGTTTGGATGTCCCATGGTTTTCCATCTCGACGAGTGAACCCTTCCTTTACATTCGGACACAAACGGATTTCCGACCAATCTTTCAGGCAATGTATTTTTTTATATCGGAGTTCTTCGTTTGGAGATTTTTGTTGGAATCGAAAGTATCCCTCTCCCAAAAGGAGAAGGATACCAAAAACAAAACTAAATTTGAAGGTTAGATTAAAGAATTTTTTCAATGAGTAAGTAGAAAAAGGATAAGTTTCCGATATAAAGAACCATCACTAAAAAACCAATGGCAATTTGGAACAGGTAAGCGGAATAAGAAAATCCTTGGTACGCAAGATAGGTTGTAATTCCTAAAATCATCTCGGGAACCAGTACGTAATAAGCAACATGCCCCCACATCTTTACATTCTGTGCATACCAAGATCCAAAAATCCACATCGTCGCTTCAGACAATCCAAAGATGAATAAACTGACAAGCCCCACCCATATCCCTGTACCGATGATTGAGACAGATCTTTCTTCTAATTTGATTCCTGTATAAACACAAATAAAAAGAGGTATGACCCATAGACCTGCCATATAACCAGAGACAGTTCCTATTTTGAAAAATCCATCTTCAGGAAAAACTAATATCTGTAAAACGGCCGACAAAAACCAATCTGGAAATACCATAAAAATGGAAAGTGGTACTAAAAATTTCCAAATTCGATACGGAGTGTGCCAATGGAATACAATACAAATGGCAACAAAACTGACATGGAAAAAAGCCGTGAGGCCTGCGATTTTCACACCAGCTTCATAAGGAGCATAAAAGAGAACAATACCAGAGAGTATGGTAAATACAAAAAAGTACAAAGCGAGTAAAAATTCTTCAGCCAGGAACTTTGGTTTCATCGTTCTCGAATTTGAAAGGAATGGATTGGAAAGGCAAGTCGAAACTTTGTTTGGTGGTAAGAAAATTAAACAAGTGGAAGGAGGTCTAATTGAACCTAAATAAAAATGATCTTGGGAGATACTGGGTTCGAACCAGTGACCTCTACCATGTCAAGGTAGCGCTCTAACCAACTGAGCTAATCCCCCAAGGTAAAACCACTTCACCAGAGTCTTATCCACCGTAAAGTACGATTTCGCCACTTGTTCCAAAGGGAAAAATCTTCACTCAACCTGTCACAAAGACTTTTGGGATCGGAAGTATGGTTCATAAGAACAATTAAATTGTCTTTTGCCCGAGACAAAGCAACATAGAGAATCCTTCTTTCTTCTTCGAAGTCGATTGTATTTAGATCTTCACTCCAACCTTGGCATAAATCCACAATCACAGTCTTAAATTCTAGACCTTTTGCACTATGGATTGTCATCACTTGTTTTTTGGGCACTCCCACTTGGATCCATTCGTCTTTGCGAAAATTACTACGTGTGAGTAAAACAGACTCCGAATCAATCGAGTGGTATTTTTTCCAAATTGTTTCTAAGAATGGATCGTTTTCTTTTTTGACTTCCAAATGGAAAAATCCTTTTTCCTTTCGAAAGGAAATCGTTTTTTTTGGAATTTTGTCTTTGTTTTGTCTGATGGGTAATAAACTTTTTTGAATGATTGTTTCCGTTGATCGGTAGTTAGTTGGTAGTTTGTATTGGATTACATTTGGGAAATGATTCGAAAATTCTAAAAATGGTTTGGGAGTGGCTCCTCGGAATCCATAAATTGCCTGCCAATCATCACCCACAACTGTGATGGTTTCAAACTCCATCCGTTTGATGATCTCCAATTGTTGTTCATCTGTGTCTTGGAATTCATCGATGATGAGGAATTTCCAATTTTTTTTGAGGGTTTGAGATTCTTCCGATTTTAAAAATTCTAAAAAATCTTGGATTAAGTCATCAAATTCAAAGTAATTGTTCTCTCGTTTCCAGTTTCGAAAGGAAGTGATGTAGTTTTCATAAATCTCTATCGATAGGTTTCGTAAATACTTCCCATTTTGTTTTGTGAGTATGGAAAATGGAATTCCACCTATCAGTTCACGATTTGGTTCTAATATTTCTTTGGTCATTTCCCATTTTTTTGATTCTGGTAAGAGTTTGTATTTGGACCAATTTTTTTGAAAATGAGAATGTTTTAAGGAGTGATAACAAAACGAATGAAAGGTGGAAATATGATACAAGTGAGATAGGCCTTTTTTCTCACAACGTTCTTTGAATTCTCTTGTGGCTTTTTTGGTAAATGTGACAATGAGTGTTTTGTCCGGGTGGATTGTTTGGTTTTTTTCCCGTTCCTCTAAGAGTCCAATCATAGTGGCTGTTTTGCCAGAGCCAGCACCAGCAATCACTTGTATAACGGGGTTTTTACTAGTGATGATTTCCTTTTGTTCCAAACTCCACATAGAAACTTGAGGTAATGGATTCTTTGATTGGATCTAAAATTGATTCGAATTGTTTACCTAAACATCGATTGGATTAAATTTTAAAGACAGCAGTGTCTTCATCTTCTTCTTCTTTTAAATCATAATAACCATAAATAAAATGAGAACTGGCACGAACTTCCATTCCATAAAAATGTTCAGAGATCCTACCTGATTTTGTCACTTCGAGTTTGTATTCTTCTGCTAAAAATTTCATCTTATCCATGGAGATTTTTTCATTGATTTTAGGTCCAAATCCAGACTCTGTTTTTGACCAATCCACGATGAATAACCTTCCACCCGCTTTCATGGAACGGATGAGTCCATCCATCGCCAAACCTGGGTTTGGGAAGGTGGATAAAGAAAGGGAGGCAAAAATAATTTCTGGAACTGGAACCCATTCGGGAAGGAGAGGGTGGTCAGATTGGTCCATATAAAACGGAGTGAGTTGTTCAATCCCTTCCATGAGTTTTCTACGGAGGATACGATCGATGATGTCTTGTTGGCATTCCGCAGCCCAAATCCAAACATTGGGAAACCATTTGCGGAAGTCCTGAAAATAAAACCCTAATCCACTTCCAAAATCAACCAAATTGGTTAGGCCTTTCCAATTAAAAAATGCATACACATCCTCTGGAGGACAAACCTCTCGTCTATGGCTTGAGAGCAAATACTCTTGGTAAGTTTGGGAACGGTAGTACTCCGTTTCAGACATAATGACAAATCTTCTAGAAAAGAGTGGAAAGTACAAACGAAAAATTCAATTCGAGGGAGATAACCACCGAAAATCTAAATATGAAGTTCTCGATTCACCTCTGGACGGTTGTACTGCTACTTTCTCAATTCCCGGTTTGGGCAGACTCCGGATATGAGGAAAGTCGTTACCCATCGATTGCAAAAGCAATTCATGCAAGTCTTTTGCCAGATAAAAAATCCATTCGCATTGATTGGGATTCACCCAAACAAGAAGGCGAAATCATTGTCGCTAGATCCAATGTGATGATTGATAGCCCAGATAAACTGTACATTGCCGATTCACTTGGTCGTTACAAAGCCTCTGGTCCTAATGCAACTCGTTTATACTTTGATTATAATTTAAAACCAGGAACATACTATTATGCGATTGTGATGGTTTCCGATGTTCGCAAACGTGAAGTCAAACTATTTGCCAATCAAAACTATACGATCATACCTGTAACCATTGCGGAAGAAAATGGAACACCTGTTGTAGGGCAAAATCCAGATTTCCCTGCGTTCCCACAAGATACCAATATACAATCCATGGTGGGTGGTGTATCTGGAATCACAGCTAATATCGAAAAACGATTCATTCGTTTGAATTGGAATCCACCACAAGGTGCCACTGCGGGTAGGACAATTTACACTGTGTATCGTTCCAACTCACCTCTCACAAGTCTTCCACTCATGCAAAGAGCAGAGAAACTCACTGAGCTCACACATCCTACAACTTCCTTTTTAGACCAAGACTTAAGTAAGTCCCAAACCTTGTATTATGGTGTTTCTGTGAAACAAGTGGGGAGTGAAGAAACACTTCCATTAGAAGATAAAAAATCGACATTACGTGTTTTTTATATCAAACAATCTGAAAAAGCAAATGCAGAAGTAATCGTTGAAGAGACTCCCAAAAAAGAAAACCCTGAAGTTGCTTCTAATGAAGTGACACCTAACTTAACGGGAGCTCTACATGTGCGAGGATTAGGGTATGAACGTGTTGGCAAAGGAGCAGTGATTAGTTGGCTTAGTCCAGAAGCTGCTGATGAAACAACAATTTATACTTTGTATGCTTCCATTCGTCCCTTAAACCAAGGTGCCTCATCTTTTAACCAAGGAACAGTTGTTAAGGTTGCGACTGTTGTTCATCCTAAAACTAATTTTTTCATCAAAGAGTTAAAAGAAATTGATGAATTGTATTTTGGTGTGACCGCAAAATCAAGTTCCGTTCCAGAAGATTATAATCTAAAAGAAAACGTTTCCTATTTTAAATATGATTTTTCTAAGGATAACCTTCCGAAAGAAGAACCAGATATTGTAGCGGAATCAAAACCTAAAAAAGAACCCGAAAAATCTGAAATTTATAAAAATGAACATGCTGTAACTCCAACTGAGTTGGCTCCACCTAAAGAAAACTTTGAACCTGCTAATGATTTTAAACAAGAAACACAAGCAACAGTCACATATGATTTAGGACAAACAGAATTAAATCGGATCATCAAAGAAACGGTGATCCAAAAGAAATTCGAAACAGCCGTTTATCGTTTAGAAGAATATTTAAAATATGAAACTAGTTCTTACTTAAGAGGAAAAGCAATGTTTTTCTTAGGTGTTAGTGCATTAAAAACTGGTGATACAAAAAAGGCTTTAAAGTGTTTTTTGAAAAAGGAAACCAAATCCTATTCTCCATCAAGAGTTGAATTTTGGACGAATCAAACCCTAAATCAAGTGGGTAGAGGTAATTTATGAGTCGAGTGATCGTATCCTTAGCAGGTTTGTTATTTATTGTAGCTGGACTCTCCACTGCCTATTACCAAACCAATATCTCTGCAAAAGAAGACCAGTCACAACTGGTGTTAGAAAAAATTGCAGAAGGTGAAGAGTATCTAAAACAAACCAATCCACATAGCAAAGAGAAGGCGATTGTTATCTTCTCTGAATTGGCTGGCAAACAAGGTTTGGAAAAATATGAATTTCAAATAAAATATAACCAAGCAAGAGCTTTGGAAAAAAATTCGGATTTTTATCCAGCATTGGACATCTATAAAGATCTCAAAAAAAATTCAAACTGGAAACAAGAAGATCGAGATAAACTGAGTTATTCGCTTGGAAATTTGCTTTTAAAGATAGGAAATGAACCAGAAGGGAAGGCTCATTTGGAATCGGTTTTACAATCTAGTTCCGACAATAAACTTCG
Source organism: Leptospira paudalimensis (assembly GCF_026151345.1). Lineage (NCBI taxonomy): Bacteria > Pseudomonadati > Spirochaetota > Leptospiria > Leptospirales > Leptospiraceae > Leptospira > Leptospira paudalimensis. Next base: position 1,016,701 of record NZ_JAMQPR010000001.1, read on the forward strand.
CTCCAAAACCTTCATGGCACTTGCTGACCATTATTACAAAATTGGGCAGTATGAAACCGCTCGTAAAAATTATGTTTTATCTTTGCAAGAAGATCCTAACCATACGGAATCAAGAATTGGTTGGGGGCGTACTTTACGCAAATTAGGAAAAGATTGGGCATCATTTGATGTATTTGATGAATACATCGAAACCCAAGATGGACTTGCTGGCGCGGATGAAAAAGTTGTGGGTGAGTATAAAGACTCAGTATTCAAAGAAGCAAAAGACAATTATACTAAAAAACAATATGCGAAATCAATTGAATTGTTCCAAAAATCATTAACTGTAAATCCTTCTCCTAAAAAAGAAGAAGAAGCTTTGTATTATATTGCACTTGCTTATGATGCAATAGGAAAACAAACTGAATCACTTACATATATCAATAAGGTATTGAATAATAGTGATTATTCTTTAGACCAAGCTTCACTTTATAAAAAGGGAACAATTTACTTCAGACAAGGTAAGTTTGAAAAAGCAGCCGGTATTTTCCAAACCATTGTAGACAAATACCCTAAAAACCAGATTACCGACAAGGCGATTGCATGGAAAAAAGAATCACTAGATCAGTTTACTGACCACAATGATTTAGAAGATTCTGATGTATCGTCAGATTCTAATTCAAATAAACCGAATTCTTATTCAGGGAAACCTGATTCGGGAAATGATTTAGAATTTTAGTTGGTTTCCATTAGAAACTCATTCGTGTGAGTATTGAATAGAGCTTCCTCTAATCCGAAAGTTTTATAAATTTCCGGAACAATATCAGCTAACGAATGTATATTTTCTGCGAAGCGGTCAGCATCCTTTCCATACAGGATGGTGGCCGCTGGGTTTTCGGTATGATTTTTTTGGCTTAAGTCTTCCATGTTTCCATGATCACTGGAAACAATTAACAGATCTTCGTCTGGGTTTAGATTCGTTAAAAGTCCTTTAAAAAATGACTCTAAATTAAAAATCACTTTTTCTGCTTTTTCCCAATCCATTGCATGACCCACTTTATCTGTTAAAAAATATTCATACAAAGTCAGTTGGTAGTTTGAAAATCTTTGGAAACATTTTGTACCAAGAAGGTATGGATCTCTTTTTTCTAATAGGGGATCACCTTCTTTTAACATATCTATCCCAAGTGTTCCCATAATTTCATGTGTGAGGTCCATATAGAGTCCTCTTTCACTACGAAGGTCCTCAAAATTTTTGAGAGGCCTACCACTGGCAAGTTGGACAAGTGTGGAAGCTGAAACTAGTTTAGGTTTTTCTTCCACATGTTTTAAGTAAGGTGGCGAAAAACAGTTTAAAAAATCACTCAGGATTCCCTGTTCATTTAAAACTTTGATAAGAGAGTATTTTGCTATGATTTTTCGTAAGGTGATGGTAGGAAATCCACTGACATGGCGACCTAAAACTTTGGGTCCAGGAATTCCTGTCCAGAGTGCTGTTTGGCCCGTGGCTGATTGGGGGAGACCAGGAACACCCATATGGGCATCCGTTTTTACATAATGGATATGATTGGCATTGACAGGGAGATTTAGGTCGAATTTGGAAATCCCACCAACGGGTGCTAAAAACCCTTTTGCAAAACGGCTAAATGGATTGGTTTTTGGATCATAGTTTGCGATCCCAACCCCATCCAAAAATACATAAAAAATCATTCCTTTCCTTAGACCGATTGGTTTTTGCCTAGTGACAACCCGATAATAAGAATGATGAAACGAAATTTCGGAAACCTGTCTATTCTTTTTGGTCTCATTTCCGTTTCGTTGTTTGTAACCTTCCTTTTTTACGGTTATTTTGAATGGATTCGTCCCATCCAAAGGAAAACGAATTTGATCACCGCTCTTTTGCGTTATGATGAAAATCGAACCAATGAGTATTTGAATACAATTGAGTTTTTTGTTCGTGACTCCGAATTACCTTATCGTGCGAGTAAAGTCACACAACAAATTCAAAAATCCCTACATTTAGAATACGTACGATTATATGATGATTCATTACGTTTGATTCATAGTACAAATGAAACCAACGAAATTTTTCAGGAAGAATTGAGACAGGACCCATCTGGATTACTGGAAGGTAAGATTAAAATTTTATCTAACGGTGATTATGTGTATCGGGTCACAACAGGAAAATTTTTCATTGTATTCCCAAAGTTTAATTTTTCGCATGGGTCTGTTCAAAATCCGAATTTAGAATATGGATATTTGTATTGGGTATTCCAACCGAATACCCAAAAAATCTTATATACCAATGATGAATCGATTCTTTCTGGCGACAGGGAAAGTAACGAATTATTAGGTTTGTTCCAAGGGAAAGAAGGTCAAGAAATCACTTGGCAAATCGATGGTGAATTTTCGAAATTATTTCTGGAAACAAAAGATCGGTTTTCCATTTATTTGTTAAGGCAAGCTGATTCGGAAGTGGAAGAAATTCGTTATGGTTGTTTTATCCTCTTTCTTGTAACGTTTACTGGTTTATTTTACATACGTTTTGTTTGGATGGTTGTTCATTTCGAACATTTTCATTTCAAAAAAAGGATAGTGATACCAATACTTGTTTATTTGGTTCTCCTAGTGTTTTACCAAAAAAGTTGGGAATTATTTCCTGACTATCGTTATTACAAACCATGGACCAAACACAGGTTCAATCAACTTGAAGACACTTTAATTGGTCTTGAAAAAAATATTAGATCAAATTACTTAAATCATACGAATGGGTTTGGGATTAGTGAATCTGTAATATCTGAAATTTATGAATGGAAAATGGAGCAAGTTGATGTAACACTTCAAAATCGATTTGGATCTGAAATTTTTCTATTATTACAAAAGATGAAAGAAAATCCAAAATCCATTTTGATTGAATCCGAAATGGATTTAGTTTACATGATTCCCATTCAAAACAATGAGGATAGTTTGAAAACTGTTCTTGTGACTGTTCTGAATCCTAATTTATTATATGCTAAAAAAGAAAAAGATACAGATGAATTTTATTTTCCGTTTGTTGATATAAAATTATCTGATAACAAAAGTAAAGAACAGGTAATATTCAATCCTAGGTTATGGAATGGAACTCAGCTTTCAAAACTAAGGCATACAGATTCCAAAAAGGAATCGGTAGGATTTTTACACCATAAATTCCAAACCTATTACTTAGATAAAGAAAAAGGAAAACCAGGCATTGTTTCTGGATTGTCTGTGTATCGATATGCTTCCTATCCAGCGTACATGCTTAGTTTTGGATTCGTTTTTATTGGTCCTTGGGTTTTATTTGTGTTTTGGGCAAATCTAAAACGAAGATGGTCAACTACACCGATGTTAGGGGAATCCCTCCCTCATCATGCGGAGATTCACGAAGAGAAGGAATTGATAAAAAAAACTGAATTGAATCAAGAAGGAATTGAAACAAAAATAGAACCCATTATAAAGAATCAAATTCCTGTGAAAAAAACGAGTTTTAAAATTTTACCTCCTGCCACTTGGAAACGTGTTGCCATCTTAGATGCGGTCCAACGAAAAAGAGAAACAATTTTTAATCCAGAATTAGAACGATTGGTTTCCAATGTGACAAAACGTGAGGAAACACAACAACCAAAACAGAGCACCATCCCTGATAATATCTTTACCTCTATCCCTGAAGAAAAACGATTTGAGTATAGCCTTCTTGATAAAATCTACCGTGAAAATGAAATTTCCTATGATGGCATAGTCGGATATACCAAAAACTTTATCTCCCGTTTAGGTTCTCCTCGGTTTTCTTATTTGTTTTTGAATGATTCACTCGGTTCTTTTCATAATCAAATTTCATCAGGTCTTGATTATAATACGCGATCCAATTTAATTTTTTTACACCATGATCCTTACTTACCATTTGATGAATCTGGTTTTGCTTCCCTGGAGATTGATGAAAATGTAAGACTTGATCGTTTTGTTTCAAAGAAATTCTCATGGGAAATTTTATTACAAACAGAGACCATCATAGCCTTTCATATGGAAACACTTGGATTCCCTGGAATTTTTCTCGTTTTATTAAATAAGGAAGAACGAGGAAAGTTTTTGGATTCTCATAAACGGATGATCCAAGAAAAATTAAAACAGGTAATCCCTGCTTTACATGTACTCGTTGATAAAGAAGAACGAAAACCTGAATTTTTAAAAGATAGTTTGTCATGGATGATTCGATCCTTTATGCAAGCAACCTTTGGTGGAAAAAGAGCAGCAAATGTTCTTCGAATCCATTGGCCTGAGTACCATCCATCTCCTGAATGGGAACTTAGCAAAAAACATTTTGTAGAGATGATCCAAACTTATTTGGAAAGTAAAGATCGATTGATTGAAACCTCACCAAATATGATGTTGATTGTTTCTGCAAAAGATTTATATTTAACTGTTGTTCAAAAATTACAAGAATTACCGTTTTCTCACGAACTCAAATCAATGAAATTTCCTGAAGATGGACAAAACTACTATTTATATTTTTAAATTAGTATCGGTTTGTTTAGTGTTCGTTACTTCTATCTCCGCAGGCGGAAGTAAAAAAAAAGAAGAAACCATTGCCTTAAAAAAACAAATCTATGGTTTGCATAAAGTTGATGAAGAAACCAGCTCCATACCTTATTTAGAACGTTACCTTGAACTAAGCCAAAACGAATTATACTTCAAATTATTATATGCAAAGGCCTTATTGTATCGGAATGATTTGTCAGTACCAAAACCAGATGAACCAGCCGAGGATAGAATCAATAAAGCAAAAATCATTCAAAAAAACTATAATTTAGCCTCAAAACTTTTCCAAGAAAATGTATTACATTTGGAAAAAGTAAGACCAAGGGATCCAAATTTAGGAAGATGGTATTATTTGTGGGCTTTTAGTGAATGGTTCTCGGATAACAAAGAAAAGTCGATCAAACTCTTTTTGAAAGCAGTAAAACTGGATTATCGATTAACTGAATCTTATTATAATATTGCATCACTTTATGAATCACTTGGTCAATGGAAGGACGCAAGTTTGTATTGGCGAAAATTTGAAAAAGCCGAAAAGGAATTGGAAGAAGAAGATTAATGGCAAAAATTGATAAACGTTTTCAGATTTTACTTTCAGAAGAAGAACAAATTTTACTTAAAAATGAAGCAACTCGAAGGGGGATTTCGCAAGGAGAACTCATTCGTTTGGCTTTAAAAAATGAAATCATCCAAAAATCGGAACTACTGAGACGAAAAGCTGTGCAGAATCTCACGGAGATATTGTCTTGAAAGTATACTTATCTGCTAGTTTTTTAGTTCCATTGATCCATTCCGATAAAAAGGAAGCTTTAAAAAACTTACTACTTACTTCAATCGATTCCAATACACGTTTTTTTACTTCGGCATATTCTATTCATTTAGTGTTTACCACTCTTGGCATTGTGAGTGCTGAAAAAAAGAAGATGATCCTAAGGAACTTAGAGGACCTAACCGATCAAATTTTCCCTATTTCCATGAATGAAATTCGATCGGAGTTACTTCTTTCGGAAGGACTAGGTTTGGAACAAGTCTCTGCCTTAAATGAAGGAATGGATGTCTTTTATCATTATGGAAAGGATGAAACGATAACTCATCCCTTACTTAAGATTCGTAATTTCCTTCGGGAAACTAATTGAAATAGGAGGGGAAAGAGCACTTCTTTGGTCTTTGGAATCCCATTCATTCAGGTAACGATTGTAAGCTGAAATTCTGAAATAATAAGTCAAACCCGATTGGAACAAATGCCCTCGTTTTTCTTTTTTTGAAAAATCAACTTGGTCAGCCAGACTTCGATCTTCAGGTGATTCCAGTTGTCCTTCTGGGATATAAATATTTGAGATGAGTGTATCTTCATCGACACAAAATCGTTTATTGCGAAAACTACTAGTTTCATCGTTCCCATCAATTTTTCGAAGTTCATTCCCCTGGTTCTTTTTCACAAATATGGATCCAACCATTCGATTGGGTAAAAGGCCATAATGGATGATGTAACCACCACCATTTTGAACTTCCTTTTCATGATTGGAGTTCCACAAAAAACATACTTGATCTTCTTTTGTATTGTTTGGGTCCAAACGAAATAGAGTTGGAATGTCTGGAGGAGATTGTTCTGTGTAATCGAAACTCAGTGATTGAACGTTCGGAACCGTTTTTCCCATCGGATCTGGTCGAAACCAGATTTTCCATTGGTAGAATTTAAAACGATGTTTTGGTAAATCCGAAGTTAAGGAACGAATCCTTGTCCAAGAAAGGGAACTTGATTCATTGAATTTTTGATTCGAACCACGAAAGTACAATTCGATCATTGTGTCTTGTGGTTTGTCAATTTTCCATTGGATTTGTTGTAAAATCGAATTACTAAACTTTGTTTCTAAGATAGGGGAGATTGTAAGGTTTCCTTCCATCGAACCAATTTTTGTATCATCATCATACTTTACAGATTCAAATTTTGTATAACGAGTTTCTGGTTCCCCTTTGTGGATATGAAATCCATCTAAATTTCCATAGTAAGATTTTCCTAATACCAATGGTGTTGAATCATTTTCAGGAAAACCAAATCCAATGGTATCTGGTGAATTGTTTTCATATTCCGCAGTTTCAATTCCATTTTGGTATAAAACATAACGATGGTTCAGCGTATCAAAGTAAATAGAAATGACTTCCCATGTTTGACGTTTGATTTTCACAGAAGATTCTAAAACAAAACTACTTGTCCTTCCTTCCGTTTTTTGCAAAAGATTGTTCACAAAAAGAGTTGGTTTACCTTCGTTTAATTCAAGTGAGATGCCGTATTTTTTCCCTTTCACATAAACGGTTCGGTCCAAGATCACAGAACCTGCACCTTGTTCTCCCATACGGAGTGGAATGGAAATGCTAAATGGATCTGGGTGGGTTCCAAACACTGAGTTCCCTGAAACGGAAAGATGGATTTGGTTCCTTCTACCAGAAAAGTATGCAGATTTTTTACCAAAAAATTGTGTTTTGGTATCTTCTAAGTATGAAGAGGAAACAACAGAAATTGACTTGGAAGGGAAAGAAGTTCCCGATTCTGAAAGGTTTGGTTCGTTTGGTTCCCCTTCAAAATCAAAAAACAACTCACCATATTTGGGAGTGTTTTCTTTTGGTTTGAGTGTGTTTTTTTTGCCGGGTTCTTTGTGTTCGACAACACCTATTTTTTTCCAAAGGCTTAGATTGACGGTCTCCTTTTTGGGGACTTCCCATGAGTATAGAGAGGTCCCTGCAAAAAGGAAACAAAGGGAAATTAGGACTGTTCTTCGATAAGACCCAATCGTTTTTGGTGCCGGCCACCTTCGAAATCTGTTTCGATCCATTTTTTCACAATTCTCAGAGCTAAGTCTGTTCCGAGAACTCTTCCCCCTAAAACGAGTACATTGGCATTGTTATGGCGTTTGGACATTTCCGCCGTAAACTCATCATGGCAAAGGGCCGCTCGAATGCCTTTGAAGCGGTTTGCTGCAATGGATGCTCCAATGCCAGTACCACAAAGAGCGATGAGCCTTGGGACTTCGTTGGAAAGAACCTTTCGGCAGGCATCTCCAATAATGGTTGGGTAGTCGACGGACTCTTCGCTCTTAGTACCGTAATCGACCATTTCATACGATTCCTCGAGACTTTTCCTGAGGAATTCTTTGAGAGCAAATCCTCCATGATCAGAGGCGATTCCAATTTTTTCTTTCATTCGGATTTTTCCTTTCTTTGTTTTAGGGCATCGGTGTAAGATGTATAACTTTCGATCGAAAGTGAGAGTAGAAACTTATCTCTTTCTCTGAGTAAACTTCCATAATAACCAGTGAATAGGTCCAAATACCTTTCACGTTTGGAACTTGGATTTTTTTCTGATAAATATTCAATTGTCAGTGTGAAAATTTCTTGTTTGATTTCGTTGTGAGACTCTAGCCATTGTTTGGCGACCTGAATCTCACTTGGTGTCAGTGGGTAGGCCCTGTTGTCAGAAAGAAGGATCCTCCATTCCAATTGGAAATAGGCCTCTTCCCACTTGAGTCCAGAGAGAAGTGATGGTGTTAACAGTTCGCCCAAATTGGAATCTTTTTCGGGAAGTGTTATCGAATCTTTGATACAATCCAAAGAATTGACTCTTAGTTCCGCAGATTCTCTTGCAAATAAAGCCATTTTGGTTCGATCCAAATTTTGGATGTCAGGGCTAATGGCTTTTGGTGGAATTTCTTTTTGCAAAGTCACATAACATTGTTTCGCTTCTTCCCAAGCAAAATTTCCTTCAGGGATCCAAACAGAATGTGCATAGAGAACACCTGTTGTGAGGCAAAAAAATACCCCTAATGCAAATTTAACCATTTGTCCTTTCAAACTCTTTGATAAAGGATACAAGTGCATCCACACCTTCTTCAGGCATTGCATTGTAGATACTTGCTCTAAATCCACCTACTTCACGGTATCCTTTGAGGCCAGCAAATCCTTGTTCTTCGGCAAGCGATAAAAATTTGGAATCTAAACTGTCATTATGGCTACGAAATACAACATTCATCGCAGAACGGAAAGCCTCTGGTACGGGAGCATAAAATAAAGAAGAAGCATCGATGGCATCATACAATTTCTGTGCTTTTCTTTCATTGATTTCTTCCATTACTGAAAGTCCACCTTTCCGTTTTAGGTATTTGTAAACAAGTCCTGCTATGTAAATGGAATAGGTAGGAGGTGTGTTATAAAGAGAGCCATTTTTTTCCATCAATTCAAAATTCATAAGGTTTGGAATTGCATGAGAAACTTTTCCCAGTTTTTCCTTATCATAAATCACAACAGTGAGTCCAGAAGGGCCTATGTTTTTTTGAGCACCTGCAAAGATGACAGAAAAATCATCGATAGGAAGTTTCCGACTGAGTAACTCACTTGTCATGTCAGCAATGAGGGGAGCTTTTTTCAATTTGGGGAAAGATTTGTATCTTGTTCCATAAATTGTATTATTGGATGTGATATAAACATACTTTGCACCATCGTTGACAGAAGCATCCGTGATGGTTGGAAGTTCCATGTATTTGGAATCTGCGCCATTGAAGATGGATTTTACATTTGGGTAGAATTTTTTGGCTTCTTCGAAGGCTTTTTTTGCCCAAACGCCAGTTACTGCAAAATCAGCGGAATCACCTGATTCTAAATAATTAAAAGGAATCGCTGAAAATTGTAATGTCGCTCCGCCGGGAAAATAAACGACCGCATAACGAGACGGTAGGTTTAAGAGTTCTCGTAAATCAGCAATGGATTCATCTAAAATGTTCTGGAAATGTTTTTCTCTATGGCTCATTTCCATAACAGACATACCAGTTCCTCTAAAATTGAGGAATTCAGACTGAGCCTCCTCCATGACCTCGGTAGGGAGCATGGCGGGACCTGCATTAAAATTGTAGATTCTGTGTGTAAACGTAGGCATTCTCCCACAGAATTTTGAATGTCCACCCCCTGGTAAATAGATTTTTATTCGAAAACTTGCTTTGCAGAATCGGAAAGGTTGTTAATCTTGTGGGCATCTGAAACCTAATTTCGTGAGGAAACAATGAGAATCTCTCGTTCCATCATCATCTGTCTAATTGTTGTCGGTTTTTCACTGACAGCCCAATCCAAAGCCCCTCTCGGTGAATCCGAAATCAAGGGTTCCAAAAAAATTGAATTCATCAACCGTTCCCTACGTAAGGCTTCGGATGACATCATCCAAGAAAATACGGAAACGGGTAAAAAACTCGCAGAAACCTTGGCCAAAGAAAATTCGGCAAGTGTGGATGGGGTGAAAATCCAAAGGGTTTTGCCTGGTGCTGATGGAAAACTTGGAGCCGATATCCTCATTATCTCTGAATCCCAAAGTTTTGATCATATCAACTCCATTGCGAGGATCCTTGCTTCTTACATTGAAAAGTCTTTTCAATACAAAGTAGGAAATGCTGAGACCTTAGCACAGTACATCTTGTACTACAACGCAACTCATAGAAAGGATTCCAAATTTTTTGGAAAAAAATACACTGCAGGTGTGATGGAAGTTACATCGCCTGATAAATTGGGGATTGATACCGTTTATAAAAATTGGCCAGGCAAAACACAAATCATCATTCCTATTGAAGGCAATATCTTAAAAGACAGTGGAAAAGATGTTACCACTGATGAATTGGAAAAAGATGTAAATCGTACGGTGAAGGACAAAGAAAAAGATCCTGCCACCAAACAAAAGATGGAAGACGAAGCCAAAAAAATGGACAAGTTGCAAACCGATAAAATCAAAGACGAAAAAAAGGTTTTGCAAGATAAAAAAGACGAAGTGTCCAAAGAAGGTAAGGATCTCCAAGACAAAAAAGAAGCTCTTAAAAAACAAGAAGCGGAAGCAGTTGCAAGTCTGAATGAACTCAAAAAAGATCCTGTAAAAAATAGAGCTGAGATTGATAAAAAAACGGAAGAAGTCAAAAAGATCGAACAAGAGAAAAAACAAACTGACGAGAAATCCCAAGCAGTTGAAGCAAAAAAAGAAGAGTTAAGCAAAAAAGAAGAACAACTTGCTAAAAAAGAAGAAGCAAGAACAGGAACCACTACTTCAAGTGATGGCGCAAAAAAAGATGACACGGTTCAAAAAGTTGAAGCGAAAGTTGAAGAATTAAAAACAGAACTCGCACAAACCAAAGAAGAACTGAAGAAAAAAGAAGAACAAAGTGATAATGTTGTGAACAACAAAATCCTTTTTATGAAGTTTATCAAATATGATACAGATGGTCACTATTCCAATGAACTTTGGGCCATCGATCCTGCAAAAGATGATGCTTTATTCAAAAGTCCTTACAATAATATATGTTCTAAGGAGTTTAAAGAAATTGCAAACCAAGGTGTACTCGTACTCGGTTATGACGGGGAAAAAGTAGAAACTCGTAAACACAAACTCGTGTTACTTGATCCAGATAAATTAGGTGTAAAAAAGACTAGTGAGTCAGCGGATATTTTTTGGCGAACACCTATGATCAATCGTGAAGACAAAATTTATGTGATTGAAAAGGTAAAAGACAAATACCATGTATCACGTTTTAAGTCAGACCTAACGTTTGAAAAACGGACAGAAGAGCCAGTCGAAGAAAATTCAGAACTCACATTTTTTGGCGATAAAATTTACGTAACAGGAAAACCAAAAGAAGGAGACAAAACAACGATTAAAGTCTTCAAAAAAGAGGACTTAAGTTTACTCAAAACCATTGCTCCTTAAGGAGAGTGGTCAATTCTGATCCATCTAGTTTCATAAGAGTGATTCCCAAACGGATTCATTCTTATGAGCTGTTAGGTCTCTAAAAATTTGAAAACAATTTCCAAAACAGTTTGGATACTCTCGCTTGTGAGTCTTTTTACAGATATCGCAAGCGAAATGTTATACCCAATTTTACCCATTTACCTAAAGTCCATTGGGTATTCGATCCTCTTCATTGGATTTTTGGAAGGGGTCGCTGAGTTTGTCGCTGGTTATAGTAAAGGGTATTTTGGGAATCTCTCTGATATCCAAGGAAAACGAGTTCCTTTTGTGAGGTTTGGTTATGCACTGAGTGCCATCTCCAAACCCTTGTTAGCCATAAGTCGATTGCCATACCTTGTCTTTTTTTCCCGTACAATGGATCGGATTGGAAAGGGTGTTCGCACTGGAGCTCGGGATGCTTTATTATCAGAAGAGACCACATCTTCCTCAAAAGCACAGATTTTTGGATTCCATCGTTCCTTTGATACACTTGGTGCGGTGATTGGTCCAAGCATCGCTTTAATCTTTTTGGCAATTTATCCCAATCAATATGTCTATTTGTTTTATTTGGCGATAGTGCCAGGTTTCATTTCGATAGGACTTACTTTTTTATTAAAAGAGAGGGAAAATCAAACAAAACAAAAGGGAAAAACAACTAGTTTGTTTTCCTATCTTTCGTATTGGAAACAGACAAACTCCAATTATCGAAAGTTAGTTTTTGGATTACTTGTTTTTGCTTTATGGAATAGTTCCGATGTTTTTTTGATCCTGAAAGCCAAAGAAGTGGGGCTCACTGACACGACAGTCATTGGGATTTATATTTTTTATAATTTAGTGTATTCCATTTTTGCCTATCCATTTGGGATATTGGCAGATCGTTTCGGACTCAAACGAATGTTTTTATTCGGAATTTTTATGTTCATCCTTGTGTATTGGATCATGGGAACCTTCCAAACTGTAGTTTGGATTGTATGTGCCTTTTTTTTATATGGTCTTTTTGCAAGTGCAACAGAAGGAATTGGAAAAGCTTGGATTAGTAACCTTGTGCCTTCCGAGGAAGTAGGGACTGCCATTGGAATGTTCACTGGGTTACAGAGTTTTGCTACTTTTTTTGCAAGTCTGATTGCTGGTTGGATTTGGTTTACGTTTGGAGCAGGTGTTACTTTTTTAGTAACAGGAATGTTTGCCTTATTGGTATGGATGTATCTCAAATTCATACCAATAAGTGAAAGATAGTATTCTTAATCCTTTAAATACTCAATCCGTTCGCGAATTGCTTCGTTGGATGGATTTTTCTTTGCTAAATCCTCTAGCAGTTTGATAGCCTGGGATTTTTTTCCCATAATGTCCCAAAGGTCTGAAAGTTCAAGGGCTGGTCTTGGATCATTTGGAGATTTGGTAAGCAGTCCCAAATAAATTTCTTCCGCTTTTTCTAGATCACCAATGAGTCGTAATGCGGCAGCTTTTCCGAGAAGTGCAAAATAATCGTCTCCACTCGCGAGAATTTTGTTAAAACATTCGAGAGCTTTGTCGTAGTTGCCAAGACCTCTGAGAGAGTCCGCATAACGGTTGATAATGAGTTTGTTTTCAGGGTCAGACTCAAGGATTTTTTCCCAATAAGTGATTGCGGTTTTAAAATCTTTTTTCCCGCGGTAAGACTCGGCAAGACCATAAAGAGCAAAGAAGTTTTTAGGATCTAGATTTTTGGCACGTTCATAATATAGAATTGCTTTATCAAAATCTTTGATCTTACGGTAACTGTTTCCAATTTCTGTTAGGATTTTAATATTATTTGGTTGGCTACTGAGAAGTTTTTCCCACCACAAAATCGCATCCGCATAACGTTGGCAGGCAAAATACAAATGCCCAAGTCCTACAATCACATATTGGTCGTTTGGATTAATTTGAAGAGCTTCCATATAATACACTTCTGATTCTTTGAAGTTTTTTAACTTTCTATGGGCATCAGCAACTCTAGATAAAATACTTGCATCTGTGATTGTTATGTGGTGAAATTCTTCCGCAACTTCGATGATTCTTTTTAAACTATTGAGATCTCGGTAGGCATTCATAAGTCCCATAAGGGAAAACTTATTTGTGGTATCACCACTCAAACATTTTCGATAGTATTGGATGGCTTGTTCTGGTTGTTTTGTTTTGGCATAATAATCGCCAAGACCAACAAGCCCATAGGTATTGGAAGGATCTTCATCAAGTAATATGTCTAATCGTTCTTTTGCTTCTTTGAAGCGACCTTGGTCGAGAAAACGATAAGCTTCTTTTGCAAGAGCTTTTATTTTTGTGAATTTTTCATCTTCTTGTGTTTTTTCAATCTCGGCGTTTTCCATTTTCTCTGTCCAATTTTCAGCATTCCTTTTTAGACAGTAAAAATCGACTCAAAAACGTGAGAACATTGACACCAGGCTCTTTTTTGCAGAAATGACAATGAGGGGGGATACGTATGACATCTACAACCGAAGCAATTACTGGCGGCCGGCTCATGGTCGAATTATTGGAAGAAGCGGGTGTTGAAATTGTCTTTGGATACCCTGGTGGTGCCATTCTCCCTTTCTACGACGAACTCTATCATAGTAAAAAAATCAAACACATCCTTGTGCGCCATGAACAAGGTGCCATCCATATGGCAGAAGGGTATGCTCGTTCCACAGGAAAGTTAGGTGTTTGTATCGCAACTTCTGGACCTGGAGCAACCAACTTGATCACTGGTCTGACTGATGCCAAAATGGATTCCATCCCGATTCTTGCCATCACAGGTCAGGTATCCACTGATGCCATTGGAACCGATGCTTTCCAAGAAGCAGATATTTTTGGAATCACAATCCCCATCACAAAATACAATGCACTGATCAAAAAGGCCGATGACCTTGCTCGTCATTTTGAAGAAGCCATCAAAATCGCAATGGGTGGTCGACCAGGCCCAGTATTACTCGATTTTCCAAAAGATGTACAATTAGAGAAAACTTCCGTGCGAAAAGCTTCCGCTTTAAAAATTGCTCCCCATCATTATGAACGACCAAAGGTAAAAGGGGATCCACAAGAATTTGCGGATGCTTTGAACCAAGCCAAACGCCCGTTACTCTATGTAGGTGGTGGTGCAATCAACTCTTTTGCTTCTGCGGAAATCAAAGCTCTTGCAGAAAAAGCAAATGCACCAGTGACAACAACACTCATGGGATTGGGAGCATTTCCTGGAACCCATCCTCTTTCTGTTGGGATGTTAGGCATGCATGGAACGGCATATGCCAACAAAGCCGTGTTAGAATGTGATTATATCCTCAATTTGGGGGCTCGTTTTGATGACCGTGTTGCCAAATACCAAGACTTTGCACCTACTGCAGTGAGAGCCCATGTGGACATTGATGCAGCTGAGTTTAATAAACGAATTAATGTGGATCATATTTTACATGGTGATCTGAAAGATTCCATTCGTGAGATCCTTCCTTTTGTGAAAGGTGGAGACCGCGCGGAATGGATTTCCAGAATCCAAACTCTCAAACAAAATCACCCACTCGATTTTGACAATAGTGGTGAGAGTATCAAACCCCAAGATTTTTTGAACAGGGTGTACACAAAAACAAAAGGTGAGGCCATTGTTTCTACCGATGTTGGCCAACACCAAATGTGGGCAGCACAGTATTATCTCTTTGATAAACCGAATACTTGGCTAACTTCTGGTGGACTCGGTACAATGGGATTTGGATTACCTGCTGCGATCGGTGCCAAATTTGGTAACCCAGACAAAACAGTGATTTGTGTGACAGGGGATGGATCCTTCCAAATGTGTATCCAAGAACTTGCAACTATCGCACAATCCAAGTTAGGTGTTAAGATTTTACTTTTTAATAATAACTTTCTTGGTATGGTTCGCCAATGGCAGGAACTTTTTTATGAAGAACGTTTTAGTGAATCACAATGGTCTTATAATCCTAACTTTGTAAAACTTGCCGAAGCTTATGATATCCCAGCAATGAGGATTGAAAAAAAATCAGAGATCGATAAAGGGGTAGAGTTCTTTTTGAAAGACAGTGGTTCGGCACTCATTGAAGTGATGATCCCTGCAGAAGAAAAAGTTTTCCCTATGATCCCTGCTGGTAAATCACAACAAGATCTCATCGAATTCAAAGACTTGGGGAAATTGAAAAAATGAAACATACACTCAGTATATTAGTCAATAACCATCCAGGTGTCATGAGCCATGTCTCAGGTTTATTCACAAGACGTGGGTATAACATTGATTCAATTGCAGTAGGTGTAACCGATAACCCAGAAGTGTCCTCTATGACAATTGTTTTGAATGGGGATGACTTTGTTGTTGGTCAGGTGAAAAACCAATTATTAAAACTCCCTGATGTTCTTAGAGTACAAGATATGGCGTATGCAAGTTCTGTACAAAGGGAACTGGTTCTTGTTTCTTTTTCGATAACAGAAAGTAATCGAAGTGAAGCTCTTACAATTTGTAATGGATTTGATGTGAAAATTTTAGAAATGACAGAAGATTCCCTTCTCATTGAGTTTTCAGGAAATTCACGTCAGGTGACCAATATCATCGCCGTTTTAAAACCATTTGGGATCCGAGAAATTTCAAGAACAGGCCAAATCGCCATCGCTTATCGAAACCAAAACGCTGTTTAGAATGCTCTTGACAGTGGTCTCATTTTAGACCAAAATTGGGGCAATTGAGATTTGTCCCTATGAAACGTAATCTTGTTTTTCTTATTTCTTTCCTCTTAGGTTCTTTCCTTTATTCTGATGCTGAGAGAAAACCTGTTCCTTTAAAACGTGGGAGTGGGGCAGATGTATTGTATTTTGATTTTGGAGAAACCGCACCAACGAGTTTTTTCCAATCGGAAAAACTCCAAGAACCAAAACTGGAAGATCTGAAGTTGGGTTTTTTGGACGCAGCCCCTGGGTATTATTCGGGACCAGATGGGGGAGAAGTCTACCAATGGGCCAAAAACCATTACCAATGGAAACGTGCTGATGGCAGTGTGTTTACAGAATGGCCTACAGGGATTTTTAAATTAGATTTTCCAACTGGGACTGGATTTGTTTTCGCACCTGCACCTACATCATGTAATGGATGTTCGCCGACATTGGTATGGAATTACCCAGACAATACCAAAATCACAAAGTATTGGATTTCCCACCGAATAGAATATGATTCCATTTACCAAAAACCACTCGAGTTTCAAAACTACCTCCTTGTCAATGATTCCAAATTCGGCAAACCAAAGTTAGAGGTAGGAAATCTTGTTTTTTATGGTTCTGACAAGTGGAACGAGTATTTACGTGTGTTTGGTGAAGAAGTCAAAACCAAATCTCTTTTTGCTTTTTTAAAAAATGAATTTGGTTTTGAAAATCGTGGGAAAATTCCTGTTTTACTCTTTGATGACTACCAAACGGCAAAAGAGTATGTAGGATTTGATCTCCCTGGTGCCAACCAAACAGAAATGGGACTTGGGGGTAGGGATGCCATTGTTTTATGTTGTGGCGAACAAATGCCTGAACGATCGGGCAATGCAAATTTTGATGCCGACTCACTGCGTCGGGTTAATTTTAGTATGGTTCTCCAAAAACTGACTAGAAACATTGAACAAGTATCTTGTTTAAAAACCATTGCGGAAACTGGAATCCAACCTTCCCAAGAAATCCTTGACCCTTGGTTTGAAGAAGGATTGGCAACTTATACTGAATCTCGAATGAGTGACCGTAAACGTGTTTGGGTTTATGCGGAAACAGAAAAATTAATCCGAGAAAATAAGGCTCCCAAATCCTTTAAATCTTTGTTAGATGCCAAATACAAAGACAACATTCCTTATCTTTTTGGCGCCATTTTAGTGAAACACATCCATGATGTGTATGGAAAAGAAGCGATCACTTCCTACCAAAAAGAAACTTGTTTGGGGCTTGAATCCACTCTCGCCTTACAAAAGATAACTGGTGTAAGTGCGGATTCTATTTTGAAAGAGAGTACAAAACGATTTGAATCAGACAAACTTCAGATTTTAAAAGATACAAAATCACTTTCACTTTCTGGGTATACAGTCATGAACCCACAATTTCCTAATGAATATTTATCCTTTTTAGAGAAAGGTTTTACTCTCAAAGAATCCGCAAAAGATATCAAATCATATGATGAACTTCCTAACCTATACAAAATCTTCACTGCAAATGTGGAAGATTATACTGGGAAACGGGAAGGGGATTTTTTAGGACCCAAGGGAACTTATTTTTTCTTATGGAAAAAAGGGAATTACCGTTGGTTTGGAGATGGATGGGAAGCGAATGTATTTCCTGGAAACCAAATAGTATTCCGTGGATCCAATTACACGATTGTGGAATGGGAAAATGGAAAAAAACAATATGTGGCTCCAAGCGGAGATTCGGTGGTGTTCCCAAATCGAGAAACGGTGTTGTATCCAGACTGATCCAATTCGTTTTGCGTAAAAAAAACAAAATAAATGATTCCAAACCTTAATTGATTCCAGATTCAAAACGAATCAATTTTCTTTGGTTAACTTATATTTTTCCAATAAATCGGAGATTGATTCTTCCGGAAATCGATTTAAAACAAAAGGTATTTTTAAACTCTCATTCATTTGAAATACATTAGAATTCGTTTTTTCCACAATTCGAATGTAATATGATACTAAAGGTGTACAATTCCAAACTCCTCCAACTTCTCCTGTTGCCTCATTTTTTACATTTCCAAAATACATAAAACAAAGTACACTGTTGTTTTTAATTTTATAGTTTCCTATAACTAGTTTTTTATTATTAGGATACCATAGATAGGTTTTGCCATTTGAATCATTAAATTCGATTTGATTCCCATGAAAATTGGGATCAAAAGTTCTAATTGTTACGTTATTGGTAATGCTTTTGATTTCTTCATCAGTAAGTTTTTCAAATAAATGTAGATTTTCGTCGAAAAATTTTTCATTACTTGGTTTTGTAATATGAGATTTGCAAGTCACATTTAACACGAAGATAGGAAACAAAATCAAAAATAACGCAAATATTTTACGTAGCGATAATTTGTGAATATTCAGTAACATTTTAAGTATGATCGTAATGTGCCAAATGCTTTGGCAAGAAAAGAATTTTTGAATAAATTTAAATGCGATTGAGTGATTCTTTACGGAATTGTCTTTATGTTTGGAGAAATATACAAAAAAACCGATTTGGCGTTTGATTACCAAATCGTTTTCTCTTCCAAAGGGACTAAACGGTTAAAGTCTAATGACCTTCTAACCAGCGTTCTGCTTCAAGTGCGGCCATACAACCACTACCTGCAGCGGTAATTGCTTGTCTGTACACTTTGTCCTGAACATCACCTGCAGCAAACACCCCCTCTACATTTGTTTGTGTGGTTCCTGGTTTTGTGATGATATAGCCTGTTTCATCTAAATTCAATTGGCCTTTGAAAATTTCAGTATTGGGAACGTGTCCGATGGCATAAAAGAGTCCACCCACTTCTAAGTCTTTTTGGGATTTATCTTTTGTACTTTCGAGTACGATAGAAGTAAGACCACCAGCACCACCTTTTGCTTCTACAACCGTTTGGTTCCAAAGGATTTCAATTTTTGGGTGTTCCATGGCACGTTTTTGCATGATTTGGGATGCACGGAGTTGGTCACGTCTAACCACAAGATACACTTTGGAGGCAAATTTGGTTAGGTGATTTGCTTCTTCCACTGCGGAGTCCCCACCACCAACAACCGCAAGAGCTTTGTTTCGGTAAATCGGAAGGGCTCCGTCACAAACGGCACAAGCGGAAATCCCACGTTGCCAAAAAACATCTTCCCCTTTTACAAACATACGTTTGGCGGTTGCACCTGTCGCAATGATAATGGATTCTGCTTTGATTTCTTCGTCATCAGACCAAATGGTAAAAGGGCGTTTGGAAAAATCGACTTTGGTGATGGTTTGGGTGTGGATGGTGGTTCCATATTTTGCCGATTGTTCGCGGAAAAGTTGGGTGAGTTTGGTTCCATCGATCCCTTCTGGAAAACCAGGGAAATTTTCCACTTCTGTTGTGGTTGTGAGTTGTCCACCTGCGGCAACACCACCTGCCATAAATCCTTCATACATCACTGGGTTTAAATTGGCTCTCGCCGCGTAAATGGCTGCTGTGTGTCCTGCAGGTCCTGATCCAATGATGACAACTTTGTGGTTCATATTCTCTCCTAATCTGTATCTAGTTCGTTATTCTTTAGACTCGGTCTAAACGATTTGTGCCTATTTTGTTTCACACGCCCGCACCCAAGGTGCATAGTACGGGTCACCCGAAAGTGGGCTATTTTCTAAACTCTGGAGGTAGTCCTTTTGTTTGACCCCTCTCGTAAGACAGAGATAGGTAGCTTCAAAAAATTCCAAGGTTTCTTTTTTTCCTTGGAACCGAATTTCCTCTAAAATTTCCAGTGCTTCTTTTTCATACCCTGTGGTAAGATAGAGGCGGAAGAGTTCTCTTTGTACTTCTGTGTCGTCTTTTTTTTGTTTGTGGTATTTTTCCAAATAAAAGATGGCTGTGGCAATGGATTCCACACTGTCAGCAAGGAGAAGTCCCATTCGTTTGAGGACAGGATCATACTCAGGATTTTCCCGGAGCGAAAGCTCGTAATAATATAGGGCTTTTGTTTTTTCTCCTACCAATTCCCATTTTTTTCCTTCTTCGAAAAGAGTTCGTTCTTTTCGGCCGCAATTAACGACTAACAGGAAAGAAAGGATGAGTAAAAAAAAGGGAGTGATTCGATAAGACACATCTCCTTTTTTCCTGACATAGGCATTTGTGGCAAAAAAAATAATAAGTCTCTTTAAGCTTTTTGTCCGACTCTTTAAGTAACATAAGAGAGTAAAGATGGGTTCCAAATTGCCAGTTTCTCAAAATCAGCTTTTACAAACATTCCAAGAATACCTGTCCGTAGAAAAAGGACTGAGCGATAATTCGATTTATTCCTACGGATACGATCTCAACAAGTTCGCCATCTTTTTGGAAAAAGAACATATCAACTTTTTAGAAGTAAAAGCAAACGACATCATGCGTTTTCTCGAAGAAGAAAGAGAACGTAAAATCTCTGCAAAAACGCTCGCAAGAGAAGTTGTGGCAATCCGTCAGTTTTACAAATACTTACGAGATGAAAAACGTCTCGATTCGAATCCAACGGAAAAAATTGAAACCCCTGAAGTTGCAAGAACCATCCCCGATTACCTCACACAAGCGGAAATTGAGGAACTGTTTAAGAATATCAAAGAGGACAATTTGTACGAACTTCGTGACAAATGTATCTTTGAATTACTTTACTCTTCTGGTCTTCGGATTTCAGAAGCATGTAATTTAAAAATGTCTGATATTGATATGGAAAATATGACCATCACTGTCGAAGGAAAAGGGGGAAGACAACGCCTCGTTCCTTTTGGTGAAAAGTCTTTGGAAATCCTCAAACGTTACCTCACAGAAAGTCGCACTGAAATTTTGAAAAAAAGAACCTGTGACTTTGTATTTGTTTCTAAAAAAGGTTCGTATATCAATCGTAAGTCGGTATGGAGACTTCTCAACCACTACATCAAACGAACGAAAATTAAGAAAAAAGTCACTCCACACACTCTGCGCCACTCGTTTGCAACACATCTACTCGAAAACCACGCAGACCTTAAGTCAGTGCAAGAGTTACTTGGTCATATCGATATTTCTACCACACAGATCTATACACATATGGCAAATAAAACTCTGAAGGAAGTTCATAAGAAATTCCATCCGAGAGGATAATGTCGAACCCCACGAAACATGCGGACTACGGAAAAGTAGTCCGTATCCAAATTCCCTCCAATCCTCGTTTTGTTTCCCATACTCGTAATTATTTTTTCAATTTATGTTTAGAACATGGATTTTCCCTATTTGATTCCATGGACTTAAAATTGGTCATTGGGGAAGCCATCACCAATATCATTCGTCACGCCTATTCCAGTCGCACAGACAAACCCATCTTTATCGAAATCCAATTTGATAAAGACAGAGTGGAAATCAAACTCCGCGATTATGGAAAAAAAGTAGAACCCAAAGATTTACGCAGTTTCGACGTGAGTGATTATAGAGAACATGGCATTGGGTTATTTATGATCCGCGAACTTACCGATTATTATTTTTTAGACCAATCCTTTGAGGTTGGAAACCAGATGGTCCTCATCAAAAGAAAGTAACCTCCATTTTTCTCGACAACGGTTTCCCATTTGGAATTTTATCCGTATGGAAACAATTCACGCAACCACCATCCTCTCTGTTCGTAAAAATGGAAAAATTGCAGTCGGAGGTGATGGCCAAGTTTCGATGGGAAATACCGTCATGAAACATACAGCAAAAAAGGTACGTCGCCTTTACAATGGTAAGGTGATCGCTGGATTTGCTGGAAGTGCTGCCGATGCCTTCACACTCTTTGAACTCTTTGAAAAAAAATTAATTGAACATGGTGGATCTGTTTCTCGTGCTGCAGTGGAACTTGCACGAGAATGGAGGATGGACCGCATGTTACGTAGACTTGAGGCACTCCTCATTGTTTGTGATGCCAATGAATCCTTTCTCATTTCAGGAACAGGGGATGTGATCTCACCAGATGATGGTGTACTTGCGATTGGATCTGGTGGTAATTTTGCCCTCAGTGCAGCAAGAGCCCTTGTAGAGAACACAGACTTAGATCCAAAAGAAATCATCACAAGAGCCATGAAGATTACTGCTGACATCTGTATTTATACAAACCACAATTTAGTGATCGAGGAATTATAATATGACACTCAAAACCATTGTAGCAGAAGTGGCAAACGATCCAAACAAAACAGAGGATCTCACCCCACGCCAAATTGTAGAACGTTTGGATGAACACATCATTGGCCAAACAAAAGCAAAACGAGCTGTGGCAGTGGCCCTTCGCAATCGTTCCAGAAGGCGTAAATTAGAAGAATCCTTACGCGAGGAAATTTATCCCAAAAACATCATCATGATTGGACCAACCGGTGTTGGAAAAACAGAGATTGCTCGTCGTCTGTCAAAGTTATGTGGTGCTCCCTTTTTAAAAGTGGAAGCCACAAAATATACGGAAGTGGGATACGTGGGTCGGGATGTGGAATCTATGATACGAGATTTGGCGATGGGTGCTTTAAACCTAGTGAAAGCGGAATTTCGGGAACGAGTGAAAGACAAAGCCGCTGAAAAAGCAGAAGAAATTATTTTAGATGTGATCCTTCCTCCTATCTTCCATAAAAAAGAATCTGAATTAAACCCTGAAGAAAAAGAACGATTTGAAAGTTATAAAGAATCCAGAGAAAAGTTTCGTGACAAGTTAAGGAAAGGTATTCTAAACGAACAAGAAATCGAAATCGATATTCCGAAACAATCCCCTCAATCAGGGATGCCCATGTTGCAGGTATTTGGTGCTGGGAATATGGAAGAAATGGACAACCAAATCCAAAACCTACTTGGTGATTTGATGCCAAAAAAATCAGGCAAACGAAAGGTGAAAGTTTCGGATGCACAGAAAATTTTACTCGAATCGGAAGCTGAAAAACTCATTGATTCAGATAAAATCCAATCCGAGGCAGTGCGCCGAGTAGAAGAGATGGGCATTATCTTTCTGGATGAGATTGATAAAATTGCAGGAAGAGAAGGGCGCCAAGGAGCGGATGTTTCGAGAGAAGGGGTACAACGTGATTTGTTACCAATTGTAGAAGGATCAACTGTGAATACGAAACTGGGTCCCATTAAAACGGATCATATTTTGTTCATTGCCGCTGGTGCCTTCCACATGACAAAACCATCAGACCTAATTCCTGAATTACAAGGAAGATTTCCGATTCGTGTGGAATTGGAAACACTGACAGAGGGAGATTTTATCAAAATTCTCACCACTCCTAAGTCTTCTCTTACCAAACAATACGAAGCCCTTCTTGCCACAGAAGGTGTGAAGATTGAATACACTCAAGATGGAATTGCTGAAATTGCTAAACTTGCCTTCCAAATGAATGAAAAAAACGAAAACATTGGGGCAAGAAGGCTGAATACCATCATGGAAAAGTTATTGGAAGACACAAGTTTTGAAGCCCCCGATTTACCAGAGGACAAAAAACATGTGGTGATCAATGAAGAATATGTGTCGAACAAACTCAAAGGAATCATAGAGGACAAAGACCTAAGTCGATTTATTTTGTAACGAGCGTTACCCGTTCGAATCCTCGGACGGAATTCCCCACGAGGATGGCCTCTGCTTTCAGTAAGTCATCTTTGGTTGTGGGTTTTACCTTCACCCAATTTTTTTGGAGAAGTTTTTCTCGAAAGACTCCAGGAAGGCCGCCTGTTTCCAAGGATGGTGTGTACCACTTTCCCTTTTCTTTGTAAAATAGGTTACGGATTGTCGTTTCCAATACTCTTCCATCTTTGTCATAAAGGATACAATCATCAATACCTAATTCTTTGCATACTTCTGTTAGTTGGTTGTACACACTGCGGTTTGTTGTTTTGTGGTATAAAAATACATCATCTGAATTGATGGGTAATTTAGCAAAACCCAATCGTATCGTAGGTCGAATGGAACGTTTCGGAAGTGGAGTTGATTCCCAATGGAAGTTACCTTCTTCATTCAGTAAGAGGCGAATCCTCACCTTTCCTGTTACTTCTGTCTCGATCTTATGGAAAGTATCTTCCAACTTTGTTTTGGAAAATGAAAATCCAAACCGTTTTGCTGTACTTTCCAATCGATTCCCATGTTGTTCCTTTAAAAATATTTTTCCGTGGGAGAGTTTCAAAGTCTCTAAGATTTGGAAACTGGGTGGTAATGGACTTGTCAGTACCTTCAGTTTAGAAAGGCATTCTTCATATTCTTCTTTGGGTGAGGATAATACTGTGACTCCACTTCCAATTCCATAAATGGCATTATGAGTTTCGCCATTCGATTCTGTTTCCAACGTACGAATTGTAACACTAGCGCGGATCCAAGGAACATGGTTAGTTTCCTCTGATGTAAAAAAAACACCTGTATAAACTCCTCTGTTCCCAACCTCTAAAGAACGTAAAAGTTCATAGGAATTCCGTTTGGGAGCACCAATCACGGATCCTGATGGGAACAAGGAAGAGAGGACTGTATTCCAAGAAAATGGTTTGTCCAATTTTGCCGTTACTTTGGAAACCATTTGCCAAACAGTACTGAGCCCTCGGATCGAAAAAAGTTCTTCCACTTCGACAGTCCCTTGTTTGGCAATTCTTCCTAGATCATTTCGATACAAATCTGTGATCATTACATTTTCGGCTCTTTCCTTTTCAGAAGTTTGGAGGTGCGAAAAATTCTTTTGATCATCTTCTTTTGTATTCCCTCTAACAATGGTTCCTTTCATGGGTTCGGTGGTAATCGTTTCACCTAGAACTTCAAAAAAAAGTTCAGGCGAGAGGGAAACAATGGTTTTGTTTTTCCCTTCGTAAGGATAGAATACTGAAAATTTTGTTTTTTGTTTTGCTTTGAGGTTTTGGTAGAATGAAAACAAATCACCGTTTATCTGAAGTTCGACGGGAAAACACAAATTTAATTCATAACTTTCCCCAAGTTTCAGATACTCCAAAGTTTTATTCCATTGGTTTGTATATTCTTCCTTAGACCATTTTGGTTTTGGATATGAAATGGATACTGGTGTATCAACCTTCGGATCCGGATTTTTATATTTAGATCTTTTTTTGTTTTGGAAGATGGTGATATGAAGGAGAGGAGTTCCTTCTTTTAAGGGAGAAGATTCTAAATCCAATCCTTCTATGAAGTGATACCCTAGTTCATAATTGAGGATCCCACAAGGGTAATTTCCTTTTTTTCTTTCTAAATCCAATCGATCGAATAGAGAATGGATTTGTCCTTTTAGGTTTTGGTTTCGATCGAGTTTGAGTTGAATTTCTTCAATAGGACCAAAGTAATGATCAGAAATTGTATAACCAGGTTCTGATACACAATCTTCGAAGAGAAGACCACCAGAGTTTCGGTAGTTCTCTTCGAATTGTATCCAAGGAATGGATTCGATAGGGATTAAAACTCCATTTTTTGGAGTGCTTCGAGTGGGTAATTCAAATAGACAGTTGTGGTTTTTTTACTCGTTTGGATATCAAAACACTCTAAAGGATCAAGTCCCAAGTTGTAAAAACCTTCATCAATCATTGCAATTCCAAAACCGGCACTTTCTTTTTCATCTAAAAAGTCAGGGCGAAAAAATTCGGCACTATTCCCTTGTTTTGCAAGTTCTGCATGACGTTCTCTACTTTTCCGAATCCTATTTAAATCCATTCCCATAATCGGTGAATCGTTACGAATCCGAATGTAAACTGAGTTGGGACGGATTTCAATTTTCATCGAAATCTTTAGATCATACTTTTTGACCTTTTCTCTAACAATTGTTAGGAATTCTTTTTCGTCTTCGTTAAGATTGTGTTTTTTCGTTCTCTTTTTGTCTGAAAGGGTTAGAATTTTTTGAACCACTTTTTTGATTTTATCGGGCACAATGTAACGTTGCATTGCATCTCTGAGTGGTTCCGTTTCTAAAATGATATCAAGTAACTCTTCTGCTTCTTCTTCCGGAGTTTGGCCTTGGGCTTTCAATTTGTTTAAGAGTTCATCTTGGAAAATGACAAATCTTGTATTTGCTTTTACCGCATTGAGCAGGGCTTCCATGAGTCCACTAAAGAGGTGAAAAGAGGTGAGAGGGTTTGCACCCACGCGGTTTAAAATTCCTTGGACCACTTCGTTTACTATATCACGTGTCGATTTGGTTAGACCTTTTAATTCAAAATGGAAATAATCCTTTTGGATGAGGTGGTCTAAGTTTTCAAGGATTTCTGTGCCTTTGTATTTGATTTTCTCGTTTGCCATTGAGGTTCGCTAAACTTTTATGTATAAAAAACGGGAAAACAAGGTTTTGTAAACCAGTTTTCCGACCGAGGGAGCAGGTTTGTTTGTATATGAAAGAATTCCTTCTTAAAACTCCTGATTTAGGTGACACTGAAAAAATCGAACTCGTCCGTTGGTTATGCAAAGAAGGCCAATCTGTGAAGGAAGGGGACGAAGTGATCGAACTTGTGACAGATAAAGCCGCATTTCCTGTCGAATCCCCTTATTCTGGTACATTGAAAAAAATCATCATGGAACAAGGATCGGTGGTGAAAAAAGGAGATATCCTTGGAATCATGGATATTAACGAATGAAAATCCTTCATATCTCCGATTTACATTTCCCGAAAAAACTCTCATTGTTTTCACTTCGTGGGAAAGCCATTGTCGGATACCTCAATTACCATGTGAGGAGAAGGTCAAAACACCCGGTAGTTCTAATTGCAGCCATGGTGGACACCATCAAAAGTTTAGAATATGATGCACTTGTTATCTCTGGTGACCTAACAAACGTTTCACATCCAAGTGAATTCCAAAACGCAAAAGACATCTTAAAACCGATCTTAACGGACAAAACGTTCTTGATTCCAGGAAACCATGACCGTTACCAAAAAAGAGCCATGGGACCAAATCCTTTATTTGAGAAGGCATTTGCAGAATGGATGGGTGAGTCAGTTAGCCCCAATCATTATTTACGCACCAAACGGATTGCAGGAAAATTATTTGTAGGTTGGGATTCCAATTTAGCCATTCCTAGGATCACAGCAAACGGATATGTGGCTAAAGAAGTGGTCGAACAAACAGTGAAACTCTCTGAAGGACCATATGTACTTGTAGGACACCACCCACTTTGGAATCCCAAAACAGAAGTGGAATCTGCTTCCCACCGAATGTCCAACCGAAAGGATGTGGTGGATGGATTACAAACCAATCCTCCCGAATTGTACTTACATGGGCATACTCATACCAATTGGGTGAAACTTCCTGGGAAAGAAACTCCCTTCACCATTGTGAACTCAGCATCCAGTACACGGCTTTCCGATTCCAAACATGAGTGTGGATTCCATTTGATCGAACTGGGAAAACAAACTCATTACCGTCGTTTCATCTATTCAGATAATAAATTTACAGAGACAAATCCCATTCTTTACGAAGAGACAGAGGGAGTCGTCTAAAGGACATACCATGGCGAATGATAAAATTGATTTAACAACCATCCAACGACAACTCATGCAAGTGAAACACCCCGAACTCAAAAAAGACATTGTGAGTCTCGGAATGGTGGCTAAAGTCACTCCCACTGATGATGGAATTGAAATCCTCATCAAAACTCCGAATGCTGACCGCCGATTGCAAATTGGACTCGAAGCACAAACAAGGCAGTTAATTTCCAAAATTGAAGGTGCTGGTAAAGTCAAGATCAAGTTTGAAGTTGATCAAAACTTAAAGATGGAAGATGGAAACAGAATCTTCGGTGTGAAAAAAGTCATCGCTGTTGGATCTGGAAAAGGGGGAGTGGGGAAATCCACAGTCACTGCAAACTTAGCAAGCACCTTAGCACGTAACGGTAAGAAGGTGGGGATTATGGATGCAGACATCTATGGTCCATCCCTTGGAAAGATGTTTGGAATCAATGGCCGAGTGGCATTAAAATCCGAAGAAGATAAAATTTACCCAATTGAAAAACATGGAATCAAATTGATTTCCTTTTCCTTCCTTGTCACAGAAGACCAACCAGTGGTTTGGCGTGGACCAATGCTAGGAAAGGCCATTGAACAGTTCTTATACGATGTAGTTTGGGGAGAGTTAGATTACCTCTTTATTGATTTACCACCTGGCACTGGGGATGTTCAGTTATCCCTTGCCCAACTCATTGACCTGGATGGAGCTGTCATTGTCACCACACCACAAGAAGTGGCAGTGTTAGATGCAGGCCGCGCTGCTGCAATGTTCAAACAAGTAAAAGTACCAATCCTTGGGATTGTGGAAAACATGTCTGGATTTGCATGTCCTAAATGTGGCCATGTGACGGATGTCTTTTCCAAAGGGGGAGGGGAAAAACTTTCCAAACAAGTGGGAGTTCCGGAACTTGGTGCGGTACCTCTCACACTTGATGTCATGAGTTCGGGAGAAGCTGGGAAACCTGCCTTACTTGACGCAAAAGACTCTCCTTTACAGCAGGCGTATTTTAAGATTGCAAAGAATTTAGAAGAACAAATTGCCAATTGGGAAGATTAAAAAATCACTTGTGTCTTCCTGCACATTTCTTAGTCTAAAGGATACACTATGAATTTTGAACGCGGTTCCAAACCAAATCCAACCGGGAATTTAATCGCATACTGCCATGTATTCGGAGAGAATCCGATTGCACCAGGTGGGAAAATCATAGCCTCCAATGTGGTGGTCAGTTTCTTAAAAATAGGGGACAACTACCCAGTGGTGACCTTTCCACCAGTGGCACTTCCCTCCAAAGAGGAACTCATGAAAATCCTCGCGGACAATATCCATTTGTATGATGTGGTGCAACTTCCAGACTTCCAAATGCCAGAAAACAAAGATTTGGCGAACCAATACATCCAAGAACGTATGGAACAATTTAATTCCATGGTGATGCGGTACGTAGAATTCTGTAAGGCTAAAGAAAAGAAAACCCAAACCACAAATCTCAGTGACCAACTGGAACAAGTAAGTGAACCATTGGAAACCTTAGCCAATTTATCCATCGAATTTCGCAATACTTCTGGAATTGCGAGGGAAGCAACAAGGCTCAAGATGGAACGAATTGTGGACTACTTCCATACAAACCATCCAACCCTCGATATTGATAATTTCAAAAAAGCACTATCAGTACCAGGAAAGGTAGGGGATGAACTGGTTGGCCTTTACATCCAAAAATTCAATGCGATCCAAATTGAAAATTATGAAACGGCTTCTGATCTGAGAAAACGCATTTTAGAAATCGAAGAATCTACGGCTACATAAGACAGTCGTTAGGTTCCGATTCAGCCGAAAGATTCCAAACCCTTCTTTACAGGAAGGGTTGATTTCTTAGGATACTGTCTTAAACTGATATCTTTCACAAATCTCTAAGGCATCGGCCGAAAACCATTCCAATTTCCAACCTAAGAGTAACACTGTCATGGCACTTACCTTCCCAGTTTCCCCAGAAAAGAATGTTTCGCTTAAAAAACGAATGGAGACACTTGGGATTCGCGAATCTGATTTGAAAGAACAGTTTGTGAAGGCAAGTGGGAAAGGGGGGCAAAACGTCAATAAGGTAGCAACTGCTGTTGTGTTACTTCATATCCCTACAAGGAAACAGGTAAAGTGTTCGGTATACCGCACCCAAGGACTCAATCGTTATAAAGCGAGAGATTTACTCTGTTTGGAAATGGAGAGAGAATTGGAACCTTCAAAGTCCGAATCCTCTATTCAAAAACTTCGTAAGAAAAAACAAAACAAATACAATAAGGCACTAAAAAAGAAATTGGAGAAAGAAAAATTAGAAAGGAACGATCCTATCTAAATCGAATCTTCATTTTTATCCTTACTTTGTTTTCAATTTCCATCAGTTGTTTGTATTTTTTGAGAAGATTAATGGGTCTAGTCGTTGGAACGTCATTCAGTTGATGAGGCCATTCCATGTTTTGATTTCAATTGTGATCTTAACGTTCGCCTATACGGATACTATTTTGATGTCCTAAAGAAACTTAATATTTGTTTGCTTATGGTTACTATCCCTATCATCCAAATCATTGTTTCCTTTTCCAATTGTGCTTTTTTAAACATTATAAACATTTGTTGAACCATAGGTTTTTGCTTTCGTCAATGAACGAGGATTTTGTGAAAATATCCTTTGACCGATTCACTACGGCCACTAATATTTCTTTTGATATAAAATATTATTTTAAATTTTGAAAAATTTCGAAATTAAAAAGTTTTATCCCCTCAATAATCAATTATAGTTTGTTAAATGGTGAAAAAGAGATACGATTTGAACGATGATTTTCTATTTCTATCGAAAAATTATACTTGCTGAATGAGAAATTATCATCTAACAATACCAAAAACTAATTCTTTGTATGCGATTATTTTAATGGTATGCAGGTACTTGATGGAGCAATAATGAAAAACCGCTTTTTTCGCTTCTTCCCAATATTTTTATTATTCGGGTTTATCCTATTTGGTTTGTCTCGGCAAACCCACCTTTTGGCTGAACCTATACCCTCTAAACTATCTTCTACCAATTATCCAATCATTCGTCAGTTTGGTGATTCGATAACCTTTGGTTACGGATTTGTTCAGTGTTATGGGATTCCAGGTATCTGTATGAACTACGGTAATAATGGTCAAAACTCATGTTCTCCCTGTGCTGTACAACTTTGGGGAGGTGGATACCGCAATTGGATGACAGTGATTGCCTTACAACCTGCAAATCAGTTTGTTTTTGGAACAGTTGGTTATCAATGTGGTGGATCAAATGCAAGTCAATGGAGTACGAATTCCATGTCACATGATGGTTATCCAGGGTTTCGAACAGATCAACTAGCACCAATTGCCTCCTTACCGAGTATAGCTGACATCACTTTAGTACATGCAGGAACAAACGATTTTATTCAAGGTATGACTGTTGACAGGGCAAAAGTTGGCTTGATAAACATTATGCAAAACCTAATAACACAAAATCCCTCTACAACGATTTACGTGGCACAAATCATACGTTACATGAAACCGGCTTCCACATGCACTTCTTGTAAAGATTATTCCGTTTTGAATCCAATCGTTGAACAATATAACCAATGGATTTCGAACCAATTGACAAAAACAATAATTGGTTTTCCAAATCAAATTGTGATTGTTGATATGTATGATGCACTTACGTCTTCATCAGATTATTCATTTGATGGTGTCCATCCAAGTTCCGCTGGTTATCAAAAAATGGCTTGTTCTTGGGTTCGTGCCATTAAGAAAATGCCTTCTATGCCAGGTAGCCCTTGTTCCGATCTTACCTTGGGAGAAACGAAAAGTTTATCCACTCCATTAAATTCAGATGTGGAAAAGTCATTTCCTCAACCAGAAGAAATCCAACAAATCATGCAAGGAAAGTACAAAGGATTGTAATATAATCGATTTCCTTCGATTTAAATTTTATACAAAAAAAGCCTAAGCAGAATCCCACTTAGGCTTTTTAAATGAACAGATTGTTCAGAAGAGAATAGGGAAAATGATTTACATCATGCCGCCCATTCCTCCCATACCACCCATTCCTCCCATGCCGCCCATTCCAGCACCAGCAGCATCTTTCGGCTCAGGTTTGTCTGTAATGGTCACTTCAGTGGTGAGGATCATCGCACCAATCGAAGCTGCATTTTGAAGGGCAGAACGAACTACTTTCGCAGGGTCAACAACACCAGCTTTGATGAGGTCTTCCCAAACCATAGTAAGTGCATTAAATCCTTCGTTTCCTTTTTTCGCACGAGCTTGTTCCACAATCACAGATCCTTCAAGACCTGCATTGGAAGTGATCATACGAATAGGCTCTTCTAATGCGCGTAAGATGATATTCGCACCAGTTTGTTCGTCGCCAGAAAGTTTTAATCCTTTTACTGCGTCTTGTGCGCGTAGTAGTGTGAGTCCACCACCAGGAACAATTCCTTCTTCCACAGCAGCGCGAGTTGCAGAAAGAGCATCTTCTACACGAGCTTTTTTCTCTTTCATTTCTACTTCAGTCGCAGCACCAACGTGGATCACAGCAACACCACCTGCAAGTTTTGCAAGGCGTTCTTGGAGTTTTTCACGATCGTAATCAGATGTTGTGTCTTCGATTTGTTTTTTGATTTGGTTCACTCGGCCTTGGATGTCTTTAGAAGCACCAGCACCTTCGATGATGGTTGTGTTTTCTTTGTCCACTACCACTTTTTTCGCACGGCCTAACATCTTCACATCAGCGTTTTCTAGTTTCATTCCGAGGTCTTCAGAAATCACTTGTCCACCAGTGAGGATAGCGATGTCTTCGAGCATTGCTTTTCTTCTATCACCAAACCCTGGAGCTTTTACAGCCACACATTGGATGGTTTTACGAAGTGTGTTGACAACGATTGTTGCAAGAGCTTCACCTTCTACTTCTTCAGCGATGATAACTAGTGGTCTTCCTGCTTGTGCAATTTTTTCAAGCACAGGGAGAAGGTCTTTCATCGAAGCAATTTTTTTGTCGTAAATTAAGATGAATGGATCGTTAAAAGTAGCGATCATTGCTTCTGGATCTGTCACCATGTATGGAGACACGTATCCACGATCAAATTGCATCCCTTCTACGATATCAAGAGTGGTTTCTATTGATTTAGCTTCATCAACAGTGATCACACCTTCTTTTCCCACTTTGTCAAATGCTTGTGCAATGAGGTTACCGATTTCTGGATCATTGTTTGCAGAGATGGTTGCAACATTTGCGTATTCTGCTTTGCTATTGATTTTAATTGCGTGTTTTTTGATTTCTTCAACAGCAGCAAGAACTGCTTTGTCGATCCCATGTTTCAGAGCCATTGGGTTTGCGCCCGCAGTTACGTTTTTCAAACCTTCATTGATGATGGCTTGTGCAAGGATGGTTGCAGTTGTTGTTCCGTCACCTGCGATGTCGTTAGTTTTTGTAGAAACTTCCTTCACCATTTGAGCGCCCATGTTTTCGATTGCATCTTCTAATTCGATTTCTTTCGCAACCGTTACACCATCTTTTGTGATGGTAGGAGATCCAAATTTTTTGTCGATGACTACGTTACGGCCTTTTGGTCCAAGAGTCACCTTTACTGCGTTAGCAAGTTTGTTCACTCCGCTAAGAAGTTTTCTACGTGCTGATTCATCAAATTCTATTGTTTTAGCCATGATTGTTTCCTTTTAGATTTAGTTTGTCACAACACCGAGGATGTCGCTTTCACGGATAATGAGTAATTCCTTTCCGCCTTGTTTGATTTCTGTTCCGGAATACTTTCCGTAAAGAACTGTGTCTCCTACCTTTACTTCTAAAGGAACGAGTTTACCGTCTTCATAACGGCCTTGTCCCACAGCGATGACTTTGCCTTCTTGTGGTTTTTCTTTGGCAGTGTCTGGTACGATGATGGATCCGATTTTTTCTTCCGACTCATTCTTTGGCTCTACGACTACTCGGTCGCCTAAAGGTTTGATTGATGCCATGAGTGACTCCTTGTATGCAATCTACTTATTAATACTAAGTTTAGCACCTTTCAAAAAAGAGTGCTAAACTCCAGTACCATAGAATGTTTAGAGGAGAAAGAGGTCAAGCACTTTCAAGTGAAGAGTGCTAAAAAAGGATTAGAACCCAAATAACCCTGTTTTTTTCCGTTTGGATCCCCGTTTAGGAGTGACCCCGAGCATTCCGAGAAGACCCCTTGTGACTTCTTTTGCGACCGTCCTTCCGACTTCTCTGGCGAGAGGGTTTTTAGAAAGGGTTTCCACAAAACTTGGGTCTTCCTTTTCCTGGGCACGTTTGGACTTAGGTTTTTTTGCTCCAGTTTCTTCTTCCGCCGTTTCTGTTTCAGAAGCAATGGTTTCCATTTTCTTCGTGAGGATCTCGTGGGCACTTTCGCGGTCGAGAGAGGTTGCGTATTTTTTGACTAAATCGGATTCCCCAATCAATTTTTCGAGTTCCTTTGGGGTTAAAGTCCCCATCCGAGATTTGGGAGGAGAAAGAAGCGTATGGACAAGGGGAGTGGGCGATCCTTTTTTACTAAGAGCTGTGATAAAAGCTTCACCAATTCCAAGTTCTGTGATCACTTCTTTGGTATCATAAAAGTCTGTTTCGGGATAATTTTCTGCGGCAGTTTTGATCGCCTTGCGGTCATTTGCTGTGAATGCACGGAGAGCATGTTGTACTTTAAGTCCAAGTTGCCCTAAAATTTCTTTTGGCAAATCGGTTGGTGATTGTGTACAAAAGATAATCCCAACTCCTTTGGAACGGATGAGGCGTACCATGGTTTCGAGTTGTTTTAGTAGATCACTCGAAGCTTCATCAAAAACTAAATGTGCCTCATCAATAAATAAAACTAGTTTCGGTTTCTCTAAATCTCCTTCTTCTGGAAAGTTTGCATAAATTTCAGTGAGTAGGGATAACATAAACGTCGAAAAAAGTCGGGGTTTTGTTTGGATGTCAGTTAGGCGGACAATCGAAATTTTTCCTTTTTTTGATTCTGTTTTTAATAGGTCTTCCACATCGAAAGACGGTTCACCAAAAAAATCATCTCCACCTTGGCTTTCCAAATCCATTAACTTGCGTAAAATGATGGAAACACTTTGGGAAGAAACAGTTCCATATTCTTTTTCTAATTCTTCTTTCCCTTCGTCGTTTATGTATTGTAGGGCTTTTTTAAAATCTTTGAGGTCAAGGATTGGTAATCCCAAATCGTCACAGTATTTAAACACTAACGAGACAACACTACTTTGTGTTTCGTTGAGTTCTAAAATCCGAGAGAGTAAAATGGGACCAAATTCAGCAACAGTTGCTCTTAGTCTCACTCCTGGTTCTTTGGAGATGGATAAAAATTCCACAGGGTAAGCACTCGGTTTCCAATCCACACCTAAGAGTTTTGTACGTTCTTTGACTTTATCGTTTTCTTCTCCTTCAGCTCCGAGACCAGAAAGGTCACCTTTGATGTCCATAAGCACCACTGGCACACCCACATCCGAAAGTGATTCAGTCAGAAGTTGTAAGGTTTTTGTTTTCCCAGTACCCGTTGCACCAGCGATCAGACCATGGCGGTTTAAAGTCGAAAGTGGGATTTGTACTTTGGCCAGAGGGAGGGTATCCCCATCATATTTCCCACAACCAAGGAACAAGGATCCATCACTTGGGTATCCTTCCTCGATTTTTTTTGTAAATGCATCAGATTGTTTGGCCATTCGTTCCCTCGAAAATCCACTAGTTCGACTGGTTTCCTACCGAAGTCAATGTTTTCTACAACGGGAAAATGGGATCGATGTCCGTGGGGAATCTGCTTCTTTGCCACAAATTTCTCGTAGTAATCCTAATATGATTTGAGTTTTTCCAAAATCTTTTTACTCTTTGGATGTGGAACGGATTCTCACAACCAAACGAGTTGATCTACTTTTCGTAATTTTTCTTTTAATTCCTTTCGTCCATTGTAACCGCGGGATTCCTTCTCTTGCTTCTGCCAAAACCATTCAAAATGGGGTTTTGGACCTCAGTGAAGAAGATGTAAAGGCACTGGATCCGTTCCCTTTGGCAGGGGAATGGCATGCCTTTCCAGGTGAGATGCCAGAAACAGAAGCCGAGTTTAAAGCACTCGACCAAAAAACTCCAAAAACTTTAGCGGTACCAGGCTATTGGGTGAACCAAAACCTTCCCGCTCATGGAGTTGTCACATACCGACTCAAATTACAAGTAAAAGAGCCAATGAACCTAATGGTATACTTACGAGAAGCTTCGTCTGCGTACAAAATGTACTATCACAACCAGGAACGTGGCCTTGTTTTGTTAGGTTCTGCTGGTAAAGTTGCAAAAACGAAAGAGGAATCGATAGGTTATTATTTGGAAACTGGTAGATCCTTTCGAGCCACACCTTCTACTGTATTGTATTTACAAATCTCGAATTATTTGTATTCCCGTGGTGGTCCTTATTATTCTCCCATCCTTGGAGAAGTGGGTAAAACAATCTTATACCTTCGGTTCAAAGAAAGGAAAAAATCTTTTTTCTTTGGTGTCTTTTTGATTCTATTTGTAAGTCATTTGTTTTTATACATCCATCGAAGTAAAAATAAGTCCACACTTTGGTTTTCTCTACTTTGTTTCTCTTGGATGATTCGAATCCTTCTGTTTGAGCGTGTATCCAGGGATTGGTTTGTTGGAAGTGACTTTTTGGAAATGTTACAAATTCGCCTGGAATATTTGGCATTTTGTGGGATCCAAATGTTTAGCTTACTTTTCTTTTACGAAATCCAATTACATTTTATACCCAACAAATTCAAACGGTATTTACTGGTTCCCATTCTTTTGGAAATCCTAATCATTCTTACGACTCCGTACGCAGTGTACACAAAACTCCTTGTGTTTAGCCAAGTATACATGACTATCATATTGATTTTAGCGTTGGTTGCGGCAATTCGTTCAATATTAGTTCGAGAATCACGTTATATAGGAGTTTACATCACGTTTGGTACTTTGGTGATTCTTACTGCAACGATATATGATTCAGTCGTGTTTTTCAAACGATGGGACCTCCCTCTTGTCACTGATCTTGGATTTGCCATTTTTTGTATGTGCCTTGCCATTGTGATATCCAAACAAAACGCACATACTTGGGAGACAGCAGAATACCTGACTCTTAATTTACGCAAAGAAGTGGAATGGAAAACTCTCGAACTCAAAAAAGAAAAAGACAAGGCAGAAAAAACGGGTGAATTAAAGGATAAATTTATCTCCATTGTTTCTCACGACATTCGCTCTCCTCTATTTGGAATTTCTTCCGTTGTCAATTTACTCACCGAATCACCACCTTCCCTTTCTCCCGAAAGAGCAAAACAGGTACTAGGTGAAGCATCTACTGGTCTAAAAAATATTCTGAGTATGGTGGAAGAACTCATCAAATACTCAAGGTTCCAAAATGCGGCCGTTTTTCCAGATTACCAACTGTTTGACTTCCGCCAAATCACAGACCAACTCATAGAACGTGTCCAAGAAATGGCAAAACCCAAAAACATCACTGTCATCACCCATATGGATGATTCCTCCATCGGGATAGGAGATCCGAACCTCATCGAACATTTGATTTGGAACCTTCTCACCAATGCAGTGAAATTCACAAAAGAATCAGGAACGGTAGAAGTTTCCCTTACCGAATCCAATAAACATTGGAGTTTAAAAGTCACAGACACTGGGATCGGAATGCCAAAGTATTGGACCGAACATGTGTTAGAAGAAGGTTTCCTTTTTGTTCGCAAAGGGACTGCCGATGAAATGGGAGCAGGGGTTGGTCTTGCATTTTGTAGGGAGGTGGCTGATCGCCATGGTGCTCATTTGGTGGTCCAATCAGAAGAAGAGAAAGGAACTTCAGTCGAACTCCTACTTCCTAATTTTGAAAAAATTGTCCTCATCTTGGATGACAATCCAGGTTACAGAAAACAAATCAGAAAGGTTTTAAAAGACCTGCCAATTATCATTTGGGAAGAAGAATACCCTGATCATGCTTTGTATTCGGTCTCACGACTCAAACCCGACCTTATCATCGTGGATTTTTCGATGCCTGAAAAAACAGGGATCGATTTTTTAAGGGATTTGTATTCGAATCCAGAGATGGAGGAAATTAGATCCTTACTTGTGTCAAGTTCCCATACAGATCCAAATACAGGTACTAAATTAGAAGCAGAAGTAATTGCACTAGGAGGAGATGCTTTTTTAACCAAAACATCTCCTGATGCCAAATTGGTCGAGATTGTCAAACGACTCCTCGACCTTTGAAAGTTTAGATTAACATTTGTTCTTTGGCACGACCAATCAGTTCGGCAACAGTTTTTGCGTTAAAACGATCTTTGAGGCGCCCTACATGGTATTCCACAGTTCGTTTGGAAAGGCCAATTTCCGTCCCAATTTCTTGGTAGGTTTTTCCATGCCCAAGAAGGGTTAGGATTTGTTTTTCTTTTTTATTGGCCACCTTTCCATCTTGTGGTTTGCGATTGAAACTAAGTTTAAGGTTTTTGGAATAAACCGTTTTCCCAGATGCAATTTCATTTAGGTTTTTGGTAAGGCTACTCAAATCATCACTTTTTAAAAGGTATCCATCTACCCCAGCCTCAATGGCCGAGTGGACAATGGGTTGTTCATCGAGCATGGTGAGAGTGACCACTTTTAATTGTGGTAAATCTTTTTTCCAATCCTTCACCATATTGAGAACATTTTCCCCTGGGATACGAAGGTCGAGTAAGACAAAATCCGGTTTTGTTTCCGAAAGTAGGCCCGCAATTTGCGACGAATGTTCCGCTTCGCCAACCACTTCAAAATCATTTGAAGCATTCACGACATGTTTAACGCCGACCCGGGTCACAGCATGGTCTTCAACGAGTAATACCTTCTTTTTAGGTGTCATAAATTTCCCTTTATCTGGATCTAGGATTCTGTTTTCTTCCTAGCGTTTCCCCCTAGTAGACGAGGAGAACTGGAAATATTAGTACTATTCCGTTTCATTTGTCCAGAAAAAATCATGGGTCTTTCTACTTAATTTTCTCTTGCAAAAACAGGAAGTTTCCCCCATGTTCAGAAAGATCCTAGGAGAATGAATGAATACTAAAGTAGAGAGTCTCAAAAAAATATATCTCTTCCAAAAGTTAAACCAAGATGAACTATTACATATCGCTGAAAAGATTCGGGAAGTCCACCTACCTCCTAGAAATGTGTTGTACGACATGGGCGAAGATGCTGAATCTATGTACATTGTGAAGTATGGAACTTTACAAATCTCTACCTCTACAAGCCATGGGGACGATGTGAACCTCATCACTCTCGGAGAAGGGGACCACTTTGGAGAATTACCATTTTTTGATGATGAAAAACGGTCTGCCAAAGTCGAAGCCAAAGAAAATTCCGAACTCTACGAACTTCGTTACGCTGATTTACATGATATGTTTTCCAAAAATAAGGAAATGGAACTTAAATTTTACAAAGAAGTGACCCATTACTACATCCGAAGGCTGCGAAAACTAACGCACGATTTGGCGTACGCAAGGGAACTGCGCAAACGATTTGCGTAAAACCTTGTCTTAGAGACAAAATGATACTAAATTAGTATTTTTTATTGCGCACATTCGAAAAAACCTTTTCCATTCCTCAGTTTCTTCCTATTACAGCTAAGGAATGGGTTTCGCAAACCGATACTATTACCGTAGGCAGGGAGAAGGAATGCATGGTGGACCCCGAAATCCTAACCGAGAAGATCGTAACACAAAATAAGACTTTCTTGGTGGATTTGAAGAAAAACCAGGCTGGATTTTACCTGAAAGTATCGGAATGGTCGAATAGCAAAAAATCCTCGATCTTTCTTCCGGCGGAAGGAATCGATCGAATGATCGAAATCTTGCATCAATTTAAAAGCCGGATAGCCGATAATGAGAATACGAAAGACCCGGAGTTAGGAGCCTTTTAGGAGTGAGTTTCATGGGGAAATTAGGAATGACCAAACTGTTGTTAGGCCTCTTCCTTTCAATAGGAATGTTGTACGCACAGGCAGATACTGGCGGACAAAATACAGCTAACACTGCAAATGATGAGGATAGCCCTCTTAGAAAAATCGTTTTAGATGATTTCGAAGAGGCTGAGGATTGGAGAGTTAAAGCAACCACTCCACTCGGAGAAACAAGAACTTTGAAACTCGTTCAACGCGGGCTCATCAAAGATGTATTCGATGAAAAAACTGTTCCAGAAGATGGCGGTGACAAACTCGAAAAAAACCATATTTTAGGAGTCAAAACTCATTTTGCTGCTAAAGGGTTGGATCGTGTGGAACTTTACCCTCCGCATGAATACATCATCAAAGGAAAAGTAAGACAAATTTCTGTATGGGTTCTTGGAAGAAAATACAGACATACCTTATTTGCTAAATTCAGAGATTATAAAGACGTAACACATAATATCCGTTTGGGTCGTTTGGATTTTTTTGGATGGAGAAAGTTGACAGCTACTGTTCCTGGTTTCATCCCACAAAGTTCTAGATTTGCTCTTTTGGATAAAAACCTTCATTTTGTTTCACTTTTTGTGACATCCGATGTTCACGAAGTAGCAGGAGACTTTTACTTTTATGTAGATGACTTGCAAGTGAGAACAGACAGATCCGAAGCAAAATACCCTGGATCTGAAATTAAGGACAATTGGTAAGCGGGGAGACGGGAACAATGAAACACAAAAATACCAAAATCCTAACTTTAATAGCGCTGAGCTCGGTTGCACTCATCGGTTTTGCACAAGCACAATACAAAGTATCCAATGGAGTGGCAACACCTGTTGGAAACGATATTGGAGCTTTAGAACTAAAAGCGATTACCATTGAATCTTGGGACAATCCAGTCGCTTCCGCACCATATGGTTGGGAAGTTTTCACCGATAAAGACGGTGTGAACAAAGATGGATCGGGAGACATGAAGTACGATGAAAACAATAAGTATTCACCCGTACTCAATGACTCTGTGAAGTCCCCACTCGTAATGAGAGAAGTGAAATTAGTGCCAGGAAAACCAGGTGACGTAAAGAACGTAGATGCTGGGAATGCAAAGGTATTGGCAGTCAAATTCCAATTTACCTTTCCTGGAAACAACATCGTAACAGTTCGTCCCCCTCGTGCACCTGAATACGAAATCACAAGAGCTCGTCCATATATTGACGCAGACAACAAAAAGAAATTGGAAAAGGTGTATGGAATTGAAGCACCTGGAAATGTAAAAGCAATTTCTGTTTGGGTTCTTGGCCGTGGAAATGAATACGACTTGGAAGGTTGGTTAGAGGATTATAATGGCAATAGCCATATTTTCCCTTTCGGATCCCTTGACTTTGTCGGATGGAGACCACTCCATATCATTATTCCTCCAGGAATCCCTCAAGAAGCAAATGCTTTTCCTGCAACGAGAAACTTGATCTTCAAACAGTTCAAAATTCGTTCCAGACACAATACAGGACCTGAAACCGTGTATCTTTTCTTTGATGAACTTCGTGTCCTAGCAGATACATTTGAAGTTCACTTTGATGGAGCAAACCTAGACTTTGATGAAGAGGATTGTAAAAACAAAGTGAAGTTGGAGCAAATGCTCCAAAAATCGGGAGCAATCTCCACTGGCGCAAAAGTGCGTGATTGTGGGGGAAGTAACGGTTCTTCCCAAAACAAATAGATCCCTTTTCACTCCAAGGGAATCTACTTGGACCAGGAAAACCCAGCC
Organism: Leptospira paudalimensis; assembly: GCF_026151345.1. NCBI lineage: Bacteria > Pseudomonadati > Spirochaetota > Leptospiria > Leptospirales > Leptospiraceae > Leptospira > Leptospira paudalimensis. The sequence goes on from NZ_JAMQPR010000001.1 coordinate 1,057,851, forward strand.
AATCGGCTGGGTTTTTTGGCTTTACAGAATCGAACGGACCTGGAAAATGAACCCTAGGACTGTTCTTTTCGCGGATTCATCGCTAAATTTACCGTAACAACTTTATAGGAACTATGAACACCCTTTATTGGAAATACGAAGAGGGAGATTCTTTTCATGCCTGAGACTATTACCGAAGACAAATCAAACAAAATTGCCGATAACGACAAACTAACACCTCTATTTAATGAGGAAATTTATGTTCGTGCTGATGCAGGAACGGTGCCCGTTTCTAAATTCAAAATCTTTGACGATGTCATTGATGCATATAAGGCAGAAAATCGTTTAGCAGAAGCTAAACAAAAAATCGAAGACCATTTCAAAGAACACCCTGAATCAATCTCCGCCAAATACATGTTAATGATCATTTCTTTCATGGAAGATTCCATGGGTGATGCGAATTTGGTGAAGAACATTTTGGATTCTTTTAAAGCACATGCAAAATGGACTATCATTGAATACATTACTGATTCTATTTTACGTTTTGGAGACCATAGGCTTGCTCTCCGAGTGAAAGCAGAAGCGCTTGATAAACTTAAAAAAAATAAAGAACTCAAAGTTGTTTTAGAAAAATTAGCAAAACAAGACCGCAAAAATCCTGAGATCGCAAAGAAGTATGGATTCTCCATTATGGAAGAAGACAAACAAAAAGCGATGTCTTATCTCAAACTTGCGGTTGAGATGTATGCAAAAAACAAAGAATACGTTCCGATGGAAGAAATTTGGCCTACCATCGTTCAAAACAATTATGAAGACGTAGCCTTTTTTGACAAAATTGAAAGGATCCTGCTCGGCCAAAGAGAAAAAACTCGGTTAGTTGGTCTTCTTTACCCAATTGTTGAGCCTTTTAAGGCAATGGAAGATTGGGATCATGTTATTTACTTCTTAAAGAAAATTTTAGAACACGAACCTGCTTCTCAAAAAGCAAGAAACGAACTCATTCGTTCTTACAAACAAAAATATGCGGCTCACTCGTTGCTTGAAGACTTCCTCAAGATGAGTGAACTTGGAAACAACCGTAAGCCTGTTAAACTTTGTATCACTAATTTCGAACGTAACATTGTGTTTGATACTGGTAACTATGTAATGCATAGAAACTGGGGTGTTGGTAAAATTACATCCATCTCTCAAACGGGAGATTCTATCTTTGTTGATTTTGAAGAAAAGAAAGACCACAAACTTTCGATCCAAATGGCGATCACTTCTCTCAAACCATTGAAGAAAGATCATATTTGGGTACAACACTACGAAGATAAAAAAGGCATCACTACCATGTTCCAAGAGAACTTGGCTGAATTCCTCAAACAACTCCTCACTTCTTACGAAAACCGAATGCTCATTTCTGATATGAAGAATGAACTCATTGGAACTTTTTTGAAAGCAGATGAGTGGTCAAAATGGTGGGCAAAAGTCAAAACCGTTCTCAAAAAAGAAGCCAACATCGGAATGAATCCTAAGAAAAAGGATGAAGTGGTTTACCATGAAAAACCGATCACTCACTCCGAAACTCTCACGCAAAAATTCCAAGCTAGCAATGATGTGAATAAAAAATTGGAAATCGCAATGGAAGCAGTGCGTGATTCTGATGAAGCTGCTGAAGCTGGTGAATTTTTTATCTCCCATTATGTGGAAGAAGAATCAGCAAGAGATATCATACGCAAAATTTCTGCTTACCTTTATTTGGAAGAAGCAGGAAAAGCTTGGCCAACGGAAGAGTTTTCTCATAAAATCCGTGAACCAGAATTAAAAACCCTCATCCAAACTTTAACAAAAGAAGATGCTCTAAAAATTTCTAAGTCCTTAGAAAACACAGATATCAAAAAAGGGTTTAAAGATCTCATTCGTGCGCACCACCCAGAAGCAATCAATATCCTCATTGGATTACTTTTCGAAGTTCCAGTGAAGGTTAACAGATCTGTATTCCAAAACTTGGTAGCTGATGAAAAGTATGCTGAACTCAATTTGTTTGTAGAAACTGTCTCTAACAAATCAAAAGAGAACCCTGAAGTTTTCCTTTGGGTAGCAAAATCGATTTTATCTCATACTTGGAAATTTGATTGGTTAAAGGTAAGTGAAGAAGACTTAGTTCTTCGTGTATTCCGTATCTTAAAACCTCTAGCCAAAATTGAGGACAAGGGAACCAAACTCAAAAACCAAGCAATGGACATTTTGTTCGGAAAAGACAATAGCCTTCTTCGTGACATCTTAACCAATGCAGACGATGAGTATGTTCGTAAATTGTTTGCTCTATTCAAAGAAGTTCCTTATGTGACTGATTTAGAAAAAGACCAATTGTATGCTCTCATTAATGAACTCAAACCAAACATTGTATGGGATGAGTATGATTCAGAAGAAGATGCAGATGATGATCCGTTAGCAAACCTTCCGAACGATGTGGTTCTTGTAACAAGACGCGCATTTAATGGAAAAAAACTTGAATTTGAACACCTTGTAAATGTTGAGATGGCTGAGAACTCTCGTGATATCGGTGAGGCCCAAGAAAAAGGGGACTTACGTGAGAACGCAGAATACAAAGCAGCGATGGAAAAACAAGCACAACTCCAAGCAGCAATTAAACGTTTAGAAGCAGAACTAAAAAGTGCTCGTATCTTAGATTTAAGTGATGTGAAAACAGAAAAAGTAGGAATTGGAACCACAGTTCGTTTGAAAAACAAACAAACTGGTGAAGTTGTCACTTACTCTATCTTAGGTGCATGGGATGCTGATACTGAAAAGAATATCATTTCTTACCAATCACCACTTGCGAAGTCTTTACTAGGTAAACACACTGGCAACGAAGCGACTCTTGTTTTCGGTGCAACAGAAACTGTATACGAGGTATTGGATATCGCTCGTTACTCAATGACTGGACAGGAAGCCTGAAGGTCTTCCCTCCAACCATTTGTAGAAATTAGATCCAAAAACGGTTCGGAATTGTTTCCGGCAAAATCAGATGCCTTAACTTCCAAAAGAAGATAAGGCCTTTCTTTTTGTAAACTCTTGGGAATCAAAACCCTGATGGCACTCCTATCAGGATCGTATTCATACGGAAAACTTTGCCCATCTACCAGTAGTTCTACATTGGTTCGAAATCCGCTCCCCAAATCCGATAATCCATAGTATTTTTCTTCCAGACAGTGGTTTCGTACTTCTGGTAGTTCAATGTATCTTGCAATTGATGTCATAGGAAAAACGTTAGGTGGTGTTTCGTCTGATAGAACCATAAGAAAACCAACTTTTGTTAATTTGAAACTAAAACCGTTGGGTTTTCGTTTTGGTTGTATGCCTTGGAATTTACCGATGGAAGAATCAAAAAAATATAAAGAATCTTTGATAGAAGGAGTAAATCCTAAATTCATCTCTCCTTGGCCTTCGCCTTTCCAACTCATTCGTTTGGTATCAACTTGGTAAATTTTGCCTTTTAATGGAAGTCCTTTGGGAATTTTAAACGGAATTTCCTTTTCGAGTATCTCTGTAATGAGTAAACTTCCTTCACCAGAAATTTCAGCTTTTGTTAGATCAATGGAGATAACACCATCCAATGATTTGTATTTGTTTCCTGTTTTTTTGCTAATTGGTTTTGTGCTGAGATCTGGTGTTTGTTCTTCATGGATGAGGTCAAAAAATACAGAAGATACATTTCCTGTAGCATCCCGTAAGGAGGCCTGGACTTGGACCTTATCTTTTTTCGGAAACGAACTAAGATTAATTGAATAACCTTCCTCTTTGAAGAGTTTTGGTTGTTCATACATATGATAAAAATAAACAGGTGGTGACAACGAAGATCGATTTATATCGTAAAATTGGTGTTTTTGTGATTTATCTTCAAAGGACAAAAAATCAAAGTTTCGTGAGAAAACGGATTTCCCGTTCACCAATAAATCCATTCCATACACATTGTTTTTGTTTCTAGATCGAATTTTGTCATAACCGCTTAATCGGATTCGAATTTTGCCTGTTAGTTGGATCGAAGTGAATTTATCTCCTTGTTCTGTATACAATTCAAACTTCCCTTTCCCAATTTCTTTTGCATTGAGGAGGAGAGGTTTTTCTAATCCGTCTCCTTCTAAAAACATAGATATGATAGTGGGGGGAGTGACATCCTTTTGGTGGATTTCAGCAAAGTAGAGCGGATTGATATTTCCTTTTTCGGACCTAAATTCTAAATGAAGGTGAGGAGGGCCAGATCCTGTTTCCCCTGTTTTTCCAATGGCATTCCCCTTTTTGGTAACAAACATTCCTGGTGGAAGTTTGAGTTGGAATCCTGTTGGGTCTCCCATCAGGAGTAAGGCTCTTCTTAAGAGTTCTAATTCATACAAGGTTCCGCCAAAGGAGTGTAAGTGGGCATACTTTGATTTGATTTTGTATTTAGGATTGTATAAATTTAATGAAAGTCCATAACCTGTTTTGGAATAACTGATTTCTTCCACATAACCGTCAAAAGTGGCTAGGATATTGTGGCCGTTTAAGCCATAGGATTTAAAGTCTGAACCTAAATGTAGGTTATGGTTTCTGATTTCCGCAAAAGTTCCTGAAACAGGAGAATAATAGGGTAACGGAAATCCAACTTCTGAATGAGGGATTTCTGGAATTTTTGTTTCCGCAAATAAGGTGGGTGCCAAAAAAACTAAGGATAGTCCAAACGTAAAAATCTCTCTAGGCCGCATGGGAAAAGTAGAAACCTACCACATACTTTGTCATGCCTTTCCTTAAGGAAAAGGAAATTCTCTATGGTTTCGATTCCCTTGACAAACTAGACTTGAGACCTAGTATGACAGGGAACAAATTCCCATGAAACAAGGTGTCATCATTTTACTCTTTCTTACCGTCTCTGGCTGTTCTTTTCTATTTAAGGAACCAGGTAGACCACCAAAAATCGATGGAGTTCCCGTACCTGATTCCAAAAGACTTTTGTACATTCAAAATGTAAGAAACAATACCTATTCACCAGGGATGCACACGAGACTCACACAAATGATCATGGAAGAGATTGATCGCAGAGGTAGGTTCATCACAACTCGTGAAAAAACTCTCGCGAAATACCGCTTGTATGCGGAAATTGTCCACTACCAAAAAGTGGGGGATCTCATGGATTTGGCTGACCAACAAATCACCTCTGAATTATTTGTGGTCACGCGAGTGGAAATTATTGAAGCCGAAACAGGAGTCAAAATTCCCATGGAACGAAGTGAAATTCCGGGAAGAGTGCATTTTTCTACCCAAATTGGGTACAGAGAATCAGAATTGGAAGCTCAAAATCGATTGTTACGTGTGATGGCCCTTCGGATAGCGGAAGAAGCAGAAAGGGCTTGGTATTATTCTCTCTCTGGTGTATTGAATTAATTTATTTATTTAGGAGATCTAACCCTTGCAAAACGATCCTATTTCCAATGAAGACACAAAAAAAGAGATGCTCGCCTTTGAAGAATATCTCAAAGAAAAAGGTTTAAAAATTACAAACCAACGTTTGTTAGTTGCGCAAAAGATTTTTTCTTCTCATAACCACTTTACAGCGGAAGGTTTGCTCGACGAACTGAAAGACAATAAAGACCGAATTTCAAAGGCTACCATCTACCGAATCCTTGCGATTATGGTAGAAGCTGGGCTTCTCGAAGAACATGACTTCGGCAAAGATTATAAATATTACGAACACATCATTGGCCACGAACACCATGACCATATCATTTGTATGCAATGTGGTCGAATCGTTGAGTTCATCGACGAACGTATTGAAGAATTACAAAACAAAGCAGCTTCTGAAAATGGGTTTACCATCACTGGGCATAGTTTGAATATTTTCGGGAATTGTTTGAACTTTGCAACCTGCGAACATAAGAACAAAAAGTAGTGACTTCGATATTTAAAGAAGGAGTCTATGATACCGGCTCCTATGCAAGGACTGGTACATTAACTTTAGGTGGGGTTCAAATCCCAACACCGATTTTTATGCCGGTTGGTACTCGGGGAAGTATCAAGTCACTTACTTCCGAAGACATAAATGAGCTGGGTTATGAACTCATCCTTGCCAATACTTACCATCTGTATTTAAAACCAGGGAAAGAAGTTTTGGACCACTTCGCAGGTCTCAAATATTTCATGTCTTACAAAAAAGCATTACTCACTGACTCTGGCGGGTTCCAAGTTTTTAGTCTTGCGAGTCTCTTTAAATTTGAAGACGACGGTGTTCGATTCCAATCCCATATTGATGGGAGTTATCATAAATTTACACCTGCCTCTGTCATTGATGTGCAACGCTCCATTGGTTCTGATATCATGATGGTACTCGACGACTGTGCCCCATACGGAAGTGATACCAAACGTTTGGAACTTGCCCTCGAAAGAACACATAGATGGGCCAAAGAATCCTATCAGTATTGGATGGAGAATCCGAATGGGCAAAATGTATTCCCAATTGTGCAAGGTGGGGTGAACGAATCTTTGCGTCTTAGGAGCTTAGAAACCCTTCAAAACATAGCTTTCCCTGGGATCGCCATTGGGGGACTCAGTGTTGGGGAACCAAGGCCGGAATACATTCGCATTTTGGAATGTATGGCACCCTATTTGGACAAACAGAGGCCACATTACCTGATGGGTGTTGGAACTGTTGTGGACATCCTAGAAGGAGTCAAAAACGGGATCGATATGTTTGATTGTGTTTTGCCGACACGAAATGCAAGAAATGGCCAAGTATTTACATCTAGAGGCAAAATCAACCTACGAAATGAATCCCATCGATTGAGTGAGATGCCCATTGATCCAGAATGTGAATGTAAAGTATGTAAAACATATAGTCTAGGTTACATTCGTCATTTACATAAAGTAAAGGAATTAACAGCGTTTTCCTTATCCACCTACCATAACTTATTTTTTATGCAAAGCTTCATGGAAAAGATGCGAAAGTCCATAGAAACAGGCAATTTTAGGCCATTTTATGACCATTGGAAAAATTTGTTTGGTAGCTAAAATTATTAGGTTGACGTACCTATTTTTTTTGAATGCAATTGTACCGTCATTTCTACATTGATTGTAGCTTCATTGAGGAGTCTCTAGACACACATGGAAATCACCAGAAGGGAAAAAGATAAAATCGTAGTACTCGATATTAACGGGGAAATCGACCTTTATAACGCGCCTGAGATCAAGGATGTAATTGCCAAATTGATCGAAGAACAAAAGTATTGCATCGTCATCAATCTCGAGAAGGTATCTTATATCGACTCTTCCGGAATTGGAGCTTTAATTTCAAGTTTGTCCAACCTGAAAAAATACCAAGGTGGATTAAAGATCATCAACGTGGCAGGTTCTGTCCGTAAGGTATTTGAACTCACAAAGTTGACTTCATTTTTTGAAATTTTCGATAGCGAAGACGAAGCAGTCACAGCTTTCAAATAAAAGAGGAAGCGTATATGCGCTTCTCTCTTTTTTTCACCCCCCTACCAAACATTAAGGAGTTTGTTATGTTAAGAAAGAAAAAGACATCTGTCTTTCTCTCCGCTTTGGTATTGTTCTCAGCAGGTTTTGTAAACTGCTCCCAAGAACTACCTCTCAAAGAATTAGCTTTGGCAAAATCTCAAGTAGAAAGAGCTGAAAGACTTTCCGCAGAAGAATATGCACCAGAAGAATACACTGAGGCGAAAAAAAGTTTAGTTTCTGCAAATGAATTTGCTGCTGAAGAAAAAGCATCGGACTCCAAAAAGAGTGCTGATTATGCAATTTCCAAAGCATATGATGCATTAGAAAAAACATTACCGAAGTTAGCTGCAAAATCAAGAGAAGAAGCAGTTGCTGCCATTGACGCAGCAGACGAAGCTTACGCTTCTGAATACACTCCAGAAGAATATAAAAAGGCAGTGAGTGCAAGAGATGCAGGTGAAACCAAATTAGCACAAGCTGATGCTAGCCTTGCTTCTTACTTACGTGAAGATAAAGACGAAACTGCAAAAGAATTAAAAAGAACTGTTGCTTTACAAGAATATGAAGATGCTCATAACCAATTCCAAGAAGCGTCAAAAATCAGTTCAGACGCAAGGAAAGTTGCACTTGAGAAATCAGGTGGGGCACTTGTCAAATCTGCAGACGAAGTAGATGCATTACTCGACAAAGCAGCTTCTTATTCAAAAGCGGGAAACCCTGCCATTGATGAAGAAAAAGCGAGAGTGGCTTCTGCAAGAGAAGACATTCAAGCAGGTAAATTAAAATCAGCGGACGAAAAAATCAAAGCTGCTCGATTGGCATCTGCATCCTTATTGCAAGATTCAATTAAAGACCATGCAAAAAATCGCAATGCACAAGCACGTGAAGTGGTTGAAGATGCAAACGTTCGATTTGGTGAGTTAAATGCTGAAACCTATCTTAAATCAAATGCAAAAGAATCATATGCAAGCACACAAGAAAACCTTGGAGCTTCCAATGAATCTTTACAAGCATCTGGGAACTTATTAGAACAAGATAAGTTTGAGGATTCTATTGCTCAATCCGAAGAAGCAATCCGTTTGGCTGAAATTTCAATCGACCAAATCGAAACTCTCAAAGGAAAAAATAACGTTGCTAAGAAAGATCGCAAAACAGTAGAAACAACTGAGACAACAACCACTGAAACAAAAGATACAAAAGCATCTTCTTCTCAAGTAGAAGAATTGTCTGGTGGTTGGAAACGATACACTGTAGAAAAATCTAATCCTGCAGATTGCCTCTGGAGAATCGCAGATCGTGAAGATATCTATAGTGATGCAAAACTTTGGCCACGTATTTTTGAAGCGAATCGTAAATCCATTCGTAACAAAAATCTAATCTATCCAAAACAAAAACTCAATATCCCACCAAAAACGGGAAAAATCGGAAAAGCTCCTAAACAATAAACATTGTTTAGGTGATGTGAAAAAAGCTGTCGTAAAGACAGCTTTTTTTTTGTCTAAATTATAGGATGAATATGAATAGAGGATATACAACTCCCATAACATCAATCACAGAAAAAGACTTTGAAAGCTTGGTGGAATTGGCTTTGGAAGAAGATTTGCCTGCGGGAGACATTACAACGGATACTTTGTTTTCTGTTGATGAATCTTGTACTGCTATCCTACTTGCGAAAGAAGAAGGTGTGTTATGTGGACTTTCTGTGATTCCTTGCCTAATCCAAAAATCAAAAACAAAGGTAACATGGAATCAAATTTTGGAAGATGGTGCCCCTTTATCCAAAGGGACAATCATTGGTGAGTTAAAAGGATCTCTCGTTGGTATTTTAAAAATGGAACGAATTTTACTCAATTTCATCCAATACCTTTCGGGAATTGCTACGAATGCCAATCGAGTTTCCAAACAGTTTCCAAATCTCCTCATTCTAGATACTAGAAAAACTTTACCTGGTTATCGAAAATTAGCAAAATATGCAGTGTATACAGGTGGCGGTGCTAACCATAGAATCAATTTGTCGGACATGGCAATGTTAAAAGATAACCACATAACAAAAGCAGGTTCGATTCAATCAGCCGTTCAAATGGTAAGGCAGAAAAATCCAGGGAAAAAAATTGAATTGGAAATTGATGGGCTCTCCCAACTAGAAGATGCCATCGATTCCAGGCCAGATATCCTTCTTTTGGATAATTTTTCCGATGGAGATACCGAAAAAGCAATTTATATCTTAAAAGAAAAAGCTCCAGAGATTCGTATCGAATGTTCAGGTGGCATAACACCTGATAAATTAAAATTTTTATCTAAGTTTGATGGAATTGGAGTGAGTATGGGATATTTAACTCATACTGTGAAATTTTTGGACATTAGTTTGGATATCAAATAATGGGACTTTATCAAGATATAAAGGACAAACAAGAGTTATTCGATGCAGTCCAAAAAAGACTCGGTTCCGAAAAAGCACAACTTATCGAAAAAGCTTATCACATTGCCAATAAAATGCATGAAGGACAAAAAAGGCTTTCTGGCGAACCATATATCATCCATCCAATGAATGTTGCTTCTGTATTGGATGACTTAGGTCTAGATGAAAGGGCAATCGCTGCAGGATTATTACATGATGTTGTAGAGGATACAAGTTACACCAAAGAAGATATGGCTAGAGAGTTTGGTGAGGACATTGCCGCTCTTGTAGAGGGTGTTACAAAAATTTCCGAAATTAAATCACAATCGAAAGAAACTGAAGCAGCAGAAAACATTCGAAAGATGTTACTTGCTACGATAAAAGATGTGCGTGTGATGTTAATTAAACTGGCAGATAAAACACATAATGTCAGAACGTTAAAATTCCAACCAGAAGAGAAACAGAAACGTATCGCCAAAGAAGTGTTATCTTTGTATGCTCCCATTGCGGGACGGCTCGGTGTTTATAAGGTAAAATTTGAATTGGAAGATTTAGCCTTTCAGTCTTTGCATCCAGAAGAATACCAAGAAATCAAGAAAAGAGTTTCGGCTAAAAAATCGGAACGTGATGAATACATTGAAAAAATTAAAATTATATTAAAACAACGATTAGCAGAAATCAATATTGATGCAAGGATAGACGGAAGGGCCAAACATTTTTACTCAATTTATCGTAAGATGGTAACCAAGGAAAAATCTTTTTCTGAAATTTTTGATCTTCGTGCTGTTCGAATCATTGCAAATGAAATCAAAGATTGTTATGGTGTACTTGGAATCGTGCATACATTATGGACTCCAATTCCTGGAAGATTCAAAGATTATATTGCCACTCCCAAAACAAACCTATACCAATCTTTACATACAACTGTGTTTGGACCCGATGGTCGTCCTATGGAAGTACAAATTCGTACAAAAGAGATGAATGCCATAGCTGAAAACGGAGTGGCTGCTCATTGGGCATACAAAGAATCGACTAACCTTTCTCGTTCCTCGGTTATCTTACAAAATGGTGTGGAAAATGCCTTCCGCATGAAATGGTTGGAGATATTGAAATCTTGGCAAGATCCAAGTTTAGACTCAAAAGAGTTTATGGAAGAACTCCAATATGACCTTCATGAAGATGAGGTTTTTGTTTTCACACCAAAAGGTGAAATCATCGAAATGCCAAAAGGTGCAACGGTTTTGGACTATGCATTTCGTATACACACTGATGTAGGCCTACACGCGCGTGGTGGCAAAGTGAATGGTAGGATGGTTACACTTCGTACGGAATTGAAGTCGGGTGACCAAGTAGAAATCATTACAGAAAAAAATTCGAAACCATCACCAATTTGGCTTCGGATTGTGAAAACCTCTGGCGCCAGACAAAAGTTACGTGCCTATTTTCGAAAACTCCAGGAAGATTCCCAAAAAGAAACCATTGGTTCTGTTTTAGAAGCTTCCAATCCAACCTTTGATGAAAATACGATCAAAGAAATCAAAAAAGTTAAGATTAAAAAACCGACAAAACCGAACCAAAACCAAGAAGAATCAAAAGAGTTTGGGATATCGGTTGCTGGTTGGAATGATGTACCAGTTCGAGTTGCCTCTTGTTGTACACCAATTCCAGGGGATGAAATCATTGGTTTTATCACACGTGGAAGAGGGGTTAGCGTTCACAAAAAAGACTGCACAACTGCAACCAAACAGTTAGAGTGGATGAAAACTATTCCCGTTCGTTGGGAAGGACCAGGGGAACCAATCCCAATTCAAATAGAAGTCCGTGCCAAAGACGTACAAGGAATTTATCTATCGATGGTGGAGTCTATTTCGAGTACGGAAACTAATATATTGGAGGCAGGTGCTTCTTCACATCCAAATGGTACACTTACCGCCAAATTCATGTTAGAAGTTGATCACTTAGACCAACTAAAAGAAATATTAGAAAATTTGAGAATGATCCAAGGTGTTGTGTTTGCCGAAAGGGTTAAAAAGTAAACCACTGTATCTCATTAGGTTCTAATTTGAAATACATTCCTTCTTTTTGAGGTTTGCCTTGTGGGTAAATCTGATTCGAAACAATATTGATTACTGTTTCTTGATACTGTATTTTTTCCTCATAAGGAATCCATCCTGAACAAGGTACTTGGTTGTAATTCCAAAGGAAAAGTTCTGTCTGATTGTTTGAGATCAGTAACCTCATAAAAACAGGCAATTGGTTCATTTCCGAATAATTTACAGTTTGGTATTCCATCAGATTGGAACGTTTGGAGAATGTGCTGAAGGCTCTTTTGTAAAATTCTTCAATGTCTCTGTCAAATGGTTCTTCATCTACTTTTTTCAATTGGACAGGAATTTTTTTGAGAGAACCAGTTTCTTGTCCATCAAAAAGAAGTAGTATGCCTGGTAAACAAGATAATAAACTAAAGTATGTTTTGGAATGTTCGCCAAATATATGTTTGGCTCTATTTTCGTCGTGGTTTTCCAGAAAACGAATTAGGTTTGGTTTTGATATTTGTCCAGTTTCATTTGAAATAAGTTCTGCTACCTGCTCGAATCGATGATGCGCCAAATCGTCATAAAGTGATTTATCATATGTAGCATCAAAACCTAGTGAACGTAATGTAGCATCCAATCCCCAATACACTTCTGCATAAAATCGAAAATGTGGGAATTCACTTTTGACGGAATGAATTACCTTATCCCAGTGGTATACGGATCGTTTCCCATGAGTTTTTTCAAATACATCAGGTAAAGGTAACATTGCCATATCGCATCTAACACCATCACAATGTTTGGCGATCCTTTTTAAGATTTGAATGTGGCAGTTTTCTACTTCAGGGTTTGAAAAATCCCATTGGATTGTGTCCGTCCATCCATCAAAATATGGATCTTTGCCATGTTTGTAACGATTTCCATTTGGGTGTAAAAAACTATTTTGATCTTCTTCTATAAGGAATGATTTGAGAAATAAATTAGGAAATTCTGAAACCAGTGGCGAATCAATTGCCATATGGTTGGGTACAAAATCGAGAATGAGTTTTTTGTTTTGGGATTGGAACCATTCGTATATTGCTGTTAGGTCTTTCTCTCCACCGATCAGAGGGTCCAAGTTGTATTCATAAATGGAATAGGGAGATCCGTAAATATCAGTGTTTGCCAGTTGTGATCTGACAGCATGGTAACCTGGTTTTAGTTCAGGCATTGTTTGAGCGATTCTTTGTGAGCTTGGACTATTTTTCCAAACTCCCATAAGCCAAATTTCATCTGCCCAAGTAAAGGGAGTTTTTTTTTCTAATTCATTGAAAATTACAGGAAGTTGTTCCCCCTTTTTTCCACAAAAAAGCCTTGAGCCTATCTCGTACAAATGGATTTGATGGAAGGGATGTTTCATAAATTAGTTCAATACCATATGGTTCGTTCCCAAGTAATCAAGTTTGTTTTGGTAGGTTTTACCTGTCTTTTACCAATTCTTTTCTTTCAAAATTGTTCAGAAGAGGACAATAAAGAAAGCCTGAGTCGTGTGCTTGACCTTCCTTGGGAAGGTGATCCAAATTCCATACCCAAAGCCTTACAACTGAAAAATCCTGTCGCAGACCCAAAGGCTAAAAAGGGAGGTAGGATACGGATTTACTCTCACCAATTTCCAAAATCATTGAACTATTATTTAGACCAGTTCACGACAACTGCAAGAATTTTCACAAGTTTATACGAACCTCTCACTGCTTACCATCCACTTACATTGGAAACCATCCCACACCTTGCAAAGGAATGGAAAATATCTTCAGACAAAAAGAAATTCACTTTTTATTTGGATCCCAATGCACGTTGGTCTGATGGGAAACCTGTTACAGCAGATGATGTCATTTTTACTTATGATACAATCATGAATCCCAAAAATGGAACTGCAGTTTTTAGGATTTCTCTTTCACGTTTTTTAAAACCAGTTAAAGTCGATGACCTAACAGTTGTTTTTGAGGCAAAAGAAGTTCATTGGAATAATTTTAATGATATCGCATCGTCCATCTTCATTTTACCAAAACATCATTTTGAAGGGAAAGATTTTAATAAAGAAAATATGGAATTTCCTATTGTTTCTGGTCCATATAAAATAACTGAAGTCAAAAAGAACCGATACATCAAATTAGAAAGAAGAGGAGATTGGTGGCAAAGGGCTTATCCGTTTAACGAAGGTCGAAACAATTTTGATCAAATTGTATACAAAGTTTATAATGAAGAAGCAGTCGCGTTACAAGCATTCAAAAAAGGTGATATCGACATTTATCCTGTTTATTCTGCATTTGTATGGGTTGAAGAAGCAAAAGGGGAAGCTTTTGATCAAAATTGGATCGCTAAACAAAGGATTTTTAATTTAAAACCAATTGGATTCCAAGGTTGGGCAATGAACTCACGAAGATCTATATTTGCTGATAAACGAGTGAGAGAAGCGATGAACTTACTTGTGGATCGAAAATTAATGATCGATAAGCTAGCATATGGTGAATATGATCCAACAAATAGTTATTATCCAGATTTTTATCTAGGTGGTGAAAAAAATCCAAACATTCCAACAGAGTTTAATATTGAAAAGGCGAGGAAGTTATTAGCTGAAGCTGGTTGGAAACCTAATTCGGAAGGGATTTTGGAAAAAGATGGAAAACCATTCCAGTTTTCAATCCTTGATCGAGATAAAAAAACTGAAAAATATTTTACAGTGTTTCTGGAGAAAGCCAAAGAAGTGGGTATCCGAGCATCGATTGATACATTGGATTTGGCTGCTTGGAGTGAACGAGTTGATAAATATGATTTTGATATGACTTGGGCTGCTTGGGGCTCCGGGATCTTTAAAGATCCTGAATCTCAATGGTTATCAAAGTATGCAGATGAAGAAGGGCAACCCAATTTACCTGGACTAAAATTACCAGAAGTGGACAAACTGATTGAAAAACAAAAAACGGAATTTTCAGTATCCAAACGAAACGAGATTCTCAAACAAATTGATCGAATTGTTTATAAAGAATATCCATATGTTTTACTTTGGCATTTGCCAAGTACGCGACTTTTGTATTGGCAAAAATATGGAATGCCTAGTTTACCACTTGGTAAATATGGAGATGAGAGTTTTTCATCTGATTACTGGTGGTATGATGAAGAAAAAGATAAAAAATTGACTGAAAGCCTATCTAAAAAAGAAAAGTTTTTAGATTACGAAGCCATTGTTCGTTGGAAGTAATCTTAGTTAGTGGCAGATAAAAAAGGTCCAATCAAAGGGATCCGTGATCGGATCTCACAACTCTGGAATCAATATCCTAGTTGGGGGAAAATTCCGCAATTTTTGGAATTGTTGGAGAAGGGCCTCGACAAAGAGCTGTTTGTTGATCCAAATAAAAATGAAGAACCCATTCCACTGGAAGACTTACCAGTGGATGAAGTTCTCCGGAAATCTGGTTTTATTCGAAATTTATACGAGAAGTTATTCCCTGTCTCGCATGTCTTTCGAATGACCTATCGTTACAATCGTGAATTTTTAGATAATTTTATGCCTCTGTCCTTAGATGATTATATAGGACGAGGTTCTTATAAATTTGTTTATAAACTTCCCTGGAATCAAGTTGTCAAAATCGGAAAATCAAAATTACCTTCCGATGTGATTTTTGGTTCCCTATTTAAAGAAGTGGGTAGGGATTTATCTAGATTTTTAAAACCAGAGGAAATTGAACTTAGGGATTTTTTAAAAAAACAGACTTTTCGAGATTCTAAAAAAGATGAAATCGATTTTAAGTTCAAACGTTTAGGATTGGAACGGTTACACTATTGGAAATTAAAATCACTGATTCCTGATTTAGTCGTACCCACTCGTTTTTTTATGGGATTACGAATGAGGAAAAATCCATTTGGTATTCCAAACGTTACTCTCACACCATGTGACCAACAACCGCTTCTTGCAGGGAAACATTTAAAAGAGTTTACCATCCGAAATGAAAAATTAGACCAAAATCCGATTTTGGATAAACTTTTCCCAAAATGGAAATTAAATTTTGATTCTCACAGGTTTGGAGTCATTTCAAAATCAAAACTCAAAAAAATTGCAGTGGATTTTAATCGTGTGATTGAAGTCACAAAGTATTTGGCAGAAGAAGAAAAATTAATATTTGATATCCATGCAGAAAACATCATCATCACGTTACCTGATTTTGAATTAAAAATTTTTGACTTTCATGTATTTGACGACTATCTTTATGAACCTTCATTAGAAAATCCTACTCCTGAGATGGACCACATCCTAATCATTGAAGAATTTATCAAATCATTTGAATTGGATTAGTCCATGTTGGATTTAAAACGTAATTTTATTTCTTATTATCTATTAGCAGCCCTGATGTTTTTGTATGCGATTTACCAAGCATACCACTGGAGATGGATTTGTGATGATGCCTATATTAGTTTTGTATATGCTAGAAATTTCTTCGAAGGGAATGGGTTGGTATTTAATCTTGGGGAAAAAGTAGAAGGATATACGAATTTTCTTTGGACTCTCTATTTATCGCTTGGTTATTTTGTAGGTATTAAACCACAACTGTTGTCTGTATTCACAGGAATCTTTTTTTATATTCTAATATTGTGTTTGTTTTTTAGTGCTGAAAATAAAATTTCCTTTGGTAATATTTACCCACTCCTCATTGTCCATTTGGCATTTTTATTCCACTTATACATATTCGCTAGTTCGGGTTTGGAAACTTCTGTATTTACCTTTTTTTTAAGTTGGGGATTGTTACTTTGGGAAAAACAAAACAAACGAGTGTTTGTCGTTTTTTTTCTCGCAGCCCTCATTCGCCCTGAAGGGGCTTTGTTTTTGGTGTTCGCATCACTGGATTGGATACGAAAAAAACAGTTTAAAGAACCTATTGTTTTTGGAGTTTTGTTTTTATTTTTTTGTGGGTTACGTTTTTTTTATTACGAAGATTTTTTTCCGAATACCTTTTATGCCAAAGGGAATAAAGGAAGTTACTTTTCACAAGGGTTCTATTATCTTTTGTATTTCTTAAGATCCTATCCATTGTTTCCGTTTCTAATTTTAATCACTGGTATTCAAATCTTTCATATCTTTCGAACAAAAAAAGAAAATCGATTCCTTATTTATACACTCTTACTATATATCTTTTATGTGTTATATGTTGGTGGTGATTTTATGGGGAATCGGTTTTGGATTCCGATATTACCATTTTTCTCATATTTGGCCTTCCAAAGGATCCAGTTTTGGACAACCGAGTCTCAAATTGAGTCCAATCAAAAATATCGTTTTTATCTAATCTATTCCAAAAATTCGATTTTGTTTGCCTTGCTCTTTATCCTTTCTTCTGCGATTTATACCGACCCATTAAAATCCGATGGCAAACGTGTGCCTGATTGGCATGGAATTGGGGAAGAACGAATGTTTTATGAACAACTTTTAATGGATCAGAGTGGGTATGATGATGGTGCTTTAGAGAATTTTCGAGTGGCATTTTTTGGAGCACAGGCTCATTTCATTTATTATTTGAAACCCAATTTTGCGTTTGAAGCAGAGTCAGGGCTTACTGATAAATTTTTTGCGAAAAAACAAATTGATGTTAGGGGGAGGGTTGGTCACGAAACAAAACTTTCTTATGAGGATTTGAATTTTCGTAAAATCGATCTTTTACTTGATCATCGTCTACCTGAATTAAATCTTCCCTTTATTACTTATAGATGGCGTTCTATGCAACTTAAGTTTTACATTTGGAATTATGATCCAATCAAAATGAATCCACTCTGCCAAAGGAAGGATTGGAACTGTGATGACCTAACGAAACGTTTTTTATCGGAAGGATTGGATTTGAAACAAATAGTCTTTTTTGGGGAAGAAGATTCAAAATGAAACAATCTGTATTCCTTCCGTATGGAAAGATTACCTATGGCACTTTCGGGAAAAAGGAACTTCTAGATCCGATCCAGGGAAACCAAGAGTTTCCAAAATCAGCGAAGGATTGGCTTACATATACAAGAGAGGTTTTTTCAGAAACCTATTCCAATCCATTGTATCAGATCCATAGTTTAGGACAAGTTCATGGTGATCACATTGAAAAGTTTCCTTCTGAAACAAATCAAATATCAGTTAACCAAGTGAAAGAAGGGGATGGACTTTTTTCCTTACAAAAAAACCAAGTTCTTGTGGTGCGAACTGCAGATTGTGTGCCCGTATTCCTCTATTCCACACAACGCCCGTTTGTATCGGTCCTGCATTCAGGTTGGAAAGGCACACAATTAGGAATTACTGAGAAAATGATCGAAAAACTTATCCGTGAAGGTTATTCATTTGAGGAGTTATCTCTCGAACTAGGGCCTTATATCCAAAGGAACCATTATGAAGTGGGAGAAGATGTTGCTGTTTTATTTGCTGAATTAGGAAATGAGGTTTGTATGCCCAGAGGTGGTGGTAAGTTTCTTTTGGATGTGGGACTTGCGATTACAAAGAGAGTGGAACAGCGCTTTGGTGAGAACATCCGAATTGTCAATCGACATACAGATGTATTCCAAAGCCCTCTCTACTTTAGTCATAGGACCAAAGAAGAGGGTCGGAATTTGAACTTTATACTTTGGGAATCTTAATCAGAGTTTCTTTGATTTTTTCTAAGATTTTTTCCCGTTTGATGGGTTTTACAATATAGTCCATCGCTCCGTTTTCTAAAAGTGCTTTGATGACAGAAGGAGTGTTTTCTTCCGAGATAAAAAGAATCCTCGGTAATACTCCCATCTCTTTCATATCCCAAAATGCAGCATAACCATCTACTTCTGGTAAAAAGATTTCAATGGTGACAAGGTCAATTTGTTGGCGATTTTCCTTATACAGTTTAAGAAGTTCTTTTCCCGTTTCCGCAATTCCGATGATTTTGAAACCTTCCGATTCCAAAATCTGTTGGAGTTGTTTCGATTGAAATTTGGAATTCTCAGCAATGAGAATCTGATATGGTCTACCTGTCGGTCCTATGCCAGCTTGCATGATGTTCTACGTACCTTATCCAAGTGCCTTTTCGATTTCAACACCAATTTCTTTCGTTCCAAGGACTGTTGTTCCTTCCTCGGCGATGTCTCGGGTGCGGAGCCCTTTTTTGAGAACTGTGCGGATGGCATTTTCGATGGCCACTGCCTCTTTTTCCATGGAGAAAGAATATCGTAACATCAGAGCCCCTGAAAGAATTTGAGCAATCGGATTAGCGATTCCTTTCCCTGCGATATCAGGTGCAGACCCACCAGATGGTTCATAGAGTCCAAACCCAGATTCGGATAAGGAAGCAGAAGGTAACATACCAATTGAACCTGTGATGATAGAGGCTTCGTCAGAAAGGATATCTCCAAACATATTCTCACATAACATTACATCAAATTGTTTTGGTTTTACGATGAGCTGCATAGCTGCGTTGTCCACATAGAGGTGTTCCAAAATACAATCAGAGTATTCTTTTTTATGAAGTTCGACTACAACTTCTCTCCACAATACGGAAGTGGTGAGAACGTTTGCTTTATCAATGCTTGTTACTTTTTTATTTCGTTTTTTAGCTGCTTCGAATGCGGTGCGAGCAATACGTTCAATTTCCCTTCTGGAATACCGCATGGTATCATAAGCAAATTCTTCAGCACCACTTCCTTCTCGGCCTTTTGGTTTTCCAAAATAGATTCCAGAAGTTAACTCGCGTAAGATGAGTATGTCGAGACCATCACCGATGATGTCTCCTCGGATGGGACTTGCTTTTTTTAGCTCTGGGTATATGATCGCAGGTCGAAGGTTGGCGAACAAATCAAAATGTTTGCGAAGGGGAAGTAGGGCACCTCGTTCTGGTTGTCTGTCTGGAGGAAGGCCTTCCCATTTTGGTCCACCTACTGATCCAAAAAAGATAGCACTGGATGATTCACAAAGTTTTAAAGTTTCTTCCGGTAGTGGAAATCCAGTGGCATCAATCGCTGCCCCACCAACTAATGCGTGTTCAAAGCTAAATTCACTTGCTTTGTTTCCCAATGCTTTCCCTACGACTTGTAGGGCCACTTCCATAACTTCTGGGCCGATTCCATCACCGGCAAGTACTGCTACTTTTTTCATTTCATTTCCTTTAAAACTGATTCTAAAATATCCAACCCTTCTGTCGCTTTTTCGATGCTTAAGATGAGCGGAGGGATAATACGAATGACTTTTCCTGCAGTGCTATTAACCACTAGACCACGTTTTAAACATTCTTCCACAACGGGTCTTGATTCTGTAAAGAGTTCTACACCGATATGGAGTCCACGACCACGGACTTCTTTGATTTTACCCGTAGATTCCATCATTTGTTTTAAACGAAGGAACATTTGTTCCGAAATCGTTGTGACATGATCGAGCAAATTACGTGATAGGATGATCTTAAATGTTTCATAGGCAGCAACACATGCTAGGTGGTTTCCACCGAAAGTAGACCCGTGCATCCCTTTTTCCAAAACAGATTCATATTCTTTCGATACAACGAGTGCACCCATCGGAAATCCTGATCCGAGAGCTTTTGCGAGAGTAAAGGCATCTGGATACATTCCGTAATGTTCAAAACAAAACATCTTTCCTGTTCGACCCATGCCTGTTTGGATTTCATCAAACACAAGAAGAGAATTGGTTTCTTCTGTTAGTTTACGTGCCAGGTTTACAAACGACTGGGAAAGTGGGATCACACCACCTTCACCGATGATGAGTTCCATGATGATCCCAGCGACGGATCCCCCGTATTGTTCAAAAGCTTGGATGAGAGAATCTTCGTTATTGGCTTCCACAAAATGAATGTCAGCTGCGAGTTCTCCAAAACCATTTCGAACCGATTCATTTCCCGTCATGGACATAGCAGACAAAGTTCTTCCATGAAAACTAGATTGTAGGGCTAAAATGACTGGTTTGTCTATGTTTTGGTTTACCCCATTGCGACGCATGAGTTTGAAAGCAGCTTCGTTTGCCTCAGTTCCTGAATTGCATAAAAACACTTTTCCAGGGATACTATTTTCAATGATAACTTCCGCAAGTTTTGCCTGTTCTTCTGAATAATACAAGTTAGAAGAATGGAAAATTTTATCCATTTGGTTTCGGATGGCTTCAATAAGATCTGCTTCTCCATGACCTAAATTGGATACAGCAATTCCAGCTAAAAAGTCGATATAACCTTTGTTATCTTGGTCAAAGAGCATTTCTCCAACACCATATTGAAAGGCAACTGGGTATCTGTTGTAGGTATTGAGAAGGTATTTATCAGAAAGTGTTTTGATACTTTCAAATTTGGTTTTGGTTTCGGAACTCATAATAGGCCTGCTAGTTTTAAAAATTCGGTTTCAGCGAGGGAAATTTCAGATCCAAGTGATTCCCATAGGGATGGGATCTCGGAAGTTTTTTTCGGTTTTTTCTGGGAAGCAAAAGAAGAATATACTTTTACCTTTGGTTCTGTTCCCGAAGGACGGATGGTAAGTTTTGCATTTCCTTCCAGTTCTACTTGGATCACATTCGATTTTGGCATCCCTTTGAATACAGAGGATTTACTTTTGCCGGAAGCAGTTTGTGTTTCATAGTCTAAGACACCCACAACCTTTCTTCCCCCAATCATTTTTCCAATGAGGTTTTCTTTTCGTAAGGCCTCAATGGATTCTTTGATTTTGGTTTGTCCAGAACTCCCTTCCAAGGTAAGTGAATACAAACTTTCGCGGTAAAGTCCATACTTCAAATAAATTTCTGTCAGGTAACTGAGTAGGTCTCCTTTTTCTGCAAGGATTTCTACAAAAAGAAGTGCACTCGAAAGGGAGTCTTTGTCGCGAACAAATGGTACGGGAAGGTATCCATAAGATTCTTCTCCACCAAATAGAAACAAATTGTTTTTCTTTGTTTCAATTTGTTTCATTTCTTCTGCGATGTATTTGAATCCAGTGAGGACATTTTTGATTTTGATTCCATTTTTTTTGGCAATGGCTTCTTGTAAGTCAGTTGTGACGATGGTTTTCACTAAGTGGTATACTTTGCCCTTTGCTTTTTTTTGTTCACAAAGGTAGGCTGCCATAATTGATCCGATTTGGTTTCCATTCAGATATTCATATTCCCCATCGGACTTTCGAACACCCACTCCCAATCTGTCAGCGTCTGGGTCTGTAGCAATGAACACTTCCGCTTTTTTCTTTTTGGCGTGAAACTCACATAAGGCGAGAGCTTCCTTTTCTTCCGGGTTTGGGTATTTGACAGTTGGAAACTCACCATCTGGTTTTTTTTGTTCCGGTACTAAAAATACAGATTTGTATCCGAAATAGGATAACATCTCTTTCATGTACTCTCCACCAGTCCCGTGTAACGGAGAGTATACGATTTTAAAATTGTTGCGAGTTTTTGGTTTAGCTTTGGATTGGATTTTTGCGTTTTTTAAATCCTTTAGGTAACTTTTAAAACAATCAGTTCCTACAGACTTCACATATTTTTTATAAACTTTGTCTGTTTTGGAAAGCATAGGGATGGATGACCAATCTTCAATCTCACCGATTCGTTTGATGATGAGGGCATCGTCTGGTGGGACAAGTTGACCTCCATCGGAAAGATAGGCTTTGAATCCATTGTATTCTGGTGGGTTATGAGAAGCAGTGATGACAATCCCACCACTTGCTTTGTAATAACGAATGGCATAAGACAATAGTGGGGTAGGTGTTACTTTCGGAAATAAATGAACGGTAACTCCAAGGGTAGCACCAATGCCTGCTGAAAGTTCCGCGAATTCTTTTGATAACCTTCTGGAATCATACGCGATGACAATTGATGGTTTTTCTTTTGTGTCTCGTAAGTAACTAAGAAAACCAAGAGCAGCACGACCCACTGTATAGAGGTTCATTTTGCCAATTCCATTTCCGATTTTCCCTCGGATCCCTCCCGTACCAAAACTGAGCGGGTGTGCATATGAATCGACGAGTTCCGAGGTGATTCCTTTTTGCCAATCTTCGTATGCCTTTTTGGCTTCGGATTGGATTTCTGTAGAAAAAGGTGATTTCGTCCAAGATAGGATATTGTCTTCTGGTTTCAACATAGCTTACATACTAATCTTTTGAAGCTAAGTTGTCTGGAAATCAATTTTGGAACCAAGAGAATTTTTCATAGAAGATAGACTGGAACGATTCCGTCTGACCGCATTTTGTAATTTAGGGGAAAGTGGTCTATCCCACTATACGATGGAGGAAATGCTTTCCTTGGCGGGACTTAGTTGGAAAGATCTTTCCCAAATTCCGATGTATGATGCACCAAACCAAGGCTCATACGAACTCCGTGAGGCAATCGCGAATTTGTATCCAGGTGTTTCACCAGAAGAGGTGCTTGTGACAACGGGAACTGGTGAGGCTTTGTACATTGCGTTCCAACTCTTGGTGAAACCAGGTGACTCGCTTGCACTGGTTTGGCCTGCTTTCCAAGCCTTGTATGAAATCCCAAAAATGCTAGGTGCTAAAATCCTCCCAATTCCTTATACGAACGCATTTTCCTCTTCTGCATGGGAGGGCATGGAAGCCGATCTCTATTTGATCAACCACCCTCACAATCCTTCCGGTAGGACGTTTGACACAAGTGAGTGGGACTCACTCCTTACTATCTTACAAAGAAAAAAGAAAACCGTATTATTCGACGAACACTACCGATTTTTACCCAAAGGTGGGGGAATGGGGAAAACAGGTGTGGATCCCAAACAGAGTTTTTATGGTACTGGTTCCTTTACAAAATGTTTTGGTGTAACAGGGCTTAGGGTAGGATGGCTCATCGCAGACAAAGACTTTATCAAACGCGCAAGGTCGTTTAAGGATTATCTCACACACACAGTAAACCCGATTTCCGAACGAATTGCTTTAGGACTTCTAAAGGAAAAAGAAACATTCCTCCCAAGGATTCAATCACGTGTAAAAAATAATATAAGCCATTTTACATCTGTTTGGTGGGACTTGCCGAAGGTGGAATCCTTTTCCCCACCAGAAGGTGGTCTTGTCGGGTGGTTACAAATCCAAAATGGCATCAGATCTGAGGACTATGCAGACAAACTGTTTGATCGCACAGGTGTATTTGTTTTACCTGGATCCAATTTTGAAATGGAAGGTTTCCTTCGGATTGGATTTGGTGCTAAGGAAGATGTGTTTTTAGAAGGACTGAAACGGTGGAAATCATGTACGGATCTCATTTAAGACAAAGCCTCCAACTGTTTCCAGGCATTGGAGAAAAAAAAGAAAAACAATTGTTTGGTGTTGGTGTGTATGATTGGCCTTCTCTTATCCAATTCCAAAAAACAACAAACGATCCACTTTTACCCTCAGTTTCCATTTTAGAAGAACGTTTAGAACAATTGGAAATGGAATTTCAAGAAGCTAATTTTACATTTTTTACTAATGAACTTCCAAGCCTTGAGTATTGGAGGTTATGGCAAAACTTTCCGGAACGATTTTGTTTTTTAGACATTGAGACCACGGGGATATCGGAATCTTCTGTGACAACAGTTGTGAGTTTGTTTCAAAACGAAACCATTCGCACCTTTGAACGAGGAAAAGACTTAGAGTTTTTATTTGATTCTATTTTTCCTGAAGACATCATCGTTACTTATAATGGCAGGCGATTTGATATTCCCTTTTTAGAAAGAGAATTCCACTTCCGTGTGAAAAATCCACAACTAGATCTGATGAACCTCTTACATTCCATTGGGATCAAAGGAGGATTAAAAAAATCAGAAATCCAATTAGGCCTTGTGCGACCCGAAGCCATCGCCGGGATGGATGGAAGGGAAGCACCTCTCCTTTGGTATTCCTACCAACAAACAAACAACAAAGAAGCTCTTGAAAAATTAATCGCGTATAACAGAGAAGATACGAAAAATCTTAAAATTGTGTTAGAGAAAACAATTGATTTGTTAACGGAGAACCGACTGTTTTAATGTGGGCCATACATATACTCTCTGAGGATATGCATCTCGGCTTGTGTTTTATTCAGTTTGGTTTTGACCGCATCTCCAATGGAAATGAGTCCTATAATTTTGTCCCCGTCAAGTACAGGCATATGGCGGAAACGTTTTGTGATCATATTATTTAAAATATCATCCACATCTTCGTCTGGACCAGCAACCGTGAGTTGAGTGGTCATCACATCTTTTAATTTGATTTTATCTAAATTGGCATGGTCTTTCGCAACCACACGCATTAGGTCTCTCTCAGTAAAGATACCAACAAGTTTTCCTTGGAAGGTCACAATGAGTGATCCCACTTTGGCACCCACCATCATCTGAGTGGCTTCCAATACATTTCTATCTTCTTCGATGGAAAGAACGGAGGAGGCTTTGTCTTTGAGGATTTCTTTTACGGACATGACACACTTGGTGTACCGGAATCAGGGGAGATAGCAAGAAATTTTTAAAAGAGAAGGGAAGAGAAAACGGGTTTTTGGAGCGTATCGGGATCGAACCGATGACCTTCTGAATGCAAATCAGATGCTCTCCCAGCTGAGCTAACGCCCCGTTTCTTTTCTTGGGCCTGACAAGACTTGAACTTGTGACCCCTCGCTTATCAAGCGAGTGCTCTAACCAACTGAGCTACAGGCCCGGGATACGAACAGTATTTTTCGAGAGGGGTCTATGGGCAATCTTTTTTTAGGATTATTTTGCAAACCCAAAGAGAATTTTCATTCGGCAATTTCTATGATTAAATCATCTAACAAAAGTAATGCTTCCTTTTTCCATTGGAAAACTCCACTTGCGATGGAACAGAGCCCTTGTTTTTCCCATTTATGAATGGTTTGGATGTATTTGGTTTGTGTGGGAACATCTAAATAGGTATGAATAAACTCTAAATATTGAAAGGGCGAAAACAACCGAAAAAGGGTAAGTGCAAGTTCTGTGTTGGGAGTTGCCACTTCGTATTGATTTTTTGGCGGTTTTTTTTGGTAGGACATCGCATTTCTTGGATTCCCATACCGAGAACCTTCGATGAAACCATGGGCACCAGGTCCAATGCCAAGATAGGGTTCATAGGTCCAATACTTAAGGTTGTGTTTGGATTCAAAACCTGGTTTGGCATAATTGGAAACTTCATACCATTGGTATCCATTTTTTCCCATTAACTCGGGTAAGGTGAGTAAAATTTCCGATTGGATGCTTTCTTCGGGTTCTGTTTTTTTCTGATCCTTTACATCTCGTGAATACTGAGTCCCTTTTTCCAAAGTGAGCGAATACAAACTCAAATGGGGTAAACCCGCCTCTAAAAAATATGTTAAGTCGGAAAAAAAATCAGACTCTTGTAAACCTGGAATTCCATACATCAAATCAATTCCCACACGTTTGATGGGGGAATTTGTTAATGTACTACGAAGAGAGTCGTATTTTTCTTTGTCGTAATGCCTTCCTAAAAATTCCAAACCAATTGGATTCCGTGTTTGGACACCCACATTCATGCGGTTGATCCCAATCCTTGCATACTCGTCGAGTAAGTTTGGACTTAGGTCTTCTGGGTTTACTTCGATCGAAATTTCAGTTTCTTGGGCAAACTCAAATTCGGATCGAAGGAAGTGGAGGAAGTTTTCCCAAAGTTTTGTTGTGGCCTTCGATGGAGTCCCACCTCCGAAAAAAACAGTATCAATCGTTTTGTTTTTTAGGTTTGGAAAATGGGAAATTCGTTCTAAAACTTCTTTTTGATAAGAAGAAAAGAGCGTTGATTCGTCGTTAGCTGGTCCTTTGCCAATTCCTTCTGAATAAAAATCACAATAATCACATTTTTTGAAACAATAAGGGAAATGTACATAGATCCCTAAAACGGAATTTCTGACTTGCCAGATGGTTTCATTTGTTGTTTGTTTCATGTGATGAAAGGTATTTCGATTCCTTTATTTTTTGTATTGGCCTTATCTAATACGATTCTTTCCCAGACTCTTGTGGAACCAAACCAAAACTTTTTATGGGAATCGTTTTCATTTCAATTTCCAGAACCTGTTGTTGTCAAAATCGAGTCCACGAGCCAAAAAAAACTCACAGTGTATCCTGCCAAACGAGATGGATTTTTTATGGTCGTCAGGATTTTACCTTGGAGTGAACCCATTACGGACAAAAACCTTTGGGTTGGGTCCGTTTTTCATCAACCCATAGAGCCAAAACAATATGAGAGAGTCATCCTTGGCAAAACTTTCCAAGTGTATGAAGCAGGCCAAGTTCGAAACCAAAATGCATTACGTAACCAAGTTTGGGTGCGAATGGATGCGAAACCCTATCTTTGGATTTGGATCCAATGGAAATCCGATCGTAAGGACCTCACCGATTTTTTTGAATCCAACCGCTTTCTTTCGCTTTAATGACCAGTCACTTGTTTTGTGCTTGTCTCTCCTTATTTCCTCGAAAGATTGGAAGTCAGTGGGGCCTATAGCTCAGTTGGTTAGAGCAGCAGACTCATAATCTGCGGGTCGAAGGTTCGAGCCCTTCTGGGCCCACAAAACAGGAAAGGGAACGATATTGTATGGAGTTTTATGAAGTAAAAATTTCTGATATCAGCCTGACCAATGTTGGTTTTGCCGTTTTCCTACGCCCGAAGGATTCGGAAGACAAACGTGTGGTTCCGATTTTCATCGGACCTCTCGAAACCCATTCTATCACCACAGTCATTGATGGCACAAAACCGCCACGACCTATGACACATGATTTGATGTTGTATATGTTAACATCTCTTGGTGCCACTGTTCAGAGAATCACAATCGAAGAGATTGTTGACAGTACGTTTTATGCAAAAATCCAACTGCGCCGAGATGAAGAAATCATCACTTTGGATGCAAGGCCTTCTGACTCAATTGCCCTTGCCTTACGTGCCAATGCACCGATCTTTATCGCAAAATCTGTGTTAGATGAAACTGGCATCATCATGAAAGAAGATGAAATCCAAGGGGAAAACATTTCATCTGAGAAAAAAATCCAGGCCCTACCCAAATCGAACCTGCAGATTTTAGAAGAGACTTTGGAAAATGCTCTGAAAACTGAAGATTATGAAACTGCGGCCAAAATCCGCGACCAAATCAAAAAGCTCATTGAAAACAGTTGATTCGAATTAACTGAATCAAACTGGGCATCAACTGAATCATTAATCGGACCAAAAACCAAGTCAATGTCCAATTTTGACTATGTCTCATAGAAATCGGAAGAGTTGGAATTTTTTTATTGTAATCCCTGTTTTTCCTTCGTAGACTTGGAATCCAAAATCTAGGGTGTATCCCTTCGATAGGAATGTTGTATGGAAAAATTGGTTATGGATGTCGTAAACGCTGGAATCGCATTGTTTCGTTCTGGTGAAGAAAAATTAAAAACTGCAGTTGTGGATTTAGAGAAAGTCTATAATGAGTTAAAATCAAAAGGGGAACTTGATAAATCAGCGGAAACTCAAAAAATCCGTGACCTATTAAGCAAAACCATTGCTGATGCTCAAGGTGCACTTGGAAAAACTAACGCAAGTTATGATGAAATTGTAGCTAAATTACAAACAAACTACCAATCAATTTACCAACAAATTGACACTGCAATTCCTCCTCAAGTGAAAGAGAAATTGAAACAAACGTTAGATGAACTAAAGGTTCTCATCGACAAAGCAAAATCAAAATAATTGTTTCAAGAAATTGATGAAAATCACCAAAAGCCACAGAGTTTTCTGTGGCTTTTTTTATTTGTTCTCAGAGAGTAGCCCTGATGAGTCAGTCTCCTAAAAAAATACAATTCATTTTGTTTTTAATTGTTTTTACCGATATGATGGGGTTTTCCCTTTTGTTTCCTCTGTTCCCAAAGACCTTAGAGTTTTTTCTATCGAAGGGAGATGATGTATTCTTTCGAACATTTTATTCATTCGCAAATTTTTTATCATTTGGTGGTGAAACCAAATACACCTTTGTTCTGTTTGGTGGAATTTTAGGAAGTATTTATAGTTTTTTACAATTTATGGCAGCACCTGTTTGGGGTAGGTTGTCAGACCATTCCGGAAGGCGTACTATATTACTTTTCACAACGTTTGGAAATACAATTGGGTATGTGTTATGGTTGTTTTCTTCCCAGTTTTGGATGTTTGTTGTGAGCCGAGTCATTACAGGGATGATGGGAGGAAATTTATCTGTCGCATCAGCTGCAATGGCTGACCAAACGGACGAAAAATCGAGAGCTGCAGGAATGGGTTTTTTAGGAGCAGGGATCGGACTTGGTTTTGTGATGGGTCCACTTCTTGGTGGTATTAGTTCCCAATGGACGTTTTTAGATTCGATGTATGAGGAAGGGACGTTTGTGATTTTCCCTGCTTCTGCATTTTTTTCCATTTTAGTTTCGCTTGTTTCGATGGTGCTCGTGTATTTGTTTTTGCCTGCTTCCAAACCAGAAAAGGTTCAAGAAAAAGAAATCCATCCATTTTTATCCTTAAAAAAAATCGAATCTAGGAATTTGGTTCGGATTTCCTTACTCAACCTTTTATTTGTGTTAAGTTTTTCAGGTTTTGAATTTGTTGTGAATTTTTTTCTTTCCGATACATTTCAGTTTTCCCCCAAACAAATCGGATTTACGTTTTTATACATTGGAATCATCATCATACTTGTGCAAGGTGGTGTCGTGAGACGTTTGTCTGGTAAAATTTCAGAAAAGAAAATCTCACTATATGGTGGTGTTTTAGTGGTATTGGGAATGGCACTCTTAGTACTTTTTGGATCTGAATTTGTGGGGTTATTCGTCTCCCTTTTCTTTTTAGCATTTGGAAGTGCCCTAGTGAACCCAGGGCTTTCTTCGTTTGCTTCGTTAGAAAGTGGAAAAGGAGATCTCGGAAGGTCTCTTGGGCTCTTTAGGAGTTTTGGATCCCTAGGAAGAGCTGTTTCTCCCATTGTATTCTCTCTGTTATACTTTCAGAAAGGACCTAGTTTTGCTTTTTTTGTTTCCTTACTTCTCCTCTGCGGATTTACAATTTTACTCGGGAAACAAAAAGAACGAACTACTTAAAGAAAAGATTCTAATTTTGCCCGTAACATGGGAAACATAAGTTTCTCATCTAACTTCTCTCCTGTGAGAGAAGTGCGGAGTAAAAAACTATCTCGGATTTTTCCATCAAAACTATTCGCTGTAAAACTAATGATATCAATTCCCAAATGATACAATGCTTCTGTGATTTGGAATAAAATCCCAGGAGTGTCTTTCATTCGTAAATCCATGACTGTAAAATCAGAAGAAATAGGATTGTAGAGTTTGAGTGATGCTTCTGAGTCTCCAATTTTGCGTACAAGGATTTCTTCTTTTGCATTTTCGCGCAGGTACATCGCTACCGATTTCCCTTCATAAAAAAGAGCATATAAATCAGAACGAATTTGGGAGAGAAGGCTTTCTGTCATCTCAGCACCATCCCAACTGCGGATCACAAACAAGTCTTGCACATGCCCATCACTTGCTGTCTCCGCTACGGCTTCCAAAATATCCCAACGGTGGTTGAAGAGAACCGAAGTCACTCGGTATAAGATCCCCAAATCATCTTGGGAAAGGGAGATTTTGAGGAGAGTTGTGTCCTTTCTTGGTACACAGGATATATGGAGGATCGGTTTTTTGATTTCTTGTATGACAGGTGCCATAACACTCTCCTAAAACTTTTGCATTTTGCTTAGAACTTAAACAATCCGTGTCAGGAAATGCCTGCACTGGTTCTAAAACGGAATCAATCAGTAAGATGCAAAAAGAATGCCAAAGAGTCTCTTAGAAGGTAAATTTTGCCCCTACCATAACAGATTGGACATTTTGTGCGACGACAGCTTCGACAGTGAGTTTGGTGATGAGTGCATTGATTTCCACACCTGCAATGAGAAAGTTAGTGGTGTTAGGTGTTTGTGCCTTTCCGCTGATATTCATGGTGAGTGTTCCTGTCTTCGTTTGGCCAAGTGCAGAGGTAGGGATAAGAGCTGCAATCTCTGGAGACAAGGATGCTGAAATTGCATTGGAATCAAGAGCAAGGACAAGAGGTCCTGAACGTGACAAGTTTAGAGTGGAACTTCCAAAATTCATAGAAGTTCCCCCTCCTGCAAATAGAGTAAAAAAGTAAAACAAACGAAATCCTGTACGGATATCTATGGGTACACTTGTGACTGTACTCGAATAATTGAAGGTAGTGGAACCTCCCCAAGTACCAACAGCGGGACCTAACGTCAGTGATTGTGTTTTGTTGTCGTTATAAGTGACATCAATGACTTGCCTTTGGTAATGTAATCCAAGTCCCATGGAGATTCCAGAAAACTCAAAGAGTCCAATTCCGTCAGAATAGTTTTCAATTAAATGGTAACGAAGGGTAAATCCACCGGAAGTGATGTCTCCCCCTAAATCTACATTTTTGTTTTGTGCTTCGATAGCTTTTTGTACATCACCTTGGGCAAAGTTAAATTTAAAACCATGTAAATACAAATTAAATCGATGTAAAAAGGTTTTGAGTTCTGGTTCTGTATCAGAAGGTCCACCACCCATCAGCCATCCTAAGTTGACCGCAACAACAAAGTTAGGTGCAAGTGATGCACCCACATTTGGTAATTTTTGAAAACTTAAGTTTTGGTACGCTACGTTGATGTCTTCTTTTTGTTGGCCCGCGAGGGATACACCAAGTCCTACTTGGAATCTGTTCACAAGCCCAGGTCCCATCATGGAAGAATTGATGTTAGAGACAACCGCTGCTTCCGACATCGTTGCTAGAACTTTGTCTGTGTACTGTAATTTTAGGGCTTGGTCTAAATTGTTGATTTGGGATTGGATGGAGGCTGGTAAAATCGTACAGGCATCCCCAGAACAGGTAACACCTGCGTCCATTCGGTTAGGGGAAAACAAGGTTGTTCCCAGAATTAGAAGGATTGTGAGTGTACGATTTCTCATGAGGGTCCTATTTTACCATATATCGGAGTTCGGTCTACGTTTTCTTAACAAGTGGGAAGCAGAGAATTTCCGAGTTTACAAGGAGGAAAAACCGTGCCAAATTTCACATATGGCTCCTATCCAAGAAAAACGGAAATATGTCCGCGTAAAACCCCTAGAAAACGAACCCGTTGAGATCCATTTGATGGGAACGGCGTTATTAGATGTTTTACATGCAAGTGACATTAGTATGGGTGGGGTGGGAATTGTGGCCCCTAACCATTTTGATGAATGGGATATGAATGAAACAGTGGAAATCCTTGTCGCACTTCCTGGAGATTTGGCAGATTTTTTGGCAAAGGGTGTGATCAAACAAATTGGCAAAAAATCTAAAGAATCAGGAGTTTACGGTGTCCAATTTACTGCCATGGGACCAAAAGGCAAACAAGACCTTCAAGTGTACATCAACCGGATGGTTAGGCAAAATCGTGTTTTGAATTGAGCATAAAAAAAACAACGTTCGGATAAGACAAATTCATACCCTCGAATGATTTCCCACATATTTAGATCTTTGGTTTGTAGCATTCGAAAATTCGTTTTTACTTATATTCTAAAATTCCAATTGTAATTTAGAATAATTCTATATAAATTGAATCCATCTTTAAGATAATAAGCTTGTTCCATTCAAGTTTGTAGGTGGATTTATGACGTTATTCCGGCTTTCGGGAGTTTCTCGCTTAGACCAACTGAAAATATACACACCCATTTTTTTAGATCGTTTGTTTGACTCCCATAAACGTGAACTGATGTTAACTGACCAGGCGGCAAAGGTATTGTCTACCTTACGTAAGTTATGTGTTCCAGATCTCAATCAGAGTTATTTTGCTTTCCAACTCAATTCCGATACCATTAAAGAAAATGAACTGAAGGTATATGGGAAAGGTATGGTCTCACTCATTCAAAATCTTTTGGATAACGATTTGGCTATGCCTATTTTTTATTTCGTTCGTAAAGAGGAAGAACCTTCAGCAAATGAAATTCCTTCTTTTTCAAACTTATTCGAACCACTCCAAGTAGAACTTGCAGTTGTTTCTTATTCGGGTGATAGGATTGAAGAAAAGTATGCTTTTGCTTATAACGCGATTGCAGCCCGATCTTTTGTGAACATACAGAATTTTTTAGTTGATAATTGTAAAAAGGAAACAAGTGACTTCCACCAAATTCCAGTAGAAAATTTAAATTCTCCTCCCATATCCATTATTAAAACAATGTTAAGCGAATTCGAGACACCATTTTCCACCAAGGATGTGTTTGTTGATGAATTGGTAAACTATTTAGAAGGTGGATTTGCCAATTCCGAAATTTACTTTTTTTTACCAACTCTTGGTTGGATTTATTATGATACAACTGAAGCTATAGAAAAAGAATTAGAATACTCTTCTTTTTTTGAAGAAAAAATCATTCCTAAGCTCATTGAATTGAAGCCGGATTTAAAGAATGGTTTCTTAGAAATGAAAGAAAAGGTAGTGGGAACAAAATTTGATGAATTAAGAAACAAATCCTACCTCCCTCAAATTGAATATCTAGAAACCATCCAATCTACTTTGTCTCATGAAATGTTTCCTATACTAGAATATGTGAAAATTTACCAGATTGTATCGACAAAAGCAGAAAAAATTTCTGAAGAAAAAGCAATCAAGGAAGCCAAACAACATTTTGAAATTTTATATACCATGTTAAAAATGGGAGATAATTTTATCAGTCGGTTCCTTCTCATTGATCAAAGTATGTATACGGGGAATGACCGAGTGATCTCCGAATTACAAAATGCAGATGATGTAATGTTTTGTGAATATTATTATAACTCTACTTTTTTTTGGGTATTTTTATCAAAAGATATCAGCTCAGCAAATATGGTGATGGAAAAAATTATCGAACACCATTATGAAGGAGATCATACATTATTTATATTCGAAACATTACTTGAAAAATACCCAATTGTTAAAAAAAGTTTCTTAACAAACCAAAGATTTAAAAATCTTTACAGAGATGCAAAAAACCTTGTGTACTGGAAACAAATGTCATTTGTCTATCGATTGTTTCGGTTTTTTGTTGGGGAAGAATTCCCCAAGGAATGGGAAAAAAACATTCTGTCCAAAGTGAAATACAACCAAATGAAAGCGAAGTATTTACCAAGAAAAAATAAAACAAAAGGGAATGTTGCGAAACCGTAAAGAACAATTGAATATTTTGTTGTCAAAAAATTTGAATCCTATAGGATAAGAGATAACCGTTAGGGGTGCCTAAGGTTTTTGGTTTACCAAAAATTCGGCTGAGAAATACCCTTTTTGAACCTGATCTTGGTAATGCTTGCGAAGGGAAACGGAACGTAATTTTGCAAGAGCCAAATTCGTTTGGTGATTGGTCCAGCATCAATTAACAAAAGTTACACACCTTTTCTTCTTCAAAAAACCAAACATCAGAGATTCCGGCCAAGGAAGTCTCATGAATCCAAACCAAATCGAAGAAATCAAAGTCCCTGAAACAACCATTCCTTTATCGAATGGAACCGAATACAAAGGTTACCGCACAGAAGGTATGTTTTGTATTCATGAAGAAACATACGATTATAAACAAGGTATCCCCAAATTACGCAAATCTTGGATCAGTTCTCGTGAATCTAGGGGAGATCAAAATTTTTCCCAACTCTATTATGCAAAACGAGATATCATCACAGAAGAGATGTTATACGTGGCGAAACGTGAAGGAATGTCGCCAGAATTTGTGATGAATGAAGTAAAAATTGGTAGAGCTATTATTCCATCAAACAAACGCCATTTAGAGCTCGAACCCATGATCATCGGGAAAAAGTTTTTAGTGAAAATTAATGCTAATATAGGAAATTCTGCGATTCTTTCTTCGATTGAAGATGAAGTGGAAAAACTCCGTTGGGCTTTACATTGGGGAGCTGATACTGTGATGGATTTGTCTACAGGCAAAAACATTCATGAAACTAGAGAATGGATCATTCGCAATTCTCCTGTTCCCATTGGAACCGTACCTTTGTACCAAACCTTAGAGAAGGTAAAAGGAAAAGTAGAAGATTTAAACATCAATGTATTTTTAGAAACACTGGAAGAACAAGCAGAACAAGGTGTTGATTATTTTACCATTCACGCTGGGGTGTTGCGCGATTACGTCAAACTGACTGAAAAACGTATCACAGGAATTGTATCCAGAGGTGGTTCCATCTTAGCGAAGTGGTGTAACCACCATAAGAAGGAAAACTTTCTGTATGAACATTTTGATGCCATTTCCAAAGTGATGCAGAAATACGGAGTTTCTTATTCGTTAGGTGATGGTTTGCGTCCAGGATGTATCAATGATGCAAACGATGCAGCCCAATTTGCGGAATTAAAAACCTTAGGAGAACTGACAAAAAGAGCTTGGGCAGATGACATCCAAGTGATGGTGGAAGGACCAGGCCATGTTCCTATGCACCTCATCCAGGAAAACGTCCGGTTACAGGAAGAGATTTGTATGGAAGCACCATTTTATACGCTGGGACCACTCGTGACTGACATTGCTCCTGGATATGACCATATCACTTCTGCCATCGGTGCGGCGATGATTGCTTGGTATGGAACAGCTATGCTTTGTTATGTGACTCCAAAAGAACATTTGGGTCTACCGAATAAACAAGATGTAAAAGATGGGGTAATTGCTTATAAAATTGCTGCCCATGCCGCAGATCTTGCCAAAGGCCACCCTGGTGCTAAAGAAAGGGATGATTTACTTAGCAAGGCTCGTTTTGAATTTCGTTGGGAAGACCAGTTTGCCCTTTCTCTTGATCCAGAACTTGCTAGGTCGTATCATGAT
This sequence comes from Leptospira paudalimensis, assembly GCF_026151345.1. NCBI lineage: Bacteria > Pseudomonadati > Spirochaetota > Leptospiria > Leptospirales > Leptospiraceae > Leptospira > Leptospira paudalimensis. Next base: position 1,093,505 of record NZ_JAMQPR010000001.1, read on the forward strand.
GAATCCTTACCACAAGATGGAATGAAAAAAGCTCATTTCTGTTCGATGTGTGGACCTCATTTTTGTTCGATGCGACTCACATCCGATTTAAGGAAAGATTCGGTGGGAGTAGGTGCGGAAGAATTGAAAGATTAATTTGTAGAGATTGTCTGTTTTACAAAACAAAAAAACCCGGTCATTTGACCGGGTTCTCTAAAAGACATTCGCTTGGTTTCAGTTTGAAACTGATAAATCTTTGTTGGAACTAAAGACCTAAACTTCTACCAATGATTTCTTTCATAATTTCAGTGGTTCCTGCATAAATGGTTTGGATCCTTGCATCTAGGTAAGCTCTTGCAATTGGATACTCCATCATATAACCATATCCTCCAAAGAATTGTAAACATTCATCGGTATGGCGTTTTTGCATTTCTGTTGCATACCATTTGCACATAGAAGCTTCAGCAGTAGTGTTTTCACCTTTCATGTGTTCCATGACCACTTTGTCACAGAATACTTGTGCCATTTCTAACTCAGTTGCCATTTCTGCCATTTTGAATTTTGTGTTTTGGAAAGACCCAATCTTTTGACCGAATGCTTTTCTTTCTTTGATGTATTGCAGAGTGATGGTTTGCACAAGTCTTGTTGCTTCCACTGCTGCAACTGCAAGAACTAAACGTTCTTGTGCAAGTTTTTGCATGAGGTAACGAAACCCTTGTCCTTGTTTGCCGATGAGGTTTGTTTTAGGAACAATCACATCATTAAAATACAATTCAGAAGTATCTTGGGCTTTGAGTCCGATCTTGTCTAAATTACGACCGCGTTCAAAACCTTTCATTCCTTCTTCAATCATAACAAGGGAAATGGTTCCGTTATCATGTTTCACAGCAGTGATGATGAGGTCTGCTAATTGACCGTTCGAGATGAAGGTTTTTTGTCCATTAACAACAAAGTGATCACCCTTATCGACTGCACTCGTACGAAGGGATTTTAAATCAGATCCTGCACCAGGTTCCGTCATCGCAACTGCAAGGATGGATTCTCCTGAAGCACATTTTGGCAACCAACGTTTCTTTTGTTCGTCACTTGCATAGGTCGAAATGTACGGAGCGATCACGTCATTGTGCAAAGAGATAAAAAATCCACTGTTTCCAACACGAGAAGATTCTTCGATGATGATGATGTTGTACAGAAAGTCAGCTCCAGAGCCACCGTATTCTGTAGGTACATCGGGGCAGAGAAGTCCGTTTTCACCGGCCTTTCTCCATACTTCTTTGGGTACGATATGGTTTTTTTCCCATGTTTCGTGGTGAGGTTTTACTTCTGTTTCAAAAAATTTCCGAGCCATCTCGCGGAATTGGTGGTGTTCTTCAGTAAAGGGGAGGATACGCTCCATAAAATTTGTGACTCCTTGATATGGAAATGTTACAGAAATGGCGAAATGAGGTCAATTATAAACAGTGTTCAGCTTCATGTAGACACCAGGATTTTTCTTGATGTACTGGATGGCGTCTTCTTGGGAAAGAACGTAAAGTTCCGTCCCTGGCCAAGCGATGAAACTGAAATGAGACGGGAGGCCTTTGGTGAGTGAATAAATTTCTCCTACAAAATCACCAGCACCGAGTTCTCTGATCGTTTTGTGGTTTTGCATGACCACAACGGTGCCTGAGCGAACAATGTAGGCATTTTGAAAGGTTTGGCCTTCTTCAATGAGAACTGCTTCCTTTTTCACGGTTTCCAGTTTCAGTATGAGTTCGAGTTGGGTAACCTGGTAACTGGTGAGCCCTCGGAATGTTTGGGATTCCGTTAGGGTTTTCCATGTGTTGGTCTCTCGGATGCTATTCAATTTGATTAGGTTTTCGTGGAGTTTGGATCCACGGATGAATTGGAAAAAACGTGTTTTTTCAATGGTGAGGGCAAGCACGTCGGTTTCAGCATACACATCTGCTTGGCGCACGGTATCTAAGATGAGAGAGGCTTCCCCAAAGTATTCGTAGGTTCCGTATCGTTTGACAGCCGAGTGGTCACTGGAAAGCCCTTCGAACCTGACGTTCCCAGAAGCAATGATAAAAAAGCGATCTCCATGGGTTCCTTTTTTGATGATTTGTTCCCCACGTCGGAATCGTTCCTCTTTGACAATTTGTAAGAACTCTTTTGCCTTTTCGATGGGGAAACCAGAGAAAATATCAATTTGTGATAAGATTTCAAGGAGTTGGAAAGCTTCCTGGTGTTTAGGAGGAGTGATTTCCGGATACAAAGTATTTTCAATACCAAACTTAGCAAGAGTTAGGTGGTTTCCCTTTGGCATATCTTTTGCGGCAATGTGATATACCGTGATTCGTTTTTGTACTTCTTCTGGAAGGGATGCCAAATAACTAATTTTGGTGTGAAGGGGAGGGACTCCTGCTTCGTGGTAAATGATTTTACGATCCCATGGAAAGTCTTTGAGGAACTGGTATCTAGTTTCTGGTAAGACACCTTTTTTGTACATATCTTCGAAGGCTTCGGGATCATTTAAATGGTCTGAAGTATAATAAAAGGATTGGTCTTGGAAAAAAAATTCGAACCCAACGGACGGAATCGAATGCAGTGCATAATGAAAATAAAATTCACCACCATTGATGATGGTTGGTCTACCAATGACAACTGGGATAAAATCAAATAAATCTGTGATTTCTTTTCGTGGAATCTTTGTTAGACTGCAATATTTTTTGAGGAAAGATTCCATCACGGTTGCCGTTGCATAAATGGTGATTTTGGATTCTTCTAATATTTTTTGGAAGGTTCCAGCATCATGGTCTGCATGGCAGTGGGTGAGGATGATGGAGTTGATGAACTTAGGATTTACATTCGATTCTCGTAACCACTCAGTTGAGTTTACAGGAGGATCCACCATAATCCCTTGTCCATTCAGCCAAATGATAAAACCGGATGTGTTGTCGGATGGGTCAAATCCATGTGATGGTCCAAGGCAAGTGATTCCGATGAGCGGTGGTTGGAATGGTTCTTCCAATCGTTTTCCAATATCATATTTGACATGGAAGTCCACTTCGCCAGGGATTTTGATTTTTTTCTCTCCATCCACAACTAGGAATTCGTTGGAAGGTAGTTGTTCGATGGTGATGCCACCAAACTTTGCTTTGTGGGAGTCATCAAATAAAACAAACTCTACCACCTCTTCCATCGTTTTGTAACTACGAAAGTAAGCCATTTCTGCCTTGATGTCAGGGAAACCAAAACTTTCAGCACCATCGATGAATTCGGAAGATAAGTTTACTTCTTGTGGTCCCATCAGGGATTCCCCAAGAACAATAGTTAGCTGTTCTTTTTGTTCTGCAGAACAGATGATGAAGGTTTTTTTGCCACCACGAAAGAAAAAATTGAAGTAAATGGGGAATTCAAGTTCGGCAATGGAAATGCCTTTTTCCACATGGAAGAACTTGTTGGGGAGGACAAACACCAAAGGGGTCTTTTTTTCGAGCCCCATGGTGTCCTTAATTGTCTCAGGAGGGGATCCAAATTGGATGTACCCTTCTGATGTATCGACTAAATATCCCCCTCTAGGGAGTGCTGTAAAACCATTCGGTTCGGAACTGACCATTAGGGGATAATTTATTTCCTACTTGTGATTTTCTATAAATTTTTTAATTTGCGGTTTTGGTAAAGCACCAATTGCTTTGTCTACTAAAACTCCATCTTTATAGAGTAGAAGGGTAGGGATGGATTGGATTCCCAACTCTTGCGCTGTCTTTTGGTTGAAATCAACATTGAGTTTTGTAATTTTGATATCCGCCATTTCTTGCGAAAGTTCGTCAAGAACAGGAGCCACCATTCTGCATGGTCCACACCATTCTGCCCAACAATCTACTAAAACCACGCCATTTGCAGTCTCTGCTTTGAAATTGGCGTCATTGATTTCTGTAAGTGCCATATTTCGAAATCTCCTTTTGAAACGTATAACCTTTCTATAAACTAGACTGGATATTCTAGGGAAAAACGTCGATTATTGTTTCTTTTTTTTCTTTTTATCGTCGGATTCGAGGTCGGCGATCTTTTGTTGGAAGGACTCAATGAGTGTTTTGGTTTTTTCCAAATCCTCTGTTTCGCCCGTAATTTGGAATATTTTACGGTTCATCTCCAACATTTCCACAGAATGTTTCAAATCTGTGGAATCCTGTGTTGACATTTCAAATTTGGAACGATAGTCCTGCGCCGCTTGGTTGGCAAGTTCGATGATGAGATTAAAATGTTCCTTACGGATATAATAATAAGGATTTTCTAAATCTTGTTCTTTTTCATACGCAATAAAATCAAATAAATTCTTCGTACAAGCGGCAACACGGAAATTGATATCAGGCCATGACCATTTCCATTTCGAATTTGTACCGAAGGCTGTTACTGTTTTTTTCATCGCTTGCAGTAAACCTTTGATGAGATTCAATCGTTGGGTTGGTGTGAACCTTTCAATTTTCGAAAGTTGTTCTTTGTTTTCGGATAAAGAACCATCCACATTATTCCCTACTGTTTTTTCAATGTAGGAGATGCAGTTATAAATTTCTTTTCTGGCAGTCTCTAAGTAGTTGTTATTATTGATCTCTAAGATGGCAGTGGAAAGTTCATTGATCACAATACAGGTGTTAATGGTTTTGATGGAATTGATCGCAAGGGAGATATTAAAATAAGGTTCCATGTCCTTACTTTTTTTGGCTTGTACTTTGAAAATATTGGCTTCTTTTTTTAACTCTTCTAGGTAGTTTTTGAAATCTACCAATTTGTCATTGAAGTCAGCTTTTTTTTCCTTCGTGATTGCCATGTCTGTTTCATTTTCGGCAGAAAGACCTGGTTTTGTCCATAAAAAACGTCGACCTGGACTAGAGTTTGCCGAAACTGGAACAGAATGGACAATACCCCCCGCAAACGAAGGGACCTGCTCGATTTACTCGACACCTACAAATACATGAACCAGGCAATTTTCTGGGATTTTTTGGATTTGGACGGTCGTTGGGACTTTGCCAATGGATGGTTGCACCTAAACCACCCTGAGGACGAGTGGAGGGTTCGTGCATCGGAACAATTCCCCCCAATCCGCCCAGAAGGCACAGACCACTAATCCTGTTTTTTTAAGATTCAGATCCATCAATTTCTCGACCGAAACGATGTCTCTTGTGGGATATTTGGGAAAAAGAATGATTGGATAAAAAGTGGGGTAGGCTTTCTCTCCAAGACTCGTGTTTAGCCTTGGAGATTTGGAACAGAATACAATGTTTGCTTAGTAAGTAATTTTTAAATCAGAGATATCAATGAACTTACGGAATAACAAACTGTTTGTTGGTTTTTTTGTATCAAACACGAGAACTGCTACTTTGTTAAAACTCAGGAAATTTGGTCTGTACTGAGTGTAGTGGTGGCTTGTAATCGTTGTCTTGTATTTGTTATTGTAAATCGTATACGTGTGTTTTGGTAACGTTTCGTGTACTTGACGCTTTTTTTCATCAGCAGTTTGGGCCACGTAGTTATAAATCACTTGTTTTTCTTTTGAAGGTCCAGTTTCACCAAACAGAGTGAAGGGGAGTGCCTTCGCATTGTTTTTACAAAGATAATCAACTACTTCAGTAAATGTAGGTTCTGGCATTTCTGCTTCAAAACCAGCAAAATGGCGTTTTTCCATTTCTGCTTTTTTCTTTGCATATGTTTCTTCACCCCAAATTTCTTTCGCAGTGAAAGGAGTTGGCATGATGTTAGAGAAGTATAATGTTCGTTCGTCTTTTTCAGGGTCTGCTTTACGCCAAGCAGGGTAAGGAACAAGTCTTCTTTCATCTTGGTTCACTCGGTCCCCTTCAAAACCAGCTAATACAAAAATCGAATATTCATTGTCTTCTGGAACTCTTGATTCCAATTCTATTTGGACATCTAAAAATTCGCCTTTCCCTGTGTCTGCATGTCGTCTAACAAAACTTACGTTCTTTAAACGGATCCTTGCATCATACATGGATAGTGGATATAAGTCCCTATTGTCCTTGGAAGACGCCGCGGAAACTTGTGTCCCTTGTTGGTTCCCTGATTCTTGGGCAAAAAGTGCACAAGTGAGGAGGGTGAATGAAAGAGCGAATATTGTTTTGTTCATGTTCCGACTACCAATTTGGTTTATACAGTTAGTATCGAAGAAATGCCCTAGAAAAATTAGGGAAATTAGGCTTTTTTCGGCCGATTGTTCTCATCCACGAAGACAACTTTCGGTTTGTAGTCGCTTGGGAGCTCCTTTTCTTCCACTTGGCCATAAGTGATGATGATGACCTTGTCCCCTTTCATCCCAAGCCGTGCTGCAGCTCCATTCAAACAAATGGTTCCCGAACCCCTTTCTCCCACGATGAGGTAGGTTTCGAATCTGGCACCGTTATTCACGTTCACCACGCTCACTTGTTCATACGGTTTCATACCGGCCATTTCCATTAAGTCTAGGTCAACAGTGAGACTACCTTCGTAGTGGAGTTCAGCCTCGGTAACGACGGCTCTATGGATTTTGCCTTTGCAAACAGTGATGATCATTCTGACCTCTCAAATAAAACTCTAAACATTTTGCCCGATAGATTCAAAAGGCTTTTTTGTACAAGGATGTGGATTTTCGTATTGATCCTTGCGACTGAAAACGGAATGGAATCAAATAGGGGGGTAACGACATAATTTTCATATAAATTGGGATAATGGCGGTTTTCGTCTACCACTCGTCCCCGGAAGGCTTCCACAACTTTCATCATCACTCGTTTTTCTTCCCTAGAAAGGATGAGTCCTTCCATTGGTTTGAGAAAACGTAGGGCAAATCCTTGGATACCGTTCCCTTCAATCTTCGGAACTACATCGATATGGCCTTTCTCTTTTAAAAACAAAAGGGCTTCGTTCAGTTTGACGGGGTAAGGTGAGTCTTCTAAGTGGATATAGTCTCCTCTTGTGATCATTTCCGCATGTTTTTGGAAATGAACACCATCCGAATAGTAAAGGAGCTTCGCCAAATCCAAGCGGGCTCTTCCATTCGGTGATTTTTCGAGGATCCAAAGGATCGCATGCAAAAGTTTCTCCATCAAAAAGGACTACCTTCCTATCTGTTTCCTTCAATTGTTCCGTACCAACGATACTTGGATTTCCAGGAAAATGCCAGGAAAAATCGAAGAGAATCCATGCTCTTTTTAGAACACAGTCCATGTTTGACAGGGGGCATAGGTGCGAAAGCGGAAAATCTTTTGGTACCGGAGGTGAGACTTAAGGAACTTGGTGTGGACTTTGTCAGTCTGCCAAGAGGTGGGGATTTTACCGCCCATGAACCAGGGCAAATTGTCGGTTACCTCCACATTGATTTAAAAAAAAGGGGATTAAGTTTAGGAGATTTTTTGAGAAACTTGAACGAAAGTTTGGTGGTCGCTGTAAAAGATACTTGGGGTTTGGAGGTGGAAGAGAATCCAAAGTCACCAGGTTTGTATACGAAGGATTCGAAGAAAAAACTGATCTCAGAAGGGATTTATGCCAAATCTTATTTCACAAGTTTTGGTTTTGCCTTAAATGGAATCAATTCCCTCTTTACCTTTTCTCTCATCAACCCATGTGGGGCGAGGTCTGAGGACATGGTTTCTTTATCTGCCTTGGGACTTTCCGAAGGGTATCCCGAAAAACGAAAAGAATTTGTGTACCGATTCTCAAAACACTTCCTCTCCCTTCTCCCATAACCTCGAATTTCTTATGTCCTTTTTATGGATTTGGCCGAAAAGTAAAAGGGGGATCCATGAAATATTCACGTTTTTTTCTATCCTTTATACTCTTTTTTATCCTCTCGGAAACCCTTGCGCTGAGTGGGGTGGTTTGGACATTTTATGAGTCCTTACAAAATGCACTTGTCCAAGAACAGTTTATTTCTGACCACAGAGCAAGGGACTTAAGCCTTGCACTCGCAAAAAGTGCAGAGCAAAGATTGAATAACGATGGTTATGTGGAAATTGAAAAGATGTTCCATCGTTATGTGGAACAATCAAAAAATGATCCAGAAGAGTTTCGTTTTTTAAAGATTAGTTTGTATGCTCCTGATGCCACATTGCTTGTTTCCACTGATACAATTTATACTTTGGAAGAACTCCGAAAACGAAAACCTGATGAAGAGTTAGCAAAATCTACATTCTTTCGTAAGGGCATTCGAATGAAAAAATGGGAATGGTCTGAGCCAGAAAACGGTGAAAATCCGATTCTCAATTCCAAACGAGATCCGAAAGTTCGAGATGGTTTTGAATGGGTTTTAAACTACCTTCCATTAGCAAAATCAAATACAGTTCGTTTGACAACACCATTGTACAAACCAGGTACTTTGGATGTATCGGGACTTGTGATCCTTGTGTATGAACGTGGGAATTTAGGTTTATTATTTCAAAACCAATGGAAACTTGTGGAATGGATGGTATTGAACTACTTACTGATTGCACTTGTTGTGAGTTTACTCCTAACTGGGGCATTTGTTGTGTATTCCTTAGTCCTTACAAAAGACCAGTTAACTGAAAAAGAATCAGGGGAAACCTTACCTTTTGTTCAGAAAAAAACATTAGAACCAGTGGAAAGTTCCATCCAAGCCGTGAGTGAAGTGCAGGAAGAAAATCCATCTATAGAAGGTAATGCAACAATTCCTTCACCCGATGTTGAAGTACTGCCTGGTGGACCGGTGATTGACCAAATGAATGATCGGCCAAATGAAACAAATACAGTTAGAGATGCAATTTTCTTAGGATAAATTATGGAATCAAAAGACAAAGTATTTTCCATTCAATTAAAAGGTGGTTTAGACGGAAGTAGTGCTGATGATTTTTATCGTTACTTCGAATCACAATTGAACAAAGGGTATCGAAAATTTTTATTCCAATTAGGATCACTTGAATTCATCACATCGAATGGAATTAGTACCCTTGTCAAAATTCACAAACAGATTGTGAAATCAAATGCAGTGTATGCGATTTATGGATTAAAATCGGAAGTAGAAGATGTATTAAAATTGGTAGGTCTTTTTGATAAATTTCCTATCTTTCGAAGTCATAATGCGGCTGAATCCTTCTTATTGCAGATGGATGTTTCTGGAATGGAACCAAGTACAAAAGAACCTACTTCCCATTCACAAACTTTCGATCATAAAAAACTGGGAGAGGAAACAAAATCAGAAACTAACAAAATCCGATTTTATTTTTCAGGTAAGTCGAGAGAAGACGGAAAATCGAACCTAGAGAAAGAACCTGTTTCTACTTTAGAATCTTTGAAAGACGAAACATCTGAAACAAAAACCACTCCTTCTCCCATGGAAGTTGTACTCGAAGAAAAAATAAACCAACTCCGATTGGAAATCAAAGAATCATTGAGTTCCGAATTGGAAAGACGATTTTCCCATTATAAATCAGGAACTTCCGTAGTTGAGTCGACCCAATTGGATAAAATTCCAAATTACATCCAATCGAAAACCAAACAATTGGAGACTGTCGAAAGGATCATCCAATGTGAAGTGTGTGGGACAAGGCTAAGGTTATTTAAATTTGGTAAACATGAATGTCCAAGTTGTAAAACGCAGTTCCAGTTGAGTCCCAACGGTTCTATCCGTTTTCTTGAAAAATTAAATCCAATCTAAAATCTGGTCGTATGACAAACAAAGTCCCTGGGAACGAATCGAGTACAAAACGATCCCTTGCTTTATCTTTTTATACATTCTTATCAAGAATTTTAGGGCTCATCCGTGACCACTTTATGGCTGTTAGTTTTGGAACAGGAATGGTGGCATCTGCCTTTAGTGTTGCTTACAGACTTCCCAATATGTTTCGAAACCTCCTGGCAGAAGGAACCTTAAGCCAATCCTTTATGCCTATTTTTTCCGAGTACGAAAAAATGGGTGTGATGGAAGCTCGTGTGATGGCAGGAACTGTCCTTAGTTTTCTATTCCTTTGTTTGTCACTTTTTGTGGCCTTTTTTTGGCTATTTGCGGCTCAGTTTTTGCCCACTCTTGTGGGTGGTACACCCGAATATGGGAATTTGGTAGTAGAACTTTCGTTAGTTCTATTTTTTCTCATCATGACAGCAAGTTTATCTTCGATTTTTATGTCGATTTCGAACTCACATCACAAATATTTTGTTCCCTCATTATCCCCGATCATCCTTAACTTTAGTTATTTGGCAGTATTTCTGTTTGTGTTTCCCTTTTACCATGAAATTAAGGACCGAGTGTTTTACCTTGCCTACGGGATTGTTTGTGGTGGGGTATTACAACTCCTTGTGCAAGGATGGTTTGTTTACAAAAATGGATTTGGTCCCATCTTTCGTTTGGATTTCAAACACCCAGCCATCAAAAAAATTTTTAAACTCATGTTACCTGCGGCCCTTGGCGGGAGTTTTTACCAAATTGGACTCCTTGTGGATATCTTTCTTGCCAACTACATACAAAACCAAAACCCAGGACTTGGTGCTGTTGTTAGTTTGGATTATTCCCAGAGGCTCGTCCAACTCCCCACAGGGATCATTGGAGTTGCTCTTGCGACTACCATCCTTCCTTCTTTACTCAAAGATTTAAGAGAAGGAAGGGAAGAAAATGTTCCTAAAGAAATTGCGGATGTATTATCGTTTGCATTTTTTTTGACACTACCAGCAAGCATTGGTTTGGCGGTTCTTGGAGAAACGGTTTTGGATTCTATCTATTACGGGGGACGTTGGGACCATCTTGCGACACTCACCGCATTTTTCCCACTCGTGTTTTATTCACTTGCGATCCCATTTTACAGCATCAACAAAGTACTTGTTTCTTCCTATTATGCATTTTCCGATACAAAAACTCCACTTCGTATCCAATTGATTTCTTTTGTTTTAAGTGTGGTTGTGAGTATTAGTTTGATGTTTTTTTTAAAACACTCTGCTATTGCCCTTGCATCAGCCTTAAGTGCAATTGTGACCTCATCTCTATTATTGTATTATTTAAAAGCACACCAAGTACGAATTCCTTTTGTGACTGTTGGGAAACGAATTTTGAAAATGGTACCTGCACTCTTTGGACTTTTCTTTTGGCTTTTGTTTTCAGAATGGGTGATCAAACCAAACTTACAAAATTGGGGAACCAACACACTTGGTCTGAGTTATGCCAATCTCAGTCGTTTGAGTTTATCTCTTTCGATGGTTCCTGCGGTTATTTTGTATTTTGGAATTGCTACTTACACTGGCCTTTCGGAATCCGAAATCATTTTGGGTAGGTTCCTACGAAGGTGGAAACAAAAAAAGGAAAACAAATAAAAAACCTGCCATCCGCATGAGAGTAGACAGGTTTTTTTTTTTTGCTGAGCTTAATTTCTGTATTCTGAAATCAATCTCCTAACTTTATTTAGGGGAAAGTTTTGAAACCACTTCCTCACAACGTTTGCACAAAGTTCCTTCTTTTTCTGAAACATGGCGCCAACATCTTGGACACTCTTCGTGGTGAGGTTTTCGAATTTGGATGGTTCCCGTTTCTCCTTTCCATTCCGAAAATACTTCACTGATTTCTTTTTGGTCAAACGTTACTTCCGATACCACAAAGAATAAACTCAGGTCGTCTTTGGTAAACTTTGAGTCTTTTAAAGATCCAGTAGAAAGTAAAACTTCTGCTTCAAGGGACTTACCCAGTTTTCCGAGTTTCCTTGCTTCCTCTAAGGCTTTTTGGACATCTTCCTTTGTTGCAAACACAGGTTTGAATTCTGCTTCAAGGGATTCATCCACCCATTCGCTTAGGTCAGAAAAATCGGTATAAAAAACAGAATCTTTTTTCCCAAAGGTAGACCAAACTTCTTCGGTGGTAAAGGAAAGGATAGGTGCAAGAAGTTTGGAGAGCACTTCCAAAATCACTGCGAGTGTGTATTCAGAAGAACGTCTTGTTTTGGATTCTTTCGCATCACAATACATACGATCACGAATGATTTCAAAGTAATCTTGTGATAAATCTACCGTACAGAACACAAGCACCTTGTGGTACACTTGGTGGAACTGGTAGGTTTCATATAGTTTTTTCACTTCTTCATTGAGTTTTGCTAGTTTGTGAAGGTAGTACCTGTCAATGGTTTCTAGGTCATCTTTTTTCAGATTCCATTCGAGTGTTGAGGCACTTGTATTTCCCAGTAAATACCGGAAGGTATTACGGATTTTACGATAGGCTTCTGAGACAGTTTTGATCGAGTCTTTTCCGATTTTCACATCATCCCTGAAGTCTTGTGTGCTCACCCAAAGTCGTAAAATATCAGCACCGTATTGGTTGATGATATCGGTTGTTGGATTGATTACGTTGCCAAGAGACTTGGACATAGCATGTCCTTTTTCATCCAACACATACCCATGGGTAAGAACGGATTTATAAGGGGGAGTTTTACGGATGGCCATGGATGGCCAAAGTGAAGATTGGAACCAACCTCTATGTTGGTCCGAACCTTCCAAATACAAATCAGCTGGTTCTTTTCCAATGGAATCACCAAACACAGCAAAGCTGGAAACACCAGAATCAAACCAAACATCTAGGATGTCTTTGTCTTGTTTGAGATCATCTGATCCACATTTGTTACATTTTGTCCCTGGTGGAAGTAAGTCTTTTGCTTCTTTTTCATACCAAACTTCGATTCCTTCTTGTTTCACAATTTGGATGAAGTGTTGGATGGTTTTGTCATCCAAATGGGTCTGTCCACAAGACTTACAAGTAAAGGAAGGGATTGGTACTCCCCAATTCCTTTGTCTCGACAAACACCAGTCAGGTCTTGATTCCACCATGGAACGAATCCTTGTGATCCCCCAATCAGGAATCCACTGCACTTTGTCAATGGCCTTCAGTGATTCTTCACGGAGACCATTATGGTCGATAGAAAAAAACCATTGTGGTGTGGCACGGAAGATGAGTGGTTTTTTACTCCTCCAACTATGAGGGTAGGAGTGAGTGAATTCAGAAAAATGGACAAGGGCATTTTTTTCTCGGAGTAGTTCTACAATCTTTGGATTTGCATCCCAAATTTTTACACCCTTCATCATTTCGAACTCGTCCGTATAACGGCCGTAATCATCTACTGGGGAAAGGGTAGGAAGTCCTGCAGCCGTTCCCACACGATAATCGTCTGTTCCATGTCCTGGTGCTGTGTGTACACAACCAGTTCCTGCATCGAGTGTGACATGGTTTCCAAAAAGGGGAATGGATTCTCGTTCTAAAAAGGGATGGAGGAATACAATCTGTTTTAAGTCGGCATTGGATAGGGATTTGATTTTGGTAAGAGTGATCCCTGTTTTTTGTTCCACTGCTTCTTTTAATCCATCAGCAAGAATGAGTCGGCCATGGTTGTCTGATTGGAAAAGAGAGTAGGGTAGTTCTTCGTTAAAACAAATTGCAAGGTTTGCTGGGAGTGTCCAAGGAGTTGTTGTCCAGATCAGGCAATATGTATCGGTCTCACCTTTCACAGCAAACTTAACATAAATGGAAGGAGAGACATGGTTTTGGTATTCGATCTCTGCTTCCGCATGGGCCGTTGCCAAATCAATACACCAATACACAGGTTTTTTTCCTTTGTAGATGTAACCTTTTTCAAATAGAGAACCAAAGACTTCCACAATCCTTGCTTCAAATTCAGGAGCCATGGTGAGGTATTTGTGATCCTCATCCCAAAAACAAAGGAAACGATTTAAGTCTTCTCCTTGTTTGCCAACAAACTCGGCTGCATACTCTCTGCATTTTTTTCGAAGATCACTTGGGCTTGTGTTCCTTGCTTCTTTTCCAAGATTCTTTAACACCTGTACTTCGATGGGAAGTCCATGGCAATCCCAACCAGGGATCATATCCGTTTGGAAACCAGAAAGGGTTTTTGATTTAATAATGATGTCTTTTAAAATTTTATTGAGAGAGTGGCCAACATGGAAATTACCATTCGCATACGGAGGCCCGTCATGCAAAACAAAGGATGGTTTGTTTTTTCGAATTTCTCTCATCTTTTGGAACACTTTTTCTGTTTTCCAAATTTGGATTTGGCCTGGCTCACGTTTTGCCAGGTCGGCTTTCATGGGAAAATTGGTCTCAGGAAGGAGAACTGTTTTAGAATAAGGATTTTCCGTTTCTGGTTTGGCCATAGTAAGACCAGTGTTTGAACTCTAGGCCAAAGAGAAAACGGAAAAAATAATCAAATTGTTTATAGTTTTACGCGAACTTTCGGTAACTCGTCTCGCAGTCGTGCAACATCAGATTTCTCCAAAAGAGTTTTTTGTAAGATGAGTTGTTTCAAAAAGGAAAGTTTTGCCAAGTTTTTAGGGAGAGTTTTGTACTCTCTCATGAGGCTTAGGTCAAGGATTTCCAAAGAAGGGAGGTTTGCGATCACTTCCACGTCCGCTTCTGTTAGTTGCACTTTCGTTTCGTCTAGTGCCAGGGTTTTTAGATGTTTTAATTTTGAAATGACTGGGGGGATTTCTTTCAGTTCGGTTCTGCCAAGTAGTAATACTTCCAAGTTTTCCAAATTTCCCAGTTCTTCCGGAAGAGTTGTGAGTGGGTTTCCAAAAAGATTGAGAATCTTCAGTTGTTTTAAGTTTCCAATCTCTTTTGGTAATGCAGTGAGTGAATCGTATTGGAGGGTGAGTTCTTCTACGTTGTTTAGGTTTCCTATCGAAGTTGGTAAAACTCCTACTTCTTTATTGGAAAGATTGAGGACTCGGTCTTCTTTGTGTTCTTCAAACCAAATGTTTGCATCCACCACTTCCTTTTTACAACCAAAGGAAAACAAAACTGCTAGGAACAAATAATAAATGGGAAAAACATTCAACTTCATAAGACCAGAATTTTTACTTTAAATATTTATTATAGCCAAATTCCAATTCGCGGATGATAAACTGAATGTAATCCATTTGGTCGCGGTCGGATTTATACAAACTGGCTTCTTTACGATAGTATTCTGCAAGTTGTGTGCGAAATAAAATCGTACGAAAGTCTGCTTTGGAAAGGATGAGTTCCTTGGACCGGTTTTTTAATTGGATGGCTTCTGGAATTTTCATCACCACAGAGATTTGTAAAATGGCATGTTCGATTTCAGCGACAATTTTGTTAGTGTCTTTTTTTTGGTCAGCTGGTGAAAGTTCCAATTTGATATCTTCCACACATTCTTCTATGTGGTTACGCAATCGTTTTGTATCGTATACTTTTTCTGCGATACTATTGAATTTTTTTGGATAGATAAAAGCTTCTGCCACCTTAGCAATCGTAAGTGATCGATTTTCTTTAGGGACACCAGTTTTTTGTTTTTCTAGATTTGGTTTTGGTTTTCCATCTTTTCTATACAAATAACCCAATATCAGTCCAAGGAAAAAACTGAATAAAAATCCACTACCTATGTATTCTAAACTTCCAATGAGTAGGGAAATGATTGTGACAATGGAGGCCAGTGTTAAAAAACTAAACACACCTATTGGGACATGGAATTTTTCTTGCAAAGCAGAGAATGAAATCCTTGGTTCTTTTGGAGTTTCCGCAATTTCTTCTGTATCTACTTCTTTGGATACATCTTCTATATCTGCTTTGTCAATGGATACATCTGATCTGTTTTTTAAGATGATTCGGATTTGGTCGAGGATGGGAAGTTCGTTTCGATATTCAGGACTGGTTTTTGCTAAGAGAAAAGTGTTTTCTTCTACTTTGGTTAGATACTTTTGGTCGAGTGCAAAGAGGACATGGTAATCTTCTTCTTTCATTTCCAAACAACCATACGTATCAGATAAAGTTTTTACTATTTTTTCGATGGCCCTTTTTTTTTCTGAATCGGATTTTAAATTTAATGTTTTGATTTCGGCGACTAAGTTTAGTTTGGTGAGAGTAAGTGTATTTTTTGTGTTTTCTTCGATTTTTGTACTTAATAATTGGATGAGCGAAAATAATTCGTCTTCAGCATCTTCTTTTTTTTGTTCAGTTAAAAAACGAGAAAGTTTGTTTAAAATGATGATACTGTCTTGGATTCCATTTTTGACACGCATTGATTCTTCGTTTGTGATTTTATCAAATGGAAAATCTCCTAGTAAGGAACTTAATTCTTGGATGTAGTTTTGTGCTGAATTCAAAAGTTCTTCTGTTTTTTTAGGAAGTTTTGGTTCGAGTTCAATTAGTTTTTCTAAGTAACCTTCATATTTGTTTTCTTTTGCAAATCGTTTTAAGTAGGGAAAGGCAAATTGTTTGAGCCCATCCAATTGTACTGCTAAATGTTTTACGTATTCAGGGTGATGCGAACTATTTGGTAATACAAAATGGTATCCCGGTACAATCTCAACCAATTTGGCAGTTTCTTTCCCTCTTGTAACAACATCTAAAATAAAATCTTTCGTTGGTAAGGGTCCAAACGGTTCCATACTCGAACGAAGGATCATTTCCAACTCCGATTCAAAACTTAGTTTGGTTGGGAAAAAGTACACGTTCCCTTTTTGGTCAGTTCGAAGTAATGTACTTCCTGGATTTTCTTCTTCTAAGATGAGATCTCGATTGGATCGATTCTTTAGTAAGATATCCACCAAATCAATGCTATATTTAAAACAAGACCTGCGAAAGGGAACTACATCTGTTTTTTCTTTGGATTGTGGAGAGATCATACTCAATCGAAACACTAATTTTTGGTCCACAAGTAATATAAATGGATAAAAATAGACGACAGGTTCTTTATTGTGTTCTGTGAGTCCTGCTAATTCTTTTAACGCTTCTTTGATTGCTACATTGGTTTTGTGTGATTCGGTTAATTGGACTTGTTTGGATAAAAGTTCTGGAATAGAATCCAAAGTGAGAAATAAGGTAGGAGTGATTTCTGCACTTCCATGCATTTCGAGTCGTCTATGGCGCACACGTAACTCTTCTAAAATCGCTTGGGAAGTGAGGGAATAACTCGCTATATTCTTTGGTAATGAGATAAAGTATGAAGGTTCTGAAACATTGTTTGAAAGAGGACTTTCCGTTTCACCGAAATCTGAAATTGGTTCCAAAATGTACCTGCTAAGACACAAGTTTACAGGAGATTTTCCGAACGGCAAGAGAGAAAGTGGAGGTCATGGATAGAAAATGAAAGAATTTGAAAGATTCTACGACTCAGTTTGTGGTTCATAACAAGATCCATCCATACCAATTACAACCATTGATCCTATCAGTACATTCACTGAAGTAGAATATAATTAATTAACCAAAATCAAAAAAGAGGAGTCTATATACATTTATTGACTGGTATTTTTTCTCATTCATTCGTCTCATAGCCTATGGATTTAAGATTGGCAGCGGTTCTAATGGAACGCCAAAAAAAAGTTGATACGTTTTTTGTCTGGGCAATTTTCGCTCATATTCCCCTTGTTTTTTTACTTTCTCTTGGTTACGGTGCCACTTTAGTTGTCACAATCTCTGCTATCATCATTGCGACTATTTCGTTTTTGTTTTATCGATTTTTACGTGGAAGTTTTTTCTTAAGGGCATGGAATGGAGCAGCTCTTATGTTATTCAGTGCTCTGCTCATCCAAGCTCAATTTGGTCGCATTGAAATGCATTTTCATGTATTCAGTGCCCTTGCTGTTTTGTTTGTTTATGAGGACTGGCGTGTATTACTTGTTGCCGCATTGACAATCGCCATACACCACTTAGTTGGAAATTACCTCCAAGAATTCGGTGTTGTATTTTTGAATACCAAAGTGATTGTTTACAGTTATGGTACTGGATTAGAAATTGTAATCACACATGCACTATTTGTTGTAATGGAAACTGGAATTCTCATTTATTTTTCCTACCTTTCTGTTCTAGACCTTAGGTTACAAATCGAAACCCAAACAAATTTAGAAACGGTGATGGCGGGAGTTACCGCAGCAATTGATGAAGTTTCGCAAGGAACAAAATCCTACATCGAAAATTCAAATTTGATCACAACCGCTGTCAGAAAGTTTGAATCTTCTTTCCAAGACCAATCTTCCTCCATCGAAGCAATTTCAGCAGCAACAGAAGAAACCACTGCCTCTAGCCAATTGATATTGGAAGGATCCAATCGCCAAATCAACGAAGTAAAAACAGTAGAAGAACTCAATCGAAACTTATTCAATTTAAATGAAGGTTTTGTGAAATCATTGGAAGTGATGAGAGCAAAAATACAAGAATCTGCTGAGAGTGTCAAAAAAACGGAAACAGAATTTTCTACGTTGTACCAATCAATGGAAGTGGCAGTGGATGATTCTGAAAAAATGGAAGAAATTTTGGATTTGATTTCGGATATTGCTGAGAAGGTCAACTTACTTTCGTTAAATGCTTCTATTGAGGCTGCAAGAGCAGGTGATGCGGGAAGAGGATTTGCAGTTGTAGCATCGGAAATTTCAAAACTTGCCGATTCTACAGCGGATGCAACAAAGAATATTTCAACGATCTCTGGTAAAATTAAATCTGCCATTCAAGTTAGTTTTAAACAATCAAACCAAATCAACCAAACGGTCCAAGGGTTTGTGAGATCCATTTTGGCATCGGAAGTGGGAATGGGTGAGTTAACAGAAAAAATTTCGGGAACTCTCTCTGCTTTTGAAAAACAAGAAAATGCATTAACCACTCTGGATCAAATTGCACAGGAAATGCAACTTTCTAGCAAAGAACAATCATCCAGTATGGTTGAAATTTCAGATTCGATTATGGATTTAAATTTGAAAACACAAACCAATTTGAATACAAGTTCGGAAATGATTTCTTTTATCGATAAAGGAAATGTGATCTTTGAAAATTTAAAAGATTCAGTCGAAACACTTTCCGCAATGATTGAAACAGGAAATGGAACTTAAAAAATGGATCCAAAGACTTCTTTGGGTCTTTGTTATTTTTCTTTTTGTCGGACTTAGTTCCTTACTTCATTTTTTTTCCAGTACATATCGAAAGATTCCTTGTGAGATCTGTGAAGTACGATTTGAATCGGAACCAAAATCAAATTGGATCGTCATTTATCCTGGGTTAGTTGGCTGCGGAAAAAAATGTCCAATGGCCTTGGAAAATCTCAGGCAATTTCAATTACGATTCCCAAACTCAAACTTTTCTTTTTATTTTTTGGTTACTGATCCTAAAGAAACGGAAGAAGTCATTCAAAATTATTTAGCGTATTATCAAACTTCTTTGGCAATCAAAGCCCTACGGCCAAAATCAATTGATGAAGTTCAGTTTTATAGAAGGCTCGGGGCTTATTTGCCGGAACACCCCGTTCTCAAACAAAAAGATGAACATGGAACTCAATTTTTTCTCATCCCACCAAATCGGAAAGTTGTGTATGCCCTTCCCAAACTTGGAGAAAATGATTGGATCCAAATCCAAAAAGAAATTAGCAAAGAGTAAAAAAATCCAATTAATGGATCATATGATACACTTCTTTCATTTCTTCTCTTAGGAGTTTCATTTTGTTTGGAACATCAGGATGAGAGATGTCCTCAGGGTTTAACAAATAATTTTCAGGTCCAAGTTCTCGGATCATCATTTTAGTTTGCCAAGTGTTATCTTGAGGCATGTTGATGTCTGAAAGATAGGTATAATTTCTTTTGATTTCTGGTTTGATAAAATCTAAAATCGAATTGAAGTGATGATCGTTATAGATCTTTTTACCATCTGCAAGTCGAGTATAACCTCTTACCACATAGTCAATATAAACTACATCACATTCAAATGCTTCAAATAGGAAATTGATAGAGTCAAGTGGAATGATCTCTCCACAAGTCGAAATGTCAATGTCCACTCGGAAAGAACAGATCCCATCTGGATCAGCTGCATCAGGGTAGGTGTGAACAGTGATATGCGATTTATCCAAATGCATACTAACCTGTGTCGATGGGATTGGATTTCCTCCACCCTTTACATCACTCATAAGAACCATAGCAGATGCACCCACAGGATCGTAATCTTGTGCGGAAACAGAGAGGATATTGGCATCAATGCGTTTGACAATCTCTTTGGAGATTTCTGTAATTTTACTCGCATTGTACTTGTCGTGGATATATGTTACATATCTACCTTTTTGCTCGTCATCGAGTGTGATGCAAAAATCGTAGAGGTTAAAACTCAAAACTTTTGTCAGATTGTTAAAACCGGAAAGTTTGATTTTTTCTTTATCCATTGCTACCTGCTTGTATAAAGAACAGAAATTTGGTATTTAGGTAAGAGGCAACTGAAATAACAAGGCAGTTTTAGAAAAGTCATGGAAAACAAAATGGAATGGTGGAAACAAACTTCAATTTATCAAATTTACCCTTGGTCCTTCCAGGATTCCAATGGTGATGGAATTGGCGATTTAAAGGGAATCCTCAGACGATTGGACGAGATCCAATCCTTAGGAGTGGAAACCATTTGGTTTTCCCCATTTTATGTCAGTCCTGGCGAAGATTTTGGTTATGATATTGCAGATTATACAAATATTGATCCCAGATTTGGGACGATGGCCGATTGTGAACAACTGATTCGCGAAATCCATAAACGTAAAATGAAAGTGGTTTTGGATATGGTGATGAACCATACTTCTGATAAACATCCATGGTTTTTAGAATCAAAATCATCCACTTCGAATCCCAAACGAGATTTTTACATTTGGAAAAAGGGGACTAAAAAACCACCGAATAACTGGATCTCGATGGTTGGGAAATCAGGATGGAATTATGATAAAGGAACAGATGAATACTATTATAGTAATTTTTTATCTTTCCAACCAGACTTAAATTACAGGAATCCAAAAGTCAAAAAAACCATGTTTGGCGTTCTGGATTTTTGGTTAAAAAAAGGTGTCGATGGGTTTCGTCTGGATATCTTCAATTCCATTTATAAAGATGAGAGTTTTCGGGATAATCCTTTTAGTCTCAGATTTTTTCCAACACCAGATAACCATGATGAGGCGTTCTTCCAAAAAAAACAGTATAACCTAAATCTACCGGAATCATTTTCGTTTGCAAAGGAAGTAAGGAAACACATTTCCAAATACAAACAAAAACCATTCCTCATCGGTGAAGTGAGTGGAAGTGACCAAGTATTAAAATCATTTTTAGGTGAAAAAACTGATGGTCTCAATTTGGTATTTCAATTTGAGTTAATTCACTTTTCGTACGATGCGGATTTTTTTCGTAAACTACTCCAAAAAAATGAAGAAGTTTTCCCAAGTCCTTTTACTCCAACTTATGTATTAGGTAATCATGATCAAAGGAGATACATTGATCGATTAGGTGGTGACATACGCAAAGCAAAACTTCTTGTTTGTTTCCAATTTATGGCAAGAGGAGTTCCCATTGTTTATTATGGTGAAGAAATTGGTAGAAAAGAAGGAAAACTCTCCAACTTTTTTGGGAAAGATCCAATCGCCAAATTGAATCGTTTTGTCCCTTTGTTTTTAACGAAACTTTTGGGAATCTACATCAATCGAGATAATTGCCGGCTTCCCATGTTATGGGATGATTCCCAAAATGCTGGGTTCACAAATGGTAAACCTTGGTTACCAATAGAATCCGTTCAAGCTAGTGAAACTGTATTTGGACAAAAAAACGATCCAAACTCATTGTGGAAACATTACCAAACAATGTTTCATTTACGAAAAGATTTAGATGTCCTAAGAGTTGGTAGTTTGGAAATCATCCATACAGACGAACCAACTATATTGAGTTTTGAAAGAAGGTTTAAGAAAAAACGACTTCGTGTTTTACTCAACTTTGGTAAAAGTCAAAAGGATTTGAGTGTAGATTTGAAAGGAAAAAAAATCTATGCTTTTGGTGGAGTGGAATGGGACGGGAAAAAGATGCTCTTACCAGAACATTCTGGTATCATCATTGATTTGTGATTTGCAAAGAGATCAAACAAGTAAATGGCCACTCAGGTTTAAGATTTTTAAGATTTTTTGAATCTGAGGTTTTACATTTGTCAGAAAGAGTCTCACACCTTTTTTTTGGAACATCATTTTTTTGTATAAAAGTAGACCAAGAACGGCAGAGGAAACTTCTTCCACATTGGAGAAATCAACATAAATCACACTCAAATCATTTTGAAAGAGTTTTGTCATTTCCTCTTCTAGGCTTTGTGCAGAATACAAATCCAAACTACTCACTTCGATTCGGTAACTTTTTTCTTTTGTAAGTTCTGAAACCATTTTGTCCCTCACAGAAAGATCTACGGAATCCAATTGAAATACATTAGAGTACAAGCGAAAAAAACAGTTTTAATTTTTTTTCATTTCCCATCCATTTTTGATCCAAACACTAAAGTTTGTTTAGGGATGGATGTGGGAATTCCTTCCTTTTGATCCTAGGAAAAGGTGATGAGATTGCCTCCACTGGTACCATTTGATCGAAATCAAATCCCAAAGGAAATAAAAGATCACACCTGAATCTAATTTGGAATGGCCCCAAGTTCGAAGTCCAAATGTATAACCAATTTCTGCGATTTTATCTGTTTTTACGATACCCAAAATTTCAAATAGGATTTTGTATCCTCTTGGGTGTAATTTATCTTTAGTGTCTAAGTAGACTGTTTTGCGAATTCCAAAAAATCCACTCATAGGATCTGATATTTTTACAGGAAATAACCATTCGGAAATTTTTGTAGCAAAAAGACTTGCTAACTTCCGTAAGATGGGAAAATTTCCATATCCACCATCCTTACTCCTTCTTGTCGCAACAACGATATCATTGTCTCTTAAAAGTCGAATTACATCTGGAATTTTGGAGTAATCATGTTGGAAATCCGCATCAACAACAACAAATTTGTCACCTTCCGCTTGGTTGTAACCAAAGGTAACTGCTGAACTTAAACCTTTTTCTGTGAGCCTAACAAATGGTTTCACTCGTGAATCATATTTTGCTAAAACTTTGGAAACTTCAAAGGTTCCATCAGGTGAATTATCATCAACTATAATGATTTCAAATGGAAGGCCTTCTTTTTCTAGGACTTTCGTTATGGTTTCAACACAGTTTTTGATATTACCTGCTTCGTTGTAAGTTGGGAGTATTATACTTGTTTTATCTTTCATGACTGGTCATTCAACTTTATACTCTTAAAAAAGCCCCTTTGTTAAGTTTTTTATACATACTTCTCCTGCATGACAGGAAGTTAGGATTGAATTGGAACATCCATTAAACAATTGGTATTGTTTTGAACAGAGAATTTCACAGGCAAATTGAACTAATTTTGGATCTTGTTGTTTTTTTTGATCTTCACTCAAACAGTTGTTAATCTTTTCACACATGTATTTGCATTGAGGAGCTTCCATTTTTGAAACTTTTTGTCCGAACTTGGGAAGGTTATCTTTGGAAAAATCCCAAATTGAAACAAAAAATAAGAGTAGTAGAAGGATTCCGTACTTTTTCATTCCAAATTTCCTTTTTTCCATAAACTAATTTCCGTTTGGAATTTATATTTTTCCATTTTAAAAAGAGAAGATACAAATGATTTTACATTCATTTGTAGGTGTTGTTTCCATTGGAACCAAGAGTTAACTCGATGAAATTCATTCGGAACATTAGTATCAATGAAACTGATCAGATAGTTTGATTCGGAACAATTTTCCTCTATTGTAAGTGGCAATGCAAATTTGACCTTTGTATTGATGAGTTTGTTTTGAACATCCATGGCAGTCCATGGATTCTCGGCCACAACACAAACAGAATTTTCACCAACTTCTTTTGCCACCTCACGTAGATCTGGATCGGAAAGTGGTTTTAATAGGAAAAAGATAAGAATTGGGATCACTAAGATTTGTGTGATGAGTATAGCTCTCCATTGGGTTTTAATACTTTGGAAAAAACAAAGTGAACTGACGATGATAAGAACACCTAATATTGAAAAAATAAACAAATTATGTAATCGTAAAACAATAGAAAGTAATAATAAGATAAAATATATAATGAGTATACTGTATCGATTTAACTTAGCCAGAAGAAGTGTTTGCCATGATATTTTTTGCATCGCCGGTAGAAGGAATAAAAAGCTAATAAATGGAGTTACATAGTATGGATCTTTTCTGTTTGGAAGTAGATGTAAACAAGTAACCATTACGAAAAAAACAAGTAGTGTTGATACATAAATTTGGTGTTTGATTTGTTTAGGGGAACGGATTAAATTCCAAACTAACATAACCAGCGGAATGGTAAATGGTATTGTGTAAATAAGCCATCCCAGCCAAATTCGTAATCCTGATTGGTTTGAGGAATAAAACTTTCCAATGTTTTCAGTGATAAAGAAAAAGCGGAGTAAATCTTTACCCGATGGAATTTGAAAATACAAAAAAGATATCCAGATTAGTGGTAAAATAAAGGTCAAAACAAAAGAGAAAAGAACGAATTTTTCTCTGTATATCCAGTTCCACTGAAAAGTGATTTTCCCACTTCGAATACGAATCAGTTTTACATAAAAATAACTGAGAAGTATAAAAAGGACGTAAACATGTATAATCGGTCCTTTTAGTAAATAACCAATCCCAGTAACCAAACTACCAATGATTAAATAAGAAGTTTGTTTTGTTTGTTTGTAAAAATAAAATGAATAAAAATAAAAAAGTAAAAAGAATACCATTGGTCCTTCCATCATGAGAAGTCCAAAAAATTTAAGTGATAAAAATGAGAAACCAAAGAGTAGAGTGGTGAGTAAAGTTTCTGATCTGGATTTACTGATGGTAAATACCAAACGATACAGTAACACCATAGTACCAATTCCAAAAGCGAAAGCAACCAATCGTTCAGAAAGATAATCCACTCCAAAGAACGAATCTGAGGCCATTCCCATCCAAAAAAGCAGTGGTGGTTTGTAAGGATTCGGTAAACCAGAAAGAGAAGGTAAAAGGTAACTTCCTAGCTCTAAGCTCTCTCGAATGGATCTAATGTGCATGATTTCATCCCCTTGAGGGAAGGGGGCATCCGGGACACCCAGTAAGGATCCAAAAATTACGAGAAGTACTCCAAAAAGAAGATAAACCATATTAGTCTTAAATACCATAAACAAAGATACTGACTAGTCAGTCAATATGATTAACATGAAGAATTCGCAAAAATCTTGCGAAAATAGAAGGAAAGGATTGGTTCGATAGTTCATTGGATTTGAAACTGGGGTATTTTTGTTTCGATTCCATTTGAAACTTCAAAGAAAAAATAGAAAAAAATACGAGATGAAAGAAATTACACTTTCCACCCTGATCAAAAGCAGTCTAAACTAGTCGTGATGTCATCATGGGGAAACGATAATGGAATTCTTTTACAACAAGGAATTACTTTACTTGCTTCCCTTTCTGATCGATTGTATCTTCAAAAACAAAATAATTCTGAATCGAGTGTCGGTGAACATATACGCCATGTGATAGAACATTACCAAATGTTCCTAGAAGGAATTCAAATAGGTCATATTGATTATGATAAAAGGAAACGTGACCTTTCGCTTGAAGTGGACCGAATCCTTGCAATCAATCGTTTACAAGAATTATTCACTTTTTTCGAAACAAAGTATTTGCCACTTGGGCAAGTATTAATTTCACAAAACTATAATCCAGACGCTCCAACTCCGATTGTCACATCCACAATTGAGAGGGAACTATTATTTTTGGTTTCTCACACTGTTCATCACTATGCAATCATTGCATTAGTATTAAAAGATGAAGAAGGTGTCATTCCACCATATTTTGGTTACTCACCTGCAACATTGTATGCAAAATTACAAAGTAAATAGATTTAGATTTCACCAGTCGATAGGGAAATAATCCTTTAAAAACTTACCAATCCAATGTTTGCCTGAATTGACTCCGTCAAACAATGGATCAACGACTCTTGCTGCCCCATCCACAATATCTAGCGGAGGTTGGAAATCATGAAGGTCTTGTTTTCGTTTTGCAAGTTCAATGGGATCTTCATCGGTCACCCAACCAGTATCAACAGCATTCATAAAAATGCCATCTTTTGCAAAGTCTTCTGCTGAGGTATGAGTCATCATATTCAACGCAGCTTTCGCCATGTTTGTATGTGGATGACGGTCTTCTTTTTTAAATCGATGGAATTTTCCTTCCATTGCTGAGACATTGATGATGTGTTTTTTGCCAGTATTATCCTTGCGCATAATACCCACCAGTCGATTGCAAAGAACAAAAGGCGCCACCGCATTTACAAGTTGTACTTCTAACATTTCAGAAGTATTAATTTCTCCAAGTTTCAATCGCCAACTATTTGTTTTTCTGAGGTCTACCTGTTGTAAATCAGCATCTAATTTGCCTTCAGGGAATACGGATTCCAATTCATGTGAATTGTCATGTGAATATGGGATTTGCGAAAGTGCAGCAGAAGAACGGATCCCAACACCTGGAGTTTTATGATTCCAGCTAACGGCTAACGCAGTTGCAGTGTCTTTCATTTCAGAGTCGGAGCGGTAAGAATCCAATTCATTTTTACAGTGTTGGTAAAAACTTAATAGTTTTTGTGCCTCGGATGGTAAGTCGGTAATTGAAATTTTTTCTGTTTCTAGTAAATGGGAATAAAAGCCTGGTGGTCTTCTTACTGTTTGTGCTGCATTATTGATCAGGATATCCAATCTTTCTAGGTGGTTTTCTAAGAATTTACAAAAAATTTCCACACTTGGTGTATGTCGTAAATCTAAACCAAAGATTTGTAATCGGTCTTTCCATAAGTGAAAATCAGATTCCTTTGAAAAACGAATCGCTGAATCATTTGGAAATCTAGTTGTCGCGATGACTCGAGCACCTGATCGTAATAATAACAAAGTGGCTTGGTATCCAATTTTTAATCGCGAACCAGTAATGACGGCAACAGTTCCTCTTAAATCGGCAGTTTGGTATCGTTTGGAGTAATTGAGTTCCGCACAACTTGGACACATTGAGTCGTAAAAAAAATGTAATTTTGTAAAGGGAGTTTTGCAGATATAACAAGGTTTAGGTTGGGATAATTCGGTGGCATTATCCCATGACCATCCAGCTGAATTGGAAATTTGTAGTGGTGCCTTAAAGACTGCGGACTCCCTTGCTCTCCTAATGCCTGTCAATGCAGTCTTTTGTTTTTCTTGGGTTTTTAAACTTTCTTTTTTTTCAATACGAACAGTTCGATTTCGTTTTCGAACTTCATTTCGATCCGGTCTTGAAATTTTCCCACATAGGATCATTAACTCAAGACGTTTTTCTGCTGGTATGGTAACAAGATTTTTTGGTGAATCTAAAAGTGTTTTTAGTTCACGAATTAAAGAATCTATGTCCATAAAACCAGAATTTTAGGAACTTTGGGGTAAGCAACTCTCTTTGGAATTAGATTTTTTGAATTCTAATCTTTCGATTGCCAGTAAACCGAATTGTACCATCCATAATGCATGAATTTTCCATTTCAGAATGAAGGTTTTTTACCTGCTCTCTCATATTTTGGACAAGTGAAATCACTTCAAGCGTACTATTACATTGTAATTGAGTGAATAATTTTTCTTTATCGTAGTAGAGTGCCTGTAACTGTTGTTCCAAGAGATTCAAAAGAGAATCTTCATGAATATTTTGACGATTATCAGTGGAAGTTTCCTCTATCATCAATTCACGAATTGGTTTGGTTAAGAATTCTTGGATTTCGTTTAGGTCTTCATCATGGATGAGTGGTTCTAATGCGATAAGAATGTAAGTTGTTAGAGATGCTTTAATGATTAGATTTGGATCAGCTTCTCCAGTATTAAAATTTTGGTATTGGATTTGAGTGTTGAGTTGTTTCCAATAACATTTGAGTTCCACATATTTAGAGAAAATTAGAACACTCAATTCTTCTTTAATTTCAACATCATTCAATATATCCAAAAATTGATGGATCAGAGAATCAAACCAAAGATGAATTTTGTTTTTATGTTCTTCGGTTTGTTCAAATCCAATCATCCATTCATTTATGTTTTCGGAGACTGATGTTTTAAAGTTTTGATTCGAAAGTTTTTCTTTAATAAATTGTAATTCCATACATGTCTCTATTGGTTTGAATTTTTATGGAATCGATGATTCGGTATGTAAGCTGACGAAATTGATTCAATCTGAATTCGATTTGTGTCTACTTTTCTGTAATTTTCTTTAAACGAGTAAAGGTAAGTTAATTCCCTGTGTAGGTTTTGGAATTCATGGATGATTGTGTCTATGTCAGAAGAACCTAATTCTAATTCCAGTTCTTCTTTTTCCTTGTACAATGCGACAATCTGAGATTCTAGATGTTCTTCTAATGTTGGATCCATTATAGATTAGACGAATTACTTTTTCAAAACAGAAATAATATTGAATTCGACAAGTATACTCCAGGAACGTTTACTTTGGCCAATTCGCACTGGTTTTATAATTCGAACTAAGTGATTTGCGTCCATTTGTGTGTAGGACTCTCCTCTTTGGATGGCAAGTAATGCTTCGGTATTGAGTCCCTCCACTTTGGAACCCAATTGATCAATTTCGGGATGTGAAGCAAAATTACCCTCATACGTCACAAGAGAGGTGGTTCCCATTCCAAATATCTTTTTGGGAGATAATTCTTTTTGGAGTTGTTCCAATGAAAAATCTGCTCCTAAAATCCCTGCAAATTTCGAATGTAAAAACAAATTGGTCATCAAACTAGTCATCTTGACAGTTTTGCCTTCGATAGGATAGTCATAAGGTTCCATCATCACGTCTTCACCTAAATCACGTGGTAAGACATACCATTCATTTTCACCTGGAACATCATAACCTTGTAATGGCTCAATTGAAATTCGGCCAGCGTGTCGATGGCAATAGGGAACAAACCTACCTTTGGCATCGTGGCCTTCTTTGTTTTGGTATTCAGAATCCTTTTCGTCAATGACATTGGGCTCACAACAGATTGCATAAGCTAACTGTTGTTCATTTTGAATTAAATATTCTTGTAGGATGAGTAGTAGGTGTTCTCGTTTCATACCTATATTTGCATGCACCAAACTTTGGATTAAAAATTTTAAGCCATACAATGAGGTAGCCATGATATAGAATTTTGATTCTAATTCTTTTGCAATATTGTTTGTCCAAAGATCTGCATATTCGATGATGGATTGTTTTTCCATTTCTTGGACATCAGCATTGGCCTCTGAGTTTTCTAAATTGATTCTAGATAAAATTTCAGAGATTTTTTTAGTTGCTTCCGAAGTTTGAAAAGACAATTTTGTGACTTCGTTTGCAACTATTTCAAAACCACGTCCGTGTTCACCGGCTCTAGCTGCTTCAATCGAAGCATTTAATGCCAGTAAGTTGGTTTGTTTTGCAACTTGTTGGATGGAGGATGCAACGGAACCTATTTCTTTTGATCTTTCACCAAATGAATCAATCAGTTCTTTGAGTTTTTTCATACCCAAATTTGAATATTTGTCATCCATCCTTAAGCCATCCTGAAATCAGATTCTGTTCTTTAATGAATATCGGAGTTACCTGTAATCTTATTGATATCCAGCCTGTTGCAATCGAAATAGTTTCTCATATTTTCCTTTTTTCGATAGTAAGGTTTCGTGATCTCCCCATTCCGTTTTTTTACCTTGTTCTAAAACTAGAATTTTATCCGCCATTCTTACCGTTGAAAATCGATGAGAAATCAAAATGACTGTTTTCCCCATTGTATGTTCTCTAAAGTGTTCGAATACTTTCATTTCCGCTTCCGCATCAATAGCAGAAGTTGGTTCATCCAATATTAAAATG
Source organism: Leptospira paudalimensis (assembly GCF_026151345.1). NCBI lineage: Bacteria > Pseudomonadati > Spirochaetota > Leptospiria > Leptospirales > Leptospiraceae > Leptospira > Leptospira paudalimensis. Next base: position 1,123,150 of record NZ_JAMQPR010000001.1, read on the forward strand.
TCAGCTTTTGATCTCATAAATGCTCTCGACAAAGCAATCTTTTGCCATTGCCCGCCAGAAAGTTCTCTACCATCTTGGAACCATTTTCCTAAACGTGTTTGGTATCCCAAATCCAAACGAGTGACAAATTCGTGAGCCATCCCTAATTTTGCTGCACTTATCCATTGTGATTCTGTTTGAATTTGTTTTACATCTCCCATCCCAATATTGTCACCAACCTTAAACTGGTATTGAACAAAATTTTGAAAGATAACACCAAATCGTTCTCTTAATGATTCTTCTTCCCAATCTACAAGATTGATTCCATCCAAATAAATATTTCCTTTGGTAGGTGAATACAAACGAGTCAACAATTTGATTAATGTAGTTTTCCCAGATCCATTTTCTCCAACAATTGCTAATTTTTCACCTGCTGGAATTTCGAAACTAATATCTGTTAGAGAATCATTGGTTGATCCAGGATATAAAAATGATACTTGGTCAAATATGATGCCAGTTTTGTTATTTGTACTTTTATGGATGCCTATTTTTTTCGGTATCGGTAAGTTTAAAAATTCCATAAGGTTATCAATATACAAATGATCTTCGTAAATTCCACCGAAAGCAGACAATGCATTTGCAAAAGTCGATTGTCCTTGGCGAAATATGACCAAATACATTGTCATTTCACCTAGAGTAATTTGTTTTTGTAAGGCGAGACTGACAATCCAAATGTAAGAACCATAAAATGCCAATTGGCTAATTAATCCTAAGAAAAAACTGACAACACTTTTTTTAACCGTTAGTTTCTTATCTTCAGCATAGATTTTTTGGAAATTATTTTTGTATCGATTTAAAAATTCTTTTCCTAAGTTAAAGAGTAAAATTTCTTTTGCGTTATCTTCTCTTGCCATTAATGTTTCTAGATAAACTTGTTCTCTAGTTTCTTTTGCCTTCCATCGAAAGAGTCTGAAATTATGATTTGAGAACTTAGTTTCAGCTATGAAAGTGGGTATAGCAGCTATGATCAAAATTATCGAAGCTAATGGAGAAAGTTTTACGAGTAATCCAAAAAAGCTAACAATTGTGATTGAGGATTGTGCGATTGTAAAAAATCGATTTACCATCGATAGAGGTTTGGAAGATGCCTCTGATCTTGCTTGTGTCATCTGATCGTAAGTTTCAGAATTTTCAAATTGTGAAAGTTCTAGTGTGATTGCTTTTGAAAGGATCCTTTCATTGACCTCTTGGCCCAGTTTAATCCTTAGTAGGGTTGTGCAAAGATAGTATAATTTTTGAGCTCCAAAATAGATAACAGTAATGATTCCCTCAATGTAAACATAGGTTGCAGTTTCAGAATAAACTAGGTCATACCAATTTCCAGATTCAATTTTCGAGGGTAAGATGGAATCGATGATTAGTTTTCCGATCCAGACCAAACTTGAAGGAAACAATCCATTTAAGATTGTCAAAATTGTAATGAGTAATGTTAAGGTAGGGGAACTGTGATAAGCGAGTCGAAACGCAATTTTGGATGATTGAACAATGCGGAAAAAAGTACCCAACATACAGGTTAGATTGTTTTCGGAGGGATGTTTCGATAGCTTTTTTTAAGAAATTACATTGAAAACATTGAATTCCACTTTCCGAATTTTAATTCACTTGTTTCGATGTTACTCGTATGCCAAAGGAAAGATTGGATAAAGTTCTGGGAAATTTTGGATTAGGATCTAGGTCCGATGTAAAAAAGGAAATTTACCAAGGGAACGTAAAAGTAAATGGAATCGTTGTTAAGGACCCCGGTTTTAAAATCACAATCAATGATGTAGTTGTTTTTTATGACGAAACTTTGATTCGCAAAGATTTTTATTATTTTATGATGAATAAAGCTCCCGATTGTATCACTGCTACGGAAGACCCTCGAGAAAAGACTGTTATGGATTATCTAAGTGAAAGGCATCAAAACATGAATTTGTTTCCTGTCGGAAGATTGGATAAAGAGACAGAAGGGCTGTTACTGTTTACAACAGATGGAACTTTGGCTCATTATTATACTTCTCCTAAACATTTTGTTGAGAAAGAATACTATGCAGAAATTTCAGAACCAGTGACAAAAGAGGACATCTTGAGTTTTGAAACTGGAATAGTGTTAGATGATGGATACAAAACTTTGCCTGCTCGGCTGGCGATAACTGATGAAACAAAACCTCATATAGTCACTGTTTGGTTAAAAGAAGGGAAGTATCGTCAAATCAGAAGGATGTTCCAAAGTTTGAGTAAAGAAGTTTTGTATCTAAAACGAGTGAGAATGGGAAATTTAAAGTTAGATCCAACAATTCCTCTTGGAAGTTACCGAGAGTTGACAAACGAAGAAGAAACTCTTCTTAAACAAAAAATACCAATCATTCAATAAATCTTTCTATTTTGTCAAAAAAAGCAGCAGGTGCTCGCCTTGGCCTTGAGTTTGAAAGAGAGACAAACAACTGTTCGTCTTTCATACTTGCAAGTAAGCTTCCTTTTGAGTCTAAAATATCTTGTCTGAAATAAAACCGGATTTTTTCAAAACTTTCGATCCAACTTAAGATTTTCACATGAGTTCCGGGATCTATTGGTTTGTAGATCTGTATTTCACCGCCCATAAAAAAAGTAGTAGAGTCAGTTTCTTTGATTAAATTAAGATCTACAATTTCTTTAAAAAATAGGAAACGGCCTTCTTCAAAAATTTTCCAAATGGAATCAGAAGGTAAATTCCAAAAACAATTCATATCACTGTAAGGAATGTAATAATCATGTTCCACAATGTTTTGATTGATTGGTTTGGGATGGATTGTAAATTGATAGGGGGTGACACTTAATTTGGGAAGGTCCAGAATTTTGATGATAATTCCATCCTTCACCAAGGTTGATGTGGATTCAATTTCACATGCTTTTTTTCCATTGGAACCTACTATGGATTGTTTCCATAAAAGATTTCCATCATCCATGCCATAAATTTCTGTTTCAACTGTCATTTCTGAATTTACAAATTGTTGGTTGAGGAATCTTACATTTGTGGATCCAGGAATATAACTAATATTTGTGTTTAACATTAGTTCAATGGGGCAACCATATTCTCTTAATACTTCACATCGTGCATCGTAAGCGAACCGTTCATAAGTTCGACTCGTGACATGTCGATTCCAATCTAAATCAAAGTGACGAGTAGACAATGTTTTGCGGAAAATTTGATTCATTCCACCTTTCTTTCCATTGGAATGGATAGGTAAAGAAAAAATCTAATGTTGATTAAGGTGATCTTTCTGTTATTTGGAGAACACCAAAAGTGATGATGCACTGAATCAATTGTAAGCCTCAAATTATGTTTTTCTGAAATTATTTCATAAAAATGTCAGATAAAAATTTAAGATAATGATCATCTATAGTTTTATCATTTGATGCAAGGAAAAAAGGTGATTGCCATTCTTGCGTTAATATTCCCTGTTTGTTATTGGGTTTGTCCCATCGAGGGTAAACTCTGAAACCTAGTTTCCCTTTTAGTTTGCCAAAAAGAATTCCTCTTTCATTTAAAATTTCTTTGTTAAATAAAAAATATCCAATATTGTCTTTATGAATCGTCTCAATGATAGTAAGATCAAAAGAGTCTTTATATTGATAAGGCTCGATAGGTCCATTTTTACTTCTTTTCCAAAGAGTAACAAAAAGTCCATTTTTTTTGGGTGTATTATTTGCTGTCCGAAAAATCACCTTCTGATTGTTACATAGAAAACTACAGGCATTGTAATTTTTGCTCTCCTTTTCAATGACGAGATTTTCAATTTTTAATTCTAATGGATCAAAAAGATCTTTTTGTATGTTAACTAAATAATCAGGGAACATGTGAATGAATTTGTTTGTTGTAGGTAAATTTCAGGATTAGTGAGAAAGAAACTTAAGTCCAATGATAGATACCACCAAAGTGGCAAGGAAAAAAATCCTCCAAAATTCTATTGGTTCTTTGAAGAAAATTATTCCAACAATGACGGTTCCAACTGCTCCTATCCCCGTCCAAACTGCGTAACTAGTTCCTATTGGTAAGGATTTGGTAACTTGTATCAGTAAACCCATACTGATACAAAGTGAAACAAAAAAACCTAAATACCAATAATAAACCAAATTACCAAAGGAATCCTTTGCCTTTCCTAAGCAAAAAGCAAACAGAACTTCAAATAAACCCGCAAGAAACAGTAATACCCAGTTCATACAAACTCCACTAGAACCGATATACCATGTTCTCTTTCAACTGTAAATTGGTTTATTCTTAAGATTATCCCGCTAGATCACATTAAATATTTATTCAACTATTTGGTTTAGTAATTGACTAAAAAAAATCAAACTAGATGTTATACCAAATGGTTGAATATAAGAAAAAAGAACAGATGTTGAACAGGGTATTTGCAGCGCTTGCTGACCATACAAGAAGACAAATGTTGGCAAGGCTTAGAAAGGGTTCTTTGAGTATTTCGGAACTTGCTGAGCCAATTTCGATGTCGTTTGCTGGAGTCGCAAAACACATCGAAGTTTTGACAGAAGCAAAGTTGGTTCGAAAAGTTCGTGCACAAGAAGACGGGCGAAGTTATCGATTGGAACTTGAAAACCAAACATTATCAGAAGCAAGTCATTGGATACTATATCACCAAGAGTTTTGGACGAATAAATTAGCAAGGTTAGAGGCATTCTTAGAGGAGAAAGAACATGAACCCCCAAGTAATAAAAGTCGAAAGAGAAATTAATGCAGATTTAAATCGAATTTTTCAAGCATGGTTAAATGCAGAACATCTTTCACGTTGGTTTTTGTCAGGAGAAAATATTGGCATTGAATCTGTTTTTATCGATCCAAGACCTGGTGGAAAATTTTCAATTAACATGAGTTTAGATGGAAAAATATTCCCACATACAGGTGAATATATAACCATTGAAGAGCCACACAAATTGGTATTTACTTGGTGTTCTCATGCAACAGATAACAGAGTAACGCTAGTTACTGTTACATTAAAGGATATATCTAAAAAAACAAATGATATAAATGTAACATCGAATCAGCCAAGAACTTTAGTAACCTTGGTTCATGAAAAATTAATCAGCGATATTGAAATTAAAAACCATAATCATGGCTGGACAAATGTACTGGAAGCCTTAGATATTTGGTTCCGTGACTAGATTTAATAAAGATATAATAAAATTATTTAAATAAGGAGTGTTGTATGGGAATTTATCACAAAATCGGAGTTAAAGCTTCCATTGATGAGGTAAAGAGTGCATTGACCACAAAGTTAGGTTTGTCTAATTGGTGGACAAAAGATGTAGGCGGAATTTTTGCAAACGGAGTTTCCGCTATAGGTGAAGTGATTACTTTTGAGTTTGGTCACGGGAATGCAATTGAGATGAAAGTACAGGAGATTTCTCCTAAACAAGTTATCTGGGAATGTGTTTCAGGACCAATGGATTGGATTGGTTCTCATATTGATTTCCAATTGAATTTAGGAAAAGCAACAAAAGGCGAAGAGAAGACAATCCTTTACTTTCGGCATCATGATTGGAAAAACGAATCTGAGTTTACTGCGCATTGTAGTATGAAGTGGGCTACGTTTCTTTTGAGTCTCAAAAATTTACTGGAAACTGGAAATGGTAGACCCGCGCCGGATGATATTAAAATTGATGATATGAACTGATTTTCAATCATACTATTATATCTTCATTTGTTCTTTGTCATGATGCAAACTTCATTTCTTGCATTCTAATTTAAATATAGAATTGTAAAAATCTCAAGTTAAAATGTGAATCAAGGATTATCATTCAATTTGCATCCTGATTAGGAGAAGGATAATTCCATCCAATAAGTTAAAAATGGGGTTAAAATAAATTATAATACATTGATAAATTAAATTTAATCAATGTATAGAAATTAGTTAAATTCTAGCAATAAAATTGAAGAAATTATTGCCAATTGTATCTTATTTTCTTTAATATCAAGATTAAGATGGAATTATATGAATTTGCGTTGTCTGGAAATTGTTACAAAGTTAGATTGATGTTGTCTTTATTGAATTTAGAATATGTTAGTCGAATTGTTAATGGTCCCGAAAAAGAACATAAATCTTCTTCCTTCTTGGAAATGAATCCTTTTGGCCAAGTCCCAGTATTCAAAGATAATGATATTGTTTTAAGAGATAGCCAAGCTATATTAGTATACTTAGCGAAAGCTTATGGAGAAAACGATTGGTTCCCTGAGAATCCTGTCGATGCAGCGGAAATTGTAGGATGGTTATCAACAGCTGCAAACGAAGTAACACGAGGTCCAAGTGCATTACGTGCACATTTTATATTAGGACGTCCCATAAATTTGGAAGAAGCCAAGTCTGTAACAACAATTCTTCTGAATGTTTTAGAGAAACGATTATCAGAATTTCAATGGTTGGCTACAAATAAGGTTACTATTGCTGATATAGCAATTTATCCTTATATTGCGCTCGCTCATCAAGGTAATGTCAGTTTATTAGAATATAAATTTGTTCGAGAGTGGATGAACCGAATTCAAAATTTACCTGGATATATAGGTATGTTAGGATTGACTTCTTAAATTAAGTTTTCTAATGATTGGTAAGTGCAATGTCGGGAATTTTATTGTAGTTTTTCGCCGTTTTCCAGTTTTATAATGATTTCCTTTATGCGTTTTTCTCTTGTCTCAGCTTTTTTTGCTGTGTGTAGTTTGAATGCAATTGAGTATAAATTTGTTTTATTGAGGTTTTTGTAAACTTCAGTTGCTTTTTTATTCTTTTGAAGTTCTTTCAGAAAGTCTTCAGGAACAGACATTTTGCTTGGAGAATCATATGCTTTTTCCCATCTACCATCAGCTTTTGCTTTTTCGACAGCTTCTAAACCTACTGGTTTCATTTTTCCTTCATTGATTAGCCTTTCCACATGTCCTATATTGATTTTTGACCAAATACTCTTTGTTGTTCTTGGAGAAAATTTTTGTAACCATGATTGTTCATCATACGATTGTTTTTGGCTATCGATCCACCCGTAACATAATGCCACATCAAGTGCTTCTGCATATGTAATTGTTTTTTTTCCTGATTCTTTTTTGAAAATCTTGATCCAAATTCCAATAGAACTTTTATGATTTTTGCGAAGCCAAATTTCGAATGATTTTGATGTCGAAAATTCAATTATAGGTAAATTATTTGTTATAGCCATAAGATTTCGATACGACAGGAAATGTATTGAGATTCTATCTTTTCAAAAGGTTCGTTTCCATCAATATTTTGTCATTACCAATTATTGGATAACGTCTTTAGAGGAGAGTTTTTAGTTTATTAATTTTCATAATTATGATTTCGAAACTTTGTAGATAAAGTGAGAGTTCCCTTGGAAGCTTTTTTTACTTTATTGTGATCATTTTGAATACAAATATTGAAACCTAGCAGTTTCATCTTTAAAAATATCTTCCGGTATGAAAGTTAGGTTAAAATCTCCATTATTCATACAATTTTGATCACTTGCATAATTATTTTTTCCTAATGGATCTTTAGGAGTTTTTATGCCTTTAATCATAGCAATTTTGTTTTCAAACCAAAAGATGATGTTTACAGTATCGTCAACAGGCACATTGGCATATATGGAATTTGAGTAACTCCATTTAAAATTAATCCTTAATTTAGAAGTGCTGAATACAGAGTAGAATATAGAATTTTTTTCATCAAATTTTAATGATTTTAAGTTAATCTTAATACAAGCATTATCCACTGGAAGATCAAAATTCCAGAGTGTAAATTTATCAATATTGTCAAATTTTCTATATTGAATGACGTTGGGTAAGGATTCAGAGAATCTTTCTTGGTTAGATCCAGCATACTTCCATTCATTATCTATAACTTTATAGAGATTGTATGATTTTCCTGGGTTAATATTGGTAAATTTTACATATATATTCTTGTTAAGATTTAATTCCGCATTTTTATAATAGGCATGAATTTCAAACATACCTGCAGAATCTAATTGTAAATGTGAATTTTTTTCAATATATTCTAAAGAATATCCTGATGATAAAAAATGAATCGGAGTATTGTATTCCTTTATTTCTACTTCAACATATTCGCCTTCTTTATAGATTGAAGGTAACGCGATACTGTCCTTAGGGAAATGATAGATTGATCCATTTTTAGTAGTGATCTCATTATGTTGATTTGGTAGAATATAGAACTTTTGCGTTTCTGGTGCAAGTTCGTTAAAAATAGATGGTATCTTTGTTTTTGCAGGTGCAATCATTCGTTTTTGATAGAAGTTACAACCAACAAAAAAGATTAAAAATATCGATATTTTTTTCATTTTATTTCCCTTATACATTGCAATTAATTATGACATTATGAGATGAGTAACACTTATTAGTTAAGGTTTTTGGTATCTGTTATTTGTATGAACTAAGATCATAAATGATCAAGAATAAATTTTGATCGATGAAGGCTAACGGATTGGAACCTGATCCAATGGAAATTGAATTGTTTGCATTTTTGATGGCCACATTAAACCCGTTAAATGGTTTTCTGACCATGATGAGATGTCCATCTCCAATTGTAGCTACTCATGTCAATCATATTTACTTGTTCTGGAGTTTTCAAGTTGAGGTCCATTTTTTTTCCTCTGAATCCTTCCTTTCCACTTATATCCACGGTATTAAACTCCTTCCAAGGCATCCCTGAAGCCTCCTGAAAGGTGATCTAAAGGGATGAATGACTTGAAAGTGATACCTATGTGTCACAGTCCAAACAAGGGCGCAAGTCCCGAAGCGAAACGTTAAAGTACTGTTAGGCGAACTTGAATTATAAAAGAAACTATTTGATGAATTTCAAATTCTCAAAAAATTGACTTGATTCTTCAAGAGTCAAACGTAAGTCATTTCCGAGAAAATAGATATAAGCATCAGCGGTATCATTTTTATGGATAACGATTAAGTTGCAATACTTATAAGAAAAATTGAGCTTAGGATCAAATTCAAATAAACTATTGCTTCCCCAATTAGCATTAAAAACATCTGATTGAATTTTCTCTGGTAGAGGGTTTGATTTAATTTTCGGATTTTCTCCAGCTAAATTCATAAGAATAAGTATAAAATCTTGAGCATATGAATTATCATTTGGTTTAACAATAAATGCACTAGGATTATTTTTTAAAAATTCTTCATACTTATCAATTTTATCTTTAAAGGAATTAATATGATATCTTATTTCAGTACCTTTGGATTTATTTATTAGAGCATAATCAAATTTAAAGGGACCATCATATAAAGTCATATTAAGTTGATAATTTACAGGTTTTAAATTTTGAATTATCAACTTATTTGATTTCAAAAGATGTAAAAAATCAGTTGTAAATTTATTTTCCTGAGTATTTTGAAAACTCGCACAAGCTACAAAAAAGTAGGCCAATAAGATTCTTTTTTTCATTTTTCTTTCCTATCAATTATTTAATTTCAGTTTCGCATATAGGTTTAGGGGAGATAATGTTCCCTGTCCCTGCGGGACGTTAGGGACTGGCATGTCGCTTGCGTAAGCAAGGCTAATGCCAGAAAGGGAATTTGCCGCAGGCCGAGGGAGGGCTTATCCCGAAGCGAAGCGGTAAGGTGCTGTTATACGAAGTAAAAAGTGTAAAAGACTAAATTGGAAAAATAACGACATATTTATAAACTATGAAAACCATAGTTGGGCAAATAAATATAAAAATAATAGAAAGTCCGATTTTGTTTCTGAATAACAATGAACTATTAAATTTTTCTGAAAATAAAATGAGAGATTGTAATAGTAGATTTAAAATTAATGCGAAAATAAAAATTAATAATGATTTCAAATTTGAATTTGTGATAAAATCTATTATGTATATTGAAAGTAAAAGCTCAAAGATTGAAGATAAGAGTGATCTCCATTTTAAACCTTCTCTTTCAAAAAAAAGTATTTTTATGATTTCGTATTTTAAAAATGCAAAAATTAAACTATTGAAATGGGTACACCGAAGAATATAATAATTAGTCCAGTATAGTTATAGTGGGCTAATACAAGTAAGTTACTAGTAATCGAATTCATTTAAAAATCTCTGAATTTTCAGTTTAGGAAAAATAATCCATATTCAACCAATAATTTCTATTCTTAAAAAAGTTCTATTAAACTCTGTTTCATTTAGAAAAAACTAGGTTTTTTTAGATTTTGCTGGTTTAAAAAAACCACAAGACTTTAATAAAAATATGAACTAATTGTTAATTTTTTCTTAAAAAGAAGAGTTCTAAATTGGTATATTTTAATTGCTAATTCCGAATTTGATATTTGCTTTTTTATCGCAATCTTTCAAATCTTCTATTGCGAGAAAACAACTAAATAAAGCTCCATCTTTCAGAGCGGTCTCATTATTTTGTTCTGCTCTTTTGTAATTGATCGTAGCTATAGAGCATATAAAGTTTAAATCAGCTTCTTTACCAGATTTGTTTTGCGTACCTTCTTTGCATCTATCTCTTGCAGATTGGTTATTTGGGACACATTGAATTAGGATGATACAGGTGAAAAATATAAAAATATTAAGTTGATTCATATTTTATTTTTTTATGGCGTATAACGAATTAGTCTTAACGACGTAGGTTGACCCTGAGTCCCAACGGGACGTTAGGGACTGGCACGTAGTTTGCGGACGCAAGGCGAATGCCAGAAAGGGAATTTGCCGTAGTCCGAGCGAGGGCTAGTCCCGAAGCGAAGCGGTAAGTCGCTGTTATGCGCCGTTGAGTTGTTCAAGAATTAATTGAACAGTAAGTTTTAATTCAGGTATTTTGTTTTTACAGATATTATAAATTATTTCGTGATCAAGACCTTCATAATGATGAGAAATCACGTCTCTCATTTTCATAATTTTTTCCCAGTCTGTGTCAGGATAATTATTTAGAAATTTATTATCTAATTTTGTAACGGATTTAATATTATCTCCGATTGCTTGTAATCTCATAGCAATTGAATCAAGTATAGTAATTCCATCTTGGGAACTAATTAGATCATCCGTATATTTAATTTTTAAGAATCTATTTTCAATGATTACGATCGATTCAAGAATAAATTCGAACCTTTCGTATATTTCTTCAGACATTTATAATATCTTTTTGAATTCTATTAAGAAAGGAAGGTTTAATTTGATTCCTTTTTCGAACAAGATCAACATTGCGTTCAAAAAGCTTTTCTAAAAATATTTTTAAACCTACAAAAGAATCAAAGTCAGGAGATTTCATTTCAACGAGTAAATCAACATCGCTATTCGAATTAACTGTATCTTTAGCAAAAGACCCAAAGACGCCGATTTTCAGTACACCAAAATCATTATTTAGAATTGGTTTAATTTTGGTTAATTCCTCAATCAATTCCTTTTTGGTTTCTACCTTCATATGTTAATTTTCCAAATTCAGAAGAAAAAGTCAATAAATGAGAAATTGAATTTCTTTAAGAATTTACCTTCTTTGATCAATTTCCTTAATTTTTTGCTGATTTAAGGTGATTTTTAGGTATGACTTCAAGACATGGGTAACGGTTAGGTATCAGGAGAATGGTAACACTTTTTAGATAACTTTCTTGGTTTATGAACTTTGTATGAGTTAGGATCAGAAATGATCAAGAATAAATTTTGATCGATGAGACCTAACTTATTGGATCCGAACCAAATGGAAACGGACTCGTTTTCTTTTTTGATTCCCACATTAAAACCGTTAAATGGATTCCCGATCATGATGAGATGTCCATTGTAATTGATGTAACCTCTGTTGTTCACATGCCTTTGCTTGAACCCATAAGGATATGAGATTAGTAAATCAGCATTTGTATCGAATGGTTTGTCAGACTTCACGTAGATCTGTTCAGGAGTCATCATTCCTAGAGCTTCGTGAGGTCTATTTCTGTTAAAATCGATTCTCCAGTTATCGAAGAGCTTTTGGAAGAGAGTGATGTTTCCGACGATCTCATGTTGTAATTCTCGAGCCATGTCCCTATGCATACGCTCATGAGCGCCATTCTGATAAGGTTTTCCAGGTTGAATGCGATCAAGTTTGATTCCTAGAGAGAGCCACCAAACAGAAAGTTTAGTGAGTCCCCAAAGCGACAGCATAGAAGCAAAAGGGGGACCATTGTCGGAGCGAATGACATCAGGTAATCCGTAGATGGAGAATAACCTAGTAAATTCAGCCTTAACGGAAGCGATGTCCCCTTTCTTAAGAGTCTTTATAGAGAGAATGTATTTGGAGAAATCATCACGAACTGTGAGAGGATTCACTTTCTCTCTTTCTGGAGTGTACCACCAACCTTTGAAGTCAACAGTCCAAACATGGTTAGGTTTGGTAGCTTTCTCCGGCATAGAGATTCTTTGCCCAGCGTTCGTTGGTCTTCTTTTTCTCTTAGTGTCTTGTAGTCCCGCTTTCTTGAGAATGCGTTCAATTGTAGATCTGTTAGGAGCCTTGCGATTATGGAATTGAGTCTTGTAGAGTTCTAGTATTTTCTTAGGACCCCAGAACTTTCTATTGTTCTTGATTTTAATGATCTCTAGAATTGTTTCTTCAGCGATCTTAGCTGGAGAGTTCTTAGGTGTTTTCTTCTTATCGAGAAGTCCATCTTTCCCTTCTCTGAGAAACCTTTCTTTCCATTTATATCCACACTTAGTGGAGATACCATACTGAGCACAAAGCTGAGTAAAATTGACGCCTATCTGGAACGAATCCAGAACGAATTGAAATATTAAATCCACGGTATTAAACTCCTTCCAAGGCATCCCTAAAGCCCTCCTAAAAAGGTGATCTAAGGGGATTAGAAACCTGAAAGTGTTACCTATGTCTTGCTACAAAAGTGTTACCCATGTCCTGAGGCATACATTATGCCATTTCGTATAACGAACTAGCCTTACCGAAGTTCCCTGACCCTGAGTCCCAGCGGGACGTTAGGGACTGGCATGTAGCTTGCGAACGCAAGGCGAATGCCAGGAAGGGAATTTGCCGTAGGCCAAGCGAGGCCTTGTGCCGAAGCGCCGCGGTAAGGTGCTGTTATACGAAGTGCCAAATGATTAAGATTTAATTTTTGTAACAAAAAATACGAGAACAATCGTTTATACAACTATTTCTAACTTGATTATTTAAGTTTGGATCTTTTGTTTTTGCAAGAAATTGAAAAAGGAACGATATGTCTTGGATATTATTACAACTTTCATAACATTGCTTTTTCTCTTCACAATCGATAATATAATTTATTCGATCGTTTTTATAATCCAGTGAGAAAGGATTTTTCCCTTTTGAATAAATTGTTTGTATAATAGAGAGGAAAATGAATACTAATAAAATCTCTTTTTTAAATGAATGCATATCTATTTTTATTTATTAAATTGTAGAATTTGAGTAGAATTTAACTAGAAGTATATACAATAATCAAATTTGATTAATTTTGTAATTGCTAGAGATTTTCAATTTTTGGTTTTCCGATCATAAACCAAGCATTCATAATTTTAAAGTTTTTAAGTTCATATATCGCAAGGACATCAACGAAACCCTTACCTTCTGGAAAATTGCGTGATACGATTTCAATATCTACAACTTTATCATCAACTACATGTCTTGAAATCAATTTTGCAAAAAGATCTTTTTCTTTGAATCTTTTAATATGTCTATTTCTTATCTCATTAATTCCATCTGCGATTAACTTGTCTGGATGTATGTATACTTTTGCATTTTCATCCCAATAAGAAATAAATCTATCTATGTTTTTTTCATTATAAGCAATTAGTTGATTTGAGATAATTGTAATTTTGTCTTGTTCTTTCATATTGTTTGGCATTTCGTATAACGAACTAGGGGAGACGACGTTCCCTGACCCTGAGTCCCATCGGGACGTTAGGGACTGGCATGTAGCTTGCGTAAGCAAGGCGAATGCCAGAAAGGGAATGTGGCGTAGCCCTAGCGAGGCCGTAAGTGCCGAAGCGCAGCGTTTCCCCGCTGTTATCTGCAGTTGCGTTTTATTTAAAATTGGTTTAGTTTTACTTATATAGAAATTTGATTAAAAATTTCATTAATCATTAATTCGAATTCATTATTTTTACTGTCTGAAATTATAGAAATTCCAATATAATGTTCTCTGTGCAAAGTATATTTAGTATTATTTAAAATGAAATCATAATAGCTTTGATCAAGTCCATCGAGTTTCTCGGTAAATTTTATTTTAAAATTATGTAAAAGTATTTTGACTATTAGTTCGAAAGTTTCAAAATCACTTTTTTTTGTAATTAATTTTTCCATTTTTGAAAATTCATTCAGTCTAGATTAAAAAAGGTAAATGTAATGATGTCCGGTAAAGGGGGAATTAACGATACTTTAATCTGTCTATTGGATTCGATAATGCAATTTAATTTTACTTCTTTATTTCCGTAATATTGTGATATGAATCGATTTTTTATTTCATTTTGGAAATTGATAGTAAATGTCTCATCTGCATGCTCGGTAATTGAGGATATATTTGAGGAATCTAAAATCACAAAATTATTAGGGTTAAACTTTATAAAACCTACAATCCATTGTTTATCATTTATTGCAATTATCGTTTTTTCCAACTCAGTGCATCTATCATCGGTAATGCTTAAAATGGATTCATATAATGCATTTAATTTAGCTTGTTCACTCTCTGACCAGGCAGCAGATATTGCTCCGAACACTCCTCCAATGTAAGGTGTTGACCCAAGTATTGAAATAAGAAACCTATAAATTCTGTTATGATTTCCTATCCCTTCTTTTCTCTTTAAGAAATCGGATAATTTGTTTATTTCCATATCATTTACAACTTATATTTAACAAAGATTGAAATTTAAAAGTTGGATATGAGCAATTGCAGATAACGAACTAGACTTAACGACGTAGGCTGACCCTGAGTCCCGAACGGGACGTTAGGGACTGGCCACGACACTTGCGTAGGCAAGGGGAGTGCCAGAAGCCTATGTGTCGGAGACCGAGCGAGGCCTTGTGCCGAAGCGAAGCGTTAAGTCGCTGTTAATTGCAGTGTCCAATGAATAGTAAAGAATTCGAATAGGAAAGTAAAGAAGTTATATCTATTCTCTTAAAATTACTTCTTCTTAATTTCTTAAATCAATTTTCGCGTGAATATCCCAAACAGAGTAAAGTAAAACGGAACTGTGTTAGAAAATAATCAATTAAAGATAATAATGAGAAAGACGTTAAAAGAAACTAAGCCTAAATAAAATTCTTCAATTCTTTCTTTTCTTAATTCTTCGTCTTTCTCTTTTCACAAGCTTTGAATAAAAACATTCAGCGAAAATTTTAAACAAAAATTTCTTAAATTCTTTTTTTTTGGACATTGCAATTAACGAACTAGCCTAACCGACGTAGGCTGACCCTGAGTCCCGGAACGGGACGTTAGGGACTGGAACGACGCTTGCACAAGCAAGAGGAGTGCCAGAAGCCTATGTGTCGCAGACCGAGCGAGGCCGTAAGTGCCGAAGCGAAGCGGTTAGGTGCTGTTATACGCCGTGAGTAATTTTTTAAATAGGATGCTTTTTGCCATCATAAATAAGATAAGGCAAATATCTTAGTGCATCAATACAATGCTTTCCCCAATGATGAATAAAGCTCCATTTTAAATTCCAAAGACCATCTTCTACTATTTCGTTACTTTCCATAGACTCAATTTTTGTTAATTGAGTTTTTACATCATGATAGATATCTGAAATATCATCATCTAACCATCCTTGAATTGGGATTTTGTCTTCTTCTTCCCATCCAGGACTAGGCTTTCCGTTTTTTTCAGAATAAGTTGGATCGAAGATTTCCCAATATAAAGATTCTTCCTTCAAGTTTGAAATAAGTGAACAATTTAAATTTTCAAAATATTTATCATCATCTATTTTATTTTCATCATTAAAGTATACTAAAGGAATAGAATCAAATAAGTGACCAGATAAATAAAGAGAAATTAAGGCTTCATGTAATTTCGGATAAAATTCTAAAAGAGGTATATTTGGATTTTCCAATAAGTCAATTAAGCGATTCGCATTCAGCAACATCGTTCTCGTTGTTTCTGTTTCTAAAAAGTTAATTATTTCATCAGATATTTTATTCATTTTTTAATAATAGTTACTTTTTACTCATGGCGTATAACGAACTAGACTTACCGAAGTTCCCTGACCCTGAGTCCCGGAACGGGACGTTAGGGACTGGCATGTAGCTTGCGTAAGCAAGGCGAATGCCAGAAAGGGAATTTGCCGTAGGCCGAGCGAGGGCTTGTCCCGAAGCAAAGCGGTAAGTCGCTGTTATGCGAAGTAATTTATTGATAAAATTAAAATGCTAAGCCTGCAAAAATATTTATTTGATAATAATCCGAATTTTTTTCCTTATTTCGGAGAAGATTCTCGTTTATGTAAATAGCATTTATTTTGTTAGGAATAGAACCGGGATAATATTCTGGATTATAAGTTATATGAGTATTTTTTTTTCCTGCTTCCATATATCCGTATTGAAATTCAAAACCAATTGGAATAAAATCAAAGAATTCCTTTCTAAATCCAATGCCGACATTTCCGAAATATTTATCAGAAAAAACATTACTTTCCTTATAAGGTTCAATCTCTAGTGATCCGCCTCTAATTGTGGAATAATTTTGGATTTCCGAAGTATACCCTTTTTCAAATCCTAAGTTAAAACTTCCGTAGAAATCTCCCCAAAAAAAATATTGTGATGAAATAGAGAATGTTTCGGAATTTCTAGATCTTGAAACATTAAAAATTTCGCTAGATCCAGGTAAATATCCTTGATAGCTATAATTTTTTTGTTTTGAACTTAATCCAACTCCATAATTGAAGCCAACAAAGAAATTGTTTGTAATTCCAAATAAAAAATGAAGATTTGGGGAGCTTTCCGTTTCGTTTGTAAAGTATTTAGTGTTTGTCTGTAAAAATCCAACTGGAGAAACAAGAAGGTTTATTCGCTTCCTTTCTAAGGTTTCTGATGAAATTCCATTCCAGATTGAAGTAGATAGAAAGAGCGTTATTATTATTTTTTTCTTCATATTCTTATAAATTTAAATTATTTCGCATAACGAACTAGGGGAGACGACGTTCCCTGACCCTGAGTCCCGAATGGGACGTTAGGGACTGGCACGTAGTTTGCGGATGCAAACGAGTGACAGAAAGGGAATGTGGCGCAGCCCAAGCGAGGCCTCGTGCCGAAGCGCAGCGTTTCCCCGCTGTTATACGCCGTTTATTATTTAATATAAATGTTAATTACTTTTTTTGGTACAAATTATTTTGCTGCATTCTGAACTGCATGCTAATCTGGCATTTTGTCTATTTATATTTTTGTTGGATATTATTGCAATCGTACTATCAGAACAGTTTGACATGCAAATTTGTCTTTCCTTGCAATCCAAACTATTTGATTCATTAAGTGTTTCGTAATATGGATGAATTGGTTGCTCTTTTGAAAAATCGATCTGTTTTGGATTGGAATAGATATTCTGATTGAAATTAAGTGAAAATAGTAAAAACGTGGCTGCGTAAAGATAATGGTTTTTCATTTTAATATTTATTAGTTACCATCTGTAAGATTAATTATAGAAAAACCATTATTCATTCTTAAATAGATGTTTAAGTCGTTCATATCTTTTATATATGATTGATTTAATGCTAATTTGATAGCATCGATGAATGTGTAAATTTTTCTCGAGTAAGTGTAAAAATTATCAAACAAAATATATTTTGTGTATTTTCTGGATTCTGTGCTTTCGTAAGATTCGAATTGCTCTTTTGCTTTGTTTAATGACTCTTTTATAGTTTTTATGTAGCTCTCAGAAGTAGGATATTTTGGAAGTCCGCCAAATCCAACTTGAATTATTTTTTTACTTGATTGCGATTTTTCGATTTTAAAATACAAGCTTTCAAATTTACCATAATTTTTTCCTTCATTAGTAATTATTGATATTTCTTTTAACAAAGATTTATATCTTTTTCCTCTATTTGGAATTGACGTTGAATCTAGTATATTAATAAAGATATGCTCGTTTGAATGATTAATCAAATTTTCTAGGTCTATTTCAATTTTACTTAAAAGATCATTTTTAGTTGAAGAAGTAATCTTCATTTCTTCATTTGATTCAGTTATTCTTTTTATTTCAACTAATGCATTTAGTTCACTACAAAGAAAATCAGGAGTAGGATATGTAGTTTCTTTAATTTTTGATATAGAAACAGGAAAATCTTTACCAATAGTTTGGAGCAAGTGAAATATAAATGATATAATTATTTCGTTTTCATATAAATCTTCCGACCTATTTTCAAAAAATATTTTTTGATTTTTCATTAATTTTAATAAATGGCGTATAACGAATCAGCCTTAACGACGTTCCGTGTAGCTGAGCCTCTAGAGGAGGCGTTAGCGAAACACGGAATGTGCCTTTAGGCCGAGGGAGGGCCCCACAAAGCCTAGATTTCATCAGAAATCTGAGGCGAAGTGGAAAAGCGCCCGAGTGAGCGTTAAGGCGCTGTTAATTGCAGTTAGTTAGTATAGAATAAGATAAAAGTCGAAAGGGTTCTACAATCCAGCGCAAATTTCTCTTAAATCTTAAAAAGCAAAAATCTTGAACTGCATTTTAATGGAG
Organism: Leptospira paudalimensis; assembly: GCF_026151345.1. NCBI lineage: Bacteria > Pseudomonadati > Spirochaetota > Leptospiria > Leptospirales > Leptospiraceae > Leptospira > Leptospira paudalimensis. The sequence goes on from NZ_JAMQPR010000001.1 coordinate 1,141,821, forward strand.
TGGATAGCTTTAATTGTTCTCTTCCAAAGCGTAAATCGACAACACCCTCTTAAAAAAATTTGCGCGTTTTCTTCTGCAGATTAACTAATTGCAATTAACGAACTAGCCTAACCGACGTAGGCTGACCCTGAGTCCCGGAACGGGACGTTAGGGACTGGAACGACACTTGCGCAGGCAAGGGGAGTGCCAGAAGCCTATGTGTCGCAGACCGAGCGAGGCCGTAAGTGCCGAAGTGAAGCGGTTAGGCGATGTTACGCGCAGTCAATTTTTGATATTTTGAATAGGTGATATATTTCTATTTTTTCTGTAATTCATAATGACTATATCGAAATTATCTACTATATTAATTTTTATACTTCTGCTTTTATATGCTTTGACAATTTGACTTGAATTACTGGTTAGATAACCTAGTGCGATTAATGAAGGATTAAAATGATAGAATTTTATATAGTTATGCGGTAATTTCCCAGAACAGAAGCTGGGTTTTATTTCATGTACGATACCATAAAATTGAGCTAATAGCATTGGATATATTATGAGTTTTTTTACTTCTACAAAAGTAATAAGATTTTTGTTGCTTACACATTCTTTTTTGTCTATAACTTCTTGAATTCCTTTACGGTTTATGACTGCGACATCGACACAATAAATTCCTTCATCATGAGCACTTCTGACTGAAAGGTTCATATGGATTTCAATAATATAATCTCCTTTGCTCAACTGATATCTAGAAAAATTAATAGAGTATCCCTTGGTATTTGTTTTAATTTTAAAATTTTTAGTTTTAGTATTATGAATAACCATTGCCTCATAACCATTGCCTCATAACCATAGTTTTCATAATGTGCCTTAACTCCTAAGTAAGCAGAGAATTCTAATAATTTTGACTGTTGTGTTGCAATAGTTTTGAATTCTTTAAAGTTCGACCCAGCTAATCTTTCAATAAATTTTTCGGCAGAATCAAGGTTTATTTCTGCTTTGTTCATTAATTATTATTAATACTTCGTTATAAGGTAAATATATATACTCTTTTAGTCCAGATTCTTCCAATATACTTTCAATTTTAGTATAAATTTCGCTAATTTCTAAATAGTCTTTTGAATATTGTGAATAGTATTTAGAGCCTATTGAAAACGAATTTAAACCTTCCTTTTTAAGTAATTCCAGATTATTGTAAATTGACCAATAAGTAGAAGAAACGATAGCAAATGTTTTCTTAATAGCCGCGAACCTTAATAATTTTTCTTCAAGATTTTTATTATATTTTATGTGTGCATCTTTGAAAATATATTCGGTAGAAGTTTTTACTGATTGAACATAATTAGTAATTTGTTCTTTGAATTGATAAGGAAGTTTGTCTAAATAGTTTAGCATTGATTATTGATTGCGCGTAACGAACTAGCCTTACCGAAGTCCTCCGACCCTGAGTCCCAGCGGGACGTTAGGGACTGGCATGTAGCTTGCGTAAGCAAGGCGAATGCCAGGAGGAGGATTTGCCGCAGGCCGAGCGAGGGCTTGTCCCGAAGCGTAGCGGTAAGGTGCTGTTATGCGACGTCTGAAAATTTTCCATTTTAATTTAAATTCTATTTAATAATTGTTTCGATAAATTTACGAATTTAAAATTTTTACAGATTTATTCTTAAATGATTAAAGATAAAGGTTGTTTTTATTTATACTATTTAATAAGACTTATATTGCTTAAGATTTTCTTTCATATGGTCTTCAATTTGTGAAATTAAATGCTTTATATCAATTTTTTCGCCATCTTCAATTCTTTTTGAAATTAAAGTTAGAGTTCCTATGTAGTATAGTGTCCTATCTACAAAAATAACAGGATCTCTTCCGAATTTATCTTCAACAGCTAGCCATTTCATATTATGTTTCTGAACTAGAATGTCACCGATAATAACTCCGATTCCATAAGTGATATTAGGATCTGTTTTTTTGTTTAAATGATTTGTGGCTAACTGGAGGTCTTCTACTGAAATTGGAAATTTTATCTCCTTCTGTAATTCTTCTTTGCAGAATTTTAATGCGATGGCACGCAAATCATTCAATTGTTGAGTTTCCATATCATTTAATGGGAAAATTGATAAGTTTTTATCTTTATAAATAGGTTCAGAAGTCATGTCGTTTGTTTGAATAAGCAAAAATATAATTAAAAATTTAATCATTCTTTTTTTCATATTTAAATCCGTAAAATTATTTCAGATGTCGCATAACGAACTAGACTTACCGAAGTTCCCTGACCCTGAGTCCCGGAACGGGACGTTAGGGACTGGGTTGTAGCTTGCGAACGCAAGGCGAATGCCAGAAAGGGAATTTGTCGCAGGCCGAGCGAGGGCTCGTCCCGAAGCGAAGCGGTAAGTCGCTGTTATACGAAGTAAACCATTTGGAGAATCGATTTACTCTAAAGTAAAACCATATTTGAATTTTTATTTTGCAAAGTTGTTTATATTATCAAAATTGATTAGAGTATCGCGTGCAGTAAATCCAAAGACTCCTTGCATAATTAAGAAAACTGCATAAGGATATTGCTGCGGACCATGAAAAGCAGCATATGAAATACTTGGCCAGGTTAACAAGACAGTTCGCATAGTGTTTATTTGATCATTGTCACTGATTGAAAATTCAAAATTTATATCATTTTTATCAATTTGAAAATTGTTGCAGTGTGAACTATTGATAATACGATCAATTTCGTAAGAATAATTTTTTAATTGATAGCATCCTTCGGGAATGTTTTTTCTTTTTTCAAAATTATTATTAATACCAAAGTGTACTTGATGAAAACCTGAAATTGTTCGGTTAAAATAAGCATTGTCTAAAGATCTAATGCTTAAGAATCCTACATATCTTCCATATGGAACCGAAAAATTTATCCGATCAGATTTAAATGATTCACTAAAATAGAAGTTTGGTAAAAACTTATTATTATTTTTTTCAAAAGACTCAAGTTCTTGTATGTAAAATTCAATGGATATTCTTGAATCTTTTCTATTGTTAATTACTATAGAAAGGTTGGCAAAATTGGTTTCGAGTCCTTTTATAGGTTTTTCTTCTAATTTAATTGCTGTTCTTGATAGACAATTAAACGAAAGAAAACTTAAAATTATCAATGTTATTATGTTTTTCATTTTAGATATATTTTGGTTTATTTCGTATAACGAATCAGCCTTAACGACGTTCCGTGTAGCTGAGCCTCTGGAGGAGGCGTTAGCGTAACACGGAATGTGCCTTTAGGCCGAGCGAGGGTCCCACAAAGCCTAGATTTCATCAGAAATCTGAGGCGCAGTGGAAAAGAGCCCGAGTGAGCGTTAAGGCGCTGTTAATTGCAGTTAGTTAGTATAGAAAAAGAGTTTAGTCGAAAGGGTCCTACAATCCAGCGCAAATTTTCTCTTAAATCTTACAAAGCAAAAATCTTTAACTCTACTTTAATGGAGAGAAGAGCATTAATTGTTCTCTTCCAAAGCGTTAATCGACAACACCCTCTTAAAAAATTTGCGCGTTATCTTCTGTAGATCAACTAATTGCAATTAACGAAATAGGGGAGACGACGTTCCTCGTAGCTGAGCCTGCGGATGCAGGCGTTAGCGTCGGCGCGCTTCTTGCGATTGCAAGAAAGCGTGACGGAGAGGAATGTGGCGCAGCCCAAGCGAGGCCTTGTGCCGAAGCGAAGCGTTTCCCCGCTGTTATACGCCGTAAAAAATTGTTATGAAGAATCTTTATCCCATCATCTTTTAGAAGTTTATTTATGGAAGGTGAATTTTGAGTCAGAAAATAAATAATAGAAAATTTTCTTTAAAGTATGTGAACTATTAATCAAAAAATTTTGAAGAGGGCTATCTTTTTGTAAAGAATGTTTAGATTTATAATATTTCAACATCTTTGAATGGATTTTTTAAAATTTTGTCGATATCTTCAATTTTTTTATGTAGTTTTTCGGATGTTACAGTGAACACAACGACGTTATAAGCATAGTCGATTTTAAATATTTTTAAGTAATCAGTTTGTTTTTTGATAAGTTTTTTAGGGTTTTTAAATGAAGAATATCTGAATTTTGAGAGTTTCTCGATAAAATTTGAAGTTTTATCTTTAGAATAGCCAATCTTGTGAGCTATTTCATTTCTAATATTATTTAACTCCTTTATCAAAGGAATATAGTGTTTAATGAATGGGATATCTTCGGAAATCAGTTCCAGCAATTGAATTATTTTGCTAAAGCTAAGTTTCAATGTGTTTAGTTTTTCTAATTTGTTATCAATTGCACCGATTGCATAATAAGTAATTTGTTCAATATACAGATGGGTGGCTAAAAATTCAATCTCTTCCGATTTACCATAATCATGTTTAAGTAGTTTATCTATTTCTAAATTAAATGAATCAATTAAGGAATTTAGTTCTTCTTCGTTAAAAATATTTTTATTCATTTTTTTATGGCGTATAACGAACTAGGGGAGACGACGTTCCCTGACCCTGAGTCCCGTTAACGGGACGTTAGGGACTGGCACGGAGTTTGCGGATGCAAACGAGTGACAGAAAGGGAATGTGGCGTAGCCCAAGCGAGGCCGTAAGTGCCGAAGCGCAGCGTTTCCCCGCTGTTATGCGAAGGCGATTTTGTTACGCAGTTTTATAAAAATTTTGATGTTCTTTTTCTATTAGATCAATATTATCTACTTGATCAAAAAATTTAGTTTTTTCTAGAAATTTTCTTAACTCAAAGTTGGTTATTCCATAATAATAGAAAAGGCTTATTTCATCACGAGATAGAACTGATTTTATGTAGTTTATATAAATTTCTTTCGATAGGCTACGTTCAGTGAATTTTATGATTTGAGTAAGGAGATTATAATAATTTCCAAGATCTGATGATAATAATCCGAAATATGCGGAGAATACTGATCCATAGAAACCCCAACTATTATCAAAGATTATAAGTTCTTTAAATAGGTTGATCTGTTCGTTATTAAGACCGAATACTAGGTTTAGTTGATTTAAATTATTAGAAATTTTGAGTTGGTCTTTAATTTTAGGATTCACCACTTCTGAAAACATTATGAACCAGCTGAAAATATTCTCAAAATAACGATTTCCTCGATATTTACTTTCTTTATACTCACCAGAATTTAGCGAATTTATACTTTGATAGTAAGTTATAGATAATTCGATTTGATTTCTAATTGCATTGAAAGTATTTAGCAAGCTAAAGAAATGAGAGTCTTCATTTTGTTGTCTAAGGGAATTACTTGTTTCTCGTAATTCTTTTTTTTGAATTTCAATAGTTAAAAAAAGAAGTGTAATTGTGGTTACTAGCCAAGCCGTTCCTACAATACCTTGAAATATTGTGGCTATTTTATTTGAATTATCTAAATTAATATACTGAATATTGATTCTATAACCTGAAAGGTATATTTGAATTAAAAGAATTATTACTAAAACTATTCCAAGAAAGAAGGAGAAAATAGCTAAAAAATTTAGGATTTTATTTTTCATAAATATTAAATCGCTTTCGCATAACGAACTAGCCTTAACGACGTAGGCTGACCCTGAGTCCCTGAAGGGGACGTTAGGGACTGGCACGTAGTTTGCGAATGCAAACGAGTGACAGAAAGCCTATGTGTCGGAGACCGAGCGAGGCCTTGTGCCGAAGCGAAGCGTTAAGGTGCTGTTAAGCGCAGTTACTTATTTATTATAAACCACAACCGAAAGTAGCGGCAAAACCACAAATATAAGTACATTGCATATAAGCATTTTTACAGTAATCTGATTGTTTGCTACTATTAGAATTGCAATTGCTATAATATAGTATTTGCGAAGCTGAGCATGCTTTTTTTAGATTTTTTGAACTATTATTTTGTTCATCCAATAAAGAACAACTTGTAAAAATTAGAATAAGAATAGGAAAAATAGAAATCTTCATTTGATTAAATGTAAATTGTATCCCTGATTGATTAATGAATTATAAGCTAAGAATATATGATCTGAAATGTCTGTTTCTGATTGGAAACCAAATTTTGGATATTCAATAATTCTTTGTAGGTCGCCGACAATTTCATTTATAATCATAAAATGATTAATATGAGAATGCGGAGCATCAAAAATACTATAATTTGGTGAAGAAATGAAAAAGTTTCCATCATTCCATTGTTTATCTAATGCTAATTTTATTCTTAAAGTCATGGAAGGTTTTTGAATAGCTATGATATTACTAAATTTATGATTCAAAGATTTGAGAATTTCTTTGGAGAATTGAATGTTTTCACCAGTGTTGGTAGATTTATTTTCAATAATTATAGTATCGTTTGGAATATTTTCATTGAATGCAAGTTCTGCAAAGGATTCAGCTTCTGATTTAGGAAAAATATGTTTGGTGAAGAAATTTAATCCTCCTGAAAAAAGAATATGATTAGCAAAACCTTTTTTGTAGAGATCAACAGCATATTTTGCAACTCTCAAATCATGGCTACATAAAACAAAAATTAAATCAGATTTCTGTATAGTTTCTCGAATTGAAAGAAAATGCCATATTGAATTTGCTAATTTTAACTCTTCCTCTGTTATTTTTTTATGATTTTCAAGAAGCATTTAAAGTAATTGCGCTTAACGAACTAGTGTTACCGAAGTTCCCCGACCCTGAGTCCCGACGGGACGTTAGGGACTGGCATGCAGCTTGCGTAAGCAAGGCGAATGCCAGAAGGGGAATTTGGCGTAGCCCGAGCGAGGCCTTGTGCCGAAGCGTAGCGGTAACATGCTGTTATGCGACGTTGCGGGGAGCGACACGGATGTCGCACTCTTAGCTAAGTTCCTCTTTAATTCTTAAATATTCATCAGGCGTAATTATTTTTAAACCTTTGATTTTTTCAAGAGTAAGTAGGTCTTTATCACCAGTAATTATGAAATCCACATTTGCAGTAAAAGCAGATTCAAGAATGTGGAAATCATCTCTATCTCTTAAATTTAAATAATCTTTTAGTGGTTTATTTTTAATAATAGTTGTAACTCTTCTGATTTCTTCAATAGTAAACTGAATAAAATCATTGGGAAGTTTGAACTTAGGTTTCGCTAAAGTCTCTTCAATTTCGTCTAAAATTTCATTTGAAATATAACCAATAAAAGCTTCGTCAATTAAATCTTGTAAAACTAGCTTAGGTTTACCATTAAATAGAATCGCAGAAATGTAAATGTTTGTATCTAAGAGAATTTTGAACATTAAGAAGCTTTTCTATTTCTTCTAACAGCTTTAATTTCCCCGAAAATGTCAGTCTCTGTAAGATTTGATTTTTCAACGGATTTAGTGCCGAAATCGAAGATGGCTTGCCACTTAGATTTTTTCTCAATGTAAGCCCTTGCGGCTTCACGAATCAGTTCAGATCTGGATCTATGTTCTCTTTTTGCAATTTTATCGATTTCCTTTAAAAGGGCCTTTTCGAAAGAGATATTAACAGTCTGATTCATAATTTTCCAGAATATACAAAATTTGTATATTTGTCAAATCGATAATTTTCTAAGATTTCTACAAACGCCACACGGATGTGGCGATTCTTCCCCGCAATGTCGCATAACGAACTAGACTAACCGACGTAGGCTGACCCTGAGTCCCAACGGGACGTTAGGGACTGGCCACGACACTTGCGGATGCAAGGGGAGTGCCAGAAGCCTATGTGTCGCAGACCGAGCGAGGGCGTAAGTCCCGAAGCGAAGCGGTTAGTTGCTGTTATGCGAAGTCATAAATTATAGTCTAAATGGAATTTTTGACTGTGTGATTTTAATTGCATTTAGATTATATTCTTTATGATTTTGTAAGTAACTAACAATTGATCCAATTGCTAATTCTGGATAAGCATTCGGTCCAATTGTTATACCTGTTAAGGCAGGAATATCTGTATAGCTAATATTAAATGATGGATTAGGCATCAATGAATATTCGACATATGGAATTAGAGAATGTTTCCCTATTCTATGCTGGACATTGAATCTTGGGTTTTCTCCCTGATAACCTAAATTTATTATCAGTCTTACTTCTGCTTCTTCTTTAAAATGCGGATTCTTTATTATTGGAAGAAAGAGATTTAAGATAAATGATAAGTGATTCATAAATAGACCTATTTTTTTTGAATCGGATGATTTTATTGCTGTATAATAATTGAAGGAATTTTTGATTATTTCAATTATTAATTGATTTTGAACTAATTCATCATAGACTACTTTTAACATATATACATCTCCTCCTGAAAGAGCCCATAGTTTGCTCGATGAAAATTTTAGATTAAAAGCCCTATTTAATTCCCCATATCCTCTCCATTGTCCGAGAGAGTCAGGGTTTTCAGAAAAACTTATTGTGTATATAGGTGGAAAGTGATTATTAATTTCAAGATATGTCAGAATTGATTCGCTAAAATACTTGAATCGTTTATGCTTTATTTTTAAGTTTTGTTTTTGTAAGGTTTCTTTGAACTTGTTTATAGAATATATATATTCACTAGTATCATTCAGAAAGTATGCATTAGTAGCCCATATTTTTTTAGTTCCAATAATACCGTATAAACCTGATAAGTTTGTATAATGAACAATTTCCTTTTCAATATCGTATAAATATTTACTGAATGTTTTCGAAATTAAATCTAAAAGTTTGTCAAAAAATATATAATGATTCATTTTTTATGATTTCGCATAACGAAATAGACTTACCGAAGTCCTCCGACCCTGAGTCCCAACGGGACGTTAGGGACTGGCATGTAGCTTGCGTAAGCAAGGCGAATGCCAGGAGGAGGATTTGCCGCAGGCCGAGCGAGGCCGAAAGTGCCGAAGCGAAGCGGTAAGTCGCTGTTATACGCTGTAAACAATTCCCTCGAAGTTTTAAGGTAGGTTGGTCCTCATACAATATTCGCAAAAATTTGGAAAGAGGTATGTGAACAATGAAATAACTGAAAAAATGACCCAAAGTGAAATGAATAGAAGAGGAAGCAATGATTCTTTCTGTCCGCTAGCATTATATTTAGGTAAATATATTTCATCATCATGATTTCTATATAAACGGATTTTACCCAATTTCTTTTCGATTTTTTTTGCTCTTTCAAATCGAATTTTAATAAAATCCTTTGTTCTTAAGCAACTTGATCTCCAGATCAAACAAATTAGAATGTTAAATATGATCTGAAATATTAGTAATGAGAATAGAGAAAGATCGATATTGATTTTCCCTTTTAAGAGAATTACTGAAAACCCAGTAAGGAATAAAGATTCAATCGCTAAGAAGAAATTATTTTTAATCCAATATTGTTTATCCCAATGTATTATCTGGTTTGAGATAATTTTATATTCTTCTATTAGAACTTCGTGTTTGTTTTTCATTTTTTCAATTATATTAGAGAAAATTTCTATTCTTGCTTGTTTATTTCTATTTGAATTGCTTTAGCTTTAGCACATCCAAGATCATTTCCACCGGTGCAGGATTTTTTATAATATTCTTGTGCCTTGTTTAAATCTTTAGGAATCATTGTGCCATAGTAGAAAATGTTACCTAATTTTCCGCAATTGTTAGAATCACCTTTATTACAAATTTTAGCTAAATAATCGGTATACTTATATAGATCAGTTTCCGGTCCTAAGCCATCCTTTGCCATTTGAGAAAGTCCAAAACATGCATCTTCAATATTTGAATTACAAGCTAATGTGAAATATTTTTGTGCATTTATTAGATCTTTTTCTCCATCAATTCCATATAGGTACATATGTCCAAGATTATAACAGCTAATCATATTTCGCTTTAAACACTCACTATTGTAAATTTCCCTAGACTTCATAGAGTCAGCATAAATGTGAACTGTGACTAATATTAGTAATAGAAAATATTTTTTCATAATCGAAATGTCCTTTTATTCGTTGGAATTTGTTTATAATTAAAAAATAAAATCAAGTCTTTTCTGAATTCTTAATTTTTGAAAGTCAAAGTTGTTTTGTTTATAGCGTATAACGAACTAGCCTTAACGACGTTCCGTGTAGCTGAGCCTCTTAGGAGGCGTTAGCGTAACACGGAATGTGCCTTTAGGCCGAGCGAGGGCCCCACAAAGCCTAGATTTCATCAGAAATCTGAGGCGCAGTGGAAAAGAGCCCGAGTGAGCGTTAAGGCGCTGTTAATTGCAGTTAGTTAGTATAGAATAAGATAAAAGTCGAAAGGGTCCTACAATCCAGCGCAAATTTCTCTTAAATCTTAAAAAGCAAAAATCTTTAACTGCACTTTAATGGAGAGGAAATCTTTAATTGTTCTCTTCCAAAGCGTTAATCGACAAGACCTTCTTAAAAAATTTGCTCGTTTTCTTCTGAAGATCAACTAATTGCAATTAACGAATCAGCCTTAACGACGTTCCGTGTAGCTGAGCCTCCTAGGAGGCGTTAGTGTAACACGGAATGTGCCTTTAGGCCGAGGGAGGGCCCCACAAAGCTTTGATTTCATGAGAAATCAAAGGCGCAGTGGAAAAGTGCCCGAGTGAGCGTTAAGGCGCTGTTAATTGCAGTTAGTTAGTATAGAAAAAGAGTTTAGTCGAAAGGGTCCTACAATCCAGCGCAAATTTCTCATAAATCTTAAAAAGCAAAAATCTTTAACTGCACTTTAATGGAGAGGACAGTTTTAATTGTTCTCTTCCAAAGCGTTAATCGACAACACCCTCTTAAAAAAATTTGCGCGTTTTCTTCTGTAGATCAACTAATTGCAATTAACGAACTAGACTAACCGACGTAGGCTGGCCCTGAGTCCCGCACGGGACGTTAGGGATTGGCACGACGCTTGCGCAAGCAAGAGGAGTGACAAAAGCCTATGTGTCGCAGATCGAACGAGGGCGTAAGTCCCGAAGTGAAGCGGTTAGTCGCTGTTATGCGACGTCGGAACAGAGCTTTAATAATTGCTCTCTAATACTTTTGAGATAATGTATGTGATATGTAAGTCTAATAAATTCAATTACTTTATCTCCGATTACATTTTGCACTATTCTTAAATAGTGTAGTTGCTCCTCATTTGTTAGTATGGAATTTTTGAAAATTAAATCAATTATTGATGAAAGATGAAATAAATGCCTATGCATTCGATAGTCCATTGAATTTCTGAAATCATATTGATTATTTTCTCTCAATATTTCTGTCAAGTTTATTATTTCTTGAATAAAATGCTGTCCACCATCCCTAGTGCCAATTTTATAAGAATCAATTAATCTAAAGTGAATTTCAATCATTTGCATAAAGCCAGATTCAAATAAACTTTTATTCTGAGCGTTTGCTTGGGATCTCAAAGATTCTTCTTGCAAAGAGGCGATGCGCATTGATTCTTTAAGTTCTTGCCGAGTGGTGATTAGTTCTTCCCTTTGATAATATAGTGTTAAAATTACTGTCAATAAAGTAAGAAATGTTAGAATCGAACCGATAATTCCACCAAAGAAATCTCCGAAATGGGCCCAATCTTCTAGTAAGTTTGATACTGGCTTGTTTAATTTATATGCAAACCAATAAATGAAAACAATTGTCGCTAAGGCAAGGATAACTGATGCGAATATTGGAATTATTATGAATATTATGTTTTTAAGAATCTTTTCCATAGTTTTAGGTTTTGGTAATTTATTTTGTTCCGATGTCGCATAACGAACTAGCCTTAACGACGTAGGCTGACCCTGAGTCCCGGAACGGGACGTTAGGGACTGGCATGTAGCTTGCGTAAGCAAGGCGAATGCCAGAAAGCCTATGTGTCGCAGACCGAGCGAGGCCGAAAGTGCCGAAGCGAAGCGTTAAGGTGCTGTTATGCGTAGTCGTATATTTATTGAATTAGTATACCATCAATTTCCATAATTTTTAAAAGGGTTTTTTCATGCTCGTCAATCGATTCATCATGAATGTAATATCGATTGTATTCATCTGAAAATTTCCCATGTTTTTTACCTAGATAATTTGCAATCCAACCATCATTTTTCTGAAAATATTCAGCAAATTTAATTTTAATGGATTTATTTATAGATGGATTGAACAATTCAATTGTGTGAATTTTTAGTTGGATGTTCATTCCTTGTATGAATCCTAGCGAGATAATCATATTGAAATATGATAAGAAAAATGTAGTATCTATAAGCGTTTCCAATAACCCGCTTGGATCTTCAATAGAATATTTCATTATGATAAGATCATAGGATTTAAATTTATCCGAACTGTTAATCGTATAAATATTTAGATTTGCTTTTTCAAAATTTTGTCTTAAAGAATTCAGATTATTGAATGTAGATTCATTATTTTCCCTTTCATTTAAATATAAAGCAATTTTAAGTTTTCCATTTATCTTTACATTATTATCTTTTGACGCGTTTCTGTAGTAGGAGTATTTATGAGTATAGAAGCCTGCACAATTAGTGAAAAGAAATAGAATTAATAGGTATTTTAAATATTTCATTTAGTTTGTGACTTTCTTTTAAAGTTTATACGATTACGCATAACGAACTAGGCTAATCGACGTTCCTCGTAGCTGAGCCTGCGAAGCAGGCGTTAGCGTCGGCGCGTCTTCTTGCAGAGCGAGAAGCGTGACGGAGAGGAATGTGTCGCAGACCAAGCGAGGCCGCAAGTGCCGAAGTGCAGCGATTTGCCGCTGTTATGCGAAGTTGTGAAATTTATTCAATTTCAAGTATTTTTAGAGCTTCGTCGCTAAGTTTTTTTGAATCTGCGTCATTCGATTCGACTTTTAGAATGGTTTCTGTTCCAATTTTAATTTCACTGGTACCTGCAGATATTTGTAGTATGGAAGCGATGTAAGTTTTTTTGAGTATTTCTAATTCTTGTTCTGATAACCCTGCTGCTTTAGATTTTTCTATGAGGTCTAGTATGGCTGATGAATTACTGATTCTTTCACTAACTTTTTCTGGAGGAATTCGGTTTTTTATTATCTCTTGAAGAACAGCACTTGAGTTTGTTATTAATAAAGTTAATAGAAAAAAAGCCTCTTTTTTACCAAAAAATTTTAACCATTTACTTCCAGTTTCAATTTTATAGTATTTTAAGTTTTCCTTTTCCTCTTTAGTTATTTTCAATAGTAGGTTGTAAAGTTTATGCAAACTTAGTAACAATATACCAATACCTGCTACTGAATGTTCATTCTGATCAATATACAATTCGAATACTTCATTTTGATTGAAATTATATTCTTTACCTTCTCCCAATTTTGTCAATGTTTTAGCTAAGTATTCTAATAAGGAAAGTTTTTTGTATATTCCGTTACAAATTGAAGTGAATTTATATACTGTTGGAAAGTTTCTTTCTGAGTATGCATGTGTATGTTCAATTGTGATTATACTAATTTCATTGTTTAATAATTCATTCAATGTTTCATTTTCTGAAATTGAGTTTATTCTCCTAATGTTTTCAATTAAAGTATTTGCCTTTGGAATAAAATCAAAAGGAGGGAAGCTTCTGATAATTGAAAGTGTTGTTGAGGTTAAGTTGTTTATTTTAGTTTGTAGATCTCTAATTCTTGGTAAAGCATTTTGATCTAAAGGAATAGTTAAAATTTGGTTTGGTAGAATACCAAATTCTTCATGTTTTAGCCCAATATTGTTTAGATATTTGAGTATTTCGCTGTTATTATCTAGCAAATCTATTATTGATAGTCCAATTTCGTAAGCATTTTTTGAGTTCATAATTTTCCTTTAATTATTTATTTTCACAATTTCGCATAACGAACTAGACTAACCGACGTATGCTGGCCCTGAGTCCCTGCGGGACGTTTGGGACTGGAACGACGCTTGCGCAAGCAAGAGGAGTGCCAGAAGCCTATGTGTCGCAGACCGAGCGAGGGCGCAAGTCCCGAAGCGAAGCGGTTAGTTGCTGATATGCGAAGGCCAACATTAGAAAGGAAGATCAGCATCTATCCCTTGAAATTCAAAATTTATTAAGAAAAAATGATATTTTCCTAATTTATCCATTATTTCTTTCTTTAGTTTTTCACTATTATTACAATAATATACTGCTTCCTCGTTCTCGATTCCTAAAAAGAATATTAATTTGCTAGTTTTGGGATCTGTTCCAAACGTAATGTTTAGACTTTTTTCGTTAATAATTTTTGCATCATATTTAAGTTCAAAATATATATCATTTGAAATTTCTTTTTGTATTTCTTTCAGATATGTTAAACAAAGGGAGTAATTTGAATAGAAAGTGCGTTTAATCTCCTCCAGTTGCTTTAAATACTCATTAGTTAGAAAATCGTGAAGTGAATTCAATCCTTTTAGAAATTCTTCAAAATAATTAAATTGAACAAAATGTATGAGATGAAATTTGTCTTTTTTGTTTATAATAAACCTATTAATATATTTAATATGTGAAATTTCTCTAAGAGGGATTTCGCTATTTTCTGGATGAAATTCCAACATTTCCAAGTCTTGTATTGAAATATTGAAAAAATTATATATATTTTTATTTTTTTTCCTGTTACTCAATGAATTCTGTTCAAATTCTTTTGCTTTTAAAACTGAGATAATTGAGTTATAAATAGTTTGGTCATTTTTTGGAGTGAAGTTTTTTCTACTTATCTCTTGCATTGCAAAAACATTATTTTCGATATCGAAAAAAGTTTTAAGATTTGCATTAGTATTAATCTGATTTTTAATTACTTCTTCTAATTTGGATTTGCTTTCAAAATTTGTTAGAAGCTTTTCATTAGTCCAGTTATCTAGATTTTCAAATATTAGATTTGGATCAGTTTTGTTTAGTTTCTTTGTGTAGAAAACCCAAGAATCCTCATTTGATTTTTTACAACTGATAATTAAGGCTGTATATACAAGTAAGTTATGAATTTTTGTTGTTTTATAGGCTATAATATCAATTTCTCTTGAAATTCCTGTATGATCATCAAGATAATATCTGTTATTTAAAGTGAACCAACCATGTTTAGATAGTATATTGGATACTTCATATTCGGTAACAAAGCCTGTTTTATAAATTGCTTCTAGAATTTTTGGTATATCTTCTTCTTTCATTTTGTTGGCTTTCGCATAACGAATCAGCCTTAACGACGTTCCGTGTAGCTGAGCCTCATAGAGGCGTTAGCGTAACACGGAATGTGCCTTCAGGCCGAGGGAGGGCCCCACAAAGCCTAGATTTCATCAGAAATCTGAGGCGCAGTGGAAAAGAGCCCGAGTGAGCGTTAAGGCGCTGTTAATTGCAGTTAGTTAGTATAGAATAAGATAAAAGTCGAAAGGGTCCTACAATCCAGCGCAAATTTTCTCTTAAATCTTACAAAGCAGAAATCTTTAACTGCACATTAATGGAGAGGAAAGCTTTAATAGTTCTCTTCCAAAGCGTTAATCGACAGCACCTTCTTAAAAAATTTGCGCGTTTTCTTCTGTAGATCAACTAATTGCAATTAACGAACTAGTGTAAACGACGTTTCCCGACCCTGAGTCCCATCGGGACGTTAGGGACTGGTCACGTAGCTTGCGCATGCAAGCGAGTGCCAGGAGGGGAATGTGTCGCAGACCAAGCGAGGCCGTAAGTGCCGAAGCGAAGCGTTTACATGCTGTTATACGCCGTAGCAAATTTTAAGTTTAATTTTCTAATAAAGCGATGTCAGCATTGATTTTATTTTTTAGTATGTGATTTATAAATTCAGGTAGCGAGCATTGGACGCTCTTTTCGAAGTCTTTAGCTAGAATTAATACTATTCCATCTCCGATTATATTCAAATCTTCAGTTTCTAAAATTGAGATATCAGTAGCTGCAATTATCCAATTAAGTGTACTATTAATGTTTAAACTGATGCAGATTTTTGTATCGACTTTCAAAATTATAATTACAACAAGATTTTTTAGACCAGTAATTTTTTTGAATAAATCCTCCTGTTCTTGAACGCTGAATAATTTTGTTAAAAGAAGTTTTGGGTATTCACCTCCTATTCGGTGCCACAATCCAAGATGAAGTTCATTTGAATAGGGATGTGCAAAAATTTTCGACCCAAAAAGACAATATGAAATTCCAATAGCAAGTTTTGAAAGGAATCTAATATCAAAATCAATATAAACTGGAATTTGGCACTTCTTATAATCATCTATAGGTAATTTATGAAAATAGGATATTCTTTCTTTATCTAGATTGTCTGGATCTGAAAAACCAATGTCTTTCGGGTCAGCTCCATCAACTATTGTGCACATAATCTTTTTAACTTTAGTGTATTGGAATGCGTCTTTGAAAGTCAGCCAAGTTAACAATTGATTCTGATTTGAGTTTTCTGAAAAAAGAAAATAAGCAACGGATTCTATTCTTTTAGAATTTATTGGATTTCCTCCTACATAAGAATAGAATTTATCATCATTTAAACGAATCCAATAAATTTGCTCTCCAAATGGACCGAGCCACATTTCACAAATTTCATCACCTGACATCCCAGGTACGCTTAAATCAGAAATCCCTATACAAGTTAGTGGCAATGATTTTGGATTATTATCATCGTTGAAATACCTTGCTATGTTAGTTAGATTATTATAGACTATAGAATTTTTAGCGAAAAGTCCATCGACAAAAAGCCCAAGATTATTATTGCATGTTCGACATACCTCGCGAGTCTTAAATTGATTATCTACATAGGCACCCCCTAAAAACTGAGGTATAATATGTTCTAGTGAAAATTCACTTTCTTCTTTAGTTTCTCTACAATATATACATTTTCTCATAATTTTATTATTGCTATGGCGTATAACGAATCAGCCTTAACGACGTTCCGTGTAGCTGAGCCTCCTAGGAGGCGTTAGCGTAACACGGAATGTGCCTTTAGGCCGAGCGAGGGCCCCACGAGATCCAGATTTTTTCAGAAATCTGAGGCGAAGTGGAAAAGAGCCTGAGCGAGCGTTAAGGCGCTGTTAATTGCAGTTAGTTAGTATAGAATAAGATAAAAGTCGAAAGGGTCCTACAAACCAGCGCAAATTTCTCTTAAATCTTAAAAAGCAAAAATCTTTAACTGCACTTTAATGGAGAGGAAATCTTTAATTGTTCTCTTCCAAAGCGTTAATCGACAACACCCTCTTAAAAAATTTACGCGTTTTCTTCTGAAGATCAACTAATTGCAATTAACGAATCAGCCTTAACGACGTTCCGTGTAGCTGAGCCTTCTTGGAGGCGTTAGCGTAACACGGAATGTGCCTTTAGGCCGAGCGAGGGCCCCACAAAGCCTAGATTTCATCAGAAATCTGAGGCGAAGTGGAAAAGAGCCCGAGTGAGCGTTAAGGCGCTGTTAATTGCAGTTAGTTAGTATAGAAAAAGAGTTTAGTCGAAAGGGTCCTACATTCCAGCGCAAATTTTCTCTTAAATCTTACAAAGCAAAAATCTTTAACTCTACTTTAATGGAGAGAAGAGCATTAATTGTTCTCTTCCAAAGCGTTAATCGACAACACCCTCTTAAAAAATTTGCGCGTTTTCTTCTGTAGATCAACTAATTGCAATTAACGAACTAGACTAACCGACGTAGGCTGGCCCTGAGTCCCGAATGGGACGTTAGGGATTGGCACGACGCTTGCTTAAGCAAGAGGAGTGACAAAAGTCTATGTGTCGTAGACCGAACGAGGGCGTAAGTCCCGAAGTGAAGCGGTTAGTCGCTGTTATGCGAAGGTAGCTATTGTTAAAATTATATTTTTTTGAAATCAATATGTGAATAGTAATTACTTTCTTTAGTTGAAAGTAATTCGGATTTATCGAAAATGTTTTCAGAAATTCCATCTTTGATAATTTGGTAAGCTTTTTCTTTTAAGCTAGGTAAGGAATATTTTATCGTTTGAAATACTATGAAAATGTTAATACCAGTGTAATCATGTGCTATTCGATTCCTTAGACCAACTACATCTTTCCAAGGATATGGGTATTCATTTTTTGTTTCGTCACTGAGTTTAGTGCTATTTTCACCAATTTGAGTTAGGAGACTCAGAATAGCATTATAATTCATTTGATCATTAGTCTCATAAAGAGTTTCAGGATTTTCAAAACTATTTGAATAGAGACTAATTTTTTCGATGTATTCGATTATATTGAGAAGGTAAAGAAGATCATTTTTTCTATTCTTTAACATAGATCATTTCTTTATTTGCCCTATGTAGAATTATTGGGTTTGCATATTTCTTTAAAACTAAGTCTACTTTAAGATTTAGGTTTTTTTCAAGTTCTTCTTTTAAAGATAATGCCGATTGAAAATCTATATCATTTTCAACTAAAATGTCAATGTCGTGGAAATTCGAATCTTTCCTAGCAAATGATCCGAAAACGCCTAGCCTATCTAAATTATACTTTGAAAGTAATTTAGAATTTTTGAGGAAAATCTGGAATTCCGAGATATTCTTCACAGCTACTGACATGATATTTAGTTTTTACCAATAAAAGTAAGTTTTCAAGCTAATTTTTATCCCAAATATTCTTCTAATTTCTTCAATCTTTTCCCATTTTTTTTGAATTCGTTTGATTTTAGCTACTTTCGCATAACGAACTAGGGGAGACGACGTTCCCTGCCCCTGAGTCCCTGGAGGGGACGTTAGGGACTGGCACGTAGCTTGCGTATGCGAGCGAGTGACAGAAAGGGAATGTGGCGCAGCCCAAGCAAGGCCGTGAGTGCCGCAGCGCAGCGTTTCCCTGCTGTTATGCGAAGTATTTTTTTTAATTAGATCTATTTAATCTTCATCTTCATTCATGCTGAAGTTAATTGGAATTGTGTGATAACAGTTTACGTTTTTGTTTTTATAAACTCCAGGAGAAAATGTAGTTCTTGAGACTATTGTTAAAGCTGAATCAATGAAATCTTGCTCAATGGCTGTATTTAAGACCTGAATTGAATCAATTCTGCCATTTTTGAATATTTTCAATTTTAATAATACTTTTCTCTTTAATTTTGAATCTTTGTATTTTTGAGGATATGTATTCCCGAGTTGCAAATGTACTTTCGGGGAAGGTTTTACTAACCCTAAAGTGTTTTCTTCTAAGTAAGGTTCATTATCTTTTTCAAGATATATTTTATTATAAATATCTTGAATATTACTTCCGTTGAAGGCGAGATTTTTATTAGCACCCATGTTAATCAATTTATCCATTAGTTCTATTTCACCAAAGAAGGCTGCGTAATACAATGGTGTAAATCCATTGCGATCTGGATAATTTACGTTTGGTTTTTGAGATAGTATATGATCTATAAGTTTTTTTTTGTTATTTAAGATAGCGTCGGCAAGGCAAGAATTGTATTTGCTATCATTGAAATTTTTTATATCCAATTCATGGTATTCAATGCAATTCATATAATAAGATTTATAGAAAGCTTTGTCTTTCTCACTTAAGGTTATTGATTTGCACATTAAAGTTATTGATGAAATAATTAGTATTTTTCTTATTTTTTTCATATTTGTTTCCACTATTATTTTAAAAAATATTTCGCATAACGAACTAGACTTAACGACGTAGGCTGGCCCTGAGTCCCGGTAACGGGACGTTAGGGACTGGCCACGACACTTGCGGATGCAAGGGGAGTGCCAGAAGCCTATGTGTCGGAGACCGAGCGAGGCCTTGTGCCGAAGTGAAGCGTTAAGTTGCTGTTATACGCTGTCGCATTTTTAGCGACTAATTTATCTTCTTTTGCTTGAGAATTAATAAAATTTTGTCTGTAATTTTGTTGATTTTTAAAAAAGAAAATAAAATTCCCAAAAATTGAATTATTGTTAAAATGAAAGATTCTATAATGTTGATTGGAATGTTTAGTTGTTCTGAAACTTTATCATAGAATATTCCAAGGTAAAGTATAATTAGGAATCCCATTATCATTGGTCCTAGGAAGATTAACAAAGCGAAGGTTTTTGAGTATGTATCAGGATACGTTAAAAACCATGTTGAATAATATTTGTCATTAATGTTTATATTTGATGAGAGGTATAGTAAACGACGAACATTTATATCTAACCAGACTAGTGAAGAAAAAACAATTATAGGATAAAGGTATAGAAGAGTAAGAAATGAAATTGAAACATTCGAAAATGTAATTGTTTGGAAATTTTTTCCTCGCAGTTCTTCTTTTTTTTCTTTGAAATTTATACGTTCTGATAGTTTTTTTTTGCTTTCTGCAATACTGCTATTTATTTCTTCTATTTTTTCATTGGTTTCGGAAATATTGGATTCTATACCATTTATTCTTTCTTGGATGTATGGATCATCCGTTTCTTTATTATAGAAATTAGATTTATCTATTTTTCTAATTTCTTCAAGTGCATTATCTATTTCCTGTAAGCTAAGGAGAAAATTTTGCATTTTTAATGCAGTTTCGAATTCTAAATCATCTGAATCATTTTTTACAGAAAAAGGCCCGATCTTAAATGAGTTGGATTCTTTAAAAAAACTTTTAAAGTTTATTTTCCAAACATTCTCAAGAAGTTCATTAGCTTTCACCGGAATTTTTGAATTGTCTATTCCTGACCAAAATTCGTTTACGCCTATACCATCATTGTATTCTAGCTTTCCATTTTCGCGGTTTGAAAATTCAAATATGTTTAATCTTCCTTTTAACAACGATAATAAATCTTTCCTTTTTTTTAGAATTTTACTATATTCATTATACCAGATTGTTTCTGCCGAGTCTCTTTTGTATGCCTCCAAACTTTTATATAGATTATCCAGATAGTCTAAATGAATAGATCGTAATTTTTCATTATGCTGAATCTTTCCATATAGATTAGTACTACTAATAATATTTTTTTCAAATACTGATGTGCGGTATAACGCTAATATTGAATCGAATAAAAAATATAAAACTGTAAGTGAAATTATTGCTTGAAGTACGGATGTTTGAACTAATCGCTTTTCTACTATTTCTATTGTTTTTTCTAAATTGTTTATATTCATAAATTTATGCGATAGCGTATAACGAACTAGCCTTACCGACGTTCCCTGACCCTGAGTCCCGGAACGGGACGTTAGGGACTGGCATGTAGCTTGCGTAAGCAAGGCGAATGCCAGAAAGGGAATTTGCCGTAGGCCAAGCGAGGCCTAGTGCCGAAGCGCAGCGGTAAGGTGCTGTTATGCGAAGTGCCTATTTTTTATAACTAGGGGATTATCTCTTAAGATGAATTTTATATCATTCAAAATATCGATAAAATTATTTGGTTCCCTAATTGATTTCTTACGTAAAACTAACATACCTTTTTTGAAAAAATCGAGTTCAATTTCTTCAGAATTTTCTGAATAATTTGTTAAGTCTGCCCAATGAAATTTTAATGTTTGAAAATCACATGTAGATTCAATAAAATCATTCGTGATTGTATAGTTAGTTGTTTTGCTTATAAAATCAAACTCATTTGAATAAATTTTCTTCGCTCTTTTAATCAAATTTGGTTTAATCATAATTTCAGAGTATAAAAGAAATAATAGAGCAAATAAAGCAGTTAAACGCAAAATTGAAGTTTCATTGAAAAATATTAAATAAAGGAATCCAAAGATTAGAATTACATAAAGAGCAATTAGATATTTACTTTTTGAAATTCTATTTTTATAGAAATCCATGTTCTTGACCATACGTATATTTAAGTCGATGTAATCTAATTTATTGTCTTCCGTTGAAAATTGTATAATCTTATTCATTTTCCTTAATTTACTCCAGTTATTCTTAAAATTTATTTTTAGGCATTTCGAATAACGAATCAGCCTTAACGACGTTCCGTGTAGCTGAGCCTTCTTGGAGGCGTTAGCGTAACACGGAATGTGCCTTTAGGCCGAGCGAGGGCCCCACGAGATCCAGATTTTTTCAGAAATCTGAGGCGAAGTGGAAAAGTGCCCGAGTGAGCGTTAAGGCGCTGTTAATTGCAGTTAGTTAGTATAGAAAAAGAGTTTAGTCGAAAGGGTTCTACAATCCAGCGCAAATTTCTCTTAAATCTTAAAAAGCAAAAATCATTGACTGTACTTTAATGGAGAGAAAAGCTTAAATTGTTCTCTTCCAAAGCGTTAATCGACAACACCCTCTTAAAAAAATTTGCGCGTTTTCTTCTGTAGATCAACTAATTGCAATTAACGAACTAGCCTTAACGACGTTCCGTGTAGCTGAGCCTCATAGAGGCGTTAGCGAAACACGGAATGTGCCTTTAGGCCGAGCGAGGGCCCCACGAGATCCAGATTTTTTCAGAAATCTGAGGCGAAGTGGAAAAGAGCCCGAGTGAGCGTTAAGGCGCTGTTAATTGCAGTTAGTTAGTATAGAATAAGATAAAA
The DNA here is from genome assembly GCF_026151345.1 of Leptospira paudalimensis. NCBI lineage: Bacteria > Pseudomonadati > Spirochaetota > Leptospiria > Leptospirales > Leptospiraceae > Leptospira > Leptospira paudalimensis. The sequence goes on from NZ_JAMQPR010000001.1 coordinate 1,164,051, forward strand.
GTCGAAAGGGTCCTACAATCCAGCGCAAATTTCTCTTAAATCTTAAAAAGCGAAAATCTTCAACTGCACTTTAATGGAGAGAAGAGCTTTAATTGTTCTCTTCCAAAGCGTAAATCGACAACACCCTCTTAAAAAAATTTGCGCGTTTTCTTCTGTAGATCAACTAATTGCAATTAACGAACTAGCCTTAACGACGTAGGCTGACCCTGAGTCCCGAACGGGACGTTAGGGATTGGCACGAGGCTTGCGTAAGCAAGAGGAGTGACAAAAGCCTATGTGTCGTAGACCGAACGAGGGCGTAAGTCCCGAAGTGAAGCGGTTAGTCGCTGTTATGCGACGTTTCCGTTTTCAGGGTTGATCTCTCTGTATTCGGATAAATTTTTTACTGTGATGATTAGTAGAATTACTAACATAATTGTTAGTAAAAGATAAGCGTAAATAAAGGAATAATATGTTATTATGGTAAGAAAAAAGATAATCCAATTCATACCTAGTATAAGTTTTTTGTGCCATTTTAGTATTCTTCCTTGGTTAGCAGAAGAATATGATGCTATAATATTCCAATCATCGACGATAAAAAATAAGGCAAAGTATAACAGACTTAAAGTAATTGATTGAATTTTGTAAAAGAATCCGATCCACCCAAAGCATAATGATATTAAGTAGAATGAATATTGGAATCTTATTAAACTTAAAAAATCAGGCCACGGAATTTTCCATCCTGGATTTTTAATTTCTTTCATATAATCAATATCGAAATATTTGTAAGCAGAAAAGCGTCCTTTAAGAAGAGGAATAAACCAAATAGCTCTATATAAATAGAATATTCCGACTAAAAAAGAAGAAAAATAGAGAGGGAAATTAGCAATAAAATCAGTAATTTTTTGTGTGTTAAATAATTCTTTTAGGATTAGATAAACTGGTATTATAATTAAAAATATTGAAACTGAAATTAATATTGAATCAAATATATAATAAAACAATCCAAAAACTATCGTAGATTTTTCAAGTTTACTGTTTTTGTTTCTTTTATATAAATCAATAAATGCAAATGTAGTGTAAATTAGTATAATGATTACTGAAGTGATACTGGCTATTTTCATTTTTAAGTTTCCTGGATTTTTCGGTAATGTCGCATAACGAACTAGGCTACTCGACGTTTCCCGACCCTGAGTCCCAACGGGACGTTAGGGACTGGCATGTAGCTTGCGTAAGCAAGGCGAATGCCAGAAGGGGAATTTGCCGTAGGCCGAGCGAGGGCTTGTCCCGAAGCGTAGCGGTAACATGCTGTTATACGAAGTCGCAAGCTAAGCAATTAGATAAAAACTGCGGGTGAAATATTAAACTGTTCAGCCAAAGCTTTTATTTGCCGAACATTCAAATCTCTTTTTCCATTCAAGATTTCAGAAACAACGCCTTGGCTACCCAAAATGCTTAAATCCTTCTGAGTAAGGTTATTTTCTTCCATCAGAAATTTTAATACTTCGATTGGTTCAGCATTAGGCTGAATAAAGTGATCATTTTCATATTCTTCAATCAGATTACCAACGGTTTCGAGAAGAGGAGCAAGTTGATGTTTCTCATTATTACCAACTTCATCAATAAGTTCATCCAAAACTTTCACAAGTTTTTTGTATTGTTTATCAGTGTGTGGAACAGAGAGAATATCTTTAACATCATGCCAAACATTCTTAACTTTTTCAATATCTTGAATCATAAATTCTCCTTTTTCCATTTACCTTTGTCATATTCGTTATGAGTTAAAATATTCCGAACAAAGACTTTTTGTCGATTGTAATGAATAGCTACAATCAGTCTGAAATGATTACCGCTGATATTAAAAACTGTAAGATTACCAACTTGATCAACAGAGTTAAAAACTTTTCTTAATTCATTAAAATCTTTAAAAGATGTGTTTTTAACAATTTTAAACCAACTTTTGAGTGAAGATTTCGCATTTGGATGTTTATTTATAAAATCATCAAGTTTCTTCCAGCTGATAATATGCACTTCATCCAGAAATATCTCAAAATGAGATAAGTCAAATTCTTTTTTATTATTTTAGAAAAGATTTCTTGCGATTTCGTATAACGAACTAGCCTTAACGACGTAGACTGACCCTGAGTCCCGAACGGGACGTTAGGGACTGGCACGTAGTTTGCGGATGCAAACGAGTGACAGAAAGCCTATGTGTCGCAGACCGAGCGAGGCCGCAAGTGCCGAAGCGAAGCGTTAAGGTGCTGTTATGCGACGGTTCTAGTATTTTTCATATAGTTTATCATAATATCTTACACCATCTTCATAAAGCATAAAATCAGCAATAGTGAAATCTATTTTTCCCTTTTCGAAATTGGAGATTATTTCATTTTTTTTATTTTCAAGAACTGGGTTGTTAATTAGATATATTCTTTTTATAGCATTAAGCTTCCTTATGAATTCGGGTATGCTTTTTAAGTTATTATTATTTAAATAAAACTTTTCAAGTGAAGCTAATCTAGATATATTGCTAGGTATTTTTTCTATTTTGTTCCCGCCTAAGCGCAAAATTTTTAAGTGAATTAATAGTCCGACTGATTCTGAAATTTCTTTTAATTCTGTGTTAGAAAAATCAAGGTAATCAAGATTAATCAATTTTCCGATTTTTTCTGGAATTTTGCGATAAGGATCGTATGAAAGATTCAAATTTTTCAGTTTTGTTAGTTGAAAGAGTGAATCTGGTATTATCGTAGCATTGTTACTTGCATAACTCAAAATTTCTAAATTATTCAAATTTCTAATTTCATCTGGTAAGTTTCCAAGTTTGTTTGAACTCAAATCTAAAACTTTAAGATTGGTAAGATTAAAAATCTCTTTCGGTAAATTTTCTAATTTATTCTGTGACAACGAAAGTAATTGCAGATTTTTTAAACTCTCAATATTAGGTGGAATTTCATTTAGATTGGAAATTTCAATACGTAGTATACGTAGTTTTGGAAGCATAAATAGGTCGGTATTATTAAAATAGACAGAATTCGATTTTTCAATGAATAATTCTTCTAGATTAATCAATGAGTTAAATCCTTCTGCAATCTTGAGATCATCTCTATTCTCTTGGATCGAAATTCTTTTTAATGTGGTTAATTTAAATAAGTTTAATGGAATTTTATCAAAACTCGAGCCTTTAAATGAAATTGATTCTATTGTAGATAATTTTAAAAAAGAGTCGTTTATATCCTCAGGATAGAGTTTCATATTTAACGTAAGTTTTTTTAAATTTTTTGTACTTGTTATTACATCTAAATCACCTGGCGTTAAATAATCATCACTCCGGATTGTTAGGCCTTCTGTCATCAATGAAGTTAATGGCGACTTCTCGAACGTTTTAGCAGCAACCTTAATTTCAATTAGTTTTAGTTTTTTCAAATTTTGTAAATTTAAAGGTAGTTCTCTAATTGTATTACTTTCTGCCATGCTATGAATTTTTAAAACTTCAAGATCTTTTAGCTGTCCAACTTCGTTAGGTATTTCAGTTATTTTGTTATGCTCGAAGTTTATTAGACGTAGGTTCGTTATTTTAGTTATTTTAGGATTAATAGCTTTAATATTATTACCTTCTAGATCTATACTTTCGAGCCAAGGCATTTCAAAAAGCTGTGGTGGAATATCTTCAAATGTATTAGAAGATAAGTCGATTATTCTTAACTTTTTTAATTTGCTGAAATTTTCTGGAAGTGTATTTTGCCGAGTTAACTGGAGATTTAATTCTTGTAGATTTTCGAGTTCTGTTATTTCATTTGGAATTTTTTTGATTTCTGGATTCCAAGATAAGTTTAATTTTTGCAAATTTTTGAATTCTAATATTTCCCTCGGAAATTCATTAAGATTTTGGTCACTTAAATCTAATGCAGTCACATTATCTGGATCTTCTAATGCATTTAGAAGAATCTTGTTATTTGTTGTTGGTTTAGGTTTTGAACAATTAACGATAATGATCAAGACTACAAGAATTTTGACTATGTTATTTCTCATGATTTTTATTCCTACTTTTGCATTTATTTTGTCAATATTTTAGAACTGTCGCATAACGAACTAGTGGAGACGACGTTCCCTGACCCTGAGTCCCGAATGGGACGTTAGGGACTGGCACGTAGCTTGCGTATGCGAGCGAGTGACAGAAAGGGAATGTGGCGCAGCCCAAGCGAGGGCGTAAGTCCCGAAGCGCAGCGTTTCCATGCTGTTATACGCAGTTTAAAACTTTAAAACGAAAGTAATGCTTGAACAATATTCTTAGTCGTTTCTGAAGTAACTATTTCTTTGATTCTTTCGATGTATTCGGATTCACTTCGAGCAAGTAGAACATCTTTATCGAAGTATTTTTCCATCATAGGAAAAGTGTGTCGATCACAGAAAATTCGGAGTGGATAAAACAGGATTGGAAATCGCACCTTAAATAACTCAACCGAAATATTTTCTGCTTTGCTAGTTCGAAGCAATAGTCGAAATCTTATATTTCCACTTGAAGAAACATCTGTTGGATCATATCCGAACTCGGGGTGTGGTTCTTTTTTTGGTAAAAAAGCTGCGGTTGCCATACCCAATTGGGAATTAAATGAATCAGTAAATCTTACTTCTTCTGGAAAAAAGTTTACCTTTTGAATTTCGTAGATTACGATATCATTTGTTTCTTTTGGCAATGGTAAAAATATTTCATCTACTATTTCTATAGGATTTTTTATTTTGCCTGTTTTATTTATATCTTTCCATACATTTTCCATAGTTTACCTCAGTTTGATTTTGATTGGGAGATGATCACTTATACTGGAATCAGGCAAGTTCTTTGAATTTAGCAAATTTCTATTATTGAAATTAGTTAAGATTTCACTTTGGGATTTTTCTATATATTTTGATAATGGGTACGAAATTAAAATATTATCTAGTATATGCCATTCTTGTGCTTGATGGTCTATTCTAAAAAAATATGTTCCAGGTGGTCCGTTTGAATTGTCACCATTAAAAGAGTTTATTGGTGAGTAAAATTTTAAGCGCTTTTCTTTGGAATATGTTCTGTATACCCTAGAATTTGCATTAAAATAATCTGTGGAATTTAATATAAAATGATCTTTGAAAATATTATCATGGTAATGTAAATTAAAATCTCCGAGGATAATAGAATATTCGTAGCTATTTTGGTTTATTTCTTGAGCTATCAATCTAGTGATATTTTCGTTCAAAGATTTACTACTTGATTCTGAATTTGATAAACTTTTTAGATGAACAATGTAGAGATAGGTTGTAGTCCCAGAATATAGAAATGAATATTTTGAGTAGTATGTTTCGGATTTCAAAAATTGAAAATTTATATTATCACTACAATATGCTCCAGTCCGTTTTGATGCGAAATCATATTTAAATAGTGAGCTTTTTGAACAGACTTTGATATACTGCTCCTGATCCCAAAATTCTGCGATTGCGACAATTCTGTTCTTTGACGAAAAGTCCAAAGAGTTTATCAGTGATATTGGTTCTTGTTTATTATTTATATTCCAAAATATTATTTCCATTTTTTTAAATTGCGTATAACGAACTAGACTAACCGACGTAGGCTGACCCTGAGTCCCGGAACGGGACGTTAGGGACTGGAACGACGCTTGCGTAAGCAAGAGGAGTGCCAGAAGCCTATGTGTCGCAGACCGAGCGAGGGCGCAAGTCCCGAAGCGAAGCGGTTAGTCGCTGTTATGCGTAGTGACATGAATATTATTTTGATTGCCTAAATTCATGAATTTCATACTTTATTTCCGGAAATTTAGTTTTTAATATGTTATTTATTATTTTTATCGCATTAGATTCATCAAAAATTAAAAAATCAGAATAGAAGAAGAACTTTCCTGTAGCTCCTCCAACCAAATCACCTGCTTTTTTTTTCTTTAATTCAGATAGTAAGGTATCCTCGATTTTTTCCCGAGTATTTACTAAACTCTCTAAGGGTAACTTACCTATTTCCATTTTTATATAAATATATTTAGTTCCAGGATAGAATTCTATCTCTTCATCTACTAAATTAAAATTTCGAGTAATTCCAACATAGATATCTTCTCTTGACTCATAATTTTGCTTTTTATTGACTTTTTCTTCTTTAATTGAATATCCTGACCATTCATCATTAGGATTTCGATTTAAATCCCAATTGTTTTTTTGAGCAAGCAATTGAAATTCCTTTAAAAATTGACCATATTTTTTCGAATTATTTAAATTTTTCTCAGATGATTCTATTGTTTCAATGAACAATTCTGATAAAGCCTCTCCTAATATTTCTTCTATTAAAATAATTGATAAATGTCTTTGTTTCTCTGTAGAGATTTTCATAAATTCTGGATGAAATACTAAAATATTTAATTTACTCTTTGAATCATTTAACTGGTAGTTAATCATAAAGGATTCGGAATCAAAAGATATATCGAACATTCTTATGGCATTTCCCTCTAAATTCGAAGGTTGTTTAAAACCATAGAATTTCCAATCCTTAGGAATATCAGCCTCTTCCAATATATATTCTATAATGATTTGTTTTGTTTTTTCTCCTTCTGGAGAAAATGCGATTGTAATTTCTTTTGATTTGGAAATATAGCTTATGTTAAAGAAAATATCAGGAAAATGTTTTGATATAATTTTTGAAATCTCCTCATATGCTTGAGATGATTGTTCTGAATGAAATAATTTTTCGATTTTTCTAGAGGATTTATTTATTTGTTCCCAAAAGGAAAGTTTTGTTTCTAGCAATGTTTTTTTCATAAAAAGACCTTCACAATTTATTGCCGAAATTGAGACTAAAGAAATCCTTAATAAAGTAAATATATTTTTCATGTCATTACGCATAACGAATCAGCCTTAACGACGTTCCGTGTAGCTGAGCCTCCTAGGAGGCGTTAGCGTAACACGGAATGTGCCTTTAGGCCGAGCGAGGGCCCCACGAGATCCAGATTTTTTCAGAAATCTGAGGCGAAGTGGAAAAGAGCCCGAGTGAGCGTTAAGGCGCTGTTAATTGCAGTTAGTTAGTATAGAATAAGATAAAAGTCGAAAGGGTTCTACAATCCAGCGCAAATTTCTCATAAATCTTAAAAAGCAAAAATCTTTAACTGCACTTTAATGGAGAGAAGAGCTTTAATTGTTCTCTTCCAAAGCGTTAATCGACAACACCCTCTTAAAAAATTTGCGCGTTTTCTTCTGTAGATCAACTAATTGCAATTAACGAACTAGACTTACCGAAGTTGTCCGACCCTGAGTCCCGGAAACGGGACGTTAGGGACTGGCATGTAGCTTGCGTAAGCAAGGCGAATGCCAGGAGGACAATTTGCCGCAGGCCGAGCGAGGCCTAGTGCCGAAGCGAAGCGGTAAGTCGCTGTTATACGCCGTTTTAAAATTTATAAGTAATTGAGGCAAAAGTTGTGCCTGAATATTCACTTCTTGCGTTGACTTCAATAGCGGATCTAACAAGTAAGTTGAAATATAGGTCAGTGGCAATGATATTGCTTCTATTAAGTTTTATATTAGCAAATTGATCAATGTATCCAAGTGATAAAAGAATAGAATCATTTAATTCATAACCAAGAACGAGTTTAATTTCGCGAAGTAAATATTTGGTAGCAGGATTATCTTGAATATCTAAAGTTTCCGCTCTTCTTGCAGAAGTTACAATTGAATAATTTATATTAGAAATACCATTTAAAACAGAATATCTATATCCAGAAGCAATATAGAATCCATAAAATCTCGGAGATTCAAGTAAGAATCCAGCTGCAATTCCCTTGAAGTTTTGAGAGAAATTATAATTATTGAAACCATAAGTTCCATCGCTAAGATTGCTTTGCAATCTCTGGAGACCAACATTGAGTATTATTCTATTTTCTATTAAATGATAGTTTAGAAAAAGATTTTGTTCAGATCTGTAAAAAGTTCCAAGATTACCCTTGCTATAAAATCCAGTAGTAGGATTAATTCTATCGAATGTAGTATTAGTTTTTTTAAATTCGTAGAAATTACCTTCAATACTAAACTTTGAATCACCTAAGAATTTATTGAATCCAAAAGTATTATACTGAATGGAAGGTAATTCAGAAGCCAAAGCAAACGGAAAAATGCTATTATAAATGTTTAGTTCATTTGGTGCTACATATCCATTATTTCTTCTTAAATAAATTTGGTTCGATTTTCTTTCTTTTTGCTTATTCTCTGTTTCTTCTTCTGCATAGATGCAGAGATTTAAAATTAGGAACGCGGTTATAATTAGTACTTTTTTATTTTTCATATTTTCCTGAAGATTTTTTATAATGGCGTATAACGAATCAGCCTTAACGACGTTCCGTGTAGCTGAGCCTCATAGAGGCGTTAGCGTAACACGGAATGTGCCTTTAGGCCGAGGGAGGGCTCCACAAAGCCTAGATTTCATCAGAAATCTGAGGCGAAGTGGAAAAGCGCCCGAGTGAGCGTTAAGGCGCTGTTAATTGCAGTTAGTTAATATAGAAATAGAGTTCAGTCGAAAGGGTCCTACATTCCAGCGCAAATTTTCTCTTAAATCTTACAAAGCAAAAATCTTTAACTCTACTTTAATGGAGAGAAGAGCATTAATTGTTCTCTTCCAAAGCGTTAATCGACAACACCCTCTTAAAAAATTTGCGCGTTTTCTTCTGAAGATCAACTAATTGCAATTAACGAACTAGCTAACCGACGTAGGCTGACCCTCAGCCTCTTAGAGGCGTTAGGGACTGGCACGTAGTTTGCGAAAGCAAACGAGTGACAGAAAGCCTATGTGCCGTAGGCCAAGCGAGGGCGTAATGCCCGAAGCGCAGCGGTTAGCGTATGTTAATTGCAGTGTCCAAGGTATAGAAAAGATTAAATTAAGAAAGAATTAAAGCCAAAAATTTTGTGAGAAATAATTAAAATCGACTCATTCTCTTAGATTAATTTTCGCTGAAATATCCCAAACAGAGCAAAGTAAAACAGAACTGTGATAAAAGTAAACAAAGCAAAAGAATAATGAGAAAGACGAGAACAAAATAGAAACATTAATAAAATCTCTTCCAAGAAGCCTACAAAATCAAACACGGCTTTCTCAAAGCATGACAAAGAACCTGAAATCCCAGAATCAGCGAAAATTTGAACGGAATATTCTAAATCATTTTTTGGACATTGCAATTAAGAACTAGTGGAGACGACGTTCCCTGACCCTGAGTCCCGGAACGGGACGTTAGGGACTGGCACGGAGTTTGCGGATGCAAACGAGTGACAGAAAGGGAATGTGGCGCAGCCCAAGCGAGGCCGTGAGTGCCGAAGCGCAGCGTTTCCACAATGTTATGCGCTGCGAGTTATTTTTTGAATTATACTTTTTAAATTGAATTTAAGTGAAGCTTCAAGATCAGTATTAACAATTTGCCAGATATTTTCTGAATTAATTTCAAAGACCCAATGTTCCAATTTCCAAATTTTATCATCAGGGATAGTTATCTGCGGATTATATTCAGTAAAAAAGGAAAAATACACCTCTGCAAAAACTCTATTAATAAGATTGTTCTTCGATGCGTCGATTTTAAAAACTTTAAATGATTCGAGAGTTATATATTGTGGCAAATTAGATATTACACTCTTGGAAGTATTCGTTATTGGAAATAATATCTTTATTTCTTTATTTATTAAAAAATTTTGATTTAGAATTCTATTTTTAATAATATTTTCAAAATTTGATTCGCATAAGTTTTTGATTAGATCTACATCATTGATATTCTTGTATTTTGATTTCTTTTTTGAATTAGGAATGAAATCTGAGTTGATTTCAATGATAAGAGAGTATATTGCAAATATCGAAAGAGCGAAATAGAAATAATAAACTTTAAAATTTGTTTCAATTAATTCATATTTGTATAAAACAAAAAAAGTAATTGCTGCGAGAAAATAAATATAATTTTTCAATTTCGATTTGCTGGACTAGATAATTAACATTCTATTGTTGTGATTAAGTTACTAACTAACTTATTGAGTTTTGAAAGAACATTTTTTATTCTAAGGATTTTTATAAATTTCGAAAAATTATAGGAAGAATCAAATTTTTTTGATAATGATGGAATAATTTAACTCGTTGCGCATAACGAACTAGACTTACCGAAGTTCCCTGACCCTGAGTCCCGGAAACGGGACGTTAGGGACTGGCATGCAGCTTGCGTAAGCAAGGCGAATGCCAGAAAGGGAATTTGCCGCAGGCCGAGCGAGGGCTTGTCCCGAAGCGAAGCGGTAAGTCGCTGTTATACGCTGTTATGAATTTTCTAGTTTTTTCTTGAAGTTTAGGGAATCTTCAAAAAAAGTAATTGCATTCAATTTTTCATATAATTCTTTATCAAGATATTGAACTACATGTCTTAAGTAATTTATTTCAGAAGAAACAAGTTGAGCTTTTAAAATATCTAAATATTTTTCCTTTTCTTCATTGTTTAAGAAAGTTGAATTTAAAATTAATTTTAATAAATTATAAATTGATTTTGAATATATTTTTAAAATTCCTTCAGTAAATAATGATTTTTCTGGGTTTGATGGTGATTTTTCGAATTCGGAAATTGATATCTGTATTGCGGAAAATAAAATTTCTCTTCCAGGAGACCTAATTATATCAACCTCACTGCCTTTACTTCTATCTATAACATTTCGTTCAAAAGCAGAAATCAGATTATTAAGCTGATTTAAGTAATTGAAAAAAGTATTATCGAAATTGATTTTGAGTGTCTCGTTTCGATCTTTTTCTCTTGATTCTTTGAGTTCTTGAGCTTCATTCCTTTGAAAGTTGAAGGATTTGATAACAAATAAGAAAGTTATGAAAGTTAGTAACGGATTTAATAGACCTCCGTAAAAATCGCCAAATTGTCCCCAGATTTCTTCATCTCTTATAAATTCAAATTTATTGGAAAATTTTTGATAATAAAGAATTGCTGGTAGTGCCATTACTATTAATGCAGTTATCAAATATCCATTGTTTTTTATTTTCTTCATATATTTTTTCATAATAGCGTATAACGAACTAGACTAGCCGACGTAGGCTGGCCCTGAGTCCCTGGAGGGGACGTTAGGGATTGGCACGACGCTTGCGTAAGCAAGAGAAGTGACAAAAGCCTATGTGTCGTAGACCGAACGAGGGCGTAAGTCCCGAAGTGAAGCGGTTAGTCGCTGTTAGCCGACGTTATCACTTATTCAGATTCGGTATTTGTATCAATGATTTGTTTTACTGAGTCAATTAAGTCTGGATTATCATAAACTTCGACACTTGGGAATTCATTAGAAATTTTTGAAGGCTGAGGAAGTGGTAGGATTCGTACTTTTCTTTCTATTAACTCGTCAAAATCTTTTACTGATTGTTTAATTGCTATTAGATTCTCGGGTTTCAATGTTTTATAATCGGTTAAAAATTCTTCACATAGTTTCGTAAGAATCTTTTCCTGAGCACCAATATAAATTTCACTTAATTTTTTTACATTATCAGTTTCAAGTTGATATCTTTCCATTTGTTTTAGATGCTTTTCTTGTTCTCTCTTTTCTTTTCTCCACCTGATAACAAGTTGCATAACTCTTCCTATAACTACAGAAAGACTAGCTGTTGTAAATATTATTAGTAGAAGAGATCCTTTTTGAGCAGAGTCTACTGTTAATTCAGCATTTTCCTCAGTTGCCTTTTGAAGTTCTAGAAAGGCTCTTTTTGATCTATTGAGTAGATCTATATATTCATCTATAGTGATTTTATCTGGATAACTTATTACAAATAGACTATCTGGTTCTTCGTAAGTTTCTACATAATTTGAGAGTAGACTTATCGAGGTCTGTAAGTGATTTTTTAAATTAATGACTGCATTACGAAATTCAGTTCCTAGATTTATTGTGCTAACAAATGATTTTTCGGAATACATAACAATATGCGAGTATTGACTTTCGATATTTGTAATTATTTTATGTAATCCATTTTCAAATTCTCGTAGACGATTAAATGCGCTTCTTAGGTTCGATATATTTGAAATTCGCATTTGATTTTGTTGCGGTTTATGTTCTTCAAACGTTATCTTATCTAAGTCATTCTTTGAAATAATTAGGTCCTGGTAAATTTTGCTTAAACTCATGTTTTTCCTTTTTTTAGTTTAAATTTTGATAATGTCGGCTAACGAACTAGGGGAGACGACGTTCCCTGACCCTGAGTCCCGGAACGGGACGTTAGGGACTGGCACGGAGTTTGCGGATGCAAACGAGTGACAGAAAGGGAATGTGTCGTAGACCAAGCGAGGCCGTAGTGCCGAAGCGCAGCGTTTCCCCGCTGTTATGCGAAGTGCACTATGTATACAAGTATTTTTTTAATAAATTTAAGATTCCATAGATTAAAATTATTATTGTACTAAATAAAAAGGAGTAAATTAGATTTTCTTTTTTAAATACGAATTTAGTAATAATAAAAAATAGACCAGTTATAATTCCTATTGGATAAAGTTGAATAAATGGAACTATCGTATAGATTATTAGAGAATTACCTTCCAGATATAGAAGTAGAGAGGATAAGGTAACGGCAGAAAAAGACAATGCAAATCCAACCCATATTAAAAGTTGTTCTTTTGAAGTTAATTCTGCATTTTCATTCTCGTCATGTTTACTCTTTATCTCAGTAATTTCATCCGTGGTTAAAACAAAAGTTCTCGCAAGTATATCGCCGATTCTACGTCTATTTCGAGAGAATAAATATACAATACCTGCGGGTATCCCACCAAGGAAGACAGGATTATTTTCAAAAATTCGTAAGAGAGTTCTGATACTTGCAGGAATAACTCCTGGAGGTTTAAGATTTGAATCTACAATTCTTAATTTAAAAAGAAATTTTCCTGGTGTATAACCAAGTAATCCTTCTAAAACTGGAAAATATAATATAATTATGAGTAATAATATTGGAGATATTATTTCATAAAGTTTTTTTCCAATCAACAACTGTGTAAAATACATTATGCCAAATATAAATAGAAAATCAATCCAATTGGATGCCCATCTTCTAATCAAAATATTGACCTTTGGTGAATTTTCAACATTCATTAAATTTCTCCTAAAATTTATTTTAGTGCATTTCGCATAACGAACTAGACTAACCGACGTAGGCTGACCCTGAGTCCCGAACGGGACGTTAGGGACTGGCCACGACACTTGCGCAGGCAAGGGGAGTGCCAGAAGCCTATGTGTCGCAGACCGAGCGAGGGCGCAAGTCCCGAAGCGAAGCGGTTAGTCGCTGTTATACGCTGGCACGTTTGTATATAAATAGGGTTTTCTTTACAAATAATAATATTTTTATTTTTTAAAAACCTTTCTTCTGAATAAAAACTAAAAATTATTTTAATTTCATTTGTTCAACCCAAACATTAGGAATATTGTTGTAGTGATCGCGAATTCTATCTTCAATATGTTTTACACTCCATACTGCACATCTATCTAACTTCTTACATTCTTCTTTTTTTGCAGGACGAATATGACCACCAAGATATATTTCAAATTTATCCGGATTTAGTTCATTTTGAATGAATCTTGGGACAGGCTCGGAGAACTTTACTGGTAAAGTAATCTTTCCGATTTTTGTCCATCTACCGTCTAGCACGGCATCATTATTAGCAGCTACTCGAAATAAAATTGGTAACTCGACAATTTCATTAACACTTAAATCACCGAATGATTTTGAGTCAAAAAATACAATATCTGTTTCATGAAGAATAAGGCCATATATGTAAAAGTTATCTACAGGAACTTTAATAATTGATCCGACTGTTCTTCTTTGTTTCTTATTCATAATCAATCAAATCTTTTTAATTTATTTATTTATTTAAATTTTAAACGTGCTTGCGTATAACGAACTAGCTAACCGACGTAGGCTGGCCCTGAGCCTCTGGAGGAGGCGTTAGGGATTGGCAAGACGCTTGCGTAAGCAAGAGGAGTGCCAAAAGCCTATGTGCCGAAGGCCGAGCGAGGGCGAAGACCCGAAGCGAAGTGGTTAGCGTATGTTAGCCGAAGTAGCGAATCCTTTAAGGAAAAATTGTTTATAAATTTACTTTCTCTGAGATTTTAATCAATCCCTGAGCATCCGATTTTATAATAATAATGAATTTGTTTCGAACATCAATAAGCATACAAAATTTATTTAAAGCACCACCTTTCCAGTTTCCAATTGTAAGCGTTGAATCTAAGTTTTCTTGGATTCCCAAGCCATCAAGAGATTGATTTACAAAATTTCCAAGACTAAAAATTGCCATATTCGAAACTAGCCCCGACCCATTCTTACAATTTCCCCAAATACATCTCGATTCTAATAAATCTCCAAAATCAATGACCTTTGAAGTGCCGTCTTTATTGAAATACTGGGCAACAGGAGAAAAGCTTCGATTATTAGAATCTATTACATATTTTACTTCTACTTTTTTATTCATATTTTCTTGAAGACCGAACGCATAGTCCCCTGATTTATAAATATTTATATAAAGTATAATATTTTTATTTTCAGCGGGTACAGTAATAGAAGTATAGTCTCTATTTTTTCTAATATTATAATCAGAATTTGTTTCTCCATATAACTGAGATGTACAAATTATCAAAATAGACAATACAAACTTACACAATTTCATAAGTGTTCTTTAAACCATGAAAAATATCGGAAAGAACGAGTTTTCAATTTAAACAATTCTATTGTGATCGCTATTTCGGCTAACGAACTAGACTTACCGAAGTCCTCCGACCCTGAGTCCCAGCGGGACGTTAGGGACTGGCATGTAGCTTGCGTAAGCAAGGCGAATGCCAGGAGGAGGATTTGCCGCAGGCCGAGCGAGGGCTTGTCCCGAAGCGAAGCGGTAAGTCGCTGTTATGCGACGTGGTATAATTCAAATTATTCACTTATTTTTTCATTAAACTTATTTGAATAATTGGAGAAAATGTTATTTTTGTCGATTTTTTCATCAATATAATATGAATCGAAAACTTCAATTACTTTGTCATGTGAAGATTGTTCGGAACAATATTCATGATATTTGGAACGATCATATATCGTTTTATTATTTATAATGTAATAAGTTCCTTTTGAATCGGACATTCTTTTTAAGTTGAAAGGTTTTTTCAGGTGATCCAAAACGATTTTATCACCGATTCTTTCTAAATTGCTTAAGAATGTAATCCTACAATGGTTATTTTTTCCATTATAGCCGGCATATTTGATTGCCGAGGAAAATTGAAATTCATTCTTGTCTTGCTTCCACTTACCAATTCTTATAGTTGAGCATGGAGTTCTATCTTCTGGTTGATAATCCATGTGATCATCTATTTCAATATAAAAATCACCGACTAAATACAGATCTCCAGGTGGAATAAAGCAGCTACCACCACAAGGAAAATTGCAAATATCGACAACACCTCTAAGTTTGTGAAGACTTCCAGAAGCTATTTCGAAATATTTACTAAATATATATCCATTAGTTACTTTCTCTTTAATCCATTTTCCTTTTTCACCATCAACAGTATCTTCAAAAGAATCCTTATAATTAATTAAGATTGGAGAACCAAAAGGGTATTTTCCAACTATATCCGATTTAAGATCAGGATTTTTTCTAGAATTTAGAATTGACGCAGTAACAATTGCAAATTCTTCTTTTTCGGATTTTAATCGTTCATGATTTTTACAGTTTAAGATTAGAAATAATATTATTATCGATATATATTTTTTATTCATTTCTTCTAAAATTTTATACCATGTCGCATAACGAACTAGCCTTAACGACGTAGGCTGACCCTGAGTCCCGAACGGGACGTTAGGGACTGGAACGACACTTGCGGATGCAAGGGGAGTGCCAAAAGCCTATGTGTCGCAGACCGAGCGAGGGCGTAAGTCCCGAAGCGAAGCGTTAAGGTGCTGTTATGCGACGTTTGGAGAGCTAAAAATTAGATTCATCGCAACCAATTTCTCCTTTAAATAAGTCTTTCTTAGGTAAAGGAAAATATCTTACAAGTTGTGAATGATCCATACTACAAATGTAATCTGGAGGAGAACCATAGGGTTTATTTTGCGTAAGATTAATTAGATAAGATAAATTTGCAGGTTTATTATCGTTGTATTCTTCGTTTATATACGTTGTAGCAAAACATTCATTTCCTTTAATTATACAATTTGGTTTTTCTAGTTCATTCGGATTGGAGGTTATGATGAAGCTATTGCTATCAGAGGAATCAGTTAATTCAATAGTCAGATGACCTAATATTTCTGAGATAGTTTTCTTATATAAGCTAGCTTCGTAATCACCATCTGTTAAATCAGAGATTAATACCCAGCCAATATTTTTATTATTCTTTGGAGATTTTATTTTATAGAATTCACCGATTTTGTTATTTTCTCTAGCTTGTTCACTCAGAATTTCAACGGTTGAGTTAAAAGACATTTCTCCTATGGTTTTAGACTTTAAATCAGGGTTTTCTTTAATTTGTATACCTTTTTCATTTGCAATTCGTATAAGTTTTCCAATGGGTATTTTTTTTG
This sequence comes from Leptospira paudalimensis, assembly GCF_026151345.1. NCBI lineage: Bacteria > Pseudomonadati > Spirochaetota > Leptospiria > Leptospirales > Leptospiraceae > Leptospira > Leptospira paudalimensis. The sequence goes on from NZ_JAMQPR010000001.1 coordinate 1,180,591, forward strand.
AAGGATAAAGGAACTCCTTGTCTTCATAAAGAATTTTTACTAATTCAAGATCATTTTTTATTATTTTTTCCTGAATTCCATCTTTTGAAGTTAATACGGTAATTTTTTCGTTTCGATCTATTCCATAATCATTAATCTTATTTCCATTAAGATCATATTTGAATTCACTGTTTTCTGGATAAAAAATTGGGCAAGAATTGTTAGATCTGCAATCTTGTAATTTGCTACAATTGAAAAAGAATACTATTGGTAAAAGTAATAGAAATTTCATGACTTATTTCCTGTTTTTTTATATTTTGAGTCTATTGTTTTTTTAAAAAAAAAATTCAAATGTCGCATAACGAACTAGACTTACCGAAGTTCCCTGACCCTGAGTCCCGGAACGGGACGTTAGGGACTGGCATGTAGCTTGCGAACGCAAGGCGAATGCCAGAAAGGGAATTTGCCGCAGGCCGAGCGAGGGCTAGTCCCGAAGCGAAGCGGTAAGTCGCTGTTATGCGACGTTATTTTATTCGAATAAATTGTTTAGATAATCTTTATACAATTCTTCTCCTAGATACAGCAGATGAATATCTCCGTTTAATTCTGATATTACTCGATTTGCTGTAAAGAAAGCTAAAGAATTGTCGCTAATGTTCGATTTTAATTCCTTGTATGGTATACCTTTCTTATAACATTCAAAAATTCCATTTAGTGCATCTGTCAATTTCTTGTTTGATTTAATTTTTTCGCTAATTGATGCTTTTTCTTTTGAATTGGCTTTTTTTTCTTTTTCTTCTTTGATTTGGGAAATTTTGATATTTTCTGAAATTTGAATTTCTAATTGTTTCTTTAATTGATCGATTTCTCTATCTTTTTCAATTACAAGATTAGCTGTTAATTCTTTTGATTTTTGTAATTCAATTCGAATTTTTATTGATTCATCTAAAGTTAATAATTCACTTCTTTCAGCATTATTCCGAATTTTCTTTTTTAATATATCAAAATGTAGCCATATCCAATATGCAGTAATTGAAAGTAATGGATAAAGGATTAAAAGAAGTATTGTTGAAATGATAGGATAAACAAATAAATATGAATTATCAGAATAATATGTTTCAATAAATTCTAAGCGATCTTCAAAATCAAGATATTTTCCTGTACCAAATAGAGCATATATTATCTTCCAGTTCCAGCTTAGCCAAGAAATAAGAAAAGTTCCAAAAAGTGGACTTACGCTTCTTTCTGCTATAACCGAATTAATTGAATTTTTTATTTCATCAAGTATGTTCATTTTAATTCTTTGAATTGTTTTTGTTTATAATGTCGCATAACGAATCAGCCTTAACGACGTTCCGTGTAGCTGAGCCTCCTAGGAGGCGTTAGCGTAACACGGAATGTGCCTTTAGGCCGAGCGAGGGCCCCACGAGATCCAGATTTTTTCAGAAATCTGAGGCGAAGTGGAAAAGCGCCCGAGTGAGCGTTAAGGCGCTGTTAATTGCAGTTAGTTAGTATAGAATAAGATAAAAGTCGAAAGGATCCTACAATCCAGCGCAAATTTCTCATAAATCTTAAAAAGCAAAAATCTTTAATTGCACTTTAATGGAGAGGAAAGCTTAAATTGTTCTCTTACAAAGCGTTAATCGACAACACCCTCTTAAAAAATTTGCGCGTTTTCTTCTGTAGATCAACTAATTGCAATTAACGAACTAGACTTACCGAAGTCCTCCGACCCTGAGTCCCGCCGGGACGTTAGGGACTGGCATGCAGCTTGCGTAAGCAAGGCGAATGCCAGGAGGAGGATTTGCCGCAGGCCGAGCGAGGCCTTGTGCCGAATCGAAGCGGTAAGTCGCTGTTATATGCAGTTGTTTAAATAATCGGAAAATTTTGAATCTCAATATTGGTATTTTCTTTCTTTTCCTTCTCTTCATTCTTTACATCGTTTTGGATATTTTTAACAGTCTCTTGATTAATTATCGATAGTGCTTCTTTTAAATTTTCAAAAGCTGGTTTGGCATCTGCGACAAAAGATGTTAATGAGGCAATAACTAGCATTATTTCAACTATATAATTTCTTATTTTTGAAGTTGACCGCTGTTGTTTTGGTATAGAAAGTTCTTGTTCAATTTCTAGTAATTTCTGATTTAAAAATTTAGAATATTTTTCAGATATATTTTTTTGTTCTAATATTTTCTTAACAAAATCTAGACCATTGAGAATATATTTTTCAGCTTCAAAGTCTATATTATTTGAAGAACTTAGTATTTGGTCAGTATTATTTATATAAAAGTCAAAAATTTCTGTCTTTAAAATTGTTATATATTGTATTAATTTTCGTAAATCAAGTAGTAATAGATCATACTCATCATAAGTTAATCTATTTTTATTTATTTCTTCAAAATTTGGGAAGAAAATTGAATTTAAAATATTGGTAATATTTTTAAAAATTTTAGATCCAACTACTTCCATCCTAATTCGACCATACCGAATTTTGTGATCACTGATTTTTAAAATCAAGTTTTCATGATTTGTTGAGGAAAATATACTACTTAATTGGTTGGCAACTTCGGATTTTATAAAGTAAGCAATTTTTGTGATTTTTGTTTTCCCTAAAAAATAATCATTTAAAAAAATATCCGAAGTTTCAGTGAATTCCTTTTTTAATAGAAATTCTTGGAGCCTTTCGATATCTTTTTCGAATGATTCGATTACATCTAATATTTTTGGGTAATTGAATATTTCTAAATCTTTATTATTTAAACTATATCTCATATGGTTCCTTATTAATTTTTAAACAATTGCATATAACGAACTAGACTAACCGACGTAGGCTGGCCCTGAGTCCCGGAACGGGACGTTAGGGACTGGAACGACGCTTGCGTAAGCAAGAGGAGTGCCAGAAGCCTATGTGTCGCAGACCGAGCGAGGGCGCAAGTCCCGAAGCGAAGCGGTTAGTTGCTGTTATGCGCCGTAAGTTGATTCTTTAACATTCATGCAAAAATTGAAATTTTCTTCATTGAATTGCTTTATGAATTTAAGAAGTTTTTTGTCGAAGGTTAAAATGTAATGTTCAGGTAGATAAATAAGTAATAGTGAGTCTGCTATATCATTTATTTTGATTTTCCTTCCAGATGTATAATAATCCAGTGCGAGTTCAACTTTATATCTGTATGATAATAGATAACTCGTATCTTCCATTCTAGTCATTAAAAAATTGGTAATATCTGCGCGATTTTGTTTAATAAAATTAATTGCTTTTTTAGGATAGTGAAATTTTTCATCTATTTGATCGTCGTTTTGAAATTTCTTTAAATATTCGGAGAGATCTAATTGTTCTGATACACATTTAGCGAAATAATCAATAATTTTATAATAAGCTTGGGTTAGGTTTTCAAAAGATTCGTTAACGAATTTTATTCTTCCGGTATTATTTGGGTAAAAATAAGCTGAAGTTATTTCATCTGAGAATTTAGGAATCAAATTTTGAATGATGTCCATTAGATAATGGAAATTTTTGAAGTCGAGTTCTGTTTCATTTTTCTCATCGATTTCTGTAATACCAGCCGAATATGCTAGTGTAAAATACAGTATCTGTATCAATATAGAGAAAGCTTTTGATATCAGTGATTCATTTTTACTCCGAAAAACGTTTTGTATTTTTTCCGTTTTATCATCAGATTCAAATATTGATTTGATTATTTCCGTAGTAGGAAATTGAATTTTGTTAGGTACTGAATCAATAATAGATATATTAAATTTTGAAATTAAATTTCGAGCAGGTATCGTGCCTAATTGAACTGCTAATTCATTAAAACAAACTAAGTTTGTAGCTAAGGTTTTTTTTTCTAAGGAATCTGAGGAGAATTGGATTGAGTTGATGAGATTAGATCCTTCAGGTTTACCTATGTTTAATAGTATATTTGTATCAAGTATTATCATTTAACTTATGGCGCATAACGAATCAGCCTTAACGACGTTCCGTGTCGCTGAGCCTCATAGAGGCGTTAGCGTAACACGGAATGTGCCTTCAGGCCGAGGGAGGGCCCCACAAAGCCTTGATTTCATCAGAAATCAAAGGCGCAGTGGAAAAGTGCCCGAGTGAGCGTTAAGGCGCTGTTAATTGCAGTTAGTTAGTATGGAATAAGATATAAGTCGAAAGGGTCCTACAATACAGCACAAATTTCTCTTAAATCTTAAAAAGCAAAAATCTTTAACAGCACGTTAATTGAGAGGAAAGCATTTATTGTTCTCTTTCAAAGCGTTAATCGACAACACCTTCTTAAAAAATTTGCGCGTTTTTTTCTGTAGATCAACTAATTGCAATTAACGAACTAGCCTTAACGACGTAGGCTGACCCTGAGTCCCGAATGGGACGTTAGGGACTGGCCACGACACTTGCGCAGGCAAGGGGAGTGCCAGAAGCCTATGTGTCGCAGACCGAGCGAGGGCGTAAGTCCCGAAGCGAAGCGTTAAGGTGCTGTTATGCGCTGAAGCTTACTTGAAAATAAAGCCAAAACCAAATTCACTAAATGTTTCGATTCTAGTATCAAAATTTTTAAAGACTGAATTCATTATTTGATCTCTGAAATGATCAGTTTGTGAATAAATTAGAATTTCTTGATTCACGTTCTGATAACTAGATCCTAACGCACTATAGTTTCTTGAAACTTCTCTTTTTTTAAAATACATAGAACCTATGGAGAAGTAAAAGAAATAGTCGGCATCAAAGATTAATTTATAACCTAATCCAGGAGAAATATAGAAAGCTGGTTCTAGTGAAAATTCTAATTTATTAAAATTAATAACAGGTTCTAAGTTTGGTTTACTTTCATAGAACATGAATTTAAGTCCTGAAGTAACGTTTGGTAAGTATCCAATAGATAAATTTAAAAAGAAAGGTGAATCAAGAAAAAAATAATTAAAAAATAATTGTCCCGAATTTTCATTATTTTTTGTATAAGATTTGTAACCTGCTATTGGTAATACACCAATTTCATCAAAATCATTTGATTTTGAAAATTGTATAGATCCACCGATTTCAAAGGAACTATTCAGGGTGTAAGTTAAACTAAGAAATGCGCCCAATGATGGATTAGAGAGATAATTAGTTCCAATAAACGTAGAATATTTTGATTCAGTTCTAAATCTCTGTTGTTTCTGAACGAAGCTTTCGGGTAATACTGGATAAGAAAAGATTAGAAAAAGAAATATTAATTTAATTAGATTTTTCATTTTGTTTTAAAATATATTTAAGCTTTTGCGCATAACGAACTAGACTAACCGACGTAGGCTGGCCCTGAGTCCCGAATGGGACGTTAGGGATTGGCACGACGCTTGCGCAAGCAAGAGAAGTGACAAAAGCCTATGTGTCGTAGACCGAACGAGGGCGTAAGTCCCGAAGTGAAGCGGTTAGTCGCTGTTATGCGACGTGAAATTTAGATGTCAAATGTTATACTAACATTCTTTTTGTAGCAATCCAAACAATCTGGTCTTGCTACTGAACTTTTATGGTTTTTCCCACAGCTATGACAGTAATTCATTTCAGCTTTGAATATTCTATTTTTTTGCCAATTAATATGACAGTTCCTGCATAAAGGTTGAAAAGGTCTTTTTTCCATTTGTTTTTTGCAAGATATACAGATTGAACTTTTATCAATATAGAAATCAAATATCCTGTCTGGTATTACTGTGAAATTGTTTGGAACAATATAATTTTCTAGGTCATATATGTGAATATAATTTGTTAACATATGTTCAATTGGTAAAATGTATGGATAAATATTTTTTGTGTTTTTCGTAATATATTCCTATACAGATTAATACTCTTTGTTTTGTGTTTAATTCTAGTAATCTGTTAAACTGATTTGAAGACAATATTTCGATTGTACCAATTTTTTTAATATTTTTTTCTAATATATTGTCTTCCTCATTCGCTCTTTTTTTCGATTCGTGTATTTTTACTATTTCATCTATTTTGTTTTGTATTTTTGTAATATTACGATACTTACATTCTAAGTAGAATTCGATATTTAGGTCACGATTTCGAAATTTAAAGTCAGGTAGTAATGAATCTTCGACAAAGTCTTCTGAATTTTGTTCATAATTATGAGTTTTATGTAATAGTTCATAAACATCCTTTGGAAATAATACTTCTCTTGTAAAATTTTCAAATTCTTCTCCGTTTAGAAAAGATTTTGGGACATTTAACTTAGTTCTCGTAACTTTTCTTAAAAAGTCTAAAATTTCATTTAGTTCATTCATTGTTTTATTTCATGTCGCATAACGAATCAGCCTTAACGACGTTCCGTGTAGCTGAGCCTCTAGAGGAGGCGTTAGCGTAACACGGAATGTGCCTTTAGGCCGAGCGAGGGCCCCACAAAGCCTAGATTTCATCAGGAATCGCAGGCGCAGTGGAAAAGAGCCCGAGTGAGCGTTAAGGCGCTGTTAATTGCAGTTAGTTAGTATAGAATAAGATATAAATCGAAAGGGTCCTACAATCCAGCGCAAATTTCTCTTAAATCTTAAAAAGCAAAAATCTTTAACTGCACTTTAATGGAGAGAAGAGCATTAATTGTTCTCTTCCAAAGCGTTAATCGACAACACCCTCATAAAAAATTTGCGCGTTTTCTTCTGTAGATTAACTAATTGCAATTAACGAACTAGTGTTACCGAAGTTCCCCGACCCTGAGTCCCGACGGGACGTTAGGGACTGGCATGCAGCTTGCGTAAGCAAGGCGAATGCCAGAAGGGGAATTTGGCGTAGCCCGAGCGAGGCCTTGTGCCGAAGCGTAGCGGTAACATACTGTTATGCGACGTATCAAAATTTATTGAAAAATCCTTATGTTATACTTTATGAAAATTACGATTAAACTATTAAATATAAAATTTTTGTAGTTTTATTCTAAATGGAATAAATTACATTCATTTTTTAATTTTTTTATCATTTTCCTGAATCAATTTACATATTTCTTTTCCAAGATTCGAACCGGTTTCGATACCAGGATCATGGTAGTAAAAAGTTTTGTATAGAGGAGCAATTGATCTAATCATGTTAAATTGAATTCGAAATAGTAAATCATTTCTATGTTCAGAATACGCAATTAATTCTGCTTCTGAATTTTCTTCATAATTATCTTCAAAATTATCAATCATCAAATTCAAATCAATTTTTCTTTCGTTTAGAGGGAATTTATCTTCAGATTTGTAATTTAGAAATTTATATTTTAAAAACTGGTATTTTATTGTAATGGAAGATAAGTTACAATTTTTTAATTCAGAATAAATTCCTTTCATTCCTTGGTTGTAACCGTTTCTTATTAAAAAGCCATCACCGAAGATTACGTTAATATTTGAATTTTCTTCAAATCTCTTATCAATTTTAACTTTGACAATAGAATTGAATTTATACTGATAGCATGAAAATAAATTGAATGTGAAAATTGTTAAGAGAAGAATATAGATCAGTAAAATAAGATGCTTTTTAATGATAAATTGCTTATTTTTAGAATTAAGACGATAAGCATTATGAATAGGATAATTTTCTTTCTCATTTTGCATGGTTAATATTGATTTGATTAATTCTTAATATTTAATTTCAGATTTTTGATATGGCGTATAACGAACTAGCCTTAACGACGTTCCGTGTAGCTGAGCCTCTTAGGAGGCGTTAGCGTAACACGGAATGTGCCTTTAGGCCGAGCGAGGGCCCCACAAAGCCTAGATTTCATCAGGAATCGCAGGCGCAGTGGAAAAGCGCCCGAGTGAGCGTTAAGGCGCTGTTAATTGCAGTTAGTTAGTATAGAATAAGATAAAAGTCGAAAGGGTCCTACAATCCAGCGCAAATTTCTCTTAAATCTTAAAAAGTAAAAATCTTTAATTGCACTTTAATGGAGAGGAAAGCTTAAATTGTTCTCTTCCAAAGCGTTAATCGACAACACCCTCTTAAAAAAATTTGCGCGTTTTCTTCTGTAGATCAACTAATTGCAATTAACGAATAGACTTATCGAAGTTTCCCGACCCTGAGTCCCAACGGGACGTTAGGGACTGGCATGTAGCTTGCGTAAGCAAGGCGAATGCCAGAAGGGGAATTTGCCGTAGGCCGAGCGAGGGCTTGTCCCGAAGCGTAGCGGTAAGTCGCTGTTATGCGAAGTGATTTATTGGCGAAAGCTATAAATATTATATCCAAGGTCTAATTGATCTGAGAGAGAGCCTCGGGCATTTTCATTGAAAGATTTCCAAACTGATTTAATAATTATAATTTTATTATTTTTATGATCAGTTTCTTTTATAAGTTTGTATAGGCCGGAATCTACTTTTTTCGGAACTAAATTTAAAAGTATAATTACAATCGACTCGAAGTAAGATCGAAGGATTTCATCATTTGATACATCTACTGTCTTTAATTTTTGAAATTCAATGTAAAAGATATCTTTCAATGGTTTTGAAATATATCGCTTTGTTTGATATATTTTATATGAAATTTCAATCACTCCCTGTGCAATTTTTTTTTTATCGCTATAACTTAGTTCTGAATTTATCGAATTTTTAATGGCATTAATTATATTTTCGTCAAATTTTTTAGGTAGATCGGATATTGATTTTATAAGGGATTTCAATTCTTCATCCAGATTATTTTCCATAGCTTTGTTATTAATTACTTTATATTTTTTTTTGGTATTTGATTAGCTCTAATTAATTTCAATTAATTGGATTTTTCTTATTAGGGTGAATTTTAAATCATTTCGCATAACGAATCAGCCTTAACGACGTTCCGTGTAGCTGAGCCTCTAGAGGAGGCGTTAGCGTAACACGGAATGTGCCTTTAGGCCGAGCGAGGGCCCCACGAGATCCAGATTTTTTCAGAAATCTGAGGCGAAGTGGAAAAGAGCCTGAGCGAGCGTTAAGGCGCTGTTAATTGCAGTTAGTTAGTATAGAATAATATATAAGTCGAAAGGGTCCTACATTCCAGCGCAAATTTTCTCTTAAATCTTACAAAGCAATATTCTGTAACTGCACATTAATGGAGAGGAAAGCTTTAATTGTTCTCTTCCAAAGCGTTCATCGACAATACCCTCTTAAAAAAATTTGCGCGTTTTCTTCTGTAGATCAACTAATTGCAATTAACGAATTAGCGGAGACGACGTTCCCCGACCCTGAGTCCCAGCGGGACGTTAGGGACTGGTCACTCGCTTGCGTATGCAAGCGAGTGCCAGAAGGGGAATGTGCCACAGGCCAAGCGAGGCCGCAAGTGCCGAAGCGCAGCGTTTCCGCGCTGTTATGCGATGTGGTCATTTGTTAACCGATAAAATGTTTTATTAGTTCGAACGGGGGTAAATTCTCACCTGCACCTGTATCAAGTTGATTTTCTGGTTCTTCGAATGATTTTGGTTTCTCTGTTTTGTTGACTTCTTCTGAAACGTCTTCACTAAATGAGTTGCCATAGACAGTTTTATAAGATTCAAAAAACATATTTGATTTTCTAAATTCTCTAAATAAAGGCCAGACATGATATGATTGTTTCTTAATTAATTCGCCTGTTTCACCTATTTGAAGCATAATTTTGCAGGCTTCTTCAAAATTATTTTTTAAAACGGATACTGCTAATCGAAAGTCCAATGCGCAAGCAGACCAGTCTTCTTTGTCTAAAATTTCTAAACATTTTTCTGTATTTCCTGAGAATTTTAATGCTATCCCATAATTTATTACTCTTATTCTTCGATCTAAATCCTTTATTTTATTTTCAACTGAAATTGCAAATTCGGAAAGGAGTATTGCCCTGTCATATCTTTCAAATCGTAATGACTCATAGATAGGCTGAGATAAATGTTCGTTTGCTTCATCGTTTTCATCTGGGAATATTTTTCGCCAAAGTGTTTGCCCTAGTTTTAAAGAAACTTCGTAAATTAAAGAACAGGCTATGGTAAAATATTCGTAATCAATATTTAATTTTTTACCTTCTATAATTTCGGAATCTAGTTCGAATTTATTTTCATTACATATTTTTATGTATTGTTTGGATACAATACCTTCGCAATGAGTTATTAAATTTCTCCTTTGACCCATTTCAACAAAATGGCTCCAATTCTGAAATTTTTTTAGGTTAATACCGAATTGCCTTTCTAAATGTTCAAATTGTTCGACATAGCTTTTTCTTCGAAATTTTTCAATTTCTTGATTGAGGACACTCTCTTTTAAATCTTCAAATGATTCATATTTCAAAATTTCAGATAGTGGAACTTCAATATTTAAGGTATCCAATAGCTCAGGTTTTTTTTGATAAATTGATTTTAGTAGATTTCCAGTAAATGCATCGAATGAAGAGAACAAACCAAGAAATAGACTTGTTAGTAGAGTAGATGGAAGATTAGATTCTTTTAGCCTCTCTATTAATAGAAGTGCCTCATCTGAACTAGCAGGCATTTCATTGGAAAAATATTCTATTCCATCGGGATCTTTTATCGTTGATGCTTTTTTTAATTCAATAAGAGAGGCATCCCACATATTCTGCTGCATTACAATTAAAGCTCGATATAATAAACGAGAAATAGCTTCAATATCTCGATAACTATGAAGTGCATGATTTATCGAATTAACTATTGGATGTTGTGAATTCTTATCTATATTTTCATTAGTTAATTTCGTTTTTTGTCCGTTTTCTTCCACGTTATTTCCTAATTTTATAATTTATATTTTATGAGAACAAAGTTTGACCATTTCGCATAACGAATTAGCGGAGACGACGTTCCCCGACCCTGAGTCCCGAACGGGACGTTAGGGACTGGTCACGTAGCTTGCGCATGCAAGCGAGTGCCAGAAGGGGAATGTGGCACAGCCCAAGCGAGGCCGTAAGTGCCGAAGCGCAGCGTTTCCGCGCTGTTATCTGCAGTGCCTCATAGTCACGAGTTGATTTTGAAAACACCTTGAATGTTTAGTCCGAGTTTGTTTGTTAGTATATAATTTCTAATGCTAAATAAGAGATCTGCTTGAATGTCTGGATTATTAAAATTGAAGCTTTTGAATAAGTTCTGAATATCTGTTGAACCTTTGTTGCTGATAGCTTCATAGAGTGTTTGAGCAGAAAAGCTTGGTTTCCATGTCGTATATCTTTTCTTTAATGAATTAAAATCACTATAGGCTTTTTCTGTAAATTTACCGTCTGCAATATATTTGTTGGATATCAATTCAGCTTCTATTTGTTCTTCAATTTTCCCAGTTGGGTTTAAATGTTTGAGAATTGCATTTAATGTTTGTTCTGATTCAGAGTTCTCTGGATCTTGCATTTTTACGACAAAATAGCATTGAGCAGCAACTGACATTACTTCTATTGACATTGATTATTTATCCTTGATATAACTAATTTAAAATTGTAATAAGATACTTATTTATGTTAGCAGATATATGTAGGGAGATTATCGAGATTATCTTTTTTAGTATTATTTTTATCGGTGCGAATATATTTTTCTCCTTCTATTTTTACTATTTCTACATTTGCCCCCTTACTCCAGTTCCCATCTTTGGCGATTATCGTAATAAAGCTATAATTACTTTCGATTTTATTAATTACTTGAATCCTGGTAAACTTTTCAATCGTACTACTTACTTTATCTCCTAAATCCTGACGTACTTCCACTTCTTTAATAGATGATTTATCTGATGTATAACAAACCTTTGAAATTAAATAATCTGCCCATTTACTCATTCTTTTACCTCTAACTATTAATTACTTAGAAATATTAAAATATTTCATTAATTGTGTAATAAATCGCATTAGTGAGGCATTGCAGATAACGAATCAGCCTTAACGACGTTCCGTGTAGCTGAGCCTCCTAGGAGGCGTTAGCGTAACACGGAATGTGCCTTTAGGCCGAGCGAGGGCCCCACGAGATCCAGATTTTTTCAGAAATCTGAGGCGAAGTGGAAAAGAGCCCGAGTGAGCGTTAAGGCGCTGTTAATTGCAGTTAGTTAGTATAGAATAAGATATAAGTCGAAAGGGTCCTACAAGCCAGCGCAAATTTCTCTTAAATCTTAAAAAGCGAAAATCTTCAACTGCACATTAATGGAGAGAAGAGCTTTAATTGTTCTCTTCCAAAGCGTAAATCGACAACACCCTCTTAAAAAAATTTGCGCGTTTTCTTCTGTAGATCAACTAATTGCAATTAACGAATCAGCCTTAACGACGTTCCGTGTAGCTGAGCCTCCTAGGAGGCGTTAGCGTTACACGGAATGTGCCTTTAGGCCGAGCGAGGGCCCCACAAAGCCTAGATTTCATCAGAAATCTGAGGCGAAGTGGAAAAGAGCCCGAGTGAGCGTTAAGGCGCTGTTAATTGCAGTTAGTTAGTATAGAATAAGATAAAAGTCGAAAGGGTCCTACAATCCAGCGCAAATTTCTCTTAAATCTTAAAAAGCAAAAATCTTTAACTGCACTTTAATGGAGAGGAAATCTTTAATTGTTCTCTTCCAAAGCGTTAATCGACAACACCCTCTTAAAAAATTTGCGCGTTTTCTTCTGAAGATCAACTAATTGCAATTAACGAACTAGCCTTCCCGAAGTTGTCCGACCCTGAGTCCCGGAACGGGACGTTAGGGACTGGCACGTAGCTTGCGTTTGCAAGCGAGTGACAGGAGGGCAATTTGCCGCAGGCCGAGCGAGGCCTTGTGCCGAAGCGTAGCGTGAAGGCGCTGTTATACGACGTCACCGAGGTAATAAAAAGAATTAAGAAGCTTTTGCTAGATCTTTGTAATTGTGAATACCGTTAAATTCTTTTTGTTTTTTTAACATTTCTTCTTCCAGATCATAATCATTTTGTAAACCAAGCCAGAATTGTGGAGTAGTTCCAAAAAATTTAGATAATCGTATTGCGGTATCAGCAGAAATCGATCTCTTGTAAAGTAGAATTTGACTGATTCTTGTTTGTGGAATACCAGTTTCCTTCGCAAGGCGATAGGCAGTAATATTCAATGGAGTAAGAAACTCTTCCGATAGAATTTGTCCAGGATGTATGTTTGCTAAACGTTTCATATAATCTCCTTATTAATGGTAATCAACAATTTCTACTAAAGAAGCGTTATTTCCGTCCCAAATAAAACAGATACGCCATTGATCATTAATTCGTATACTATGCTGGCCTTTTCTGTCACCTTTTAGAATCTCTAACTTATTTCCTGGAGGAATTTTTAAGTCTTCAATATTATGAGCATTATTAATCATCCTAAGTTTTTTTCTGCCTTGGTTCTGAACTTCAGTTGGTAAATCTTTAGAAAACTCACCTTTCCAAACTTTTTCAGTTTTCTTGTCGGCAAAACCTATGATCACAATCAAATACTAACGTATTGCGTCACTATTGTCAATAGTTATTTTATTCTTTGGGTAAAATTTTTGGTGATGTCGTATAACGAACTAGGGGAGACGACGTTCCCTGACCCTGAGTCCCGAACGGGACGTTAGGGACTGGCACGTAGCTTGCGCATGCGAGCGAGTGACAGAAAGGGAATGTGCCACAGGCCAAGCGAGGCCGGCAGTGCCGAAGCGCAGCGTTTCCCCGCTGTTATACGACGTGCCATATTTAGAGCATTATTGATTTTTAGGTCTATTTTTAGCCTTTGTAAATTTATCTTTAAAAAAATTGATTCTACGAGTAAATTTACCTGAATCATTTTGCTTTTTCAATGATTCTAGAATTTCTAAACAAAATGGCTCAAGATCTGTATTGTTTTCAAAATCTTCTTTGAAAAGTAGATCAAGTTTACCTTCTGCTAACTCTAAAACGGTATAAAGATTTGCTTCGTAATCTGATTCTAGATAACATTTTATAGCTGAAAGATAACTTTCAAGAGCTAATTGAGGAAATGTGTTATTAACATTTCCTTCTAAGTGGTATAAACCGCCAGTAGCACTATTAATTTTTTTTTCATAAATTTCTAACTTAGCTGTGATAGTTGTTTCGATCGTTTTTTCTAATGTTTTTATTTCTTCTTGTATTTCGCTAATTAATGTTTGTTTTAATGTTTCAATTTTTTTTTCTAGCCGAATTTCGAAATTTATTTCATCTAATTTGAATGATTTCTTTTGAAACCAATTTACGGCAATTGGTACTATTATTCCAAGAAAACCAAGTAGCGCTGAAAATGATACGATTAGTTTAAGCCATGCAGATTCATAGAATAGTTGAACGCGATCTATTATTAGAGATAAATTTTCTATTTCCATACTTTGTTCCTTTTTTAATATGATTTTATGGCATGTCGTATAACGAATCAGCCTTAACGACGTTCCGTGTAGCTGAGCCTCCTAGGAGGCGTTAGCGTTACACGGAATGTGCCTTTAGGCCGAGCGAGGGCCCCACGAGATCCAGATTTTTTCAGAAATCTGAGGCGAAGTGGAAAAGAGCCTGAGCGAGCGTTAAGGCGCTGTTAATTGCAGTTAGTTATTATAGAATAAGATAAAAGTCGAAAGGGTCCTACAATCCAGCGCAAATTTCTCTTAAATGTTAAAAAGCAAAAATCTTTAACTGCACTTTAATGGAGAGGAAATCTTTAATTGTTCTCTTCCAAAGCGTTAATCGACAACACCCTCTTAAAAAATTTGCGCGTTTTCTTCTGAAGATCAACTAATTGCAATTAACGAACTAGGGGAGACGACGTTCCCTGACCCTGAGTCCCGAAAGGGACGTTAGGGACTGGCACGTAGTTTGCGAATGCAAACGAGTGACAGAAAGGGAATGTGGCGTAGCCCGAACGAGGCCGTTAGTGCCGAAGTGAAGCGTTTCCCCGCTGTTATACGAAGTGCCCTGAGTTTTAAGGATTTTCTGATCTATGCATACCATCTTTTATTTTTCTTAAAGCGCCACTAAAGCAGAATATTTCTGGTTTAAATTCATCTTTTCGTCCAATTTTGGTAGAGAATTTGCTGACTTGTTTCCTAAATTTTTTCCACCAAATTTCCGTTGAGATATTAGCAGGAAAACCAATAATTCTATAATGATTACCAATCCATTCAAATGAGGAAAGTCCAATTTTATTATTATCAATGTTAGTTTTATTATTGAATTGAATTATTCCAACATGTCCTGGGCCAAAATATGGACTAGTTGAATCATCGCCAGTTCGTTTTTCTTCCCATCCATCAAAAGGGTTAAGTATGAATTCTATATTATCTGATTCTTCAGTCAATAATGGGAGAGGTCCACTTGGTATATGCCATAAACAATAACTATTCAATCCATAATCATCAATTTTATCTTTCGCAATCCATTTATTCCGTTTATTAAATCCGTTATTAACAATAAATGCAATTTCAGAATCATCGTTTAATAAATTAATTATAAACTTTAAATCTTCTTTATCTAAATAGATTGGAATCCAGGGCATTCGTTTTCCTACTTTATGTGTGGGTTTAAAATAAGATTTTAGGGCATTTCGTATAACGAACTAGGCTAATCGACGTAGGCTGGCCCTGAGTCCCGGTAACGGGACGTTAGGGACTGGAACGACGCTTGCGCGAGCAAGAGGAGTGCCAGAAGCCTATGTGTCGCAGACCGAGCGAGGCCGCAAGTGCCGAAGCGAAGCGATTAGCCGCTGTTATGCGTAGTGTGGCTTGTTGCTAATTTCCTCTAATAATACATCTGGAGAATCAAAATTTTCCCAATTCCATTTTTTTAATAATTTAAGAGAATAATTTTTTTTAGGAGCAAACATTAACATCGAAAGTTTGTTTAGTTTTGTAAGTGGTAAGAGATTTCCATCTTCAATATAAGTATTTGAACCAGCAAAAGCAAAACTTTGTAAATTGATTAGATTCTTTATAAATTCAATTGTTGGAATTTTTCCTGAATCAGAAAGATCCAATACTTTCAACTTTTTTAGTTTAGATATTACATTAAAATTTTTGATTTGTTTTGAGCCATTAATAGTCAGCCATTCTAAATTTTCGAATAACTCTAAATCATCTAAATCAGAAAGTTTCTTACAATTGTATAAAGATAGTTTTCTAATATTTTTGAGTAATTTAATTTTTTTTAAATCAACTAAATCTGATCTATATATTTCTAATTGCACCAGTTCTTCATTGCTCCAATTTTCAGGTATGTATTTGGATTTAAATGAATCAATAGAAAGATTTTTTATGTTTATGCATTTGAAAATCAAATCTGCCCCTTTATTCCAGTATAGAAAGCATTTTTCTAGTTTTTTAAGATTTGAGAAATCTATTCCTTTTTTGATATGACATTGTAATGATAAGACTTTAAGTTCTGATAAATATTTTATTTTATCAAGGTTATCAATTGGAGTCGAGATTATATTTAGTAATTGAAAGTGGCTTAAATTTTCTAAAAAATCAAAATCTGTAGCCTTGGATCCTTTTACAAAATTAAAAAATAGTCCTAGAATATTGTTTTTTAAAACGAATTCAAAAACATCATTGTTCCATTCGCCTTCAAGTAGGATGCTTTTTATATGGTAGTTTTCT
Source organism: Leptospira paudalimensis (assembly GCF_026151345.1). Classification (NCBI taxonomy): domain Bacteria; kingdom Pseudomonadati; phylum Spirochaetota; class Leptospiria; order Leptospirales; family Leptospiraceae; genus Leptospira; species Leptospira paudalimensis. The sequence continues at coordinate 1,197,035 of NZ_JAMQPR010000001.1, forward strand.
TCAAAATTTAACTTTGCTTTGTTTGTTTCGTAAGGATTGTAAGTAATATTCATATTTTTTAAAATTAATTGCCACATTACGCATAACGAACTAGACTAACCGACGTAGGCTGGCCCTGAGTCCCGACGGGACGGTAGGGACTGGAACGACGCTTGCGTAAGCAAGAGGAGTGCCAGAAGCCTATGTGTCGCAGACCGAGCGAGGGCGCAAGTCCCGAAGCGAAGCGGTTAGTTGCTGTTATACGCCGTTTTTTATAGAACATTATTCATCCAAATTAATGCAGTTCCAAATCCTTCGGAAGATAATCCAGTATTATAGCTTAACTCTTTTTTTATTGAATATTCTATTATATTTTCCGAAATTTCTTCCATGAGGTTTATTGTTAAAGCAAAATTAATGCCTGAATATTTTGAATAAGAAAGCACATCGTGAAGATTGTAACGAATTAAATTGTAATATGGATATGTTTCTTTTATTCTATTTCTATCCTTCCGGTTTTTTATCCAAAAGTAGATGTCTTCTTCCAAATTTCCGAAAACCATTGAATTATAGTTTCTATGGATTATATCATCTCTAATTTCTTTTAAGCTTAAAAACCAAGTTTGGTATTCTTTTAATAGTAGATAAAGTGGTTCATTTGTAAGTTCTACAAATTTTATTGATTTTTTATTAACAAATTCGGAAAGATCACTGTAAGAGTCAGGTAACTGTCCCTTTTTAGTAGCGGTAGCACTTATTAATAAAGCTAAATTATCGAATAAAGATCTAATTACTATGTGTGAATACTCAATATCTAGTGTTGTGAAACTTCCGAAAAGTGAGCTGAGTTTTTTATCTTTTAGTGCTTGTATTCGTGTATATTCAATTAGATAGAAAGTTGTCGCCAACTTCCAAATGTCTCTGGTTAATTCATTGGTTATTTTTGATAGATTATTTGTTTGTTCCTCTTTATTTATTTGGTAATGGAAAGAGAGGTTAGGGAAATGACCTTTCCAATTTGGTCCTATTTCATTATTTTTAATTAAGAGATTAGTATTTTTTATTTTTTCTTCTAACATTTTAAAAAATGGCGTATAACGAACTAGTGTTACCGAAGTTCCCCGACCCTGAGTCCCGGCGGGACGTTAGGGACTGGCATGTAGCTTGCGAACGCAAGGCGAATGCCAGAAGGGGAATTTGGCGTAGCCCGAGCGAGGCCGTAAGTGCCGAAGCGAAGCGGTAACATACTGTTATGCGACGTTGCGGGGAGCGACACGGATGTCGCACTCTTAGCTAAGTTCGTCTTTGATTCTTAAATATTCATCAGGCGTAATTATTTTTAAACCTTTGATTTTTTCAAGAGTAAGAAGATCCTTATCACCAGTAATAAGAAAATCTACATTTGCAGAAAAAGCAGTTTCTAAAATATGAAAATCATCCCTGTCTCTTAGATTTAAATAATCTTTCAGAGGTTTATTTTTGATAATAGTAGTAGAGTTTCTGATTTCTTCAATAGTGAACTGAATAAAATCATTGGGAAGTTTGATCTTAGGTTTTGCTAAAGTTTCTTCAATTTCATCGAGTATTTCATTTGAAATGTATCCAACAAAAGCCTCGTCGATTAAATCTTGTAGAACTCGTTTAGGTTTCCCATTAAATAGAATAGCAGAAATGTAAATGTTTGTATCTAGGAGAACTTTAAACATTAAGAAGCTTTTCTATTTCTTCTAACAGCTTTGATTTCTCCAAATATGTCAGTTTCTGTAAGATTTGATTTATCTATGGATTTAGTACCGAAATCGAAGATAGCTTGCCATTTAGATTTTTTCTCAATGTAAGCTCTGGCAGCTTCACGAATCAGTTCAGATCTGGATCTATGTTCTCTTTTTGCAATTTTATCGATTTCTTTTAAAAGTGCCTTTTCGAAAGAGATATTTACAGTCTGATTCATAATTTCCAGAATATACAAAATTTATATATTTGTCAAATCGATAATTTTTTAAGATTTCTTAAAACGCCACACGGATGTGGCGATTCTTCCCCGCTATGTTCGCATAACGAACTAGACTAACCGACGTAGGCTGGCCCTGAGTCCCGAATGGGACGTTAGGGATTGGCACGACACTTGCGTAGGCAAGAGGAGTGCCAAAAGCCTATGTGTCGTAGACCGAACGAGGGCGTAAGTCCCGAAGTGAAGCGGTTAGTCGCTGTTATACGAAGTTTCTCTTGTTAATAATTTTATTTTTTGTATTATTTCTATATTTTATATCTAAAATTTTAAATAATTTCATTAATGCTTTCTTGAATAATAAATCATATATCGACAGAGTTAGGAATCCAAATATTAGAGAAAAGAAATTATTTGCAGTTATATTTTGTAATAGTTCATTTACTGTATTTTTAGATTCGAAGCAAAAATATGCATAGATCATTGTAAATATGGAAAATGATATTAATGTATGAAAATTAGTTTTATATTCTCCGATTGAAAGATTGAATTTTAAGTCATTTTTCTTTTTTCTTGTGATAGTTTCATCCTTGCTTTCATTATAAATCGGAGAATCCAATTCGTATAATTTTACACCAAAAAGGATTTTTAAGATATTTTTAATTAAAAAACAGGTAAATCTATTCGTTGATGTTTTAAGAATGTCTACTAGAATTCCAATTTGAATAAGGACTCCATTTAATGTATACCTTGGAATTAAATGGTTACGTAGGCAGAAGGTAACGAGTCCTTTGAAATCAATTTTATCGTTTTCTAGATAAAATTCTTGCTGAAATATATCGAATCTTACTAAATCTTTAATTTCTATATCGACGGGATATAGTTTTAGTAAATTTCTATCCTTACTTTTTTCTAGTCTGAAACTGCCTGATTCAGGTTCATGATATAGCTCAGCTATTATGGTTATTTCGTATAAATTGTTTTGGTTTGTGTTTTCATTTTCTACTTTAAATCGTAATAATGAAAATGTATCTGTTTCAAGATTTATTTTTTTTATCCAGGAATTTGGATAAAACAATCGAAAACTAAAGCCATCTCTATTTAAAAAATGTCGGGGAGGACTGCAATTTTCATTTTTTGATAAATCAAACTTTGAAAGTAAAAAGATGCTTTTGGTATTCATAAAGTATTTGAGAAATTTCGTATAACGAACTAGACTTACCGAAGTTGTCCGACCCTGAGTCCCGGAAACGGGACGTTAGGGACTGGCATGTAGCTTGCGCAAGCAAGGCGAATGCCAGGAGGACAATTTGGCGCAGCCCGAGCGAGGGCTTGTCCCGAAGCGAAGCGGTAAGTCGCTGTTAAACGCAGTATTGGTTATGTAATATTATTTATACTGAAAAATTAGAAGATAAATCAATTTTGCTTAAAAGAAAATCTAGTATATTTAAACGGCGATAGTTTTGTTCTTTATCATATACGATTCTATTAAAAAAATCAGCCTCTGCTATAGCATCTTCCGGTTCTGTATTTGTTTGAATGGTGTTTTTGTTTTTATTTACTATTTCAGTTAGTTCTTTTTGTGAAATTATACTTATTTGAAGATATACTCTAAATATTTCTAAACGATAGTTTCCTTCATTATCATTATTGAGTTTGAAAGTTTCTATTTCGTTTTCAATTTCTATGAAGGTTGTATTTTTTTCCCTAAGTTTGAAGTAAAACTCTATATTTGTATTTTTGAAAAAGATTAAAAGTGTTAGTAAATGTAAGATAAGAAATTCATCCTTTTTAATCATCATCAGCGATATAGAGATTTCAATGAAAATTTGTTCCAACTTTCGCAAACTTACATTAGTAGCTTTTGAATACCTTTTTATACTTTTTATAAATTCACTAATCTCATAATTTCCGATCCCTCTATCTTGAAAACTTGTGAAAAAGTTTTCTATATTATACTCCATATAAAGATATTCTACATATTTATCTTTGTCTGGTAGAGGTAAGTTGTATTCTAAGTCAATGAACCGACGTAAATAGCCATCGGAATCTATGTTTTCACCATAGATTTTCTTTATTGAGTTAATAATTTGGATTTTATCCAAAGCTAAGACAAAAATAATTCCATTGATGGAGAATAGATGTTTAATTTTTTCTAATACTTCAATCGTGTAATTTGGGCGACACCGATCTAATTCATCTATAAAAATTATTATTGGTTTTTTTGTTTTTTCATAAAGAAACTCTGATAGTTCAGATAAGCTTGTTTTTAATGAGATTATGGTTTTTTTCGATTCGTCATATTTTTTTATCTGATCCTTAGCTAAATCTTCAGCAAATCCTGAAATTGCTTCCTCAGTAAAGTCACTTAAGTCAAGTAAACCTGCAGAGCCTAATTTTACTGCTAGTGGTATTGAATTTTTTAATAGTTTAGTAGCAATTTTTTTAGATTTATTAAAGAGTTCCTTTGTTTCATTTTTAACGTCTATTGTTACATTTAAATTATTAATACTATTTTCTAATTCACTTACAATTGATATAAGAGCATCATTAGAAAAGTCATTCTCCCAAGCACTGAAATAAATTGTATTGTATTTCTCAGTTTCTAAATATCCATTAAGCATTGAGAGAAATGTCGTTTTCCCCGTTCCCCATGGTGAAGTGATTGATAATACAAACGGTTCGGCTATTCGTTTGAATAATTCATTCAATATTAGTACGCTTTTTTTGCGATCGAATATATCTAATTCAAAAGGCGCAGTTTTATTTATTTCAAATTTTTTAATTTTTGTTTTCATGGGCGTTTTCCAATATTGCGTTTAACGAACTAGACTTACCGAAGTCCTCCGACCCTGAGTCCCGGTAACGGGACGTTAGGGACTGGCATGTAGCTTGCGCAAGCGAGGCGAATGCCAGAAGGAGGATTTGCCGCAGGCCGAGCGAGGCCTAGTGCCGAAGCGAAGCGGTAAGTCGCTGTTATGCGTAGTTTCCCATATTAAAACTTAAATTTGGTAAAAACATTACAAGATTTTTTATTAGGATTCTCTTCGCATCCTTTTATTGATTTGCTAAGATTATTCTTTATATTTATAAGTGAACGAAGCTTTTCTTCTACTTTTCTTAAATTTTTTTCGAGTATCATTTGCATATCTTTACATTTAAACTCAGAACTATACACTAACAAAATACTTCTAATTTCTGGTAGAGTAAATCCTAAATTTTTTAAAGAGCTAATAAATTGAACTATTTCAATATCTTTTTTTGAATAGTAACGATAATTATTTTCTTTTCTTACTCCTTCTAAAAGACCTTCTTTTTCATAAAATCTAATCGTTTCTCTAGTTAATTTACTTTTTTCTGCAAATTCTCCAATAAGCATAAATTTCCTTTTTTTTAAAAAAAACAGTAACTTTGGAGTATACTAGAGGGTTGTCATATATATTGTATAGGAAAATTTTTAGGAGAATCATCATGAATAAAAAAGATTTCAACGACAATAACTTTATCACTGTTGGAATTCTTGCGTCAATTTCTGCATCGTTATGCTGCATAACACCAATCGTAGGTGTTTTAGGGGGCATATCCGGAGTTGCCTCTACTTTCAGTTGGTTAGAACCCTACCGACCTTATCTAATCAGCCTGACTACATTGTTATTCGGGTTTGCCTGGTATAGAAAGCTCATATCTCTTAATCGAAAAGTGATCGCTTGTAAATGTGAAACGGATAATACTAAAACTCCGTCTTTTTTACAAAGTAAAACTTTTTTAGGTATTGTTACCTTACTTACAGGGATGTTACTAGCTTTTCCTTATTATTCCAATATTTTCTTTCGGATTTCAAAAAAAGACACAATTATCGTAGAGAGAGAAAATATTGCATTAGTTAAGATAGAAATTAAAGGGATGACTTGTGTCGGTTGTGAAGAAGCTGTCAACAAGGCGATATCGTCGTTATCGGGTGTTTTAGATGTAGAATCAAATCACAAAACTGGCTTTGCTAAAATAAAATATGATAAAAGTGAAGTGGATCCAAACGATTTTAAAAATGTAATTGAGAATAATATTGGATATAAAATATCCAATATTATAAAGGGAGAATAAATATGGATAACAAAAAAGAAATAATAACTACATCAATATTAACCTGCCCCAATTGCGGCAACCAGAAAGAAGAGGAGATGCCCAACGAGTCATGTCAATATTTTTATACATGTATTAAATGTAATTTTTTTATGAAACCTAAGCAAGGTGACTGTTGCGTATTTTGCTCCTATGGAACAGTTACCTGCCCACCTAAGCAAATGGAAAATTAGTGTTGCTAACGTTGAAAAATTTAGATCGTTCATTTTTGCTAATTTTGGGAAATTACGCATAACGAACTAGTGTAAACGACGTTCCCCGACCCTGAGTCCCATCGGGACGTTAGGGACTGGCATGCAGCTTGCGTATGCGAGCGAATGCCAGGAGGGGAATGTGTCGCAGACCAAGCGAGGCAGTAAGTGCCGAAGCGCAGCGTTTACGCGCTGTTAGTCGCAGTGCCTTATTTTAGGCCACATTCTTTTTTTAATAATAAAAACAAAGTAGAATGACCACTTGAGCCAGGAGCAAATTTTTGAGGAGTAAAATCTGTGCTTTTTATTTTTGCCTTATTCAATAAATCAAAAAAATCTTTTACACTAGGTATCTTGTTTTTGACTTTTAATTCGTTATAAACAGGACCTAGAAATTTAAAGAGAGCAATAATGCCAGTTGTTCTATTTAAAATATTTCCTTTAATATTTGAATCCCAGGCTTCTGGCCACTTTTGAGAAACTGCAGAGAAATAATTCCAGATTATTTTTGCGATAAATGCATCGTTTTCTTCAAGAAAATATTCTCTAAAAATATATTTGGCAGAATTTTTTTGATTTACCGACTCTATTTTCATTTTTTTGCGAAGTAAGAGTCTATCTCTTGGCGGGTTTTCGGAAACATACTGGAGTATACAGTCAACAAGAGTAGCTTGAGTGATAGTTTCTCTGTATTTATCATCTGCCTTTCCAAGTATCTTTATTTTATCTTTAAATGGACTTCCTTTTTCTGAATTTAGAAGTTTAACAATATTGTGACAAGTTTTTTGTGGACTACGAGATTTGGTGTATTCATAAAGATCATACACTATTGATTTATTTACCTTTGTTTGGGACTTATTGATAGTAGCAAAAACCATAGCCTGGTCTTCTATGTCCATATCTACAAATATTGTTACATTTAATTCAAAAGTCGAAGGTGCTGGAAATAGAGGTGACAAGAAAGCAGATTTTAATCCTTCTATTCTATGTTGCCCATCTATTACGTTTGCAATATTTTCTTTTTTTAATATTTTTAGTTTAGTCTTTTCTTTATTTATTACTATATTCTCCTTATTTGAATTGTGATCAAATTGTTTTATTGATAATATAATACTACTAGGAAAAGTAGCGTCTACATTTTGTACATAAAGACCTATTTCTTTTACTCTGTGTTGACTAAGTTCCCTTTGAATTCCGATTACTCTTTCGAAATCATCGTTACTTGATTCTTTTTCTATTCGTCTAATATCTGTTTGTGTAATTCCTACTAAATCATGCCAGTTGATTGAACAAATATAAAATGTTCCAATCGGCTGATTGATTTCTATGCATTTTGCTTCAATATATTCGGTTGACATAGTTAATCTCCGAGACGGGAAAAATCATGAGATAATTTAGACAATGCCTCTTCGCGTGATCCATGTATATCGGGCTTATAATAGGTTAGCGAAAATTGGATATATGCAGAAATGAAAAATGCTATTCCTGTGAGAATTGTTGCAGTCATTGTCGCAAACTTAAGATCGAAATTTTCTTCTATTTTTGGAATTCCATATCCTAGAGAACAAAACAAAAGAAGTATATATGATATATTTTTAACAAATCTAAAAAACCAATTTGATATTTTTTGGCCTTCATTTACTGCATATAGGCTACCTGTTAATAATGAAATACTATACAGAAAGAGTCCACCGTCTATAACAAATAATTCGAGTCCAGACCATTTCTTGACAAAGCTTAAAATGAAGAATGATAGATAGAATGGTAGCCCATTGGAGATAATATTTGTTAAAATACTATAATCCAGGGACTTAATGAACGCCTTATATAAGTTTGACTCTATAAATTGTTTAGATTTTTCCTTTAGTTCAGATAAGGTTTGTGAACAGAAATTCTGAAATTTTTCCACGGTGAGCATTTTTACCTCCAATGATAGAATGTCGTGAAATAATACTTGGTTTGGAGAATTTAGAATAAATTTTCGATATTGAAGCATGCTTTGCATTGCTTAATATTACATAGACACCTCTTTTATCGAGTTCCTGAATTATTTGAACAAGCATAATCTGATCTTCATAAGCGAATAGTTTTCTATTGTATTTTATAAATCCATTATTTTCGTGAGCGACCGTGTAAGGCGGATCAATATAAACAAGGTCACCTTTTTTTGGTCCTTTTAGGGATAATTCATATGGCTGACAAGTTATAATTGTATTTTTTAGTTTTGAATTTAAATGAAGTAATTTTAATATATCTTCTTTCATTAATTGTCTATGCCCATAAGGTACATTGTATTCGCCTTTTAGATTTTCGCGATAAAGTCCATTAAATGAAGTTCGATTTAGGAAAAAGAAATTAGCTGCTCTTACTAAAGGATCATCTGTTTTTTGTGATCTAATTTTGTAGTAGAATTTTTCACTGTTTTTATATTTAAGAAGTAGTTCGATGAGTTCATTTGGTTCTTTCTTAACTATTTTGTAAAAATTTATTAAGTTTGGATTAATATCAGAGATGTATTTTTTGTTTGTTGTTCTGATATTAAATGCGATTGATCCACCACCAATAAAAGGTTCGTGATAATCGTTGAACTTCATGCTTTCTGTAAGTTCAACAATTTTGGGAATAAGCCATCTTTTTCCTCCAGCCCACCGTAAGATTGGATTATATACTGATTCCTTGCCCATTTTTTAATTATCAGCCATTTAAACCAAAGCTCAATAAAAGTCGATTCAAAATAGGCATTGCGACTAACGAATGATCTCTGTAATGCGTTTAAAAAATTTTAATGTTTAGTAATCGCTTTAATGGTTATCTTCGTTTCTTTGTTTGGTATCTGTATTTCGTTTAACACTCTTGGTTGGTTTTTTTTCGTATTGTATTTTTGATGCTATTTTCGTATAAAAAATGCGCCTCTTTTTTTATGGGACATAATAAATCGTTCATCGTTTTCTTGGTTTAGGGATAGGCATAGCTTCGCCCCCTCAGTCCCATTGAGTAAAAAGTGAATCTGATTCTTATTTCGAACATTTTGAGTTCAAATATTTTTTTGTTTGGTGGTCTTTTTTATCGTTTAACACGAGACTCTTTAGAACTTTTTGTTGTATTTTTTTTGTAATTTATGCAATAAAAATGGAATTCGTTTTGTTGATTGTTTTATTGTAATTTTGATCTTTTTCGAATGAGAAGGGTAAGAATGTTTCGTCGCTGATTAGTATATCAAAGTTTTTGAAAGTGGAGATTCCAATCCATATTTCTTTAAAACATTTTACCAATAGATTTCTGTAGTATTTTTCATCATATTTTGGTGTTTTGTTGCTCATTCCTTTAGGGTTCAGATTCAAATTTGTGTAGTTGTTTTGTGAATTGTCTAAAAACTGATCAATTCCATTCGAATGTAAGTTTATAGTATTTTCATTTATCCTATTTTTCTTTTCTCTTGTTTGGGTTGTTGCATGTGTTACAATCTCATTTTCCTTTTGTATTTGGTTTGTGAATTTATATTTTTCTGAATAGTTTTGTGGGGTAGGATCCATTTGGGTTTGGTTTCTGCTGGAATGTATCTTTTCATTTTGCTTTAGTTTATTTTCCATTCGTTCTAGGGTTAGGTACCTCTCTCCTTTTTTTTCAGATTTTTGATTGATTACAATGTATTTGATTTTTTCACCAGCTTGCACACGAACCCCCATGCCAAGTAGGTCTTTAACGGCAATGGTGCTAGGTGCATCAACGGTATAATCTTCTGGTTCTTTTGAAGTCGATTTTTGGATAACCAAATCTTTCCAATTAAGATCGCCTTTTACAAGTTTGTTGTCATAATGGTAGAAGATTTTCATGATTTCAGATTCTTTTTTTTGCATTTCAGCAATTGTTTTGAATTGGCACATCCATTGGATCATTTGGTTTTGAGCTTCACGAATTAATTTTGGAAAGTCTTTCCTTCTTGTGATGATGCCCCTGCCTTTGAATTGGCCATTGGTAAATCTTCCCATATAACGATTTGCTACTGGTAGTTTTTCATCTTGTGTAGAAGGTGGAAAACATAACCAAGAATAAATCCCTTCTACTTCCATCCGTATTTTTGTACGTTTTTCTATTTCTAAACAAAGGAATGTTAGGTCTTCTTTTGTAATGGGACTATGATCCTTTTTCTGAATGAAGATACTATCTGTGATTCCATGTACAACCTTGAATTGATATTCTTCCGATACTTCTTTGGCGGTGATCAGTTTTTCTCGGCCAAAAGCGGTAACAGCTTCATGGCTTTCGAGTTTCCCAAATTTTGCATTTCGATAACCTAAATAACCAAAGGAGGTAACTAACATCCATTTTAAACTTGATTGTTTTGATTGGATATTAATGGCATTGGGATGATTGTTTTTTTTTTGTTCTTTATAGTGATTTCGTCTTTGGACTATGTGAGCCAATGCTTCCGAAACGATGCCTTTCCTTTTCGAACAAATTCGATAACCAAGTGAAGGAACCCTTTCTATGTCGGTTGAGTTTTCGCAACAGAGACAGTTGATGGTTTCAGGTGAAACGTTGTGAGTTACCATGATACTCGGATACATTTGGGAAAAATCAAGTTGTGCTACGTTTTCTAAAACAAATCCATTTGATATATCAGCCTGGAAAACAAGTCCTCCTTTATCAGCATTTAACAACTGCAAGGCAGATTTTTCTGATTCAAGAGCACTTTTTTGCCAAGGCACAAGGTAGTTCATACGAAGAGCAACATCAACTTCAATGTAAGTGAGTGCCTTTCCCGTGGATGCTCTTGCCATTTTTTGAACAGGTAATCTGGAAATACGAGAAAGCTCAATGATACCAATTAGTTCTGCTTCTTTGTATACAAAACTATTTCGGGAATCGATATGCCATCTGCCAAACAATGGATAGGAAGGTGCTCTGTACACGATAGTGCCGTAAGTATTGAAACTTGTTCCCTGCGTTTGGATGGAACGCCGAATCAAACTTGTTTTATCTCTATCGAATTCTGTTGTTAGGTGGTTTTCTTGAGCTGTTTTGAATAAGTAGGGAAAAATGACTTGGTCACCAAAAGATGATAAAACAATATCTGGATTGTGTTTCAGAAAGATTTCGTTTAGTTTTTTGATGAGTGTGATTCCATTGCCTGTGGGGATATTGTAGTTTTCATTGGAAGTTTCGATGATTAAGTTATTTTCACTGAAGGGATGTCTATGGCTTTTTTCTAAGTAAAGAGAAATTGCAAGTAGTTCCGGTATTTCATAGTCCAATTCATTTAAATCGGTCAGGGATTTAATGGTTTTAATTTGATTTAATCTATTTTTAGTAGCTTCATATTCTATTGTAACATAACAAAGTGGATAAATTTTTTTATCTACCATGTATCCAGTAGTGATTTCAATGTCGGAATGGTAGATGTCATATTTTCCGTACAAATTAAAAAGTTTGTTTGTGATTTTAGGAAGGAGTTGTGGTTTTGAGATGACAAGTTTTAAAACGGGTATTGTTTTGTTTTGGTAAAACAGTCTTTTTTCTGTGAAGTTCGGTATTTCTGCTAAGGCATCTAATTCATAAAATCGTTTGACTAGTTTTTTTAAAATAGTGGGTGAAGCGTTTGCATAAATAACAGGAAAGTATTCATCAACAAAAAGTTTTAATTCACCTGAGTCAGATTTGATCCAAATGTAAATTTTTTGTTCTGAGTGGTAGATATCAAATAGATAACCATTGTAAGTTTCCATTTTGAGCTGGACTTGAATTCACTTCAGAACTATCATTTTGGGAATTAATATTCGCTAAAGTTTAGTTTCTTCCGGAAATTTCCTTTTTAGTTCATTTAACTCTTTTTTTAATTCAATCATCATCGATAAAAGCATAGAATCAATTGGATAGGGGAGTGAAGCCATTACACCAGCTTGCACCTGTAATTTGGCGATTCGAATGAGATCATCATAAATCTCTTGGTCCACTTTTCTGAGTGCTCTTCTGAAATCAGATAAGTTTTCTTCGATTTGTAACATTTGACGTGAATAAGGGGAAATGGTTCGTCCCATTTTATGCTCCAGTGATAGATGTTTTTCTTGTGCGGATCCTTGAGAGTCCTTTTTCTGTTTTGAGTTCCCATAGGGTTTGAGAAGCCCGTAAAAGTTTTGGGAAAAAAAGTTTAAAATTTTTATGAGAATAGGTCCATGATTCAATGACAAGAAGAGGGACATTTTCTGTTGGAAATTTTTCAATAAAACCAAGCATCAAATTTAATAAATAAATTCCTTCGTCATCTTTTACATCCCCATCCAGAAATTGTTTACAAGGGGCTAACAAGAAATAGATGGTATTTTCTCTTTTTTCTTTCAGAATATTTTGGAGAGCATCCAGGATTTGGTAAGGGGTGAAAGCTCTTTGGATTTGAATTTGTTCCAAAAAAGGTTCTGGGGCTAAGTTTTGTTTCCTTGTCTCTTCTGTTATGGTGAAGGGATTGAAGCGGATGGCACAATCCAAGTTAAACACCTGGAAACCTGAACAAACCAGTGCGTATTGCCAATAGTGGGCAAGTTTGTACATCCCCCTTTCTCCCGTCAGAAGTCCCAAATCCTTTTGGTTCCAATTTTGTATTGGTTCGTAGATATTTGTGGAAGAGTAGTGGGTTTGTTCCGCGAGATCCATAATACTATCTATATGTATAGTAAAAATATGTAAAGTGAAATTTCCCTCGTTATCTTTTTTCACTCCCTGTAAAATCCGAAGAACAGGATTTAAAGAGACATAATTCGAAAAAAATATTTAAGATCGGTTCTAAAACCATAGCGAATCCAACGGTTACTCAATGAAAATCAAATGTTGGAACGGTAGTAATCGAGTAGAGGGAGGAATGGAAACATTCAAATAAACGTTGGATGCAAAAGGAAAAACGACCAACATCGATGAATACACGTTTGGTGGTCGTTTGTTTGTGAGGAAATTTTAGAGAGGAGGGACTTCTCCAACCGTTTTTACACCCGTTACAAAATATCTGGTTTCAGCAAAACAACTGAAGGGAACACCAATGTGTTCTTCGTATTCTAATACCACACGTTTACCAATAGAACCGTTTAAATGTTCGGCTATCGATTCATCACGGATGCTGAAATAAAACTTTTCGGTCATTGTACCTGGCATGGTCACAAGTGCCATTTCACCTTCCCAAGTTTTACAAACCCAACCTTTTTTGGAGAGTTTTTGGATGTAACCGGCACGGTCTCCTTCCGAATAACTCCAAGTGAGGGTAAGCCAAGTATAACCCGCAAACAGAATCGCGAGTAGGATAAGGAATAAACTGAAACGAAAGATGAATTTGCCCATATATTAATGCTGAAGTATGCCAATGGAAACAAAACTTTCAAGACAATATTTCTTCGAATCTAGGAAACAAACCCTAATAGATTGAGTTTGCGCCAAGGATACGGAGGGCTTGGTCTGCCCATGGCAGACGGGAGCGAACGCGCACCCCTGAGTAGCCTGGTCCTGTCACGAGAACGGTTTGGTGTTGGATCGAATGAGGCGCCAAAACCATAAGCCGGCCAAAAGATGAACAAGTTTTCAAAAAAATAAGGAATTGAAGGGAAACGATTGTGAAAAATGAGACTTCATGGTAGAGGAGACTCATTGGGTGGCGGGTCCAGTTCCCCACCCAAAATCGGGCGGGGATACCACCGCAAACTTCTTGCCAAACTCCAATTCCCATCCCAAACTAACACCTATGCATCAGAAATTTTTAATTTTTTTCGTATCGTTTATTCTTGTTAGTTGTTCGACTGCGACATCTTACCAAAAACCAGAAAACGCCAAGGCCACCAAACAATGGGGGGTTGTGGAAGTAAAAGAAACTGTAAAAAGTATGAGCCATTCTTTATCAGTATATTATAAAACAGAAATGAAGACTGGTTTTTTAGAATGGAGAAAGTTACAGAATAGTACGTCGGAACATATTGATACAAAACTAATTACCAATGAAATTCTAAACCAACTTACAAAAGATAAGATTCCTTTTGTTGATACCTCTGTTCGGGAAGATGCAACCAAAGAAATGGCATTTGGAAAAACAGGAATGGTTTCTTCCGATTCTCGTTTGGCAGTTGGAAAGTTTAAGTCCCCATCCCATCAAATTAAAGGTGAGATCAATGAAGTAGTTAATTTCGAATCAGGAACAAAAATTCAATACATCACAGTGACTCTTTTTCTTGTGAGTTTGGAAACGAATCAAATCGTTTGGAGTGAACAAACTAACTTTCTTAAAAAAAGCCGAGTAGAAGGTTACGGGTTCTGAACATCCGGAACAAATCCAAACCTAACTTTGATTTTCCCCATAGCGGGCGTAAGGTGGTAAGTGACAGGGCCTTGGTTTGAAGTCAAGGTTGGTTCGTTTAATTTTGTTTTTGATTTACCAATCCACACATATTCAGGGAAAAAACGGACATATCTGTATTCATTGGATACATCCAAATCTTCTTTGATATTTGTTTTGGTTTGGTGGATGGACCTGCCAATCCATTCACGACCTAGTTGAAACCCAGCAACCATGGTAACAAATCCAAGTCCCATCACTTCACCTGAGCGTATTTCTGCACCTATATACACAATTCCAGCACCGAGTGCAATGACAGTCACACCAGCAAGGATGGAACCTGTGATCTTAAGAGTCCCTTTTGTTCCTTCCTTGATTGCTGTTGCAGACATCAATTGGAAGTATTTAGAATCTTGGACGAGTTCTGCGATTTCATTGTCTCGGATGAGATGGCGTTCGTACCATCCCAATGTTCCTTTTTCTAAACTCAATTGGATGGATTTGGATTTGTCGACAAGTAGGAGAGAACTTTGTTTTCCAGAAGTTGTAAACTTCAGATTCCTTAGACCACGGATAAAATTGAGATTGGCAGAAGGATCCATTTCTGGTTCGGCACCTGGACCCCCAAACACAAAGATAAACTCACCATCCATTGGAACCATCTCGTTTGCAAACGAACGAATTGTTGAAGATTGTGGTTTCATTTGAGTCGCTCTACGAAAATCCACCATCGCTTCTTCTCTGGCACCAGTTGAAAGCCATAGAGTTGCAAGTAATAACCGTAAGGTGGGGTCATCAAACTGGCCTTCTGCGCTCCATTCTCCACTTAACAAATTACCAGCATACCTTGCTTGGATTTTTGCTTTTTCATATTGTTCCACTCGTGAATAGTAGAGTCCTAGTAAGATGTGTAAGTAGATGATTTCTGCTTCTGATGCATAATATCCATCTTCTGATTCCATATAAAAAAATGATTTTAGAGTTCTAGAAGCACTAAATCGTAGGCGTTCTTTACTTGCTTCTGCGAGAGATTCCAAGTCTTGGAATTCTCTTCCTCCAGAAAGAAAGGAAAGATGAGCTTTTTCTAATACAGCAATAAAACCTTTTCGTTCGTTTCGAGGTAACGTTGTGAGTGCATTGTCAATCGCTGCTTTTTTGTAAGAACGAAGGGAATCTTCATAGTCTTGGCGTTTTGCAAGACTTGTACATTGGATTGTGAAAATGAGAAAAAGGAACCAAACAGGAAGAACACGCATCTGGCATATCCTCCCTGTAATTTGAAACTTGTCTATTCGAAATAGGATTTTAATCCACTTTCAAATTCCACTTCAAGTGATTTGGTTGTCCATTCCCAATGAAAACCCTCTCCTTTGACGGAAAGGGAGTTTTTAGAACTTGATGTTCCTAAGGAATAAAATGACAAACCATTCTTTTCAAACGATTCTTTCACTTTTGCTTCATCCTTTGGTAGATAACTCACAATAAAACTAGCACCTGTTTCACCAAAACACAAAGTATCTAACCTTGGAATTTTTGTTTGTAATTCACTTAGGTTGGCTTCGATTCCTTTTTTCCCAACAATCACAATTTTTGCGAGTGCTACAAGGAGGCCACCGAGTGACAAGTCTTTGGCGGAGGTCAAAATTCCTTGTTTGCGGCATTGGATCAGGGCATCAATGGTTTGTTTTTCTTTTGCTAACGATATTTTTGGAATGGCACCTGTATCAAGGCCTTGGGACCTGTACAAATACTCAGAGGCAGAAATTGTGGGTAAAAAATCACCAACAAGTGCATACTTCACTCCTTCGTCTGTTTTGGGGTAGGTGCGTAGTCCTTTCGATACATCATCAATCACTCCCACCATACCAATGGTAGGTGTTGGAAACACAGGTCCTTCGGGGGATTCGTTGTAAAAGGAAACGTTTCCACCCGTAACAGGGAGTCCTAGGAAACGACATGCATCCCCAAGGCCTCTCACACATTCACTGAACACATAATAGTTTTCTGGGATGTAGGGATTTCCAAAGTTGAGGTTGTTTGTCACCCCATAAGGTTCGGCACCTGTTGCTGCAACGTTTCTTGCCGATTCACAAACCGCAATTTGTGCCCCTTCGTATGGGTTTAAATAGGTATAACGTGAGTTACAGTCTGTGGCGACAGCAATCCCTTTTTTGGTTCCAGGGATTCGGACAAGACCACCGTCTTCACCAGGTTCTACTACTTTGACAAGACCCACTTCTGTGTCGTATTGTTCGTAAAGTGGCCTTCTGGAACTGATGTTTAGGGAAGATAGTAGACTATTGAGAGATTGAGGGACTGTGTCAGGTTTTAGATCGGGGATTTTGTTTGGATCAAATTTTACCACCTCATCTAAGTAAGATGGTCTTTTTTCTTCCCTCACATACCTTGGGGCACCACCACCAAGGACAAGGGATTCCGCTGGGATTTCCGCTTTGAGAGATCCGTTTTTACGAATGCGCAAAATTCCGTCACCAGTGACAGTTCCGATCTCAACTGCATTTAACCCCCATTTGTGGAAGATGGAAACAAGTTCTCCTTCTTTTCCCACTTCTGGGATCACAAGCATACGTTCTTGGGATTCGGATAACATGATTTCATAGGCATTCATGTCCCCTTCGCGGAGTGGGACTTTGTCTAAATCCACATCCATTCCCGTTTTTCCTTTGGCACTCATTTCAGACGTGGCACAAGAGATTCCTGCTGCACCCATATCTTGGATTCCGACAAGGAGTTTCTTTTGTATGGCTTCGAGGGATGCTTCCATCAGAAGTTTTTCCATAAAGGGATCTCCCACCTGAACGGCGGAACGTTTTTCTTCTGATTCTTTGGTAAGGTCTTTGGAAGCAAAACTTGCACCATGGATCCCGTCACGACCAGTCGTCGCACCAACAATGTACACTTTGTTTCCCACTTGGCCTTTGGTAGAAGCAGAAGCCATTTCATCGTGTTTGGCGATTCCCACAGTCATTGCATTCACAAGTGGATTTTTAGTAAAGGTAGGGTGGATAAAAAGTTCACCACCACCCACAGCGATTCCGAGAGAGTTCCCATAATCACCAATCCCTTTGACCGCACGAGTGAGTAAGTATTTATTGCGAGGTTCTTTTGGATCACCAAACCGAAGTGAGTTGAGGGAAGTGATGGGGCGTGCACCCATCGTAAAAATATCACGCATGATCCCACCAACGCCAGTTGCGGCACCTTGGTAAGGTTCCACAGCCGTTGGATGGTTGTGACTTTCAATTTTAAATACAACCGCAAGGCCATCCCCAATGTCCATGGCTCCAGCGTTTTCTTCTCCAGCTTGTGCTAGGAGTTTGTCAGATTTTGTAGGAAGGGTTTTTAGTTTTAAGATTGAATTTTTATAAGAGCAGTGTTCCGACCACATGGCAGAAAAAATTCCGAGTTCTGTTGAATTGGGAATCCTTCCTAAGATTTTTTGAATTTCAACAAATTCAGTTTCGGTAAGTCCGTGTTCTTTTGCTTCTTCCAGACTGACTTTCTCTTTTTCCATGGTATATCCTTAAATGAGTTCTCTATAATTGCGATTGAAATAGAGAAGGGGTGAACCTTCCTTTGTGGCCACAGCTTCCACAAGTCCGAGGAAAATCCAATGATCACCTGCATCGATGATTTGGTGCACCAGGCAATCCAAAGAAGCTAATGCACCCTCTAAGATGGGAGCTCCGGTGGAAAGAGTTCCTGGGTTTAGGCCTTCCAAAACAACCGCTTTGTCCAGAGAACCAGAAGCAAAATCAGCGGAAATTTGTTTTTGTTCGGCAGAAAGAATATTCACAGCAAAGTTTCCAGCCGTTTCGATGGCTTCTTTTGCCTTGGAATGTTTTGCCAGACAAAATAAAACTAACGGTGGTTCTAAGGAAACAGAAGAAAAACTAGAAACAGTCACTCCTCCTTTTATGGTCTTTGATGCATAGGTAATGACGGATACACCCGACGCCCAATGGGAGAGAGAAGATTTAAATTGGTCTGTTGCTACTGGCATAATGGCTCCGTATTGACAAATATCAATTTCTGGAAGGATTCTAAAATCGAAATTCCAATTGACCCCACACTATTTTTGAGAGTCTCATTAGGGAAAGGGATTTCCTATGAAAGCACTGACAAAACACAGAGAATTGATTTTACAAGACTTGAAAGAAAGACACGACCATCCAACTGCAAAAATGGTATTTGAGTCGGTCAGGGACAAAGCAGATAAAATCAGTTTTGCCACTGTTTACAATTCTCTCGAGTATTTAGTAGGCCACAAACTCGTGAACAAACTCAATATTGAATCGGAATCCGTTCGTTATGATGCCTTCCTTGACGACCATTCGCATTTGATTTGCCATTCTTGTGGGACCATCCTTGACGTTCCTGCACTCAAACTGGACGAAAGCACAGACTGGAAAGCGATGGGATTTGTGGCAGACCACATTGACATTGTGGTTTCTGGCACTTGTTCTTCTTGTAAGTCCCACTAAAATGTAATAGAAAGGGAGGTTTCCCCTCCCAAGCTTGCCCAATATGGGCATCATCCATTCCCTTTCTCCCGACCTCATCAACCAAATTGCAGCGGGAGAAGTCATTGAATCCACACATTCCATCTTAAAAGAACTCATAGAAAATTCCATCGATGCAGGTGCTTCCAAAATTGAAATCGCAACGGAAAGTGCTGGCCTTGGCCGTATCCTTGTTTCCGACGATGGACATGGGATCACAAAAGAGGATCTACCTCTTGCCATCAAACGGTATGCCACAAGTAAAATCCAAAACTTCCATGACTTAGAACACCTCTTTACCTTTGGGTTTCGGGGGGAAGCACTTGCTTCCATCGCTTCCGTGGCAAGGCTTGTGATTGAGTCTGGAACGGAGGGAAACCGCACTGCAAACCGTGTGGTGGTTGAAGAGGGGAAAATTGTTTCCGAAGAAGAGATCCCGTTTTTCCAAGGGACAAAAATTGAGATCAAAGATTTATTCTATAATACGCCCGTTAGGCGGAAATTTTTAAAAACCGAATCAGGGGAAGAGAAAAAAAATAGAACGAGAGTACAGACCATGGCACTCGGAGAACCGAACATCAGCTTTCGGTACGTACAAAATGGAAAGGAAGTATTTTTTGTCCAAAAAGAAGAACCACTGGAGCGAGTGCTTTCCATTTATGGTGAAAATCTCCGTGATCATCTTTTACCAGTAAATACAAGTCGGAATGGGATGACCTTACGAGGATATATCTCCCATCCAGATTTTTATAAATCTTCAAGGACGGGTCAGTTCTTTTTTG
The DNA here is from genome assembly GCF_026151345.1 of Leptospira paudalimensis. Classification (NCBI taxonomy): domain Bacteria; kingdom Pseudomonadati; phylum Spirochaetota; class Leptospiria; order Leptospirales; family Leptospiraceae; genus Leptospira; species Leptospira paudalimensis. The sequence goes on from NZ_JAMQPR010000001.1 coordinate 1,216,903, forward strand.
TGAACAACCGTTCCGTGGAACTCAAATTTTCAGCACAAATTCTCAAACGTTGTTATGGAGAGTTATTACCTAGTGGTGCCTTTCCCTATGCATTTTTGTTTTTTGACCTCCCTCGTGAATTTGTGGATGTGAACGTCCACCCCCAAAAAAAAGAAGTTCGGTTTTTATCAGAAGAAACCATCACAGGGATCCTTTACCAAGGCATCACGGAAGTTTTACGCACATCCACTCCTGTGGAATTTTTAGAAATGCGCCGAAGGTTATCGATGCCCATTCCATATGATAACAATAGGAATGAATCTTCGTTTGGTGAAGGAGGATTGGGATTTGGATTGGGCAGTGGGTCCTCATCCCACTTTGGGAATCAAACCGAAGGAAGTCCACTCCTTGGACCGAGTTCCATCGAAGGAAGGTCTGGATTTTCGCTAGAAGGAATAGGGGCTGGTACAAACTTACATTTATTAGGTGAAAATTTATCCAAACACCATTTGTTTGTTCCCAAAAAACACTTCGGTGTGATTTTTGAAACCTTTATCCTAGCCGAAGCGGAAGATGGTCTCTACATCATTGACCAACACACGGCCCACGAACGGATCCGTTATGAGGAAGTATTACGGGATCTCAAATCGAAAGCCTATAAATCCCAAAGCCTACTCACTCCCATTCGTCTCGAGCTCACAAAAGAAGAAGCCGAAGAGATGATCGCAGAAAAACAAAGGTTTAGTGAACTTGGGATCACCCTCGAACCTTTTTCGGGAGGTACAATCCTCATCCGAGAGGTTCCTTCTTATATTGATCCCGGGAAAGAAACGGAAACTATCCTCGACCTTTGGGAGCGGTTCAAGTCCAAAGACCCAGAAGAAAGAGAGTTGTATGACGAAATGGCAAAATGTGTCGCGTGTCGCTCTGCCATCAAAAAAGGGGACCAAGTCTCAGACCCCATCATTGGGGAACTCTTACAAAGGCTTTCGTACTGCGAAAATCCTTCCCTATGCCCTCACGGTCGGCCAACACTCATCAAACTGACACGAAAAGACCTAGAGACCATGTTCCATAGGATCTAAACTGCCAAACGAATCCGAAAAACATTGATTGATTTATCGCTTTCGAAATTCTAGGTTCTGATGCCAAGACCCTTAGAAGGCAAAAACATGACCCTGCGTGAGAAGGAAAAAATCCTGCTCCAAAAAATCAAAGCAGGGGATCCGACTGCCTATATGACACTTGTCTCTCCTTTCCGAGAGAGACTCTTCCGAAAAGCAGTTTCCATGGTCAAAGACGGCGATGACGCCGAAGACATTGTCCAAGACGCTCTCATTTCTGGTTACAAATCCATCCAAAACTTCCGTGCCGAGGCAGGCGTTTACACTTGGCTCTACCGCATTGTGGTCAATAAGTCCAAAGACTTACTTGCCAAAAAGAAACGCGGGCGTGAAAAACCCATGGATGACTCAGGGGATAACCAATTTGTGGATTCCCGTGTCGGATATGAAAAAAAATTGGAACTTTCTGAAGAATCGAGTTATCTAATGAGTAAGATTGCACTCTTAGAAGATTCCTACAAACAAGTTCTCGAACTTCGTTATTTTGAAAACCTTTCTTATAACGAAATTGCCGAGATTATGGAATGTAATGTTGGAACGGTTAAGAGTCGTCTCTTTAAGGCGAAGGAGTTTTTAAAGCACCTCATCCAGAAAGACGAAAAAGGAGAAGGTTTCTTTGAAAAATAGGTTTATGAATTTAAAAGATTGGTTTCGTGCTCAATACCCAGGTCTTTTCCCAGAAGACACGGATTCAGTGGTTTTAGAGAATAAAATTTGTTCTCTGTTCCAACACATCAAGGAAAAGGAAGATACCATCCTGCCTCGAATGTCAAATGACTTTGATGTCAGATTGCTGAACCTCCTAGAATCAGTTTCCATTGATCGTCCCACAGAAAAAACCTCCTTCTCCTTCCGGGATCTCATTGAAAACCGCACAGTTCAGTATTCCTTTTCAGCTGTGATGGCTGTGAGTTTGGTATTTGTTCTCTTAAACCGTTCCCAATCGGAAACTACCTTCACAAAAAATGATTCTGCTGGAGTTGTGATTGAACAAAACAATTACCAATATGAACCTACAAGCATTGATTTAAGTGAACCTTACCAAAAACGAGTGTTACTCGATCATTTACGTTCGGCACCAGGTTCCGTCTATGGACTTCGCGAACTCGAACTTTACTACGAAAAAACAGGTAGGGATGCTGCAGCTGAAGAGCTCCATCTCCTCATTGAATCCGTAGAAAAATAATTTAGAAACTAAAATTAAACTAAGTTTTTAGCAAACAAAACGGCATCCCGTGAACGGATGTCGTCAGCAGTTTTGAGGATGGCAAGGGCAAATTGTTCAATCCTTGCTTCCAATCGAAAACTCCCCCCACTCCTTTCTTTACTCTCTGTTAGGCGTTTTAATTCACTAAACCAAATCTGAATGGTACCTTCATCTTTTTTGCCACCGGTGACAAAGAGTCCTTCTCTCCATGCAAGTACAGGCACGAGTTCTTTCATATCTTCTTCTTTTTGGCTAAAGGAATTTGCTTTTTCGATGAGTTGGAGTAAAGGTGGCCAGCGTACAATGGTATAGGGAAAGAGTTGTGGGTCATTTAAAAAGGCAATGCGGTAATTATCGATACCTTCTTTTTCTTTTCCAGTCATCACCTGGGATTCTGCTAGATAATACAAAAGGACAGGTGATTGTTTATTCCCACCATATAAAAGTACTTCAATGGCCATCGAATAGTCTTGGATTTTGATGAGACTTCGGGCGAGGTCACCTAGCAACTCTTTGTCGAGAGCATTTGATCCTTCCCATTGGTAAGCAAGTTTGAGATGGTCTCTTGCTTCTTTTAAGATACAATCTTGTGTGACAATAAAACTGTCTGTGTTTTGAAACCCACGTTTTCGCACTTCCGTTTCAAAATCAGAAAAAAGTTGGAGGAGTAATTTTCCCCGTTCCTTTCCTTCCCTTGTTTTTAAAATGAGATCGAGTCTGTGGTCCCAAAAACTTGCGATATAAAATCCACTGATGGTGGCAATGTCCTCGGGATCACGATCCAGAAGTACAGAAAAGATAGATTTAGCAGTTTGAAACTCACCATTTCCAAGATAGGTAAGTGCTTCTTCCGACTTCTGGATCATTAGAGATTAGTGTTGGCTTTTTTTGTCGTGGTGTTTGCTTGTTTGGGAGATGATTTTGTCTTCTAAACCATCGATACACACGTAAATGTCTTTGTCTTGGTTGTGTGCGTTAAAATTATTTCCATCAGCGTGTAACTTGAGGTTAGCGTTGATTTCTCCATGGATGGCTTCAAAGGAAACTTCACAAGATACAACTTTTTGTACGAATTTTGTCACTCGTTCTAGTTTTTCATCTGCGTATTTTTCAGCAGCTTCGGATCGGTCTAAATGTTTCCAAGTATAATTGATTTTCATAGTTTGTCCCAATTTGGTATGGAATGATTGTATTTTGGAAAAAAAGCTAACGTCAAATAAAAAAGAATTGAAGGTGGGTGTTTCGAGGCATACTCCTTGTATGCATGGCAGAGGAAGAAAAGAAAGAGAAAGCCGCCAAAAAAAAAGTGGCCAAAAAAAAATCAGCATCTCCTGCAAAACCTAAGGCAAAAGATGAATCCAAGGTACTTTCTAAAAAAGAACTCGTAAAACCACCGAGTGAAACTCGATCTTTGCCACCAAACAAACTTCCTAAAATTTACAATGATTCCAAATATACAAAACATCCCAGTTACCCAACTGAAGATTTAATTAAGGTACTAGTTCGGTCGCCGAAAGAAGCGTTTGTCTTTTGGAAATTTTCAGAAAACACCTTAGAACGAATGACCAAAGAATTGGAAGTGCAAACTACCGATGTTCTAAAGTTTCGTTTGAAAGTAGAATACCAAAATGTTTTTGGGAGTGACCGTGTGGAATGGTACGACCTTCCTCCCTTTACAGAATCGTATTATCTCAAGTTTATGTTTCCTGTGAAAATGATTCAATGCACCATTTTTGTTTCTTATTTAGAAAAGGAAATTCCGTCCTTACATTCTACTGGGAAAGACTTACCACTGGGTACTGAGTCTTTTCGATTGGACAAAGAATGGATCCACCCTGAATGGATTAGCGCAGGACTTGTCACCCAAAGCCCGAGTGGTGAATTTTACTTTCGAGAAACAAACGCAAGTGGATATTATGTAAACCCAAGAAACAAACAGGCAAACCAAGATTCTTTGCCAAATGAAAATTTTCCTTTTGCCAATGGGTCGGGTTCTGGAAAGGGAATTCTTGGATGAACCATTCGATCAAGGGGCATTTGGTTTTTGTATTACATGCCCACCTACCATTCGTTAGACACCCTGGTTATGACACTCCTTTTATTGAAGAAAATTGGTTAAACGAAGCCATCCTCGAAACCTATATCCCTCTGATTCGTGTGTTTCGTAATTTAAAAAAAGAATCAGTTCGGATTCGGATTACCATGTCGTTTACACCGACACTCTCACAAATGTTAGTGGACCCGTATTTACAAAATCAATTCCGTAAGTACATCAAAAACCTGATCTCACTTGCAGGTCACGAAACCAAACGAACAAAGTCGGATCCGCATTTACACTATTTGGCAACAAGGTATCTGGAACATTTTTTAGATACGGAATCAATCTTCGAGGAAGCTAACGGAGATTTGACGAAATTGTTTTTGCCGTTTATCGAATCGGGTGAACTCGAAGCGATGACAAGCCCTGCCACTCACGCCTTTTTACCATTTTATGATTCTGAAAAGTCGGTCTTTCGTTCCCAATTGAAAAATGGACGCAGGACTTTTCGTAGGATTTGGGGTAGGGACCCAAAAGGGATTTGGCTATCGGAATGTGGTTATACGGAATCATTAGAAGAGGAACTCGATCGAGAGGGCTTTCGTTATTTTTTTGTGGACACACATGGCATTACGCATGCAAGCCCAAGACCCAAGTTTGGAGTCTATGCACCCGTGGAAGTGGGGTATGGTGTTTTTGCATTTGGCCGAGACCCCGAGAGTAGCAAACAAGTATGGAGTTCGATCGATGGATACCCTGGGGACTTCCGTTACCGAGAATACTACCGTGACATCGGTCATGACCTTCCTTGGGAAGATATCTCTCCTTACCTTCATTCGAATGGGATCCGCATCAATACGAGTATCAAATACTACCGCATCACAGGAAAAACGGGGGACAAAGCATACTACCACCCTGATTGGGCAATGGAAGCTTGTGGAAACCATGCTGAAGATTTTTTACGCAATCGAATCAAACAAGCAGAACATTTGTTTGCAACAAACAAACAACCGTCAGTGGTAGTTTCTCCGTATGACGCCGAGTTATATGGTCACTGGTGGTATGAAGGCCCACAGTTCATCGAATTTTTATTTAAAAAAATCCACTTCAACCAAAACACCATCCAACTTTCCCACCCACTGGAAGCGGCACGTGCGTTACCAAGGGTACAATCTGTGGAAATGAAGATGTCGAGTTGGGGGGAAAATGGGTATGGTGATGTTTGGTTAAATGAAACCAATGATTGGATTTATCCCCTCATCCATGACCTTAGCATTCGGATGCACAAACGAGTTCATGAATTTGGATCAGGAACAGAAACACAAATCCGCATCCTAAAACAAATGGGAAGGGAACTCCTACTCTTACAAAGTAGTGACTGGGCCTTCATCATGAAAACGGGAACCATGGTGGAGTATGCGGTCCGTCGTACCAATGTGCACACCAATTTGTTTCTCACTCTCGAGGCTATGCTCACAGGTCCCATTGACCTGACCGTTCTCGAGGCTGCCGAAGCCGAAAATAATGCCTTCCCGGACATCAGACCGGAAGATTTTTGCTAGAATCATTCTAAAAGAAATTGCCTAGAGAAACTAGGTTTTGGAAACTGGAAGAGATCGGAGGGTATGTATGACGAATTTTTACCGTTTTCCCTTAGTTCTCATCGCATTGTTCGTATTGGCAAATGTTGTGTTCTGCCAATGGAACCACCGCGAAACCCAGGAAGGAGTTTTCCGTATGGATGATTCGGTCATTCGGTATGTGGAAACTCTAGAACGAGCTGATAAAGCCGAGGTGACCCGAAAACCTTCTGGATTTGGCCAAGGCATTTTATAAAACAAAATCGATCATAGATTCACCCGCAAAATAAAAACTGTTTTTGCGGGTTTTGGTTCTTCTGTGCAAGTGGAACACCAAATCACTTTGGTTTGAAATCTACATTATCCCAATAATCCTTTCCATAATCAAAAAAGATTTCTTCGCCTTCTTTGATGGTTTTTAAGACTTTAAACCTAGCTGTTTTCCAACGAACAGACGTGATGAGTTCCGCGTTGGGTTTTGACGAGTGGTTGATATAACGAGTGTAATTTGACTCGCGTCCTTCCCCGTAAATCCACCAATCTTTACAGATCCAAAGTAGGTATTTTGAATCTACATATTTATTCGATTCCGCTTGTTCATCGGTAATGATTTTACCCATGTAATAACCAACGGTATCACCCTTATATAATGTTTGTTTGGTGAAAAGTCCCATACCAATATTGGGAACAGAAGACGGTTTTACGATAAAATCCTTTTCGGTGTATACAACCGGTTTTCTCTTTTTGGCCTTCTTAACAGATTTCTTTTTCTTCATTTTCATCCTATATGACATAAGAGGAAAACAATTCTCGCTTGTAAAGTCATTGGTATTTAAGATTCACTATGTCCGACTCCGAACTTAAAAAGTAAGAGGGGGGCCTATGAAACGGGAACCACAAAAACAAGCGGATGACAAAACCAATGTTGTGAATTTGGCCATTTACCGAGCCAAAAAGGCACTGGAACGAGATGGTTTTGAAGTCGTGGAAAATCCGGATGGTAAAATTACCCTCGTCATTCGTCTTGCGAAATAACCCCTCTTTTGGAACTTGGATACATGACAGCTTTATTGGAAGGCACACGAATTGGAAACGGACAAAAACATTGTGTCATCGTTTCAAAGTTCAATGAATTCATTACCGAGTCCCTCTTAAAAGGGGCAAAAGACGCTTACAGACAACATGGAGTAGCTGACTCTGATGTGACCGTCATCTATGTTCCAGGAGCATTTGAGCTCCCGCAAACTGTCAAACGAGTCTTACAATCTAAAAAATACCAATTCTCTGCCATCGTTTGCCTCGGTGCTGTGATCCGTGGAGCTACTTCTCACTATGACTTAGTGTCTGGGGAAGCAGCAAAAGTAGGATCCGTAGCAGATGGATCCGTTCCTGTGATCTTTGGTGTCATCACCACAGAATCCATCGAACAAGCAATTGAACGAGCAGGGACCAAAGCGGGAAACAAAGGATACGAAGCAGCAACAACAGCCATTGAAATGGCAAATCTTTTCAAAGAGATCGGATGAGTTCTAGACACCGTGGGCGTAGCCTTGCCCTCATGTGCCTCTACCAAATTGATTTAGTGGGAACAGACCCCGATCGTGCCATGAAATTTGATTGGTACGACAAAAAAATCACCCGAGAAGAAAAGGATTATGCTGTCTTTCTTGTGAAAGGAGTGGTCGAAAATCGAAAAGCGATCGATACTCTTATTAAGAAGTATTCGGAGAATTGGGAACTTTCGCGTATTTCCGTTGTCAATCGTTGTATTTTGCGTTTATCAATCCTGAGTTTGCAAAAGGAACCTTTCCTTGCAGCACCTGTTGTCATCAACGAAGCGGTGGAACTCACAAAGGAATTTGAAACAGACGAATCTGCACAATTCATCAACGGACTACTCGATGCCTTCTATAAGAAGGAGATCTTAACAAAAGAGTCCCACTAACAAAAGAAATGGATCCTATCCAAAAAAACCGCTTTCGCATTGAGGAACAAACCTCCAAGCCAAGTTATTACCAGGAAGATCCATACTTAAGGAACCTGGGAAAAGAAAAAGAAACAACTTATGAATCAGAAACAACGGTAAGGCGACCAGTTTTATCGTTTTTGTTTTGGTCGTTTCTTGTTTTACTGATCCTTGGTTTCTTAACCGCCGCCTACTGGTGGTATTTACAAAAAAAACAAAATCCTGAAGAAATTGCCAAAGTCCTAAAAGACCTTCCCACAGATAAAAAAGCACTGAGCCTTCTTGTCGATAAACCGTATCTGCCAGATGATTCGGTGAATCCGAAACTTGCAGCCTGTCTCAATGCCTATCACAACCGTTATGTGAACCGAGTGGGCACGGTTTGTGAAGAGTTTCTCAATTCCCCTGGCAGTGACGAAGACAAATCCATTGCCCTGACTGTGCTTGGGGTGATGTATGATGAAGCAGGGCGTTACATCAATGCCATCGAACGATTGGAAAAAGCCATCCAATACGATTCCAAAAACTATTTTGCCTTTTATAATTTGTCCCTCGCTTTCAAACACGCAGGGAAATTTGAAGAAGCAAGGCGTGCCGCCCAGCGTGCCAAAGAAATTGCACCTAACGACTACCGTGTGGCCCTCTTACAAGGGAATTTGTTCCAAGAAATTGGAGACCCGGCAAGTGCCATTGAAGCTTATAAAGAAGGACAAGCTCTTGCTCCAAGTGATGTCACACTTACCTATAACCTTGCGATCAGTTATCTAAAACAAGGGAATATGGCCGAAGCTATCTCCGAGTTCCAAAAAGTGGTACAAACGGCACCGAATTCCCAAACTGCTGTTTTGTCTTATGGCCACCTGGGAACCATCTTTTACCAAAGAGAAGACTATGACCGTGCTGAGTATTACTTCCGAGAAGTGATTCGCCTGAAAACGGGAGATGCCAAAGCTTACTATAACTTAGGTTTGGTGTATTTGAAGAAAAAAGTCCCAGAAGAGGCGGCCAAATACTTCCAAAAGGCACTCGATTCGAATGCAAACGAACCAGAGGTGTATCGTTACATCGCTGATGCGTTTTTGTCCATGGGACAAACCAATATGGCAATCACTGCTTTAAAAAAAGCGTTACTCTTAAAACCTTCGGATGTGGATTCCCTTTTTGCTCTTGCTGAGCTTTATTATAAAAAAGGGGAACTTGTGGAAGCGGAGAGTTTATTTCGTAGGATCATCCGCCTTACCCCTGGGGATACGTATTCAGAAACAGCCTATGTGAATTTAGGGATCATCTTGGATGAAATGGAACGGTACTCGGAAAGTATAGCGGCCTTTGAAGGAGCCCTTGCTTTAAATCCCAAAAACCAATCAGCCTATTACAATTTGGGTCTTTCCTATTTACACGCGGGAAAACCAACGATGGCAATCGAGTCCTTACGAAAGTCCCAAGCCCTGGATCCGAATCATGTTCCGTCAAGACTTGCCATCGCCGATTATTATTTAGAAAACCGTTTTTATAGCGAAGCTATTTCCGAATACGAAGAAGCGATTGCTTGGAAACCAGAACTCTATGAAGCAAGACTGAAACTGGCTGATGTTTACATCCAAACCAAAAATTACCCTGCCGCCGAAAAGATGTTAGTGTATGTGTTGGAAAATGCTAAGGATCCAAAAGAAATCAAACTCGCTCATAGAAAACTTGCCTTAAGTTATGCGAGTAGTGGAAACTCAGGGCTTTCAAGAAAGGCAAAAGAAGAAGCCTTTCGTGCCACCCACATCGACCCTGAGGATATGGAATCAAGGTTAGTTTTATCCAAAATCCTCATCGATTCGGGTTCGCTTGTGGACAGAGAGAAAGCGATTGAAGAGTTAACTGTCATCACCCGTTCGGATGTGACACCTACCATTTCTTCCAAAGCACATAATTATTTGGGTGTTTGTTATTTTAAAAATGGGGAATTCAAACGGGCACTTTCCAGTTTCCAAACTGCCATTGATTTAAATCCCAGTTTGACAGAAGCTTATGAAAACAAACGAGCGGCTCGTGCCCAATATGAAAAATCCTTGGAATCCAAAAAGAGAACCTTTTATTGAGTTTGTTTGATTTTATCCCACATCGTAAATTCCCAGAATATTACGAAATCTGCCAGCATACAGGTGTTTTGCGATTTCTTCCCGCAAAACAAAGAGAGTACGGGGATAGTTATTTTATGGAAGAATACATGTCTCAATACAAAAAGTCCTATTACGAAGATGAACCAAACCTTCGTGACATGGCAAAACGCAGGCTCGCAAACTTAGCAAAGTTTTCTCCTCTTTCACCTGTGGCAAACGTTGGCACCAGTGATAGGACAGCGATACCAAAGCAAACACTCCTCGAGATTGGTTCTGCTGCTGGATTTTTTTTAGACGAAGCAAGGATTGCCGGATTCCGAACGAGGGGCCTCGAACTCTCTCCAAAAGAAGTGGAATATTCACAAAACACATTGGGTCTGGATGTCGAAAAAAGGTCTGTCCTATCAGTAGGAGAGGAGGAATGGAAAGAATCCTTCTCTGTGGTTTCTGCCTTTTTTGTGATCGAACACATTGAAGACATCGAAGGGATTTGGAGGCGATTGTTGTCTTGGTTACAACCTGGTGGGTTTTTGTATTTGGCAGTTCCTTCTAGTTTTGGGCCAAGTTTTGAGACTAATCCCAAGGAATGGTTTTTGACCCATCCCTCTGACCACTTTTTTGACTACTCAGTCCACTCCCTGAAAAAACTCTTGTCAATCCTTGGCTTTGACGTGAACTATGTTAGACCTATGTCGTATCACTCCTACCGGGATTTAGGCCTCCGAGGCAAACTCCCTGAATGGCTGTATCGGCTATATGCAAACCAATTTGCCTATGGTGATACCATCGAACTGATTGCCAGAAAAAGAACACACTGAAATCCAATATGAAATTTAATGAATTACCTTTCCACGAGTCTCTAAAGAAAGCCTTAGACAAAATCGGTTACACAGAGCTCACTCCCATCCAAGCCAAATCCATCCCGTTCGCCATGGAAGGTAACGACCTCACAGGTCTTGCCCAAACCGGAACGGGAAAAACGATGGCCTTTTTACTTCCCACTTTGCATAGACTTCTCTCTGCAGAGGAAGAGGAAGCACTTCCATATGCCCTTGTCCTTGCACCCACAAGAGAACTCACGATCCAAATCGCAGAAGAAGCAAAAAAATTATTGGAGTTCACAGACTTCGGAGTTGCCACCATCATTGGAGGAACCGATTACAAATCCCAAGAACAAGCCCTTGGAAACAAAGCTTGTATCATCGTAGCGACCCCAGGACGACTCATTGACTTTGTGAAAAACCATGGACTCTCTTTGGAAAACATCAAAGTGGTGATCCTGGATGAAGCGGACAGAATGTTCGATATGGGGTTTGTCCAAGACCTCAAGTATATCTTCCACAAATGTAAAAACAGAAAACAATCCTTACTCTTTAGTGCCACCCTCAGTTACGAAGTGGTACGGCTTGCTAGTCGGTATTTGAATGAACCCATTGAAGTTCATATCAATCCGGAAAAAGTCATCACAGAAAGGATTGACCAAACCCTCTTACATTTGGGGAGAGAAGAAAAACTCCCTTACCTCGTCAATTCCTTGTTAAACTATCAGATCGAAGGTCTTGGGATCATTTTTACCAACTACAAAATGAACATTCCAAAAATTGTTTCTGTGTTACGGAAATATGGAATCACAGCAACAGGACTCTCCTCCGAACTGGACCAAAAGAAACGGATACGACTACTTCGTGATTTTAAAGCAGGGAAATACAAATACCTCATTGCGACAGATGTTGCTTCTCGTGGGATAGACATCGAAAACATTGATGTGGTTTATAATTATGACTTACCACAAGATGCAGAAAACTATGTGCACCGAATTGGTCGTACCGCTCGTGCAGGTAGAAAAGGCCAGTCAATTGGATTTTGTTCCGAAACAGATTATACAGAACTGGAACGCATTGAAAAGTATCTTAACTCAAAAATCCCTGTGGGAGAAATCCGAGAAGAGTATTTAGAATTCCCAACGGGTGAATTCACTCCTGTGTTTGCCGACGAAGTGATTCCTGGTGAAAAAAAATACCAAGACCGCGAACGAGGTGGAAGGGGTGGAAAACCAAGACGAGGAGACCAGTCTGGGCGAGGGGATCGCACAGAACGGGGTGGCGAGAGAGGCGAACATCGGTCAGGTGACAGGAATCGCCATAAAGGAAAATCGGGTGGACACCCACCTGCAAAGATGTCCCATCCAGAAGGCCATAGTCATGGACACCCAAGTGATCACAAACACCCAGCGAAGATGACCCACCATGAATTCAAACATGGACACCAAACAAAAGATGGCAAGGGCAAACCTGGGCATAAGAAAAACCAACAGGGAAAATCTTTCCAAAAGAATGACCCAAGACGGAATCTCTTCGATATCAACGAAGTGAAACAATCCAAAAAACAGAAACAATCGATTTGGAAACGAATCCTTTCTTTTTTCAAAAAAGATTAATCCTTCTTTTACTAATTGTTTTCCCATGTCTCGTAAATGCTGAAGTCACAAAACTTCCGCTTTACGGGAAAGGGAATTATGTTGGTTTTTCTGATTTAAAAACCATATTACCTGAACTTTCCACCAAACTAAAGAAATACACAAATGTGGGTTCCATTTACACACCACAAGGGAATATCCAATTTCGGATTGGCAGTAGTTTTTATACTTTGGATGGTAAAATTTATAAAATCCCAAAAGCCATTTTAAAGAAGGAAGAAGAAGTTTACCTTCCTCTCGATTTAGTGGAAGCCATTTTACTCAATTTGATTGCTTATGATGTTCGTTACCAATTCAAAGAAACTGAACTCATTGTCCTTGTGCCAAAGGAAACCATCCCCAAACGAAACTTAGGTGTAAAAGCCATCATCATAGATGCAGGGCATGGAGGAAAGGATCCTGGAACATCTGATAACACTGGGTATTTTGAAAAAGAGGTTAGCCTTGGTGTTGCAAGGTATACCTATCTGTATTTAAGGAAGTATTACCCTGAAATTCGAGTGGAGATGGTAAGAAAAGACGATCGATTTGTGGAACTCGAAGACCGTTCCAAATTTGCCAATCGGGTATTGTCTGATACAAGAGATGTGATTTTTATCAGTTTCCATTGTAATGCTTCTCTTTCTGAAAAAGCTGCTGGATTCGAAGTGTATTACTTATCGCAAAGTCCAAGTACAGAGAACGCGAGGGAAACTGCCCTCATTGAAAATCGTTACATTGGAAAACATAAAAATCCTGTGGTTTCGCAAATCCAGTCCCAAATGTTATCGAGTGTGACCCAAAGGCGTTCTAAAAAATTGGCAGATTCAGTCGCAAACCAATACGAAAAAGCCCTTAGCCCTGAAATTCCTGCAAGGGGAGTGAAAAAGGCAGATTTTTCCGTCTTGCGAGGAAGCCTTATGCCTGCTGTACTTGTGGAAATGGGGTATCTCACAAACCCTGAAGAAAGTAAAAAACTGCGAGATAAAACCTTCCAAAAGAAAATTGCTCGGAGTGTGATTAAAGGAATTCATGAATACGCATCTGCAAAAGATTAAAGAGTTACTGAAGAACTATTGGGAATTTTTAAAAACCGTTTCCATTCGGTTTTATAAAATCGGAACAGGCGAAACCAAACTCACTCGTGATTTTATATTTTTATTTGGTTCTTGGTTTAGTTTACTTTTGTTTTTTAGTTTTTTCATATTGGCAGAACAAAATCCATTCCGCCTGTTAGTTCCCTTCCAATTGTATTCCTATCCTTCTTTGGACCATAGGGAAGCCATCATTGTGTATATTTCCAATGGAGAAGGGGAACAAATCCCAATCCACAGAAAGGTATTAAAACAAGAGGAAGCAACGGATCTCATTTATCAAATTGTAGGGGAAGTTGGTGCGCCACCTTATTTTGATTCGGTGGAAGCATTGGCAAAAGATGGGAAACTTTTTTCCCCTAAAAAACTTTTGGACATTCGGTTTGCGATCAAACAATCATGGTTTCTTGATCAAAATCAAAAATTGGTAATTGATTGGAATACAAATCGATTAGAGTCCATCATGGAAAAATACCGATTACCACGTACCAAATCAGAAGATGATTCGGCCGATGCTGAAGATGAAAATTCCAATGCTCCTGTTGACACCATCACGTATTACACAGGTGGAACGGAAACTGGTCCTAAAGAATCCGAAGAGGTATTAAACAAACGAAGGATCCAGGCAATGGATCAAACCTTACGTGCGTTAAATGCAAGCCTTTTTGAAAACTTCAAAAATGTCAAAACAATCGAACATAAATTTTCAGGAAATTCAAATCCCGTTTACCAATGGGAAACCATCTCTCCTCTCGCTACCCGTTAATCTAGGGTTTTCCCTTTAACTTTTCTCCATTTTTCAAAATTTACTCATGGAAAATGGAGAAATACCGATGATCGTATTGGGAAAAATAGAATTTTTTTTAAAAAAAATAAAACGCTAAAGTAGCCAAAAATTGCCAAAAATAGGCAATTAACCTCAAAATCCTCCAAAAATTAGCCAATTTCTTCGAATTAATTTCTTCTATCCAAGTACCGACATACTAAGGGAATAAATAGAGATTTTAGGCACCATTGGGGCCTGAAAGCCAGACACAAAAAAAAGCGAGAGAAGGGATTCTCTTGTTTGCCAGATCAAGTTTCAAGGAGGAAACCAATGATCATAAACCACAATTTAGCCGCGATCAACTCACATCGCGTCCTCAAGTTCCAAAACGAGGAAGTTTCCAAGAATATGGAAAAACTATCCTCAGGTATGCGAATCAACCGGGCAGGTGATGATGCATCAGGCCTTGCCGTTTCGGAAAAAATGAGAACGCAAGTGAATGGTCTTAGACAAGCAGAAAGAAATACCGAAGACGGTATGAGCCTTATCCAAACAACGGAAGGTTTTTTGCAAGAATCGAATGATATCATTCAAAGAATTCGAACTCTTGCAATTCAATCGTCTAACGGTATTTATACTGAAGAAGATCGACAAATGATCCAAGTCGAAGTTTCACAACTAATCGACGAAGTGGACAGAATTGCTTCGCAAGCTGAATTCAATAAAATGAATTTGCTTCAAGGTGATTTTGCTCGTGGATCTAGAGCAACTTCCATGTGGTTCCATATTGGACCAAACATGCACCAAAGAGAAAGAGTGTTCATTGCGACAATGACTGCACGTGCACTTAATCTTAAAGGTCAAAGTGGAGAACTCTTATCTTTATCAACTGCTGATAAGTCAAATGATGCGATCGGAACTTTGGATGCTGCGTTAACACGTATTAGCAAACAAAGAGCAAACTTAGGTGCTTACTTTAACCGTCTTGAGCATACTGCAAAAGGGCTCATGAACGCTTATGAGAATACCCAAGCTTCCGAGTCTAGGATCCGTGATGCGGATATGGCAGAAGAAACTGTGGCTTTCACAAAGAACCAGATTTTAGTTCAATCTGGAACTGCTATGTTAGCTCAGGCGAATGTTCGTCCACAAGGAGTTCTTTCTCTCCTTCGTTAATTAACGTTAACGAAGAGAGTGGTTAGTGTAACTGAAGAGTTGTAATTAGATAATCAGCCGGCTTTCCCCTGCCAGGTGGCAAAATGAAAGCTCATCCTTGACACCGGACAGGGATTGTCCGGCTAAGAACGAAAGACATACCGTTCTTGGTTATACACAAAGGAGTGTAGGCCAATGATTATCAATCACAACATGAGTGCGATACAATCACATCGTGCTCTCAAGTTTACACAATGGGATGTAGATAAGACCATGAGGAACCTCTCCACTGGGCAAAGGATTAACCTTGCCGGTGATGATGCTTCTGGTCTTGCTGTTTCGGAAAAACTACGAACACAAATTCGTGGTTTACGTCAGGCGGAAAGGAATACGGAAGATGGACTTAGTTTCATCCAGACTGCAGAGGGTTACCTTGACCAGTCGGCTGAAATCATCCAACGTATCCGAACCTTGGCGATTCAAACTTCGAACGGAATCTACACACCTGAGGACAGGCAACTCGTGCAGGTAGAAGTATCTGCGCTGGTGGATGAGATCGATCGAATTGCTTCCCAAGCAGAATTCAATAAAATGAAACTGTTTGAAGGAGACTTCGCTCGAAAGTCAACGAAAGCATCGATGTGGTTTCACATGGGAGCAAACGCAAAGCAAAGAGAGCGTTTCTACATTGGAACTATGACTTCGAAAGCTCTTAAGATGTCAGAAGGGGCAATTAAAATTGCACTCTCTACACCTGGAAAAGCTGACGAAGCGATTGCTAAAGCGGACTTCGCCTTGAACAAGATCATGAAGCAGAGAGCAGATATGGGAGCTTATCAAAATAGGCTCGAAAGTACTGCAAAAGGCCTCATGGGTGCATACGAAAATATGCAAGCATCCGAATCAAGGATTAGGGACGCAGATATGGCTGAGGAAATGGTAGCGCTCACGACGAAACAAATTCTCGTGCAAAGCGGTACGGCAATGCTAGCGCAAGCCAGCCTCAGACCAAATTCTGTACTACGACTTTTGAATAACGCTTAAGTTGTAGAAGGCAAGAGTTGCCTTAAGACGGTTGCCTCTTCTCGAAGGAAACTTTGAGGAGGGGCTTTTTTATTGGAATCTGATTTCTATTTCTCGTGCCACTACTTTCATCAAATTGTGTAAATTTTCGTCAAATGGTTTGGATAGGGAGTTGAATTTTGAAGAAGAGTATCTTGAGGAATTATTTATTTTTATCACTCGTTTTTGGTATCGTGATGGGAATTCTATTCAGAACCATTACTCCTTTTTTTGTTTCTTTTTATTCTCCACTCTTGCAGTTTTCTTTTACCGTATTATGTGTGATAGCTGGCATATTTGTAGGATTATTTTCCTATTGGATAGGAAAAAAGTCCCTATTAAAAACAATACTTGAAATCAGTAATTTTTCTAAAGAAGTATCACTCGGAAATTTTAAAGGATTTTTATCAATAGATTCAGATGATGAAATTGGGGAATTTGTATCACATTATAACGAGGTAATGGCAAAATTAAAAGATTCAATTTTAAATACTAAATTGTTAGCAATTGAAATCAACCGATCAATGGCAGAACAAAAAATTGCCACAAATGATTTGTCTGTCAATACACAGAAATTATCAGAAAAGTATGAATGGATGAACCAGGAAACCTCAAACAATTCACAGAATTTGTTTTATTCCATTTCACAATTTAATATTTTGTGTCATTCAATGGATGGTCTGATGAGTCAGATAAAAGAATTATCGAGTGCCATTGCAAAGTTAAAATTTATCTCAGATAGTGCCATTGATCGAACTAAAAATTTTGAAAGGAGATTTATTTATTTAGAGGATAGTTTGTTATCGTTAAAGTCAAAGATGGATAGAATACGAAATAGTTCCGATGAAATCACCAAAACGGTCGTGGTAGTACAAACTATATCAGATAAGATTAATTTATTATCTTTGAATGCTGCAATTGAATCTGCTCGTGCAGGCGAGAATGGCAGAGGTTTCGCGGTTGTATCAGAAGAGATTTCAAAATTAGCAACCCAGACAGGTAATAGTTTAAAGTTAATTCAATCACTTGTGAAAGAAAATAAAAATGAAGTAGGCTTAGGTATGGAAGTTTTCCAAGAAAATTTTAATGTCGTCAATGAATTGTCTCATGAGACGAAACGAATCACTTCTGAATTTGAAGCTTTAGGTTTGGAAATGAACCAACAAATACAAAATCAATCAAGTGTATCGAAAGAAGCAAATGAAAGTATCGAAATTTCGAACATCATTCAATCGTATTTAGAAAAATACAAGAACTCTGTAGAAAATACAAAAGGAATCATTGATGAAATGGGTGAGTTGGGTACTGCCAATGCCGCATCAGCTGAGGAATTATCTGCGGCATCCGAAGAGATTGTTAATATTTCAAATCAATTGGTAAAAAATATGGAATTTTATCAATTTTAATGGATATAGAACGTAAAAAGAAAATCCTCCACTGAAACAATTGTAAATTGGAACCAGTCAATTGGATTGGATTTTGATCCTTACAATTCTGTAAAAGAATTGTTCCTTTGCATTGGTAATTACTTATAATGATAATAATGATTGGGATCATCCCACTTTGCTTGTTCAATTGCATTGAGCTTGTTAATGGTGTTTAGGTCATTTTTCATTGCAGTGGTATTTCCTAAGGCATTTTGTATTTTCGCACGTAATTCAAGTGCAGGGATAAATTCTTTCATTAGTTCCAATGCACGATTACAGTGAGAAAGAGCTTTTTCATAATCTTGATTCTCAAATAAGATTTCTGCCATTGTATTCCAAACCCCATGCGTGAAAGAAGGATCTACCATATTTAAATATTCCTGAAAGACAAGTAGAGCCTGTTTTTTGTCGCCTTTGTCTTTGAGTTCGTTTGCATTCGAAAGGAGCTCTAGTGCTTTTCTTGCATCCACTGCCATAGACATACGATTGTATTGGAATTTAAAAAAATGTCAACTGGTTGGATTGTCATTCTAAATCTGTATAAACAGTGTCTGGTTGTCCATAGACAAAAAGTCTTTTCCCGATCAAAACCGCCCTGTTTACAATAGAATTGAATCCAGAATTAAAATTGAGATTTGGATTGGAACATGTCCATGTTTTCCCATCATTACTTTGTAAAAGGCTCAAGTTATTAAAGACAACGTGAAATTTGTATGTTGTAACCGTAGAGTAAACCAACCCGAGGACACTTATATCATTTGAAGATTCTATTTGGTTACAAGGTCGGTTGAAACCACCGCCTGATGATTGTTTGACTCTTGTTGTGATAAGAGACCAATTGATTCCGTCTGATGATTCCCAAAAATCAAATAAATTGCCAGAAGCGTTTTTCCCACCAAGTAAATAGACTTTTCCGTTTGCATATAAGCAAGACCCGGAAGTTCGAGAAGGGTATGCGGGGGATGTGGTGAGAGCAGTAGTAGAAACTCCGGAATCAATGGTTCTATCAACAAAACCGTCTCCTAATATATAGGCACTTGTTCCATTGTATTTCACCATACAAAAACCTTGGATCAAAACGGTAGAATTCCAATTTAATCCATTGTCTAGTGAATTGTAATTCGACAATTGAAATCGACCCGTAAATGCTCCAAAAATATTTGTATTGGTATTGTTGATCAAAACACCTAACTGAGAGTATGTGGTTCCATTTGTACTGGAATAGAGTCCTGTTGTTAAGTTTGTATTTCTAATATAAATCGCATAAGTTGTTGGACTAATTTGGTCAAACAACACTGAATCAGTCGGATCCGTAGTCCCAAACGGAGATGAAATGGCCGTCCAATTTCGAATGGATACATTGTTAATGAAATCATTTAATAGGAGGGATGGTATAATTCCTTCCTCGCTTAGAGGATCCAATAGACTGCCTTTTGGATTTGGATTCACTCGACAATGGAGAAAATAGACTATGAACAAAATAAAAACAATGTTGTGAAGAGAAATAGTTTCAACTCGTTTGAAGAAATTCATTTTTAAAATACCCAAGTGTAGCCAAGTTTATATTCTACACTTCCTTGACCGAATTTTTGGTCTTTAGAATCAAGATCGAACCGATTCGGTTGTGTCACACCAGCATTGGCATAAAAACCTTGTCTTCTTCCATTCGATGTAAATAAGCGATCCTCTTTTTCACCACGATACAACATGGAATCGATCAGATTGATGAGAAAGACTCCAATGAGAATATCGGAGGCAGTGTTTAAGTTGTTCCCTGTTCTGCGATATTCCGAAGCAAGATTGTTTTTATCGACTAGGTTTAGAAGAAAACCACTACTCCCTGAAGTAAAAATCACCAAGGAACGAAAATCGTTTTGGTATTCCGACTTAGCTTCCTTGTGTAAATTCCAAGCTTGGTTGTAATGGACAGCGGCACCTAAAAACGAGAGTATATACAGAGAACCCCGAATAGGTTCATTCCAATGGTATTGTCCCCATCCCGGTAAAATCGCCGAACGTCCAACTACTTCCCAACGAATCTTTTTGGGAGTCAGAGGAGATGGCTTTTCAATGGAAGAATCCGTTAGATTCTCTTTTTTTGAATTTAGATCGAACTTCTCATTTGTTTCCGTAACTTGATTTAAGGAAGATTGATTTTTTTTGGTTTCGACATCGATGATTTTTTTGATTTCTTTTGTATTTAAATCTTTATAGGTGACTTTTAAAATTTCAGTTTTTTGAAATTGTAGAACATTTCCATTAGTCTCTTTTAGTTTTAAAAAATCTCTATTTTGTTCAATGACTCTTCCAAAAAATGTTTTACCTGTTTTTAAAATGATTGTTTCAGAAAAAAGAGAACCCGTTAGAAATAGATTCCCTAGTAAGAATAGAGATAATTTGAAATTAAGTTTCAATTGGATTCCTTTTTTCGAATAATGGTTCCAACGAATGAACATTCTTTCATTGTTTGTCTCGTTGGAATCCACCAAAAATCATTTAACTAGAATTTTATGCAAGTAAATCGTCGGAAAACTTAAAAATCAAAAAGAATCATTTTGAAAAAAGGTTGAATCCGTTTGGTTTTTAAGGTGATACTGATCAATTACAATGAAATGGATATACCTCTTACTCGGAGACCCAAAAAAACACTCACTCGAACATCGGTTATTTAATACAGTATCCCTCGTAAATGGAGTATTAAATTTACTGGGAGTTTTTGGTGTTTTGTACTTAGAGAATTATTTGGTTCTCATCTGTCTGAATGTGGGTTCTGGGTTTCTCATGCTTGTCATGTATTACTTAAGCCGAGTCAAGAGTATCTACTTCATTTTGTATTGGCCTTTTAACTTAACGATTTTGTTTTATCTTGCATCAATGTGGTTTTTTAATGGCGGATCCATTGGTGGAAATCATTATTATTTGATTCCATCACTTGTGATTGCACTGATCCTCATTCGGAATCATAATATTTGGATTGTTTATTCTATTTATATTGGTGTCTCTGCTTCTCTTTATATAGTGGAATACTTTCACAAGGATTGGGTAACAGGGTATGCCACTGAAATGGATCGTTACATGGATGCTGGTGGAAATTATTTATTCGTACAAATTCTAACAGGGATTTTGATTTTTATCCTAAGCCGAAATTTAAATATAGAAAGAAAAAAATCAGAAGCATTACTTCTCAATATCCTTCCCGAACCCATCGCCGATGAATTAAAGAAGGAAGCAAGGGTTGCACCAAAACGGTATGAAAAAGCTTCTGTATTATTTTGTGATATGGTTGGTTTTACCAAAATTGCAGAGACTATGAATGCTGAAGATTTAGTCCATGAACTCGATCAAATCTTTCGTGCCTTTGATCGAATTTGTAAAGTCAATCGAATGGAAAAGATCAAAACCATAGGTGATGCCTATATGGCAGTGGGAGGAATTCCAAATGAAAATAATACTAACGCCGTTGATGCAGTGTTATGCGGTCTTGGGTTCCAATCGTTTATGGCGGAACAAAAAGAAATCCATCATTTACATGGTAGAGTATTCTGGGAAATCCGATTGGGAATCCATATCGGACCACTTGTTGCGGGTGTAGTTGGTAGTGATAAGTTTGTATATGATGTTTGGGGTGATACGGTAAATACAGCTAGTAGGTTAGAGAGTAGTGGTGTTGTTGCCGAAGTGAATATTTCGCGATCTGTATATGAAGAAGTCAAAAAAATATTTGAGTGCGAACCAAGAGGATTTGTTTCCATCAAAAACAAAGCTGACATTGAAATGTATTTAGTGAAGGGATTTTTACCTGAATACGCAAGTCCCATAGATCCCAAACTGCCGAACGAATTATTCCAAAGGCTTTATAAAACAGGTGCTTTGTTTTATACAAATGATGTTGAATCTTAACCAAATCCATTGGTATCTGATGGATCCTAAAAAATACATTCAAATGGTAATTTGGATTCAAGTTGTGTTTCTCCAATGTGTTCCGAATTTAGAAGGAAAAGAGAATATAGAGAAATTTACAATTCCAACAAAAGAGGGAAATGTATTCACACTTACGAATGATTGCCAATCGAAGTCAAAATTAATGGTCTTTGTTCATGGTTCTCCCGGGAATGGTTCTGATTTTTTGCCCTATTTGCAAGATAAGGATTTCCAAACTCATTTTTGTATGATGTCTCCAGATCGGCTTGGATTTGGTTTCTCAAAACGAGAAGAATTTATTCCCAGTGTGAATACCCAAGGCAAAGGAATTTCGGAAATGATCCAATCTTTTATTGTGAGTCAAAAACTTTCAGTGACTTCTATATTCATTGTTGGACATTCCTATGGAGGACCCGTTTCTATGAAGTCCTTCCTCTTGTTAAGTGAAAGTTTAAAAAAAAATGGAAAAGTGTTTTTACTCTCGGCACCAATGGATCCTATGTATGAAGAACTTAGATTTTATAACCATCTTGCGAAGAGTATAATCATTGAGTGGATTTTGCCAAAGTCTTGGGTGCGAAGTAACGAAGAAATGTTCCAATTAAAACAAGATTTACTCGGTTTGGAACTTGAATTGAGGCAATTTCGGTTTCCAGTAGTGATGATCCACGGTGATTCGGATGGACTTGTCCCATGGGAACACACAAATTATTTGAATCATGAATCATACAAAGGTGAATCGAAAGTGTATCTTCTTTCGGGAGGGAGTCATTTTATCCCTTGGACAAGGTTTTCTGAAATCAAATCTATTGTATTCAAAGAGGTCTCCTTATGAAATTAATCCTATTCCATCCTTATAGCTTTTATTTCGCTAGAACATTGATTGTTCTGATCATAGGGCAAACTTTATACTTTAAATTTACTGGCTCAGAAGAATCTAAATACATCTTTACCGTTCTTGCGATGGAACCGTGGGGGAGAATCGGTTTGGCGATTTTAGAAACCATTTGTATAATCCTCCTATTGTTTCCACGTTTGGTTTGGTTAGGTGCTCTATTGGCATCAAACTTAATGTTAGGTGCAATTTTATCTCATTTAGTATTTTTGGGCATTATTGTCCAAAATGATGGTGGATTACTCTTTATTTTAGCCCTTGTTGTATTCCTATTGTCTCTGTATGTTGTGTACTATGAGAGAAAAAAGATTCCTTATCTTAGGGACTTTTTTCCAATCGACTGAATTTTTTACGGTATAGGTTGTGTTGTCGAATCAATTGAACCAATTTCCCATATGGGTACAAATGAATTCCTTTTTGGTAGTTTTGATACCCAATTTCAAAGATGAATTTCCATTGTTTCCATAAAATGGAATAACTTTGTAAGATCGAAAACTTGGGATCATATAAATTGGTAGATTCACTTGTCACTCCATTCAGTTCGATGATTTTAAATCCTTTTCCGTCTCGGAATTTTTTTACATCTTGAAACCGTATATCAAACCTTCCGAAATAAAATCCTTTGGTCCTGTCTCCTATTTTGATCAATTCTGTTTTTAGTTTGTTTGTGAGGAGATAACCTCCGTCCTGGAACATACAACCTTGGATATGGTTTCCGATGGAACCTATCCTTCGTTTTTCTCCAAGTGGTATGATTTGCTGTAATTTTCCAAGATTGTGTTTTTTATGAGTTTCCATTTGGAAACGGAATCTGGGATGATTTTCGATCAATGATTCTAATGTTGAAATTCCATCTCCAATGATCTCAGGAAACACTTTGTCAGTCACAGAAAAAATCATTCCTTGTGATTCATCGGGATACCTGCAGTAAAAAATTCCTACTTCAAACGGTCCTTCTATCCATTCTTGCAACAACCAATCGATAGGATAGTTGTATAAAACTTGTTTGAGTTCACTCATCGTATGGATTTTTTGTACCAGAAAGCCTCTTTCACCTTTGTCTGGTTTTGCGATGATTGGAAACTTAATTTTGTTTATGGTAAGCCACTGTTTGATCAATGTTTCTGGATCTTGTATGCCAGAAGAGACCAAACAAGATTTGGCTATGTATTTGTTTGGAATGAGGTTTAAGATATCGTATTTCGATTCGCCAGCGATCCCGGAGGCGATGATTCCTGGATTTGTTGCTGTGAGATATCGTATTCCTCTATACCGAATGGACAAATAAAAGAGATAAGGTATGAGTGGAAGATAAAAGAGGGTGCTTGGCCAAAATTCCATTTGGAATAACTTGGTCCATTGCAGTGTAACCCTTTTTCTCTTTTCGGGAATGAGAATTGTTTGGAAAAAAAGATAGAACCCATAAAAACTAAGTCCAATTCCAATACTTGTCCACAAATTGGATTGGTTAAAATAATATTCACTGATCCACTTTCCATAATAAAATACCAAGGATACGAATAAAGTGGTCCAAATCAAAACAGCAAAAAAACTACTCCATACAAAAATGAAAAATGGCATTTTAAAATACCCACTCATGAGGTAGAGAGGTAACCTAGTTCCCGGTAAAAAACGAGAAATCATCACTGAAAGACTAAACTTTGATTGCCAATGTTTGTAAAGAGTTTGTGAACTAATTTTGGATTCCCAGTTTTGGATTGGTTTCCATAATTTTAAATACGATCCAAAAAAGAATCCGACAAAATAAAGCAGTAAATCACCTACGAAAATTCCAAGTCCAGTCACAATGATTGCATGTAATAATAGAAGTTTTCCTTCTTTCGCAAGTAAACCAGAGGTGATACAGGTTAAGTCTTCTGATACAAAGGTAGAAAAAAAGAGAATTAGAAATAAATTTCCCACTACAGACGAATTTTGTATTTTTTTGGAATTGGTCAATTGAAATCATATTTTTAATGTTTGCATCCAATCTTCTTATTTGATGACTTAATCCAAATGCCAAAAATATTGATCCAGTTGTTCCATCCATTTTTGGAAAAATCGAAAGCAAATCAAATGTTATTAGATTCCATACCCATCTCTGATCATATCACCTTACGAGACTTATATGAAATATATCCTAATTTTACGATTGATGTCAAATTGGAACAAAAGATTCTTTTGGAACATGATGTAATCCTCTTCCAACATCCTTTTTATTGGTACAGTTGCCCACCACTCATGAAACAATGGATCGATTTTGTTTTAGAAGATGGTTGGGCCTATGGTAAAAATGGAAATGTATTAAATGGTAAAAAATGGATCCAAACCATTACCACAGGTGGATCCGAAAATGCATATAAGGAAGACGGCTTTCATAAGCATCCTATTGAGGACTTTCTACTACCATTTCGAAGGACAGCAGAGCTCTGTAAGATGGACTACCAATCTCCTTTTTTGGTCCAAGGTACATTCCAATTAAAAGAAGGAGATTTCCAAAAAGAATCCCTTCGTTATCGAAATTTCATTCTTTCATACTTAGAGGCAAAACATGGGTGAGGTCAATTTTTTCATTCAAGCAATCATTTATCTTACAAGTGCCATCATTATGGTTCCCATTGCCAATCGATTGGGACTTGGTTCCGTCCTTGGGTATTTGGTTGCAGGCATTGTCATTGGACCTTTTGTTTTTGGTTTTGTGGGAACGGAAGGAAAAGACCTTTTGCATTTTGCAGAATTTGGTGTTGTAATGATGTTATTTGCAATTGGTTTAGAATTGGAATTAAACCTGTTATGGAGGTTAAAGTTCTGGTTACTCGGGTTAGGTGGTCTTCAGTTAGTATTAACGACTCTTTTCGTGTTTTTATTTTCCATAGGTTTTCAATTTTCTTGGAAATCCTCAATTGCGCTCGGATTCATCTTATCTCTCTCTTCTACAGCAATTGTTTTACAAACCTTAAAAGAAAAAGGATTGATGAAATCCATTTCTGGGCAAGCTTCGTTTTCAATCCTTCTCTTCCAGGACATGGCAGTGATTCCGATTCTTGCCATCTTCCCTATGTTAAGTGAAGGAGATTCTGCCACAAACGACCATGGACATTCTCTTGTGGACCATTTGCCTGGTTACCAAAAAACACTTGTTGTCCTTTTTGTAGTGATTGGGATTATTTTGATTGGTAGGTATATCTTAAGTCCCATTTTTCGATTGATCGCCAAGTCTGGAAGTCGAGAGATTTTTACGGGTGCAAGTTTGTTACTTGTGATTGCCATCTCAGTCCTAATGACTTCTGTGGGAGTTTCTGCGGCACTTGGAACTTTCCTTGCAGGAGTTGTGCTTGCAAGTAGTGAATTTCGACATGAATTGGAAAGTAATATAGAACCATTTAAAGGTTTGTTACTTGGTTTGTTTTTTTTAAGTGTGGGTGCTTCCATGGAACTCCCTGTCGTATTCCAACACCCAATGAAAATTGTAGGCATAGTTGTAGGCATTATCTTTCTAAAAGCTCTCGTATTACTCCTACTTGGTTTTTTGTTTAAACTTCCCTTAGACCAAAATTTATACATGGCCTTGGCATTATCACAAGTAGGAGAGTTTTCTTTCGTTTTATTTGGATACTCCGAAGGATTGGGAATTTTTGATAAGGACACAATTGTAATCCTTGTTGCCTGTGTTGCTCTTAGTATGGCCTTTACACCCATATTATTATTGTTATATGAAAAGACAATTTTTGAAGCCTTACAATCGAAGGCACCTAAGAAACAAACAAACCAAACCTTAGAAAAAGAAGAAAATCCAGTGATCATATGTGGATTTGGTCGTTTTGGAAATATGGTAGGCAGGTTTTTACGATCAAATGGGATTGGGATTACAATTTTAGATTATGATGCGGATCGAGTGGAGATGCTTGGTCGATTTGGATTTAAAGTATTTTTTGGAGATGCAACACGAATTGAACTTTTGGAAAGTGCTGGTTTAGAACATGCCAAAGTATTGGTAGCAGCCCTTGACCATCCCGAAAAACAACACGAACTCATCCGTAATGTAAAACACCATTATCCAAATTTACAAATTGTTGCCAGAGCCGGGGATCGAGAAGAAGCATATGACTTAAAAGAAATGGGACTTTCTTTCATTTACCGCGAAACCAGAGAAACTGCAGTGAAGTTAGGTGGGGATGTTTTGAAATTATTGGGAACGAGATCCTATGCAGCAGAACGCGCTAAAAATTTATTCCTAACACATGATGATGAAACCTTCCATGAACTATTTGACTTACGTAAAGACCGAGTCCAGTACATTAGCCTTGCCAAACAAAGGAATTCTGAATTGGAACGTTTGATGTTTGTTGATTTGGGAAAAGAAGACGAATTGGATTTGGATTCTTGGAGTGAAATGGAACGATTGTAAGTTGGTTAGAAAAAGAGTGTTTTGAAAAAAAGAATTCCCGAATGGTCGTTTTTACCTTTTCGGGAATAAATTTTTTTCGATGGTTTGATTTTTGTTGGCTTCAAGTTAAAAATTGTCCGAGAAGCCAATTTGATTGGGACGATAGGGTTTGGTTTCCGTTTCTCTTTCATAGTATTTAGACTAAATAGAGAAACGGAAAAGGAAACAACCTTTATTTTTTAGAATCTAAGATCTGGTTCCACTCATCCAAATACGGTTTAGCCACTTCCAATACTGAAGAGGCATCTCCTTCAATCGTAATGGATTCAATTTTATCTCCCTGTTGGATGGAGTTCACAACTTCTTGGTCAGAGGCATCAACCACGGAACCAAACACAGAATGTTTTCCATCAAGCCATGGAGTTGGAACATGTGTGATAAAAAATTGACTTCCATTGGTTCCAGGGCCTGCATTTGCCATTGAAAGGATTCCTGGTTTGTTGTGTTTTAAACTGGAATCAAATTCATCGCGGAATTTATACCCAGGTCCACCCGTTCCAGTTCCCTGTGGACAACCACCTTGGATCATAAAATCAGCAATGACTCGGTGGAATTTTAATCCATCATAGAATTTCCTTTGTGCCAAATTCACAAAGTTGGCAACCGTATTCGGTGTTTTGTCAGGAGTAAGATCGATTCGGATTTCACCTTTATTGGTTTTGATAACAGCGCGTAAAGTACTCATACCTTTCACTCAATTTCTTTAAATTCCCCTGGCAAGTCGAAAAAAGGTTTGAGTTCTGATAGAAATAGAAGTTATACTTTTAGCGATTTTGGAAATGGGTAAAGTTATGAATCGAACCATCATTGTTTCTCTCCTACTAATTACAGTTTCAATAGTGGCAAAACCCGTTGAAAAACAAAAAAAACAACCAAAACTAAAACCCATCCCAAATCGGCTTATCGACTATGGTGAATTCAAAAAAATTGTCAATCGATCTGAATCAGAACGCGAAAACCACCGCCTAACGGAGGATCAGTTTTTGAAAATGATGTCAGAAGATGGTGTTGTTGTCCTTGATGCAAGGAGCGAATATCGGTTTCGTTTATTGCATATCAAAGGTGCAGTGAATTTACCTTTTACCGAATTTACAAAAGACAGTTTGGCTACTGTGATCCCAGAACCAAAATCCAAAATTTTAATTTATTGTAATAATAATTTTGAAGGCAACGAACAAGCGTTTGCAGCCAAAAGCCCGGCGGCTTCCTTAAATTTATCTACTTACAATTCTCTAAAAGCGTATGGTTATTCAAACATTTTCGAATTGGGCCCACTACTGGATGTGAACCAAACCAAATTACCTCTAGTGAGTGAACCAAAAGAAAACCAAGCTCCCGCGGAATGAACCAAATCGAAATCAATACTTGTGAGTTTGGATCCTAGTTGATTGGATTTGAGATTGGAAATGGGTGAGAAGGTGAGATAACCTGCAGAGAAAAACATTCGATTCTCTGCAGGAAAATCTGATAAAAGAAAATCTATTTATTTTTGAATTCGATTTCCACAACTCCACGTTTGGAACTGTTGATGTTGAGAGTTTTGCTACTCAAAAAACGGAAACTAGAATCCTTTTTATACATGAGCTCTTCTGCAAACATTGATTCCTTTCCTGGATAAGTAAGTTCCCATTCAGATCCATTCATTTCTGTTTTACGATCATTGATTTGTTTCACCGATGTGTATTCCATCAAATCGTTTTTGAAATTAATTGCATCTTCCAAAGCAAGTCCTTTGAACTTTAAGATCACAGTGTTTTGTTCTGTGAGTTTAAACCATTCATCTTTGATTTGTTTTCCTACTTTTACAGAAACAAGGTTTGCCCAGTCTTTCACTGCTTGTTCTCTGGAAACTTCTTGGGTAATGTCAGCACCTCGGCCTTCCAAACTCCCTGATCCAAAAATTTTTCCATCACCCCATAATTGGATGATACGGTAAGGGCCTGTTGCCGCTGAACTTAAAAAATCAGTTTTTTTACCGCCAGGTAAGACTACAGGTTTTTGGTCAGTGGTTGTAACTTTTGCTACAATCAATACTTCCGCACCTGAATCTTGTGCCAGTGTGAGAAGGGGGCTACCTTCTTCTACAGAGGTAAGGTCAAGTTTTGCAAGGCTAGGATTTTTTTTGAGGAGGGCAGTGAGTTGGGAACTATCGACAACTTTATTCCCTTTTGTACGGAGTTTTTCAATGAGTTCCGCTTCTGCAATGTTAGTTGCTGATCCAATGGGATAGGATTTTCCATTCACAACGGTTTGGACAAGGACAGCGATCCTTGGGTTTCCTACATCGTCGAGGAGAGCATCCACAGCTGTAGAAAGTTTTGTTGCTTCCACTTCACAACGGACATTGAGACGGATCATGTCTTGGGTGTCCAATTTCCATTGTTCTTCACTGATGATATCGTATTTTTTGACAAAACTATCGGTTTTCCCATAGAGTTTGGATCCTAGGGATTGCCCATCAGAAACTCCCGACTTTTCTGTGATTTGTTCTCCCACCAACTTACGGATGGCATTGAGTTTTGCATCTTTGAGTGCCTTGTTACGGGCAAGGGCCAAGTCTCCTTGGTAAATGGGAGCCTCTCCCATAGCAGTAACCACATTGTCAGGTAAAGACGGGTTTTTTTGCGCGGAATTGGACCCAGCACATGCCAAGATGGTGAGGACTAGAATCCCAGTATAGGGAGCAATTCGAAGTCGATGAAGCATGAAGGACATTTCTCCTTGAAGATTTGCTATATTATAGAAACATATACTTACATGACCAATTACTTTTTTAGGTTTTCTCTCTCGTTTCTTGTCCTTGCTTGCCATGGGAACACGGTTCCGCAGTTTCGTGTCCACCCCGCTGATTCCAAAGTTCGATTGTCCCAGGACATTTTTTACGAAAAAATCCTTCCTACCATGGCGGGAAAAAAATTGATGCTTGCGACAAACCCTTCTGGAATTGGAACAAATCCAAAAAAGATCATTTCATCTCTCGAAAAACACAAAATAACATTAGAACATTTGATTGGTTTGGAACATGGATTCCTTGGGTTAGAGGAAGAATTTAGCCAAACTCCTGTTACTATGGACTCTACCTTTAATCGTCCATTGTATCACATCTATCGGATCAAGGATTCCGAACTAAGAGACTTAGTGAAGGAAGTGGATTTTGTTTTATTTGATGTACAAGATGTGGGAATGCGCTGTTACACATATTTAAGTGTACTCAAACGTCTGATGGATGCTTTAAAAAATACAAAAACCAAACTCATTGTTCTCGATCATATCCATGTCGCGATGCACCTCTCACCTATGGGAGAAAAAATGAGTCCTAAACACCTAAACTTTGCAGGAGAATTTCCTTCCTTACTCATTACGGGGATGACAACTGGAGAAGCTGCCCAATTTTATAATAAGGAATACTTAAAAGAATCTGTGGATTTGGATGTGATTCCGGTAGAAGGTTATAAACGTGGGATGTACTTTGAGGATACGGGAATCCCTTGGACAACACCTTCACCTAACTTACCAATGGTGGATTCCGCTAGGAATTATTTATCCCTTGTGTTACTAGAAGGTGTGAATGTATCAGTTGGACGAGGAACCCAAGCCCCTTTTGTTTATTTTGGTGCACCTTGGATGACAAATCCTGAAGAACTTGCTACAAAACTCAGTGCCATCGGCAACAAATCGTATTATTTTTCAACTGTGTTTTTTAAACCTACCTTTGGTCCTCATAAGGGAAAAATTTGTTCAGGATTACGTATGAATTTAGTCAGACCAGATTATGATCCTATGTTACTTGCTTATGAACTCATTAGGCTTATAAAAGAAACGTATCCAAATGATTTTAAGTGGAGTAAAGGTTCTACAAACCACTGGGTTGACCAATTATGGGGGAATGATCATTTTCGTTCTGCCATCAACGATGGTAAATCCTATGTTGAGTTTCATAATACCTATCTTAGTGATGAAGAAAAAGAACGAAAAAAAATTGAGCCCTACTTAATCTACTAAGGATCCAAAATGAAGTTTAAATTTACTTTTTTATTAGCCATTACTGTTTTGTTAGGTGTGGTTCACGCATCGGAAACCAAAATCAAACAAATACCCAAACAAAAAACGGCAAAAGTATTAAAGTCTCTTGCCTATGCAACCATACGTTCCACTGTGATGGTGACTCATACCAAATTTGATGAAAGAGAAGTCACTTACCAAACCTGTTCCGATGATTTTCCAAACATGCCGGGTGACTTTCCATGTAATTTTTTGGATGTAACAGGGGCTACCGACCAAGTGGAAACCGAGTCCGAAGTGAGTGATGCAGAATTTGCAATGGGAAGGGACCCAGAAGACATGAACCCAAGTGGAAAAATCCACATCAAAGTATCAAAGGAGAAATCACGAAATTTAAACGGGACAGTGATTTACCTAGGAGAAGGTGAAAACAAGTTATCTCTTTTTTATTCACCCAAAGGACAAATCTCTCATTACCTATACCAAAAAATGATCGTGATCTTTGTGTGGAAGAAAACAGAAGATTCCCCTTCCTTGGCAGAAATTTATTTTGTGAAAGTGAACGATGAATTTTTTCCAGAAGAAGTGAAGGAATTTACTTTTTAGTCCATGCCAAGTTTCCAAGGTTATGTTCGAAAGATGTCCCACAAAGGGACAAAACCTGTTTCCTATTTTTGGGAATATGCAAATTATATTGAGGACAAAAAAACAAAAACAATTGAAGGTAAAGAACTAACTTCAGATGTACCAATCGAATCCTTTCTAGGCAAAAAAATTTCACTCACTACAAATGATGAAATTCGCTGTATGCACTGCGGAAAAAAAACAAAAAAGTCATTTAACCAAGGTTATTGTTTTGTTTGTTTTTCGAAGTTAGCAGAAAATGATCTTTGTATCATGCGCCCAGAAACTTGCCACCATCACAAAGGAACATGCCGTGATGCTGAATGGGGGAATACTCATTGTTTTAAAAAACACATTGTATACTTTGCCAATTCCAGTGGAATGAAAGTTGGAATCACAAAAGAAAATCCTGTCACAAACCGATGGGTGGACCAAGGTGCCAAATTCGGAATCCCCATTTTGGAGGTGAATTCCAGAAGGGACGCAGGCATTTTAGAACATTTTCTCAGTCAATTTTTACCTGATAAAACATCCTGGCAAAAAATGGTAGCAGGAGATCCGGGAGTCATTGATCTCAAAAAAGAAGCTGTTAAATTTTTAAACCATTTAGAAAAAAATGAATTTTTTTCTCCTATCGAAACCAAACAAAAGTTAATCTGGAAACCTATCCTTACAGAAGAAATGATGGAAATCGATTACCCGATTTTATCTTATCCTTCTAAAATAAAATCTTTAAAACTCACAAAAGAAACACCAGTTGAAGGAACCCTTGTTGGAATCAAGGGTCAATACTTATTGTTTGACACTGGTGTCATCAATATTCGAAGTTTAGGTGGTCTTTGGATTGAATTCTCCGCCTAACTTCATTCTATTAGGAAATCAGTATACCACCCGTATCTTATTTGAATGTGAGGATTTTTTACTCGCAGAAAAACCGGAAGGAATTCCTGTCCATGAAACAAAAGACCCAAATCGTTTGGACTTTACTCGATTACTTGCAAATCATTTACAAATTCCTGAACTAAGGACTGTCAATCGATTGGATCTTGGTACGAGTGGAATTGTCTTACTCGGAAAAAATAAAGACAAAAACCTGGAACTAGACCAGTTATTAAAAAATGCTGAGAAAACCTATATTTTTTTATCTGATGGAATTCCAAATTGGAAAGAACACCGAATGGAATGTTTTATAAAAGATGGGAATAAACAAGTAAGTATCGTAAGGAGTGGAGGTAAAAAAGCAATCACGGAGTTTACCATCCTCGAATCTGATGAAAAAAAGAATATATCTTTTGGGCTTGCAAAAATTTTAACCGGAAGAAGACACCAAATTCGTGTTATGCTTTCTTCTTTGGGTTTTCCTGTCCTAGGAGATACTTTGTATGGGAAAAAAGAAAAAGGAGAAAAACGAATGTATCTCCATTCGTTTCGATTTTCCTTTACTGACTTACAGGGCCAAAATCATATGGTAGAGACAGGTATTCCTTCTGATTGGATGGGAAGAATGCCATCAATATCTAAATCTCAAATTCCAATGAGAAATCAAATTCGCTATGAATCGTGAACCATTTATTTTGTTTCTAAAAGAACAAAAACTTTATAAAAATCTTACATCAGTTTCCAAATTGATCTCGATTAGTTTTTTAGCCATCTATTTGTATTTATTGTTTAGCTCACGTTATACGGCAAGTCCCTTGATTGTAGTAATTAATTATTTGGCTATTTTTACTGGATTTTCTGGACTTATTCGGTTTAAATACTTTGAAATTCCTAGTATATTATTGTCTGTTTCTGAGTTGGGTTTGGATTCTCCTTTTTATCAATTGAAACTTGAAGAAAAAAAACATGTTTGGAGAAAGTCAGGGAAAGAAGTTGAGTTACCAGAAAATCCCAGTCCCGATTGGATTGTCAGTACTTTGCAATTACATGACAGATTCCCTTGGAAACGAATTGGAAAACTCTATTTAGGTTTTTATCTCACAGTGATCTGTATTTCTGTGTATTACCTTACTTCTGTTTATTTAGAAACAGGATTTCAAAACTAAGACAACATTTTTCCTTGTCCCTAAGGCTTGGTTCAAAAAACCTATCCTTATGGCTTTGAATTGTGGCATTGTAGGTCTCCCGAACGTCGGTAAGTCGACTATTTTTAACGCACTCACAAAAGCAGGCGCACAGGCTGCAAATTATCCTTTTTGTACCATCGAACCAAATACGGGTGTTGTGGAAGTTCCTGATGAAAGATTAAACCGCCTGGCTGAAATCTATAAACCAAAACGTACAGTTCCCACAATGATTGAATTTGTGGACATTGCTGGACTTGTAAAAGGGGCAAGCCAAGGGGAAGGGCTCGGAAACCAATTTTTATCCCACATTCGGGAAGTAGATGCGATTTGCCATGTTGTAAGAGCCTTCCAAGATGAAAATATAACACATGTTCATGGAAAAGTTGATCCTATAGAAGACATCACAGTCATCAATTACGAACTCATCCTTGCCGATTTGGACAGTTTAGAAAAACAACAACAACGAGTATCAAAAACAGCAAAAACTGGAAATAAAGAAGCAGCAGAAATTTTATCAGTGATGGATAAAATTTTGGAAGCACTTAAAAAAGGGAATAGGGCTTCTACAGTTGAATTAAACGAAGAAGAGTTAAAAATTGCAAAAAAATTCAATTTAATTACCATTAAGCCCGTGTTATATGTTGCCAATATCCTTGATTCAGATGTAAAATCAACTGACAACCCACTTGTTAAAACCATCACTGACTTTGCAAACAAAGAAGGAGCACCAGTTGTTGTTTTATGTGGTCGATTTGAAGAAGAAATCTCTGGACTTGAAAAAGAAGACCAATTGGCATTTTTAGAAGAGATTGGAGAAAAAGAATCAGGCCTTTCTCGTATGATTCGTGCTTCCTACCAACTGTTAGGCCTACTTACTTTTTTTACAGCAGGTGTGGAGGAAGTAAGAGCTTGGACAACCAAACAAGGTAGTTCTGGTCCCATTGCTGCTAGTGTCATCCATTCTGATTTTGAAAAAGGTTACATCCGTGCGGAAGTGATGCGTTATGAAGACTTAGATCGGACTGGTGATGCAGCAAAAGTAAAAGAAGAAGGGAAACTCCGCGTGGAAGGAAAGGAATACATTGTCCAAGATGGAGATGTGATTTATTTCCGAGTGAACGCGTAAAAAAAATCCCGACTTTCGTCGGGATGACTTTAAGTGTGAACTAGTTTGGAAAAAGAAAGTAGTTACCAAAAGGTAGGTCCACTTCTCTCACTATCAATTGCTTATTGTTTCCTGTTTATTGCACACCTTCCAAAAAAATTACGATTGTAACATAAAATGATACCTACCAATTTCTTTGCCAGATTCAAAAATGGCAAGCTCTGGGCTGGAATCCAAGGTGATGGGTGAGTCAAACATCGATTGGCTACCTAGTTTGGGTAAGGTTTCTACTGGAGTTCCATCCAAAAATAATTTTGCTGATAACCTTTCTGCATTGGATGCTTCTACCGATAAAAACACTTGGTTTTTTTCTGGATTTGGTTGGAAAACAAAATCCAGATCCCTTCCTGCCACCTGTCTGTGGACTCGGAATGCACCTAGGTTTCCCTGCCCTCTGAGAGCCATCTGGGAAGTGTGTAGTGTGGCATTTTCCCAGTCACTCATGAGCACCTTCCAGGAATCGTTTAAAAACTGTAGGTAAATTCGGATTTTGGAATCAGGATTTGGGACTACCGTTTGTAAGATCCTACTGAGGGTGGAAGGATCCACTTCTTCCCCTTGGGACATGAGATACATGGCTTCTTTCAGTTTGAGTCGGTTCATAAATGGATTCGGATCTTTTGTCTCCATACTATTGATGTCCCCCCATTACGGCTTTATTTCCTTGGTTTGTAATTTTTTTATCTTTTCTTTGGCACGATTGGCCCTTGCTAGTACTGTTCCGATAGGAACTTCTAATATTTCAGCGATTTCTTTGAATTTATACCCTTTGAGTCGTAAGATGAGGATTTCCTTATGGGGTTCATCTAATGATTCAATGAGATCGTAAAACTCCTTTTTTTCTTCCCATTCGAAATAAACATCCTCTTGGGTTAACCTCTCATCCAGAATATCAATGCTCAAATCGAGAGAAATCCCTTCTCTATATTCGGTTCGGCGAATGCTCCGTGTTTGGGACATACTGATATTTTTGGCAATTTCGTTTAAATAGATAATAAAGGCAGGTAAACTTTCCCCTTTGAACTTACGTAATAATTGGTAGTCATTTTCTGTGAGTTTTAAATACACAAGTTGGGAAGTATCTACCACTTCTTCTCTTGGTACGTAATGTGCGCAAGTTCCAATGATTAGGCGATGGAATTTTTGGATAAGTGTTTGCCATGCCTCTCTTTTCCCGAGTAAACAATTATCGATTAAACTCCGTATCTCATCACTCATAGTTCTTTCTTTGATTCGACGGAATTTTTGCAATTTATCATTACATTTTCTAATCTTTTTTGAAAATGATGGGATTGGAATAATGTTTGGCGGATGTATAACAACTTTGTTAGGTTTTCTCTCGTTTCAAAACTTGGGTTTTCTACTGAGAATCTTCCATAATCAGAGAAAAAACCAAAAAAACCGAATATTCGAATTTTCTTTTCCTCAGTCGGGAGTTTTTCTAAACAAATTTGTAATTCGTTCAGTTGTTGTTTTTGTCCATCGGTAAATAGAGGGTCAATTTTCCATGAGGATAGGATTTGTAAAAAATAGGATTTAGACTTCTCATTTTCCGATTTTAATTCTGCAAGATTCCAAGGATTTTGTTTTGAATAGTAAAACAGTTGGTAGGTGGATCTTTGATTTGTTTTGATGTCTTGTAATAAACGAAGTAAAAAGGATCTTCTTTTGGATTCTGGCATATCCGAATAGAGAATACGATTGAGACTTAAAGTGTATTCTCGTTCTTTTCCAAACAAAAGAACTTCATGAGGTTTATAGAAATTGGAATAGAGATAAACTGTTTTTTCCCATTCCGATTGTAATTCACGTACTAAACTTAAATTTTCCGCATTGGAAATCTCAGATGATAGAATTTCCAATTTGGGAAATACAATGAGATCAAATAGTTTTTTTTTGATCTGTTTTTCTAAGTTCGCTGTTTCATTTTTAGTTATTTCTGTACATCGTTTGATTTGTAATAAAGCATCATAAAAGGAAAGGTAGGAAAGGATTTCTGTTAGTTCTCTAATTTCCTGGAATTTGCAAAGTTGGAAATAATAATCATACTCTTCGTTTTCTTTGGTCTCTACTTCACGTAAAATGGGAAAACTCGAAATCGTATAAGCTTCTGAATCTAAATTGGGGGCCAATTGGAATTTTGACCAGATGGATTCAAAAGTCGCTGGTTTTGTAAACCATTGGGGTAAACTCGGGGATACAAAAAAGAAAAACCCAAAAACAAATAAACCCCAATATTTCAAAACCCACTCCTTGTTTTGAATTCATAATACATTTTTTCTTCTGAAGATCCTTCCGAAAGGATCGATTCTAAGATATCTCGTTTTTGGGTTTCGTCAAGTAACTCATGTTTTGTTTCTAAAAAGAGAAGTGCTTTTTTTCGAAACTCCGGATGAATGATTTTTTGGATTTTTAATACCAATGGATCTTTTGACTGGTTTTTTGGTTGGGACACTGTCGAGTTCTCGTTAATAGAAGATTCCTTTGTTTTTTCCAATTGGATTGGTGTTACAGCTGGGTTTTCATTTTGTGTTTCTTTTGTAAAAATAAGGAAAAGTAAAACCAGTAGTAGACTTGAGACAATGCTTACTATCCTTTTTGGAAGTGGGTTTGGAGTTAAAGTAGAAAATTGAACCAAACTAATGGCTGTTATGATTTCTTTGCCAGAACCCTTTTGTAATTGTTTTCTAATTTTATCTAAACTTTTTTCTGCGTTTTTAGATTCTAAAAAATATTTCCAAAAGGAAATTCCTATTTCCTTGGCTACATTTGTTTCCACTGGATATAAAAATCCAATGACTTGTTTGGCACCAGCCTTTAGAAAACTGGTTGTTAATCCAGCTTGGTTTATGGAATCAAAAGACGAATAACAGCTATTAAAAAATACTAAATCTAGATGACTAAACGATCTTGTAGCAATTTCATTCATGGAAATGAATTGATCCTTTCCAATGGGGATTCCTTGTTTTTCAGAATGGCCGGCATAATGTAAATATTTAACAGAATTTAATTCTTCGATGAAACGAATTTTAGTTAGGTGATTTTGTTTTAGGATTCTAAGGGGAAGTTTTTCTTCAATGATTGGATATAGGCTAGCACATTCTTCATTTACTGTGTTTTCTAAACTAGGAATCACGGGATTACAGATGATAAGAGCAACATTTGTTTTTTTGGAAATTTCCCTTTGGTTTTTTTGGATCCGAATCCCTCGTTTGAAGTTTTTATCTTGGAATAGAAATCCATTTGTAGATCTTAAAATTTCCCAGGGAATGGGAGAAAATTCCGGATCAACTAACAGCTCAATGGTGCCTCGAAATCCGGGAGTCCTCCAAAAGGGAAGGGATTCACCAAATACAATTTGTTCTAAACTATCAGACTTTTTGCCTAGTTTGTCTAAAAATTCTTCTTTTTTAGGATTTTGAGATAAAATGCGTTCTACAAAAATGGACCAATCATTTTGAAATTCCTTCAGTAATGGCCCTGAAAACGGAGTCGTTTTTTCTACGGAACCAAATTGTGAATGTTTTTCTTCCCAAAAACATTCACCATCGGAGATACCTTGGTCAGAGTATTTCGAAATGATACGGATTTTCATTAGGTTGTCATTTTAGTTTTTGTATGAGTATTTTGATTTGGTCTATCAGTAAATTCACATCTTCTAAAGTTGTAAAACTGCCAGTAGAAATCCGAATTGCTCTAAGTGCTTCTTCTTCTGAGTAACCCATTTGTAGTAAGGATTTAGAGGCTTCTCTGGCTCTTGATTTGCAAGAACTTCCCGTCGATACAATGATTCCTTTTTCTTCCAATCCTAGAAGGAAAAAATCAACAGTTTGGATGGGTAAAATGAGAAAGGTTGTATTGGGGAGTCTCGTTTCATTTTTCGCGATGATTTCACAACCGAAGGATTCTAATTGGTCTTCTAAAATTTTTTGAAAACCTTTTAGTCTTATGTTTTTTTCTTCTAAATAGTTGAGTTGGATTTCTGTTACTTTTTGTAGGCAATTGATAGCAAAGGTATTTTCGGTTCCAGCTCTATGTTCATTTTCCTGGTTTCCACCACCAAACAGACGAAAGTTTTTGTTTTCAGCTGGTAAGTAGGTAACGGCAGCACCCATACCTGCACCAATTTTATGACCAGAGAATGTATAACCATCAAACAATTCAAATGGCACAGGAATTTTGCAGAATGCTTGCATCAAATCACTATAAAAAAGTTGGCCATGTTCTTTGGTCAAAGTATGAATTGACTTTGCAGGTTGAATCACTCCTGTTTCATTGCCAGCATACAAACAAATGACAGGCTTTGGATTTTCTTTTAATAACCTTTGCAAATGATTCAGATCGATCGTTCCCGTTTTGTTTGTGTGAATCAATTGGGGTGAAAATCCAAAAGAATCTAAAGCAGCATACATGCTCGCATGTTCAAAAGGTGATACAATTACCGAATCTAAGTTTGGGTATAAAATTCGTAAACTCTGGATGAGTAAAAAATTAGCTTCAGTACCAGTAGAGGAAAAGATAAACTGTTTTTCCTTTCCATTTGTCACTTGGCAAAGATACTTTCTCGTTTGTTCAATTTTGCCTTGGTTTTTAAGAGAATAACGTGTGATCCCTGAAGGATTGTAAAAGTTTTCTAAGTATTCTTTTAAACACGACTCTAAAATCTCTGGGTAGGGGGGGTGAGTCGCGTTATAATCAAAATACTTTATATCATTCGTTAAATGGGATTTCATCTGCTTCTTCGTAACGTCCGAGTTTGCGGAGAACGGACCTTGTTAGGTTATGGTATGCCTTTAAGATTTCATCTTTTTTTCCACCAACACTACGTTCGTCGACGTTTCGCAGTTTTGGTTTTAAAGAATCGAGAATGGTCAAACTTTTGTTATTTTCTTTTAGTTTGTGGTAACTTTCTGCTTGTTTAAGTTTTGCCTCAAACTCATGAACAAGTAACGCAGGTAAGTTGATATCTTCTATTTCAGAAGCTAGTTGGATGTTTGCAGATTCCTTAAATTCATTGGCTGCTTTTTGGTAATAGTTTTCTTCTTCACTGCCTAGTTGGAAATACAGTTCGGCACGACGAAATTTAAATTTCAGATACTCTCTTTCATCGGCACCAACGAAGTAAAGTATTCGTTCGTAAATATCATCCATTTCTCTTGGAGAAAAATTTTTCATTCCTGTGAGAAGGATTTGTCTGAGTAAGGATTCCAAATAATCATTTGCCGAAACTTCCGAAAAATCACTTCGTTTGATGGATGATAAAACCACACTTCGTTTTTGGACGGCACTGAGACCACTCGGAACTTTTTCGAGTTCAGTGAGTTTTTTTAAAACATAGGTTTCTGTTTCAACCATATGTGTTTTGTAGGCGAGTAAGATTTCACTTGGCCGACAACTGGCCCATGCAACAGACTCTATTTTTTTTGGTGCGATGAGTTCAGGACCTGAAAATCGTAAGGCACGTTTGTAATAATCAAGAGCCGTTAACACGGCTTCAATGTGTGAGTTCCAATACTCTTTGGGATTGGGGCCGAGAGTTAATTCCCCTTGTGGTGCCATTCTTTGGAAAAGGGGAGACCCCCAATCACTTGCTTTTTCCCGCCATGTGAGTTCTAAAAAATGGTCCTCCACATGTTCCTTACTGCGAAAGTAGAGACAGGCTTTTTCCATGAGGGTTAAGTCAAGGGGCAAAATGGTGCCTTTTCCATTTTCTTCCGCACTAAAAAATTGGCTGATCGTTTGCAGAAGATTAGTGCCACCTTCCTTTCTGCCTTCGAGAACCGCATCCCCTTTGGCGATCAAAGAGTGGGCGATCCGTGGATTGGGGTAACCAAAAAACGAATTGTAAGTGAGGGTGATTTTGGCAAGGATCGTGTCCTTGTTTCTCAGAATCCATGGGAAAGTGATTGCCCACACGAGGAGAACAGCCAGAATGTATTTTAAATTTTCTCGGAAGATTTGGTTCAAGGATTGTCCCTGTACCCGATCTTTGCCGGAATCTACTGATGTTTCAAGCAATTAAAACTCTAAACTACCAATTCCTCTTTGTTTTCTTATGTTTTCTTTCTGTTTTTCCAAACCAGGCAGATCCAACCCCTAAACAGAAAGATTGTTCCCTCCTTGAGCCTGGTGTTCCAAGTGAATACTTACTCTCTCGTGCCATCTACGAACAGATTGATGGTTACCAAGCAAACAACCGTAAAAAGACAGCAGAGGCAAAACTTGGGTTTGAAAACTCTGTGTCGTTTTTAGACAAATACCACTCTTGTTTAAAAGAAAAAGGGCAAGGTCCAAGTGCCCAATCAGCAGAAATCCAAGCTCAAAATTATTTGGAGTTAGGAAATCCAGGCAAAGCTTGGGAATGGTCTGAAATTGCAAAACAGAATACAAAAGAAGTCACAAAAGAACTCGTAATTTTACAAATGAGGATCCGTCTTCGGGAACAAGACTTAACCAAAGCAACAGAAGTATTGGAACATGATTTGGTCTCTTTTCCCAATGATCCTGATTTTTTGTATTTACTTGGAAATTTATACTTTGAACGAAAGATGTGGAACCAATCCTTATTGTACTACACCGCTCTTTCTTTTGTCATTGAAAGAAGGGACAATCATTCCAAATACAAATACATCACAGCAAAATCGTTAGGTGAACTGAATTATAAGTTAGATTACCCAAAAATTGCCATCAAACGTTATAATGAATACAATTCAGTCAATAAAAATGACATGGAAGTCTTATTTCGTTTGGCACAAATTTATTTTGTGTTAGGTGATTTTAAGATGTCCAAATTTTATTTGGAACAAATCAGGGAAAAAAATTCGAGAGACATTGACGCATCGCACATGTTAGCCGAAATTTATTTTTTGGAAGCACGTGATTTAGCACCTCAGTTTTTTGATACTTTAAAAAATGAGAAAAAAATTCCAAAAGACGGTATCATCCCCATTTTATACCAATTGGTGAACGGCCGTACCATTGGGTTAGATGAAAAACTACGAAATTTTATTAAGTCAAATCCAGGTAGATTGTCGCCACGTGTCGCTTTTCTTGAGTTAGCTGATAAACTGAATGACCCTGATTACGAACAAATTAATGCAGAAACCGCGCAATATGCTTATGAATACAGGCAATACGGGCTTGCTGAAAAAATCCTCAAACGAGGGAAACAAAGATTAAATCCATCTCAAGTGGAAGAAAAAGCAAGTTACTTAGAAAAGATTGCAAACTGCCAAGAGATGTTAGGGCAATGGAACCATGCAATCCTTTCTATGAAAGAAGCAATTGTTTTGAGTTCGGACCTTGAAAAAAAATTCCGTATGCGATTCCGTTTGGCTTATTTATATCTGCAAGGTAATTTAAAAAAAGAAAAAGTTTCTGTGGATATTTTGTCCGAAACCATTGCTGAAAATCCGAACCCAGCTCATTATTATTTGCGTGGATTGTCTTATTTCCAATTGGAAAAATACAAAGAAAGTATTAACGATTATACACAAGCCATCCAAATGGATCCAACCAATCCTAATTTTTATTTTTATAGAGCAACTGCTTACGATAAACTCAAACAATTTCCTGAAACAGAATCAGATCTTAAAAAAACCATTTCTCTCAATCCAAATGCATCCAATGCAATGAATTATTTAGGTTATTTGTATGCTGAAAAAGATATGTTCCCTGATGAGGCAAAACAACTGTTAACTCAAGCAATTACTTTGGAACCAGATAATCCTGCTTACCAAGACAGTTTGGGTTGGGTCTATTACCGAAAAAAAGATTATAATTTGGCGTTATTACATCTAAACTTTGCAGCGTCATTGGCTTTGGAAAGAGGGTTTGAAGACCCAGTGATTTATGAACATCTGGGTGATGTGTATTTAGCAAAAAAAGATCCAGTCAATGCCGTACAATTTTTTAAACTTTCGCTTTCAAAAGACAAACAGACGTCTAACAAAGACTTGGTGTCAAAAATCAAACGAGTGGAAAAGGAAATTTCAGAATGAATTCTCGTTATCTAACAATTGTTTTCATTTTACTCTCCCTAGGTTGCCAATCGGCAGAAGTCGAAGATCCAAACTTTTTAGGAAAAGCAAATGGAAAGTATTTACCCGCAAAGGACAATTCTTCCCAAACTTTTTTAAAAGAAGTTTTGGATAAAAACCCTGATTTCCCTAGTTTTAAATCAGAATTTTCCATGCAGATCCAAACCTTTGTCCCTAAGAAGGAAAATGTAAATTTGGATGGAAAGGTGTTTTTTGCCAAAGATTCTAAACAAATTAAAATCCAATTGATGGATAGTTTTTTTGGAATGGTTTTTACTGAACTCATAGCAAACGAAAACCAAATCCTAATCAAACCAACCAGTACAAAAGAAATCCAAACCTTACCAATGGGTGATATCCTCATCCAAGATCCAAATTCGGGGAAAAAATATACGATTCCCTTTCCTGTGATTTATGCATACCTTACAGGGAATTATTTAAATGAAATCCAAAACCCAAAGGCAAAATTCAATCCGAATGAAACTAGGGTTGCACTTTCCAAAGCAGATGGAGATTACGAATATTTTTTTAAAGATGGTAGTTTGGATCGATTAGAGTTAACAAGTGGTAAACGGGGACTAAAAGCCATCGCCATTGTAAAAACAAGTGTGAACCAAATACACCCACCTAAAGAAATCACAACCAAAGTTGTGAGCCTTGATACGGAAAAGGAAAATGTTCTCATCCAAATCAAATTGAAAAAATCACAAATCACCGAAGTATCTCCACAAGTATTTCGTTTTTAAGAGATGAAACATAAGTTTTTTGTTTCGCTTCTATTATTCCCGATCCTTCTTTTTTCTGCGGATTTTCCAGAACAATTGGAAGATCCATTGGAGTTACCAACAAAGTACTTATATCAGTTCCAAACCGAAACTGGTGAATCACTACAAATTACCAATTCCACTAAACTTTGGTTTGGTGGTGATGTGATGTTCAATTGGGGAGTTCGGGATTCCATGCGTTCTGAGGATGTATTTTTTCCCTTTCGAAGTTTTTTTCGTTATCTCGACCAATTTGATTTTCGCTTTATCAATTTAGAAACACCTATATTACACAAAGCACCCACAGCAGACCAAAGAAAATCCTATGTGTTTTATGGAGAAAGAAGGGATCTCACTGTCCTACGTGCTCTCGGCATCAATGGAGTTTTCCTTGGAAATAATCATACAATGGATTTTGGTGAAAATGGACTTTTTGAAACCTTAGATCTGTTAGATGAATTTAAAATCCTCCATACAGGTGCAGGAAAAAACACCGACCATGCTTTGTTACCTATTCTTGTGAAAAAGGGAAATACCGAATTTCGATTGTTTTCCTTTTCTGATACAGGCGAAACCAGGTTATTTTCTGGAACCAATTCCCCAGGTGCCGCTTATTTCCGAGTGGCCACAGCAGAAAGGATCATAAAAAAAACAAAACCAGGGCAAGTGAATGTATTATCTGTACATTGGGGAGTGGAATACAATCCCACACCCATGGACACAGAACGGAATGCTGCCAAATATTTGGTGAACGCTGGTTATAAGGTGATCATTGGTC
Source organism: Leptospira paudalimensis (assembly GCF_026151345.1). Lineage (NCBI taxonomy): Bacteria > Pseudomonadati > Spirochaetota > Leptospiria > Leptospirales > Leptospiraceae > Leptospira > Leptospira paudalimensis. The sequence goes on from NZ_JAMQPR010000001.1 coordinate 1,261,568, forward strand.
ATCACCCCCATGTGCCACAAGGGATCGAAGTATTCCCAAAAGGGATTGTTGTATATTCACTTGGTAATTTTTTCTTTGGATCCAAAAACCAATACCTAAAACACAATATTTCTGTAGTGACTCATTTTGATGGCGACAAACTTTTGTTTGTGGAAGTGATTCCAGTGTTTGGAAAACACCAAAACCTTCCTGGGGATCATTATTTTTTCCCTTTGGGTCCAAAAGAAGCAGAAAGTTTTTTAAAAGAATATGCCATTCTTTGCAAACAACTGGGAACAGAACTTGTGATTTCGGGGGGAAGGGGTTATGTTTTTTTTGAAAAGGAACTAAAGGCCAAACTAAAACCGTAATGAAACCAACTGCATACCATTCCCAATGCAAAAAAGGGAAAACTGAGTTCTAGTAAATTGGTGCGGATGATAGAAAACACCTGCAAAAAAAATCCTGTAAAAAATAGGATCGCCGCACTCCTTAAAATCCAACCTTTTTCGTATAACCAAAAGTATACGGAAACAATTGCCACATAAGAAAACAAACAAAACCATTTGAGTTGGGATGTGGGTTTGAGATACTCCAAAGAAGGGGTCATTTCCTCTGCAGTTTTTGCATCTAGTATATTCAGAATGAGAATGTTTTCAATGAGGTCAGCAAACCCTGCAATCACAAGGAGAAGGATCATTCCCATAAAAATTTTGAGGAAAATGGGACGTACTTTCCGTCCCGCATAATGTCCCGTATACGTCAAAAAAGCCAAATAACAAAAGATAAAACCAAAATCAAAATAATGAACCCTACGGTATTCCGTTGAGAGGTGGAAAAAGTCGATGGTATCGGGGATGCCAATGAGGTCCTGCACTTGTTTGGGTGTTTCTGCCATCTCGAGACCAAGCAGAGTGGATTCAAATCCAGAATGGTTGTCGAGTGCGGGTTCTTTGGGAGTGATGTGGTTTAAAAAACCAGCATATAGTGCTAAAAAGAGACCCAGACCCAGGCCCCAAACTTCTGGAAAATTTGATTTTTCACCCATAAACAGTCAGAAATTACATAGAATGCGAAGGGATTCAAGGCTCCAAGAAGAAATTCCATTGACCCAAGGCCCCATAACCAAAACCCTAGTGGAAACTAACAAATTCTTCTACCTACAAGTGTTTCTATGTAGGTATACCCATAGGAGAAATATGAGAAACTACGAAATCACGAATATTCTTCGTGAAGGGAATGTAGAAGAGACGAAGTCTGCCGTTAAGGAACTTCTCTCCAAATACAACTTCACGATCCAAGGCGAAGAGGATTGGGGTTCTAAAAGACTCTGGCATCCCGTTGGACAAGACGAACAAGGTCACTTTATACTCACTAAGTGTTCTGGATCTCCCGCAGAAGTTATCAAGATTGAGCATGAATTTAAACTCAATGCCAATATCTTAAAAACCCTCGTAATTAGGGCAAATGGCTAACGATCTAAACAAAGTACTACTCATCGGTCGTATGACTCGTGATCCGGAATTTAAATCGGTGAACGGGAGTTCTGTTGTCAATTTTTCAATTGCAAATAACAGAGTTTATGTGACGAACGGCGAAAAAAAAGAGGAAACTCATTATTTCGACTGTGTTGCATGGGGCCGACTTGCTGACATTTTAAAACAATATGCGGGCAAGGGTAAACAAGTAGCAATCGAAGGTAGACTCCAACAACAGTCATGGGAAACTCCAGAAGGCAAAAAAGCCTCAAAGATCCGCGTATATGTCGAGACCGCACAACTATTAGGTGGTCAAGGGCAAGGTGGCGGATCCGGAGACCGATCTGACAGTTCCAATTCTTATGATTCCGGCGTAAGTAGTGGTTATGATGATTATCCAGCCGGTGATGACGACATTCCTTTTTGATAGGTGATGACAATGAGTGAAACGACAAATATTGATGATACAAGAATAGATTCCCGTGACAGTATGGACGGGATGGATGACGACGAAAAAGGTGGTTTCCGTGGAAAAGACGGAGAAGGTAAGTTCGGTCGTAAAAACGCAAAATACAAAAAGAAAGTATGTAAGTTCTGCGCTGACAAAGCGTTACTTGCAGGTCTTGATTACAAACGAGTTGATATCTTAGAAAGATTTGTTACTAACCGTGGTAAAATCATTCCAAGAAGGATCACAGGAACTTGTGGCAAACACCAAAGAGCTCTTGCTCGTGAAATCAGAAAATCCAGATCCATCGGTTTATTACCGTTTAAAGTTCTGTAGGAGTTACGGATGAAAGTTGTATTACAAAAAGACGTATTAAATCTTGGTGATGCTGGGGATGTAAAAGAAGTTGCTGATGGTTATGCACGTAACTTCCTCATTCCAAGAAGACTTGCCGTTCGTGCAAACGACGGAAACACGAAAGCAGCTATCCACCAAAAAAGACTCGCTGAATTAAAACGTGACAAACGTGTAAAGGTGATGAAAGAACTTTCTTCTTCGATTGATGGTAAAACATACGAAGTGAAAGTGAAAGTGGGTGAGAACGACAAACTTTTTGGTTCTGTAACAGCGAATGATATTGCTCTCGCAATTAAAAACACTGGAGTAGAACTCGACAAACGTAAACTTGAATTAGGCGAGCCAATTAAATCTGTTGGTGAGTTTAAGATCAAAGTTCGTTTGGCTGAAGGTGTTGTGCCTCAAATCGTAGTGAAAGTCGTCGGCCAAGCATAGTCTTACACTAACGCTTTTTCGATGAATTCTAACCCCCTTCAGGAGATAGAGTCTGAGAAGAACTTAATCGGTTACCTACTCATGCGAGGGGTAGCCGGGCAGGAAGACTTAGGTCTAAGCCCAGAAGACTTTTACATGGATACCCATAGAAGAGTCTTCGAAGCGGTTACTGACCTCATTAATGAAGGGACAAACATTGACCTAGTTACGGTCACAAACCAAATGCGAGAAAAACGTCTATTTAAAGACGAATCTCGCGACTTGGAATACATTACATCTCTCTACAAAGATACTGTCCCCTTTCAACCGTTAGACTATTATGTTCGTCGTGTGAAACGTGTTTCCGACAGACGGAAGTATGTCGAAGCATTAAACCAAGCCATTGATAAAGTCAAAATTGAACCTGGTGAAAACGATTCCGTTTTTAGTCTTGTGGAACAGTCCCTTATGGATATCTCGCGCCAAGAGAGATCCAAAGGACTACGCAAAGTCAAAGATGATGCCAATGCCCTTATCGATTACATCAAAAATGTTGTGGCGGCAAGCCAAAACGGAACCGGTGGAATCAATGGTTTAAAAACACATTTTACTGGGCTTGATATGGCTACCACTGGTCTTAAGTCACACGAACTTATGATCCTTGCAGCCCGTCCAGGAAATGGGAAAACAACATTTGCATTGAACATTGCTGCCAATGCTGCACTAAAAGAGCGTAAAACGGTTGTTATCTTTTCCCTTGAGATGAGTCGGATCGAACTCCTTCTCAAACTCATCAGTGCCGATGCAAGGATTGATTCCTATGCTTTAAAAGCGGGAACACTCACCTCCGCACAGATGACACAACTCAAAGACAGTATTGGAAATATCACTTCGGCAAGTCTTTACATCGATGATTCAGGGTATTTGACGATCCAAGAATTTTCGGCAAGACTTCGCCAACTTCGGACTACAGAAGAAGTGGGCCTTGTGATTGTAGATTACTTGCAGCTTATGAGTGATCCGAAAGCTGCGATGGGTGGACGACAACAAGAGGTTGCCAATATTTCCAGAGGACTCAAACAAATGGCAAGGGAAGTGGGATGTCCCATCATTGCCTTATCTCAGATGAACCGTTCCATTGAAAACCGCTCCAAAGACCAAAGGCCACAACTTTCCGACTTACGGGAGTCAGGTGCCATTGAGCAGGATGCGGATATTGTATGTTTTATTTATCGGGAAGAAATGGTGAAACCTCCCGAAGAGCTAGACCCAAACAAAAGGGGGATGGCTGAGATCATCATCGCCAAAAACAGAGCGGGAGCAACGGCCGATTTTCCATTGATGTTCAATCCGAAAATCAGTCGTTTCGATAACGTTCCATTATAAGAGGTTTTCAATTGAATCACTGGGTAACATCAGAATACAAAAATAGAATTAGCGCCACAAATGTCTCAGATGCGTCTGTTGGAAAAACATTATTCCTTTCCGGTTGGGCTTTCCGTTACCGCGACCAAGGTGGTGTGATCTTCATCGACCTAAGGGATCGTTCTGGAATTTTACAAATTGTTGCAAGAAAAGAAATCTTGGGAGATGATTTTTCCAAAGTCGAAAAAATTCGTTCCGAGTATGTGATTGCGGTGAAGGGAAAACTTTCCCTTCGTGATGCAGAATCCGTGAATCCTAAAATGGAAACGGGGAAATATGAACTCATTGCAGAAGCAATTGAAATCTTAAATACATCCAAAACTCCTCCTTTCACTTTAGATGAGTTTGATCCGTCAGGCGAAGAAATTCGTTTGAAGTATCGTTACCTCGATATGCGTAGGGAAGAACTTCGGGATCGTTTGGTGTTGCGACACAAATTAACATTCGCTTTACGGGAATACTTGGACCAACGCTCCTTTTTAGAAATTGAAACTCCGATTCTCAATAAGTCGACTCCAGAAGGAGCACGTGACTTTCTTGTGCCGTCTCGTTTGAATGCAGGTGAGTTTTATGCACTCCCACAATCACCACAACTTTTTAAACAGATCCTCATGATTGGGGGAATGGAACGATACTTCCAAATCGTAAAATGTTTTCGGGATGAAGACTTACGTGCTGACCGCCAACCAGAATTCACACAATTGGATATGGAGTTTTCGTTTGTGACAGAAGAAGACATCCGTCGTGAAATCGAAGCTATGTGGGCCTATGCCTTAAAAAAAGTTTTCCAATTAGAGGTAAACGCACCCTTTATGACCATGCCATACCATGTGGCAATGGAAGAATACGGATCAGACAAACCAGACATTCGTTTTGGAATGAAACTTGTGAATGTATCGGAACTTGTGAAATCTTGTGACTTCCAAGTGTTTACTGGTGCCATCGCTGGTGGAGGTGTGGTCAAAGCGATCTGTGTTCCTGGTGGTTCTACCATCTCACGGAAAGAAATTGAAGACCTTACTGCTTGGCTTTCTCGGGACTTTCGTGCCAAAGGCCTTGCTTACATGAAACATGGAGCAAATGGACTCGAATCAACGATCACAAAACGGTTCACTCCTGAAACCTTAGAGGCAATTGCAAAAGCAGTTGGTTCCAAAGAAGGAGATATGGTATTTTTTGGGGCAGATTCGTCTAAGATTGTGAATGCCTCTCTTGGTGCTTTACGTTTGAAATTATCAGAAAAATACGATCCACCTAAGGTCCCTTATAGTTTCCATTGGGTAGTTGATTTTCCTATGTTTGAGTTGGATGAAACCACAAAAACATGGACCTTCCTCCACCACCCATTCACATCTCCGAAAGAAGAAGACTTTCAAAAATTAAGAGATTGGAAAGCTGGGAAAGAAGTTGACCTTTCTTCGATTGGTGCGAAAGCATATGACCTAGTTCTGAATGGAACAGAAATTGGTGGTGGTTCGATTCGTATCCACAACCCAGAAATCCAAAGTCTCGTGCTTGAGGCAATTGGGATTGGAGAAGAAGATGCCAAGTCCAAGTTTGGATTTTTACTCGATGCTTTATCCTTTGGTGCTCCTCCACACGGTGGGATTGCCTTTGGTGTGGACCGCATCATGATGTTACTCACAGGTGGCACTTCCATCCGTGATGTGATTGCTTTCCCAAAAACACAAAAAGGAACTTGTATGATGAGTGAAGCACCAGGTCCTGTCGAAGCAAAACAATTAGAAGAACTCAAACTCAGGGTAGTCACAATTTAGTATGGATGAAAGTTTTACATTCCAGGAAGAATCCCTCTACCAAACGGTCTGTGGGATTAGCGACAGCAAACTCCCGTTATGGGAAAGCAGACTGAATGTAAAACTCATCCCCCGAGGAAAATCTCTCATCATCCAAGGGAGTGCGGACCATGTACAAGTGGCCCTTGATACCTTTCAGAAAGTAGAAGAGAATTTCAAACGTAGACCTGACAAATCTGAGTATTCTTTTTTTGATATTGATTATTTGGTAAATAAGGTCAAAGACTCGAGTGGTGGATGGCCAACACCTGGATCCCCTGACTTCCAAAAGGAAGGAGAATCTTGGACACCTAAAGACAAAATTTTTGTCACCTTCAAAGGAAAACCCATCTTTCCACGAACCAAAAACCAAGAAAGTTTTGTCGATAGCCTTCATAAAAACTACATCACCATTGCCATGGGGCCTGCGGGAACAGGTAAAACATTTTTATCCATTGCCACGGCTTGCCGTATGATGCAAACAGGAGAAGTGGACAGGCTCATCCTCACAAGGCCAGCTGTGGAAGCAGGAGAAAACTTGGGTTTTTTACCTGGTGACCTAACACAAAAAGTAAACCCCTATTTACGTCCCATCTATGATGCGTTACACGAATGTATCGGTTTTGAAAAAACAAGTGAGTACTTACAAGTGGGTAAAATTGAAATTGCCCCGATTGCCTTTATGAGAGGCCGAACACTTTCTCATTCCTTTATCATTTTAGATGAAGCTCAAAACTGTACTTTGCCACAACTTAAAATGTTCCTCACTCGGTTTGGGAAAAATTCCAAAATGGCAATTTCGGGTGATGCCACACAAATTGACCTTGCACACGGAAAATCTGGACTCGAAAAAACAGTTTACACACTCAGGAATTTGAATGGAATAGAGACAATTTTTTTCGGAAGGGAAGACATCACACGTCACCCGATTGTCGAATCGATTGTCCGACGATTTGAAGAAAACGAAAGCCTATTTAACAAAAAACAATGAAAGCGATCTTTGATTCTTCTATGACGAGTGTGACTGACTTTTTAACAAAAGTTAGACCTGTCTCTGTCGTTCGTAACATCCAAATCATTTTGGTTTCGCTTACTTTATTATTTGTGACCTATGTACTTTCGATTCCCTTTTTTGGACAATCAAAGGTAAATACGGATCCAGATGGACTTTTTTCAGAAGGGAAAATTGCACCAGAAACCATCCAATCGGTAAAAGAATTTTCTTACGAAGATACCGAAAAAACCAATTTAGAAAAACAAAAAGCAAAAGCGAATGTTCCGTTTGCATTTGATAAAGACTTTGGAGTCTTAGTTGCTGGGATTGACACCAATTTATCAGAGGATTTAGAAATCCTTCGGATCTTACTCCAAGAGGGAAAATCCAATCCTGCTATTGTAAAAGACCGTATCCCACGGTGGCGTAATCGTACAAACGAAGAAATCCAAGCGATCTTAGAATATCCAAGAAAAGACAAATTAAAAAACTTCATCCAACAATACACCAATCTGATTTTTTCCAAGTATTGTATTGTGAAAGAGGATTTACCATTTGCAAAGGAATTAGACAAAGCAGGTGCTAAAATTCGTAACATTGGAACACAAGACCATACCACCATCATTGATGGAAACTTAGTGATTCCGCGTTCCCAAATTTACAAAGATGGGCCTGTTACTGCCGTTTTATCCAAGTTAGCTTCGGAAAAATTACCAAACGTTTCTGACTCACTTCTCAAGGCAGTATCGAGAATTGGATTGTACTATGTGTATTCCTATCCTGCTTGTAATTACAATCCAGAAGAAACTGAAAATGCAAGGGTAAAAGCGGCAAGTGCTGTCGTTGTGCAAAAAAGCAGAATCCAAGCAAATGAAATCATTGTTAGAGCAGGGGATGTCATCACTCCAGAGGTGAAGTTAAAACTGGATATGATGAATTTATATGCGACTCGGGCAAACCTTGCTTCTATCATTTCTATTTTTCTCACTCAATGTGTTCTCATCGTAATTGTAGGCTTTTATTTGATTCGTTATAGGCCAAACAGATTGAATGACCTTTCGAGTAACCTTATCATCTTTTTTACACTTTGGATTGTTATTGCTTCGATTTATTTGTTATCGAAAGTATTTTACGCAACTGACAGTGATTTGTCGGGGGTTTATTATTTCGGAATGTTTGTTCCTGTGGGAATGCTTTGTTTACTTCTTGGTTTTGTTTATGATGAACAACTCTCCATTGCCATTGGGTTCTTTTTAGCCTTTGCCGTGTTTTTTGCCTCTCGGTACAATCCTACTTCCTTTATGTTAGCATTCACGGTAGCTGTCATGAGTTCCATTTATGGCAGAAGGTTACTCAAACGAATTGATTTTTTAAAAGCTGGGTTTTTACTCACATTTGTTCAAATCCTTGTGACAACTGCGGGTTATTTGTTTGATGGCAGGGAGTTTTTTGTCTCCAGTGGTGCTGGATTTTTTAAGGACTTAACCAATTCCAATTTATTCCGAATCACGGTGATGTGTTTTGTGAATGGTTTTGCAAGTGCCACTGCAGTTCAGTTTTTACTTCCTTTGTATGAGTATATTTTTAATATCCCAACCCGTTTTAAATTGATTGAACTGGCTGATACGGGCCACCCTTTATTACAACAACTTCTCACTAAAGCTCCTTCTACCTACACTCATACCTTTATGGTGGCGGCACTCTCCGAAAGAGCAGCACAAAATCTTAACTTAGATAGACTCCTTGTGAGGGTGGGAGTGTACTTCCATGATATTGGTAAAATTCCAAATGCTGGTTTTTTTGTGGAAAACCAGCATTTAATCCCAAAACCAGAACACATTGATAAAAATAATCCGGCACTTGCTGCAAAAACTGTCATCGACCACGTGTTAGATGGTATTGAAATGGCGAAAAAAGCAAGGCTTCCCCGCGAGATCATCAGTTTTATTCCAGAACACCATGGAACTTCCACTATGGCATTCTTTTACCATAAAGCATTACAAGAAATCTCTAGTAGTGCCAGGAAAAATATAAACAAAAAAGATTTCCAATACCCAGGACCAAAACCTCAAAGTAAGGAAACAGCAATTGTGATGATTGCCGATTCATTAGAAGCAGCATCACGTTCGTTAGATGAGGTTTCTCAGGAAAGTTTGGATGAGTTAATTCGTAAAATCATCAATTCAAAATTAGCAGAGAACCAGTTAGATGAAAGTGGTCTAACCATCGGTGATTTAGAAATCATCAAAGCAAGTTTTAAAGAAGTTTTACTTTCCAGTTTACACCAAAGGCCTAAATATCCGAAACCAGAGGATACAAAGGCATTGGAAACAGCGAATACTAAAAAGCCAAAATCATGAATCCAGAACTTCAGGTCTTCACTAATTGGAATGATGAAACAGACCAAGAGGAAATCGATCCAGAGTTAATCATCCAAAACTGTGAACTCATTTTGCAGCACTTAGCTCCCAATTTTTTACAATCACTTGAACTTTCCTTATTAGTTGTGAATGACCAAATGATGTCTGATATTAATCGGGAACGTCGTGGAAAACCAAAAACTACTGATGTTTTATCGTTCCCATTGTTTGACGCATCTTTAAAAATACCATTTCAAATTTTAGGTGAAGTCGTGATTTCTATGGAAACTTGTCGGAAACAAGCAATTGAGATTGGTCATACAGTCATTGATGAATTTTATCGTTTGCTTGTTCATGGAATCTTACATCTGTTTGGTTATGATCATGAAACCAATGAAGAGGATGCGATTTTAATGAGAAAAATGGAAGATGAATGTTTGGATTTGGTATTTGCAACGTAAATGGCAATACGAAAAGAAACAGGAATCATCATCCAGAGTAAAGACATCGGTGATAGTGACCGACTGATTAGTCTTGCAGGGGAGTCCCAAGTGCGGATGAACTTTATCAGTAAAGGAATTCGAAAGTCCAAACGACGTGCCATCATTTCAACAGAAATAGGTTGTTTAGTGGAAGTGGATTTTTATGACCAAGCTGAAAAGGATTGGAAATCAACTAAAGAAATCCACCTGATCAAACGATTTGATGAATTAAAATCTGATTATATTGGAACCCTTTTTGTTTTGTACATGACGGAACTTACTTCTCAATTGTATCCAGAAGGAGAAAATCATCCTTTTTTGTTCCAGCTACTTTCAGGGAGTTTGGAAACAAGTAATACCAATGGTTTTCGAAAGGAAATTTTGCCATTTTTTAAAATCAGAGCACTTACTCATATGGGTCATTTTCCTACGGAATTTTATTGCCATACTTGCGGGGAGGAAGTCCTCACAAAATCCAAGGCTTATTTTTCTGTTGATTCTCGTGAATTTTTATGTTCAGATTGCCATCCCATTTCCAAAGATCATTTGCCTGTTTTAAAACTTTTTCACACAATGTTATCTAAGAAATTTTCAAATGTTTTGGCTATTTTTCCGAAAGAGTTTGAATACAGAGAAGGTGATATGATCCTGAATCAATTTATACGATCGCTCTTTGGAAAAGAATTAAAATCTTATTTTGAGTTTTATCGAACGATTGGGGATTTATGAATTTTATAACAAAAACGACCTTACTTCTAATGACCTTCTCGGTTTTCCTCGCATTGTTCCAAATTTTACTCAAATCAGAGAATCTAAAACAAAATTCCTTTAACCCTAAGACCAAACCAAAGAATGAAGTGTTCCAAGTGATCCTTCGAGAGAAAGCAGAATCCATTCCCAATTTTGTATCCCGATTTAAAATCAAAAGTTTTGAACTATGGGAAAATTCAGACAAATTAAAAATGGAAATTAAATATTAAAATGAAAGCCAATCAATTATTAAAGAATATTGTCCTCGCAGAATTAGAATCTGCAGTTAAGTCTTATATACAAAAACTGAACGCAGATATCCCATTTGAAGATTTTAAAATTCGAATCGAATATTCAAGGGACGAGAAGTTTGGAGATTACTCCTCTCCCTTTGCTTTAGAAAATAAAAATCTCTTAAAATTGAATCCAAAGGATATTGCCGAAGGAGTTCTGGCCGAAATCCAAAATGATTCCCTTTTTGATTTTGTTTCGTTTTCTCCGCCTGGTTTTATCAATTTTAGAATTCGTCCTTCGTATTTAATTGGATATGTTGCAAAAGTCATGTCACCTGCTGTTTCCTTTGCAAAAACAGATGATTCGGAAACTATATTATTAGAATTTGTTTCTGCTAACCCAACGGGTCCCATGAATATTGTATCGGCTCGTTCTGCTGCATATGGTGATGCATTGGCAAACTTATTATTGAGTTTGGGCCATACCGTCAAACGAGAGTTTTATGTAAATGATTATGGAAACCAAGTGTATTTACTTGGGGTTGCTGTTTTACTTCGAATTTTTGAATGTAAGGGTGATCATATCACCTTCCAAGAGGAAGAATCTGATGAATCTATATTTTCCCTTATAGAAAAACGTATGTTACCCAAAGAAAGTTACCGAGGGGAGTACATTAAAGACATTGCCAATGAATTACTTAATGACTCAGATCATTCAAAACAAGTAGGGGATTGGATCCAAAACAAAAATTGGGAAAATTGTATTCAATTTTTATCCAAGTATGCTGTTGATTATAACCTCAGCCGACAGAAAGAAGACTTAAATTTATTTGGTGTTCAATTTGATAAGTTTTACAGTGAAAGGAGCTTACACGAATCAGGTGAAGTGGAAAATGTTCCATCGTTATTGAAAAAAGAAGATGTCACGACAATCGATGGAAAACTTCATTTTTTATCAACCCATTATGGTGATGACAAAGACCGTGTGATTCGTAGGGAAGATGGAAGGCCAACTTACCTTATGGCTGATATTGCATATCATTTTGATAAATACAAAAGAGGATTTACCAAACTCATTGATATATGGGGACCTGATCATTATGGTTACATTGCTCGATTGAAAGGGGCAGTGGAATCTTTCGGGAAACCAAAAGAAAGTTTTATGGTTCTCATCGCTCAACAAGTGAATCTGATCGAAAACAAAGAAAAGGTTAAAATGAGCAAACGGTTGGGAATTTTCCAAACGATGCGGGATTTGTTAACCTATCTAGGTAAAAATGGAAAGGATGTGGGCCGTTATTTTTTCCTAATGAGAAGTTCGGATGCACCACTCGATTTTGATTTGGATTTAGCCAAAGATGAATCAGATAAAAATCCTGTATTTTATATCCAATATGCACATGCAAGAGTTTGTTCCATCTTCCGTGAATTACAAATGAATATTACGGAATGGAAATTTCCTTCTGAATTAAAAGTGCAACAATTCCAACAAGAGGAACGAGTTAGACTTCTTTTTTGGGTATCTCGTTTCCAGGAAGAAGTGTATGATACTGCAACTCATCTGGAACCGCATCGTTTAACAAACTATCTCCAATCACTGAGTAAGGCATTTACCAAATTTTATTCTCATAAAGATAACCGTATTAAAGAGAAAGTAGGTGAGGAAAGGGAACAATTATTGTTACTGATCTATGTTACGAAATTGGCAATTGCTTCTGGTTTAGAACTTCTTGGAATTTCTTCCCCTGAAAAAATGTCGAAAGAAGTAGAAGGATGATGTCACCATTTATTGTTATCCTATCCACTGGATCGGAATTAACCGCAGGTCGTAGTCTGGATACCAATTCTGGTTGGATTGCGAATCAATTGTTTGAACTTGGTTGGAAGGTAAAAAAGTTCATCACTTTGCCTGATGATCCAAATTTGATTCTTTCGGAATTACAATCACTACAAACTCTCGCAAAAGAAAAACCAGTGCTTGCTATCATGACAGGTGGGCTTGGACCAACGGAAGATGATTATACTTTGGAGACAGTTTTAAAATTAACTGGAAAAACATCCTATTCTGTTGAAAAAGCGAAACTTCGTCTCACCAAAATTTATGAATCAAGAGGAAAGGAATATAAAGATATCCTTCCTAATGTGTTTCGCCAAACATTTGTTCCTGAAGGATGTAAAACTTTAGACAACGCAGTCGGCATTGCCGTAGGATTTGTGGAATCTATTGGAGAAAATTCCTATTTGGTATGTATGCCAGGAGTTCCATCCGAGATGACTGAAATGTTTAGACGTAGGTTAGTTCCTGAACTGAAAAAACTTTACCCTCGGGAAAACTTACTACAAAAAACAAAATGGTTGTGGAACATTGGCGAATCATTATTCCAAAATGATTTTATCGAACCCAATAGGGATGAATTTTTTAAGGAAGCGGAATGGGGAGTTACTGCGAATCGTGGTTATATTAAATGCATATTCCAATCTACAAATCAAGATTTACTAGATCAAATCACCAATCGGTTGGAAACTCAATATCCAAAAATCATTTCAGACGATGTGTTTAGTATCGTACACGAAGGTTTGTTAAGTGAAAAATTGACCATCTCGGTTGTAGAAAGTTGTACTGGTGGATTACTTGGTAAAAAATTGACAGAACAACCTGGTTCCAGTGCTTACTTTATGGGTGGTTTTTTAACGTATTCGAATGAGATGAAATCCAATTTACTTGGGATTCCTATCGAGACAATTAACACATATGGTGCCGTAAGTGAAGAAGTGGCAAAAGCGATGGTGGAAGGACTATGCCAAAAAACAGGAACACATTATGGAGTATCCATCACGGGGATTGCAGGGCCGGACGGTGGAAGTGAAGGAAAACCTGTAGGCACAGTTTGTATTGGAATCAAAGAACCTAATGGTGAGATCGCTATCCACAGGTATGTGTTTCCTGGGAATAGGGAAGCAATCCGTGAGAATGCAAGTAATACTGCAATATTTTTGATTTACCAATCTTTAAAAAGTAAGGTTATATAATTTATGCTTCAAAACATATTCTATTCCATCGGTTTTTTTCTATTGTTCTATTTTAGTTGGGATGTGGATTTAAATTTTGTTCCGAGTATTCGTGAAACTTGGATTTGGAATTTGGAAGGTAAATTTGGTACCAATCCTCCTAAACTTGGTGAGGATCCAATCAAAACAATCAATGGTTATAAATACAATAGACAGTTTTATTCCTTTAAAACGAATTCCCGACCAGAGATTGATCCTAAATACCTAATCGATTTTCCACTTTTAGGAAATGGGTATTTGTTGTATGAAAAAATTGGAGATGAGGTTAATTTTTTCTCAGATAGTAGTGAATTGTTTTGGAAAAAACCGATTAATTCATACCCACGTAGTGGTTATTTTGCATCACCAGTTTTGTATTTATCAGGAGATAATAACACAGTATTTTTACTTGATGAAAGTGGGAATAGAATCGGTAAACAGGAGTTAAATGGTAGGTTTCTGACTGATTACCAGTTTGATATAAAAAACAAAGGTTGTGTTGTATTATTTTCAGGTGGGGAAATTTACAGATTGGATGAAAAGGCCAATTTAAAATATGGATTTGATTTATCCAAAGAGAAAGAAAATTCGTTTTTTAAATCATTGTCGATCTCACCCGATGGCAGATTTGTCTCGGTTCATTTTTCCGTGAATGATAAAGATTGGATCCTAATCTTAGATGAAAAAGGTAAAGTTGTAGAAGAATTTCCATTGGCCAAATTTTACCCACATCAATTGTATTTGGCTACAAGTAACGAAGGGAATCTATTTTTGCAAACTCCTGACTCATTGCAGTTTTATGAAGATGGGAAATTGGTTTGGGAAAAAATCAAAACAAAACAAGTGGGTGTTTACCAATCCATTTTTGCCAGTGATCAATTTGTTGTGGCGGCTGTGGATTCAGAACTTCAGTTTTATACTCCTAAAGGGTATTTGATTCGCAAAAAAAGAATTTCCCCATCTGAATTTCCAGTTCGATTTTTCCCAGGAAAAGCAGAATCCGTTTTTTATATGGAAACAAAAACGGATTTAGTACAGATTCAAATCTTATGATCTTTTTTTACACTTCGTAAATGGATAAAGACTTAAAACCAGTTCTACCTTCTCGGTTGATCATGGCAATGGTTTCTGTACAAACACCTGGTTTGATATTAAAGATCAATTGGTCGGAAATTTCGCGACAGATATAAAGTCCTCTTCCATGACTGTCTTCTAAACCTTTTGGAAATCCAGTGGTTTCATCAATACTGATATGACGATCCAAACGATGTAAAATTTCTTCCTTACGTAGGGATCCAAATTGGTCTCGAACCACTATAAAAATCGTACTCTCTGTAGAACCATACCCAATTAAAAAATAATCATCTGGCATGAGTTGGATATTATCAAGTGGAACTACCATGTCATGGCTAGGAATTTCAAATTGGTATTTGTACTCTCCTTCGTTTGTACGAGGAGCACGGATCATCGCATTGGAAGTTAGTTCTTCTAACACCTGTTGAATCGCTTTAGGAGCTCCCAATTGGATTAGATTTTTGGAAATTTTACCACAAAGGATTGACCTGTCTTGGTCTGATTTAATTTGTTTGTATACAATTCCATTATTAGGAGCTTCTTCAAATTCACTATTGATGTTTTGGTCTAATACTTGGAAATCTTTTGCAAAATACTTTTCAATTCCAAAGATATCGTTTGATAATAATTTTTCTACCATCACTTCGATGAGATGGATATCCAAAAAACTATACTTGGGTATGATGTTCCAAATTTGAAGGTCTTTTGCATATTTTATGTATTCGTTGATATTGTATGCTGTCATCAATGCATACTGAACACTCGGAAACTCCTTTTGGATGAGTTTCACAAGGTCAATACCTGATTTACCGGGTAATCGAATGTCGGTAATGGTTAGGTCAATTTTTTCATTTGATAAATACCAAACTGCTTCTTCAAAATGTTCTGCACCAAAGACATTAAATTTTGCACTTAATAAATCCATGATGGCTTCACGAATTGAATGAATATCTTCAACGATAAGAATGGATTGTTTCATGAACTTGGCTCCGTGATGTCATTAGTGAGCGGAAAAGAGATCGTAAATCTTGTTTTTTGTTCCACTGATTTAACTGAGATATTGCCATCATGTTCTTTTACAATGGAATGACAGATGGAAAGTCCAAGTCCAGTACCAGTTCCCGATTTATTACTTGTGAAAAAAGGATCGAAGATCTTTTGGATGATCGCATCAGGAATTCCTCCTGCATTGTCTTCCACGATGATGTGGAGCCAATTTTTGGTTTTGCGAATTTCAATTGCGATTTCGCCAGGCCTATAATCAAACGCTTGGAGTGAATTTCGAAACAAATTCATAAATAATCTTTCCATCTTTCCTGGATGGAAAGGGAATTGGTATTCGTGATCACATGTGATACGCCAGTTGATATTTTTACTTAGATGTGGATAAAGCCGAATGACAGTATCTTTTGCGCGGTTAATGGTTTCAACGATATCACCTAAAGTGACTTTGACCTTATCTGTTTTTGCAAAGGAAATAATATCTGATACGATGATCGCTGCACGAGAGATATCGTTTCGAATCATATCCAATCTTTTTTCAATTTGTTCTGGCGGTTGGTTTTGCCAGTTTGCTTTTAAATTTTGTAATGTAAGACTAATTCCAGTTAAAGGGTTATTCAATTCGTGAGCAATTCCCGAAATTAAGATTCCTAAGGACGCAAGGTTACGCATTCGGAAAGATTCTTCTTCTTTGTCTCTTTGTTTGGTAACATCCGATATTTTTTCCACCATCCAAAACAAATCTTCTTGTTTCGGGTAGGGGTAAAATTCTAAAAGAAGTGTTTGTTTTTTGTCTTCAGAACGAAAAAAAATTTCTCTGGTGATGGGAGCAGACGAAGTATGGTTTTTGTCCTTTGATTTTACGTTTATTTTGGGGCAATAGGGACAAATATCTGTTCGTTGGTACAATACTTCGTAACATTTTTTGTCTAACAACTCGTCATATTTATTGTTCTTTGCAAACAAAATGGTCGCAAGATTGGCTCTTTGGATATTGAAATCCGAATCGATAAGAACGAGTGGGTCTTGTACAACATCATAAATGGCTTCCAATTCTCGGGCTTTTTCTGCCACTTTTTCAATGTTTTCCATCGATTGAGAATCACCATTGTTTTTGTTTTCTGACAAATTAGTATCCCAGTGATTGGTTTAGTTGTTTGAACATTTTCTTTTGGCTTTGGTTTCCGTTTGTTTTCTGGAGTGCACTAATCGAGATGAGTTGGCTATGGAAATCTAATAAAAATTTGATATAAAAATCTTTTTTGAAATCATTCCTTTCTTGTTTAATGGAATCATTTCTGAGAGAGGAAAGTGGGAAACTTTCTGATCCATCAAGACCTGAAAATTGGATTACCATATCATTCACCGATTCATCGAGTGGGGTAGAATCAGTGATTTTAGTTCTCGTTTTTTGTTCGATTTCTGTATCTTCTGAGGTGATTTGGATTTCTACTTTGGATAGAACGGATCCATTAAATTCAAGTAGGATTGATTTTTCTTCAGAATGTTTGATACGGTTTTTATTCTGAGGGTCTGGATCTACTTTGAATTTACGGATTCTTATGCCTGTTCGGTTTGGATAAGATCCAATGAATTGGATCGTGGTATTGGCTGGTAAAGACGAAAGTTGTTCGTAAGACAAAAGTTCCCTGGCCTTGGCGATGTCTCGGTAAAGGCTAAGGATTTCCTTGTCTAATCGGTTTTCTTTTTCGGTAATGTCGACCTCAGCGAAGAGACCGACACTCAGTAAAAAAAGACTAAGGAGTGCTAGGTGCCGGAACTTCGGGAGTTGTTCCATCAGTTTCTACCGGAGTTTCTAAACTTGGTTCCACATCTGGTACCAATACTTCATCTTTCTTTGCAAAAACAAAGGAAAGAGCAAGTGATAAAACAATAAACAAAATTGCCGCAACTCTTGTTGTTTTTGTCATCACGTCAGCTGTTGAAGCTCCAAACACGGATTGGCTAGCGGTAGATCCACCAAGCATTCCCGCGCTTCCACCTTTTCCCGTCTGGATCATCACAAGAAGGATGAGGAAAAGTGAAAGTAGAACAAATAGAGTGAGAATGGTTCCTGCAAAAAATCCCATATAATTTCCTTATTTTAAAAGTCCTAAAAATGATTCTAATTTTTGACTGGCTCCACCCACGAGGCCACCGTCAATGTTTGGTTTGGCGAGAAGTTCTTTGATGTTGTCTGGTTTCACAGATCCACCATAGAGAATTTGTATGTTTTCAGCTACGTAGTCTGCACCCACAAAGAGTTTGCCAATTTCTTTTCGTATGAACGCATGAGCTTCTTCTGCTTCCGCAGGAGTTGCCACTTTTCCAGTTCCGATCGCCCAAACAGGTTCGTATGCAATGACAAGATTGGAAAAGAGGTCACTTGTAATGTCTTTGAGACCTTTTTTGATTTGGTCTTCTAACACAGAGAAAGTTTGGCCTTTTTCTCTTTCCGCCCAAGTTTCACCCACACAATACACAACACGAAGTCCTGCTTTTAAAAAGTAGGCAATCTTTGCATTGTCAAATTCTGATGTTTCTCCGAGGAATTGTCTTCTTTCGGAATGGCCCACAAGGATAGTTTTGATCCCGAGTTCTGCGAGTTGCACGGGAGAAATTTCTCCCGTCATTGCCGTGAGCCCAGATTGGTATGCATTTTGTGCCCCAACGATGAGTTTCGATCCACTTGCGAGGGAAGAGACCGATTCCAAATGGAGAGCACTTGGGAACACCATCACTTCATAAGCGGAAGAATCACTGGCAACTTTGAGACCAGATGTGATGGTTTTCGCCTCAGAAAGTGTCAGGTTCATCTTCCAGTTTCCAGCTATGATTTTTTTTCTCATCTTATTTATCTTCCTTTGGGAGTAAACATTGAACTCCTGGGAGAGTGCGTCCTTCCAAAAATTCTAAGGAAGCACCACCACCAGTGGAGATATGAGTGATTTTATCAGCAACCCCTGCTTTATTCACCGCAGCGATGGAGTCTCCACCACCCACAACGGTTTTTGCTTTGGATTTACTAATGGCTTTTGCAATTTCAATCGTTCCTTTGGAGAACTTATCCATTTCAAACACACCCATCGGTCCGTTCCATAAGATGGTCTTTGCTTCTTTGATGGCTTTTACATAATTGTCGATGGTTTTTGGCCCGATGTCCATTCCCATCCATCCGTCCAAAATCCCCATTTTGTCCACAGACTTGGTTTTTGCATTGGGATCAAAATTGTCAGCAATGATGTGGTCCACAGGGATTTGGAGGTCAACTCCTTGTACACCTGCACGGTCAATGAGTTGGAAGGCTTGGGATTCAAATTCAGGTTCTACAAGGGATTTACCCACAGGTACAGCTCTGGATTTGAGAAAGGTATAAGCCATACCGCCCCCGATGAGGAGGTGGTCCACTTTTTCGAGAAGGTTTTTTAAAATTGCGAATTTGGAACTGACTTTTGATCCACCAACGATCGCCACAAATGGACGTTCTGGTCTTGCAAGAAGCCCACTTAATACTTCAATTTCTTTCCGCATCAGAAGTCCTGCAAAGGCAGGGAGAAGATGAGCCACACCCTCTGTCGAAGCGTGGGCTCTATGTGCGGTTCCGAATGCATCGTTGACATATACGTCAGCGAGTTTTGCCAGTTCCTTACAGAAACCGGCATCATTTGCCTCTTCTTCCTTATGGAAACGAAGGTTTTCTAAAAGTAAAATTTCACCTTCCCCAAGTTCATTTGATAACTTCACAACAGGCGCCCCAATCACAGCTTCTGAGAAACTGACTTTGGTTTTTACGAGTGTAGATAAAACATCAAACACAGGTTTCATGGAATATTTTGGTTCCGGTCCACCTTTTGGTCGGCCCAAATGGCTTCCCAAAATGATCTTTGCTCCTTTGGAAATGAGTAATTCCAAAGTAGGGAGGGTTTTTTCAATCCGAGTTTTGTCCGTGGCGATTCCGTTTTCCACAGGGACATTGAAGTCCACACGAACAAAGACTCGTTTTCCTTTTAGATTTTGTTCTTCGAGAAGAGGTAATTTCATCTTAGCCTTTTTTTGCCATGTAACGTACGAGGTCGAGAACTCGGTTGGAGTATCCCATTTCGTTGTCATACCAAGACACGAGTTTGAAAAAAGTTGGGCTTAGTTCAATACAAGCATCTGCATCGAAGATAGAAGAACGAATGTCACCAAGGAAGTCGTTCGATACAACCATATCTTCTGTGTAACCAAGGATTCCTTTCATGGAACCTTCACTTGCTTCTTTCATTTTCTTTTTGATTTCAGCAAGGCTTGTTGGTTTTTCCGTGCGAACAGTTAAGTCCACAACCGAAACATCCGGTGTAGGAACGCGGAAACTCATACCTGTGAGTTTTCCGTTTACTTCTGGGATACAAAGTCCTACTGCTTTCGCAGCACCAGTGGATGCAGGGATGATGTTCTGTGCAGCACCACGTCCACCACGGAAGTCCTTTTTAGAAGGTCCATCTACCGTTGGTTGGGTTGCTGTCATGGCGTGGATGGTAGTCATAAGGCCTTCCACGATTCCAAAGTTGTCAAGAACCACTTTTGTGATGGGAGCAAGGCAGTTTGTTGTACACGATGCATTAGAGACAACATTGTCTTTTCCCGCATCGTATTTCTCGTGGTTTACACCCATCACAAAGGTAGGGATGTCTTTGTCTTTTGCAGGAGCTGAGATCACCACTTTTTTGGCACCAGCTTTGATGTGTTTTTCAGCACCCACTCGGTCTGTGAAAAGACCAGTTGATTCGATCACAAAGTCCACTCCGAGTTCTTTCCATGGGAGTTTTTCTGGGTCTCTTTCCGAGAACGTTTTTACTTTTTTGCCATCGATGATGATTTCATTGTCTGTGTGAGAAACTTCCCCATTGAAACGACCATGAGTTGAGTCGTACTTAAAAAGGTAAGAAAGGTTGTCTGGGGTGACTAGGTCGTTGATTGCGACAAATTCTAAATTGGGGTCTTTGATTCCGGAACGAAGCACAAGTCGTCCGATGCGACCAAAACCATTAATTGCGATTTTTACCATTGAGTTTCTCCTAAAAGGCTCGTATCTAGAGATAAAACGATTTTTTAATTACAGAATTTCGAGTTCGGGGTCTATGTCACTCATTTTAAAGGGCATAGGAGCAAACGAAAGGCTAGAAATTGACATTTTTAACGCGAGGATCCACCATCCTAGTTGTACGATTTTTGCCAATTCTACTGTCTAAAAACGGCATGGATCGGATACAAAGAGAGCTCACTCGGGCCAGATTCCAACAAAACATTTTGGCACAAGTTTCCGCTCATCCGAGTGCTCGGTCAGGTGACATCCAAACTTTGGCCAAATTCATCACCAAATCAGTAGCGGAGGGGCTTGGAATTGAACGAGTGGGAGTATGGCTCTTTAATGATTCCAAAAATGAACTTTTGAATGTGGATACATACTTCCAAAGTCAAGCCCTTCATAGTTCAGGTGCCATTTTGAAGGAAGTTGAATTCCGAGAGGAATTCCAATACCTAGTGAAGGAAAAGTATGTGGATGCTAACGATCCTTATACGGATCCACGTACGAAAGGATTCATTGAAACCTATTTAAAACCAAATGGCATCACGGCAATGTTAGATGGTGTAATCAGAATGGGAGAAGAACTGATTGGAACTTTATGTTTTGAACATGTTGGTAAAAAACATAAGTGGCAAGATGATGAAATTATTTTTTGTAGCCAATTAGGTGATCAAATCGCTCTCACAATCAGTAACCAAAGGAAAAACCAAATTTATGAGGAATTGATCTCAAGAGAAAATGAATTAAGAGAGTTAAATGAAAGATTAGAACAACTGGTTGAAGAACGTACAAAAAAACTAAGAAATTCTAACGAAGAACTAGAGTCAACTATCGCCACGTTAAAAAAGCTCAAAACCAACTCATCCTTTCTGAAAAAATGGCAAGCCTTGGGCAACTCGTAGCAGGCATAGCACATGAAATCAATAACCCCATTGCAGCCATCCAAGCATCAGCTGAAAATCTAAAAGAATCTTTATTTGAATCCGAATATTCCTTATTCCAAAAAGAGTTAAAAGAACTCTTGCCAGATCATAAGAGTCAAAATTTATTTCAGGAAGTAATCCAAGTTTTAAAATCTAGAATTGAAATCATATCTGGTAGAGAACGGATGAGCAGAAGGAAACGAATTGAATCTTGGCTCCACTCAAGAGGTCTTCCCGATTCTTTTTCATTCCATTTGATAGATGTTGGGTTTGATTTGGATGTTTTGGAGTCGTATCAGGAATTGTTTTTAAAAGACAAGGTAGATAAGATACTCACATTACTTGTGGAAGAAATCACTGTTTACCAATCACTTCACATTATGTTACTAGCAGTTGAACGAGCCAGTAAAATGACGTTTGCTTTGAAAAACTTTGTTCGATTTGAAATATCCAAAAATCCAATCAAGGTCAATGTGAAAGAGAATATCGAAACTGTTCTCACTTTGTATCAAAATCAATTCAAGAAAAATGTGATTTTGATAAAGGAATATGAAGACATTCCCTTCATAGAAGGGTATCCAGAAGAACTTTTGCACTTATGGACCAATCTGATTTACAATTCTTTACAAGCGATGTCCTTTTCTGGTACACTCAAGATACATACCAAAAATCTAGGGGATAAGGTATCCATCTGTGTACAAGATTCGGGACCAGGTATACCTGAATCCATCAAGGCGCGTATTTTTGAACCATTCTTTACAACAAAAGCACTCGGTGAAGGAAGTGGGCTTGGTTTAGATATTTGTCGCAAGATTGTAGAACGCCATCAAGGTTCGATTCGATTCCAGTCAATTCCAGGTAATACTGAATTTACGATCGAACTTCCGCTCCAAATTCCAAAATAAATCGAGTGAAAATCACCACATAACAGCGATGATTTGGGATTCTTGGATGGTACCGAGGGTTCTCGAATCCACTCCTAATTCGCGATTGTCAGAGAGTAAAAAGAAATGTTTTTCTGGAACTGTCACTGGGTTCATATCATCATGTTCTGTTTTTCCTACTGGGATGAGAGGGATCGATTGTGTACTTGCTTCAGGAAACATGGTAGGATCTAAGATGGTTCCATTCCGAAAAACCATTCGTTTTTGAATGGAAATGGAATCTCCTGGTTTGCCAATGATCCTCGCAATGAAGGTTGCATTCGGGTCAAGTGGGGAGGAGGCGATCACCACATCTCCAATTCCCAGTTGGCTTTTGCGGTAAAAACGATTGAAGTAAGCGGTGTCCCCTTTTTTTAAAGTAGGTTCCATATAGGAATTGGGAATGGCCACAGGAAGGAGAACTTTATACTTCACAAACATAGCAGAGACGAGACCGATTCCCATCGGAAGTAAAATCACTATGAGTTTTGTTTTGAGTGGGACTTTATTTTTTGGCTTAGACATGGAAATAATTGATCTCTTTTCGTAAACTTTCTGTTAGTTGGTTCATGTTTTGTGAATTGGATTTTGTGCCATCACTGGAAATCGCTGTAGTTTGGGCATGGTTATTAATTTCGGCAATGGATCGTGAAATTTCCATCATCGCTGTTTTTTGTTCTTCTGTTGCTTCTCGGATCATTTCAGAAAGTTCTCGGATTTGAGAGACACCTTCGTTTACCTCTTCGTTGGTCTCAATTTGTTTTTGGACAACCATTCGGATTTCTTTTGTCATTTGGTTGATCGAATTCACACCCGTAATGGTTTCGCTTAAAATTGAAATGGATTGGTCAATTTTTTCTTGGCCTTGGTTGATTTCGACTTCGTTCTGTTTGATGAGTTCTTCGATGTCTTCAATGGATTTTGCTGTTTTGTCAGCTAGTTTGGAAATTTCATCAGCAACAACAGCAAACCCGCGGCCACTGGCACCAGCCCTTGCCGCTTCTATGGCTGCATTTAGAGCGAGTAAATTGATTTGTTCGGAAATGGTATGGATGATCTCCACTACATTTGTCATCTCAGAAGATGACTGGTAAATTTTATCCATGGAAAGTTTCATCTCACCAAGCGATGATTCCCCTTTTTTTGCATCGTTTGTGATTTCTTCCACACGTACGTCTGCAATTTGGAATTTTTTATCAATTTCGGAAACAACTTGGTTGAGTTCCGTCATCTTTTTCATGAGAGAAACTAGGGTAAAGGATTGAGTTTCCGTACGTTGTGCTACACTTTCAATCCCGGCAGTGATTTCTTCAATGGAAGCAGAAATCTCTTCGCTACTAGCTGCTTGGTTTTGTGCGGCATCCGAAAGGGTTAACATGGATTCGTAAATTTCGGAACTTGTATTAGTAAGTTCATTGGAAACCGATTGAGTTTGGTTGACAATTTGGCGGAGTTTGGATTGGAATTCAAACATAGCATTTGCCATACTTCCAATTTCATCTCGGCTCGGGTCATAAAAATCTGATTTTAGATTTCCTTTTACCATTTCACTGATACGTACTTTGATACGTTCTAATGGTTTTAATTTGGATTCGATCACAAGTACAGTTACAAGTCCGATGATGACAACAATCAAAATCGAAATTCCAAGTGTCATCATAAGGCTTGTTAATGTTTTTTCATACAATTCAGAATTTTCAAAAATGCAGTAGATAAGATAATTGAACTCCGGGTTTTTAACAAAAAAGATTCTTTTTTGAGTTCCATCTTCTGTGGAATCGATAAACCCAAGTGCTTCCTGGGTTTGGAAGGGAGTATCGAAAACTAACATTGTTTTGGCGTTTTTACCAATCTCTCGTTTGTCGGTGAAATAAACCATGGTTCCATCACCATCAAAAAATCCAACTTTTCCTGATGTTCCAATTTTTAAATTTCCTAAGATAAAACTAGATAATTTACCTATGTTGAGAAATCCTCCTACGTAACCTTGGAATTGGTTGTTTTCGTAGACAGGTAAGGTGTATGGAGAAACGATATCTCCAGAAATTTTAGAACGTATGCTTGTGTGTCTGAGTGGCCCTAGCCTTGCCAAGTTTCCATCTTCAATGTAAAAAATGGATCCAGTTTTGGAACGATCATATTCATTCGTAGATATAAAAATTCCATCATCGGGTTTGTAATAAAACAATGCCTCAACTGCGTGGTTTGTGCTTTTTAATTGGATTTCGTTTAGGACATTTCGAATTCCATTTAGATTGCGTTTCACGATTTGGTCTTTTAGTTTGTTCTCTGTAAAAATGGAAACAGTAAGTCGATCACGAAAGTCAACTAAAGTGAGTCGCATGAGAGATTCAGAATCCATTACGGATTGTTGCATACTTGAGTTCACAAGATCTAACTCTTGTTTGAAGTTCATGCGGTAGTTGATGATAAATAGTAATAAAATTGCAGCAAAAAACGAAAGTACAGTTTGAAATCCCAAATTCCTAGATAACTTTCTTGTATTGATCCTTGAGTTTTTATCTAACCGAATGGAAAGTAAAATTCCTTTTGTGTTAAATTTAGTTTCTACATACCCAATAAAAATTGATTGGAACAAAATCGTAAAGGCGACTGTCATTCCAAGCCCAATGGCAAGTTCACTGAGTAGAACAAAATTTTTGGTCTTTTGGTAAAAGAGAAGGGCTCCGAGTACAAAAAGATACCCTACGGAATAACGGACGATGACATCAATCATCGAGACTTTTTCTAAATGATCGAGCCAGAAGTAAGCTTTGTGGTTGTCTGTGTTGGAAGCGGTTCCATTGAAGATTCTGGTAACGGGTGAAAAACGGATCCAATAAAAAGAAACAGCAAAGGTTACAATGAAAATGACGACGACGCCTGTAGAAATTAGAATGATTTGAAGTTCTTCACTTGTCCATTGTGTGAAAAAATAAATATATGACAGTAAAATCGGGAATCCAATTAAATAGTTAAATCCTTCAAGACCAAAAATTATAAATTTGATCATTTTCCGTATGTCCATACCCTAGGGATACAGATTGTCTAAGAATTGTAAACGTAAAATTCCCGACGGTTCCTCTTTATGAAAGATGCCCTGATACTCAAAACCATCCAAGAAAAAATTAAAAACTTAGGCAGTTTACCAGGTTGTTATCTTTGGAAAAACCAATTGGGGCAAGTGATCTATGTAGGAAAAGCCTTGAAACTCCAATCACGAGTTAGGTCCTATCTCAACCCCAACCAAAAGGACAGAAAAACAAGAGCACTTTATGTAGAATTGTATGATTTAGATTGGATTGCAACAAGAACAGAAAAAGAAGCCTTATTACTCGAAGCGACACTCATCAAAAAATACAACCCTAAGTTCAATGTTAGGTTAAAGGATGATAAAAAATATCCCTTCTTATGTGTCTCCACAAGTGAAGACTATCCAATGGTCTTTTTGACAAGGAAGGTAAAAGACAATGGAGATAGGTATTTTGGACCATTTACGGATGTCAAAGCAGCAAGGGATACGTTAGAGCTTATCCATCGCATTTTTCCTGTTAGGAAAACGAAATTAAAACTTCCTCTTTCAAAACCACAAAGGCCATGCCTCAATTTTCATATGGGACGTTGCCTTGGGCCTTGCCAGGGAAATATCACAAAAGAAACATATGCCGAGTTAGTGGATGAGATCCTTCGGTTTTTAGAAGGTAAAAAAGATCGCCTAGTTGCCGATTTAAAATCAGCAATGTTAGATGCTTCCACCAAAATGGAATATGAACGAGCTGGATTTCTCAAACAAAGGATCGAAAAAATCAATCAAATTCGAGAAAAACAAACTGTTGTCAGTTTAGATGGTGGAGATGAAGATATTTTAGGGATTAGCAAAAGAGATGATGAAGGTCAGATTGTCATCCTCGAAGTGAGAGGGGGTAGGTTAGAAGGTAAAAAATCTTTCCCATTAACAGGACTTTCTTTTTCAGATGATGAAGAAGCTTTTAATTCTTTCCTACGTGATTATTATCTAAACGTCACTATATTGCCAAGTGTTGTGTACTTACCAACTTCGGCAAAAGGCAATCACGATGTATTTTTAGAAACAATTCTGGAGAAATACGGAACATCCATTAAATTAAAATTCCCTGAGATGGGTCCGAAAAAATCCTTACTTCGCCTAGCAGAAAAAAATGCAGAATTAAGTTTAACGGAAAGGATCCTTGCAACAAAACTCCGTGACCAAACAGTTGCCATGAAGGAACTACAAGAAAAGTTAAATTTACCAACTTTACCTAGGACAATTGAATGTTATGATATCTCTCATTTCCAAGGGAGTTCCCCTGTTGCCAGTGGTGTGATGTTTGTGGAAGGAAAACCTTTTAAATCCGGGTATCGGCATTATAAGATGAGAGGTTATGATGGGATCAACGATCCTGGTATGATCCATGAAGTGATTGCAAGAAGGTTAAGCCACTTGGTGAACGAAGAAGAACCACTCCCTGATTTGATTGTGATCGATGGAGGACTTACCCAATTATCACGTGCTGCAGAAGCGGCGAATGCACTGGATCTAGGCCATATTCCAATGGTAGGCCTTGCAAAAAAACGAGAAGAGATTTATTTTCCAGGGGAAAAAGACCCTTATAGTTTCGATATTCATTCACCCATGATGAGACTCCTTCGAAATCTACGTGACGAAGCCCACAGGTTTGGTGTTACCTTCCAAAGATTACAAAGGAAGAAAAAAGCACTCAAATCCATTTTGGATGATATCCCCGACATCGGAGCAAGTAGAAGGAAAAATATCCTAATGTATTTCCAATCGAAAAAGAAAGTCACTGATGCAACAAAGGAAGAATTGGAAAATGTACAGGGCATTGGTCCTGTTCTTGCTGAAAAAATTTATAATAACATTCAATCTTTAAAAAAAATAGAACCGAAATAAAAATTCTTAACTACTTCTTTTGGAAGGAGTGGTTAGGTGAAACAATTTTTACTCATCATCTTTGGGTTCGTAGTTTCTTGTTCTTCACAGAACCAATCTCCATTTTATTTTTATGATGATTCTTTAGGAGAGATTCCGGAATTATTTTTTGAATATGGAACGAAGGATTCTTCACTCAATTTGCCAGATTCAAATGAAATATTCCATTATGAAAATGGGATATTTTGTGTTTATTCCATTCCTGTCTCATTATACAAACTAGAATTAGGTGCAAAATTCAGAATTTGTTCCAAACTGGATGAAGAGAGTTCCAAACGTTGGAAAACAGGGTTTTCTCTCTTAAAAAATCAAACATCGGAATATCCAACATTTTTAGAATCCAGAAAGGGTTGGAATCTTTCGTTCACGACATTTGGGAAATGGAAAGAGAAACGAAAGGAGATTATACCTATTCTAGAGTGGAAGGAACAAGTGTTCTCAACAGGCCTTGTGACATACCAAAGTTTTGCAATCCCTCATCCCATTTTTTTGCAAAAATCAAATACAGAGTGTGAGGTTGTTTACCGTTCGTATTCTCTCCCTGTTTCAGAAAACCAAACCCCTACGATTGTATTCGAAATTCCATGCCCTCATGTGGAGAAGATTCTCGATTTGGTCTTAAGCCAGAACCAAACTTGGATTTCCAGTTGTGAGATTGATTCACCTAACATCTCTGAGATCTTCCGTCATTCAGAATCTGATTATATACGTTATTTGGAATGGGAGAACACAAAAGACAAGGTCATTTGTCCTTATGCGGAAACAATCGAGAGGGAAAAGGATGGAGTCACAATCACATTCCAATCGGAAGACTTTCGAAAACGTAGCCGTGTGATGTTACCACACGGAATTTTACTTTTTTCCGACCATCCAAAATTCCAAGGAATCAACATTCCCAAACAATTTTTATCACAACTGGGAACAAAGGAAACCATCCGATTTGGGGAATCGATTTTGTATGATACCTCGTTTGATTTCAAGCAAGGTGGGGAATATTTTGCAAAACAGTGGAGAACCACTTCTTGTCGTGACCAAAAAAAACTATGGGAAAGTGAAAAATCCTTTTGTGGGAATCCTGGTTTACCTAACAACCTAGAACAAAATATGGAACCAAATACAATCCCTCAGTGTATTCCAAGTCAAATCCAACTCACGGAATTTTATCCGGGAAATGATTCTGATCCAAACTTCCCTTTCCCTGCTTATTTTGAATTTCGAAATGAAGGAAGTTCTTGTGATTTATCCTCTTTGAATTGGATTTTGAACGGAGATGTTTATCCATTTTCAGCGAAAGAAGAAGTTCTAAAACAAAATGGAATCTTCTTAATCACTAAGGAACGTTGGTTAGGTTGGAATCTATTAGAAAGAGAAAAACCATTTTATATCCCCAAACAAGTGTTCCAAGTCCCTCCCTTTTTCATCCAAAATCGAAAAACAGAGGAGAGTTTTTCCTTCCAGTTTGATCCAAATCGTTTTCATTTGCTCCGGAAAGGAAACCAAAATCGTTTTTCCATCCTTGTCCAAGAGAAAGAATACCCTCATCCCCGAATGATGAGTGATCCAAGATTACTCAGTTATGGATTTCAGCTTAGCCCAGGTGTACACGAAACAAACCAAATCAAACTAATAGGCAGTTCCCTTCTAGAATTTGCACAAAATCCATATCCATTTCTTGACTTTGGATTTTCAGAAGGCGAAGAGGGGGTTGGTTCCTTTCAGTCGAGTGAAAAGAAAGACTATTTCTATTGGAAACAGAGTGGCAGAAAAATGGAAACGTTTGGATACGAACCAAACCTATGTAACGGTGAAAATATTTACCACTTACCTTCTGGTTTTTTTGGCGAATCGTTTAAATCTTTGATGTATACCAATAAGGACACATCTAACAGTGATTTGTTAGTCTGGAATGAAACTATTTTAAAAGAAAAATCATACGATGGTTCTCGTTCCCTTCAACCCGAAATAGCACCCATTCTTTTTTCATCTTCAATGGTAAGTTCGATTCCTTGTCCAGGATTGTGGAGGAGTCCAGGTGTCGAAAAAACTTCCAGTTTGGAAATTGTAAAATTAAAAGACCAAGCAGGTTACCAAACAAATTCACCGTTAGGAAACGTTGGTTCTATTTTTTTTGGAAACCAAAGACAGAAATCGGCAATCTCTGTGATACTATTCTCAAACTTACAGTTTCACTTAGATGTAACGAATGTTCTTTTTGCTCACCCTGAAGAACAATTGTATTCCTATTTCACACAACCTAATCTGATCAAACCTGTTGGATTTTTGGAGAAAAAAGGACCGATTCAAATTGAAGCTGTTTATCCGAATCCTTTTCTTTCACAGAATGAATGGGTCTATGTATGCAATCGTTCTGGAAACTCAGAAGATTTGAGTTTATATCTCATTGAGGATGAAACATCAACAGACGATTTGGTTTCTTTCCAATCCCGGTTCCCCAATGGAACACCAACTGGTAAAAATGGAAAAGGATTTATCACAAACGATACCGTGTTACCACCTTCCAGTTGTGCCTGGATTGTCGATCCTGATGGCAAAGATTGGTACTTACCGATCTTTCATTCCGAAACAGATCGATTGGTTACAGTTGTCACAACACAGACCATCGGAAATGGAATCTCATCTGGCGAATTTCTACAACTGAGAAAAAAGAGTAGTGGGGTATCCCTCCTCATTTCTTCCTTCGGACATAAGGAAAGTCCATCAAACTTTCGTAAAACGGTGAGTACAGGAGAATACCTTTGGTTAAAAACGAATGCAGATGGGACATCTCCAGATGACTTTGAAGTTTACCGTGAGGAAAATTGAAACCGTTTCCTTGTTTAATGCGAGTTATACTCTATTTTCTTGTTTTGACTTCTATTCCTTTGACAAGAGTGTATGGAGTTGGCCTTGAGTTTGGTATATATGGATACGAATTATTTTTAAAAGAAAAACAAATACCCAAACCTTTAGAAGTTCCCAATTGGGATTTTCAAAACCAAAGATGGGATCATGTATTTCGTAACAATGCTTATTTGAATCGAACCTCGGGAGAGTCTGGTTTTGTTGGCTTAAAGGATAAAAACAATCGAAACCAAATCCATTGGGACCTGGATGCCAAGCTCACTACAGGACCAGATACTGGATTACGAAATTATTACTTAGGAAAAAATCATTTCCTAGGTTACCAATCCAAATTGTTTTTTTTAGGTGTGGGCCGACGAGAACACTTGTTTTCACCTAAAAGTTTTTCCACTCAATATGATGGAAGTGAAGGTTTATTCCTAGAAATAAAACCTGAAACAAATCTTACGTTTCAATTTATGATTTGGGATTTTTATTCTGGATCGCTACTCCTCTCGAAAGACCAATTTCATGGTTTACTCCGTAATGAGAGTTCATCAGAATTTCTAACACCCGAAAAAAAGAATGATGGGTTTAGCCGTTCTCACCATAGGAGGCATAGTTTTGGAATCCATTATGGAGAATCTAATTCTTTACGACTTGGTGTTCACTACTTGGAACTAGGAAGTTTTGGGCCTAATACAAAAGACCATCCAAGTGAAACAAAGAAGAATTCTGCAGATGGGGATTCTCTCTTTTCTGGTAATTTTGGATTTGGAATACAATTCGAAACCTTATCCTTTGCGTTTGATTTTTTGTGGTGTAAGGGGAGTGACAGGACTCGTTCCCAAATTGCCGAGAAACCAGGAACCATTCCAATTGCGGGTGAGGCAATTCAAGTTGGAGCTGAATTTCGGTTTGGTGGATTTACAGTCAGAAGTTCTCATTTTCTCTCCGATACAGCAGAAACAAATCAAAACCATCAAATTGTAAAAGAGGGTTATGTATCGATGGGAACACACCCGAGTCAAACTCCCTATTTATCCCAGATCTTTCGAATTTTCCCATCGGCGGCCATCACTGAATCTGGGTATGAAAAAAACTTTGCCCTGATCGAAGGAAGAGCATTCGGGTATTTAACAGAATTGGTAATTTCTTACCAATACCAACAAGTCATTGTTAAGTTAATTGGAAATTATTTTGTGCCTTACCACGAGAATGGATTGTTGGATGGTCGGATCCATTTCCAAAAAAGACAATTTGAGAAATTTTTTGTGGCAGAAGGAATGTTGGAAGTGGCACTGAAAGATGAGGAAGGTTTTGAATTAGGAGTTGGGCTCTCTCAGTTGTATTTACCCGAATCCATGGGTATCAGTTCTAATTTTGGTTATGTCTATGGAAGGTACCAAATTTGAAAACGGGAAGAGATTTAAAGTTTGTTCCTTTCATTTCAGTTCTGTGTGTATGGTTTGTTTTGAATTGCCATCCGTCAAAATCAAAACTAGATTTATCTGCATTCTTATTTCCAAGTCCACTGAGTGAAATTTATTTCTCTTATCCCGGTCGGAATGTTTCAAAAGAAAAAAAGAGAAATGTAAGAGACGTGATCCTTTCAGAAATTCAAAAGTCGAAGGAATCAATTCGTATGTATTTATATTCGATTGATGACTATGAAATCATCTCAGCCCTGTATGCCAAAAAAAGAGCAGGAGTGAATATCCAAATTTATGGCGACAAAGATGAGGATTATAAGGAGTTAGAATCTTTTGGATTCCAAGTACAACGTTGGGAAGGTTCAGGGATTCACCATACAAAGATAATCTTATTCGATCGAAATAGAATGTTCCTGGGAACGGGAAATTTTACCTCGCATGGATTGGAGACAGATCATAATGTTTATTGGACCCAAAATCTGAAACTTCCAGAATACGATGCACTTGTCACCACGTTGGAAGGTAAAAATCCTCTGGGAACTGTAAAAGTAGGAGACTTAGTGTACATATTTGCACCTGACGCAGGGTTTGAAATCCAAACACAGATCCTTGAAGCAATTGATTTGGCAAAAGAATCCATCCAATATTTGATTTACTCACATTACGATCCAGTCATTAGTTTAAAGTTACTCGAGGCATCAAAACGAGGGGTTCGGGTAGAAGGAATTTATAACTCACCAACACAAACAAATCCAGAGGCAATTTATCTAAGCAAACAATTGTCTTTTCCATCCCAAATTTGGGAAGATGGAAATGTCGATTTTGTGTATGAAGAGAATACATACAAAGGCGGACTCTTACACCATAAAACAATGGTGATAGACAAAAGGGACGTTTATGTTGGGTCCTATAATTATTCTGTATCAGCAAGGGATAAGAACAAAGAAGTATTTGTCAAAATGAGTCACCCACTCATCACGAAAGAATTTTTACACGAATGGAAAAGGATCGAAACAAATGCCATCCCACTCTCACCGACCAATCTTTCTCTCGATACAATTGATACATTGGAGTTACATTCTTTTAAGTTAAAACGATTTTATAATCCTTTGTACGAAACAAATTTGTTTTTCCAGGAAACAGGTAGTTTTGATTCTAACTCGAATGCCGTAGCAAAACCTTACCAACAATCGTTAGGTTTCGCTGGAATTCCTAAAAATAATTTTTTGGAAAAGGAATGGGAAAGGTTTGATTGGGAAACGATCGAACCAGATCCTATTTGGGAAATGAGTGAAGGAACGGATATAACCTTACATTTACAAAATTACTTTCTTGGAACACGAGTGAGTCTTTCCAATGGAGAAAAAATCCAATCCATTTCCCTTTGGGACGGAAATCATCCGAAAGAATTGATTCCAATCGATCCTAACTCCATTGCAGTGGGAAGATCAAACTTTAGGTTGGGTAAAAATCTTTGGATGTGGGTTCGTACAGAAAAACGAACTATATCCTTTTGCCATACCAAACTAAAAAACGCCATTCCAAGATGGATGGTATTTTTGTTAAACCGTTTGCAGGTTAAACAGAATCAATCTTTGGTATGTTCTAATGACTAGTCATTCCATTTTATCTTCAATGATAGGAACTAAAATTTTGGCGATATCTTCTTGTAATTTCATGTAGTTATTGATTCCTAAATGTGTGATTTGTTTGTTCACATCATTTAACATCGTTTGTATGAGAAGGATTAGAGTGTGTTTTTTATCTTCGGGAAGTTTTGAATCATGGATCAAATCGGACATGGCTTGTCCAATTTGTCATGGAAATGAGAATTTCCAAGCATTTTTAAACCCAGTTTTTTAGCTCCAGTTCTTTTAGTTTGGGTGCCATCCGATACGTAAACATCACAATGAGTACTGTCATCGTGGCTCCAAACACAACGGAACCAACTGTCCCTAAAAATTTAGCAGAAATACCAGATTCAAAGGCACCAATTTCATTGGAGGAACCAATAAACACTTTATTGATAGCACTCACTCTCCCACGCATATCTTCTGGAGTCATCGTTTGCATGATGGTCGAACGGACTACGACGGAAACACTATCAAATACACCTGACAAAAATAAAGCAAATAGGGAGAGATAAAAGGAGTGGGATAAACCAAATACCAACATACAGATCCCGAATCCAAACACACAAGAGAGTAAAACTTTTCCCGATTTTTCAAGTGGTGGTTTGTAAGTTAGGTAGTAGGCCATAATCAACGCACCAAAAGAAGGTGCTGCACGCAAATACCCAAGTCCTTCCGAACCAACGAATAAAATATCTTTTGCAAAAACGGGAAGTAAGGCAACGGCTCCGCCAAATAAAATAGCAAACATATCGAGTGCCATGGCACCTAACATGATTTCATTTTTTAAAACAAATTTTAAACCTTTGAGTAGGCTATCTTTTAGTGGTTCTTTGACTTTGGATTCTGGTAAACTACGTTTTTTAATCCAAAAGAATAACAAGAAGGGTAATCCAATACAAATGGAATCTAGTCCATAAGCCCAGTGGATTCCAAAACTCCCATACACAATTCCACCAAGAGCAGGGCCAATCACAGCACCAGCCTGGAAAGATGTTCCCATCCAAGCAGCTGAATGAGGGTAATGTTCTCTTGGTACAAGTTGGGTAACAAAACTAAATATAGCAGGGGAGATAAACCCTCGAGCAATTCCAGAAACCAAGATCACTAAAAATATCGGATAGGCTTTATAAGTTTCCAAGAGATAAAACAAAGGACCCGTAAATGCAAATAAGGTAAGGGAACAAACGAGTAAAAAAAACAAACAAACAACAATTATATTTCTTCGATCCCTAAGGTCTGCTAGGTGGCCCGCATAAAGAGAGACAAGGATGGAGGGAATGGCTTCAAATAATCCAACAAGACCGAGATCCAAAACACTCCCTGTGAGTTCATAAACCTGCCAACCAACAATTGTTGCTTGGATATTGATCGCAAGGACCATAAAAAACCTTGCGACAATAAAAAACCGAAAGTCTTTATGTTGGAAAATGGCTAAAGAAAGATTTTTTTTCATCTCTATTCAGCCAATGTTTTCCTACAAAATCAGGGTGCAATTCACAAATTGTGGACTAGGATTAATTCGATTCACTTCCCAATTGGAAATTTAAAGTTTTTACAGGTTCTTCATTTCCTACATGGTCCACTGCATAATAAAACAATTGGAAGGAACCTTTACATTCCGATTTTAAACCCAATACAGAAATATCCGTTGAAAAGGATTTAAATTCAGATTGGGGTCCTGATTGACAGGTGACCGAATACAGAATATCTTTGACTCCACTTCGATTGTCTTTCGCTACCAATCGGATTGCAGAAGTTGGGGACAAAAAGTTCGTATTCCCTTTTCCTTTGGACATTGTACCCATCCACTCTACATTCGAAGTTGGTGGAATCGTATCTCGAATAAAATCTACAATTTGTATAGGTTCCTTGTTTCCCGCCATGTCCACAGAGAAGTAATATAATTTATATTCTCCTTCTTCTGTAAAAGGAATCGAAGCTAAGGACTTGGCAGAATTCCATTGACCATCATTCACTCGGTAACGAACTTCTGCAATTCCCGATGCATCATCAGTAGTTGATACATAAATATGGTCTTTGGTTAAATACCGAGTCCCAACTTCCTTCTCTTTAACAATCACAAAACTATCATTAGAGATTACGGAGACTTGTTTTTTCGGGATTGGTTTTGGTTCAAAAGTTTTTTTGGTTACAAATTCTCTTGGAACAGACAAAGGAGAACCAGGGTCCACATTCGTAGAGAATACTTGGGTCCAAAATCCTTTTGCTCCATATTCACCTAACCTACGAACTCGAAAGTATTCGAAGTCATCTTTCGGAGTCACAGTGATTCGGTTCCCTTTGAACTGAATCACCTCTGGTGGTTTGGGCGCAATCGATGCTTCCGTTTCACTTGGTTTTTCTTGCCAAAGTTCCAATTCAAAATTGGCATCGGCTTCCGCATCAATGAGGATTCTTAATTCCCTTTTTGGTTTGGAATCTAAGGAACCAAAAATCAGTAATAATAAACTGAGGACTAAAGTTAATTTTTGTTTCATATCCCTTCTATTCTTCTTTGATACGAGGTGCTTCTGGAATTTTATAAGGTTGTACAGGTGACTTTCCTTTTTCGACGAAGGTTGCCATTCCTTGTGTGAGTTCTACTGTTTTCCCTTGAGCATTTACATCCACAACACCTTCAAAACAAGAGATCGTGGAACTTAATTTTTCATCGAGTTCTACACGAAACTCAGTCCCTCTCACACCGGCAGTTGAAGAAGGGCTAACAATATTGAATTTATGATTGGCAGTTGGTGGATCACTTTTAGTCACTTTTGCATCGAGGCTTCCTTTAAAGAGAGCCACTGTAACAGGACCACCTTTTTTCTCTTCACCTCTTACTTCAAAATGGCTATTGTTTAAGATGCGAACCATTCCTACTTGGTTGATGTGGATGTCCGTTTTTCCTTTTCCATTGGTGCGGATTTGGTCATTCGGATGTAATTCTTGTCCAAGTTTGAGAGGAGCCCAAGGTCCTTTTCCGGCAGTTCCATTCCATTCCACTTGTCCCATCACAAATTCCGTCACACCTACAACTGCCTTTCTTAAAAAAACAGGCACCACAAGTGAAAGACCTGGTTTGATCAAATCAGGATTTGGGATTTTATTGTATTTCAGAAGTTCTGGCCAACGTTTCGGATCGGATAGGTGGCGTTCCGAAATGAGAGAAAGAGTTTCTCCCTTTTGGACGGTGATGGTAATGGGTTCCAATGCCGCTTCTGGTTCTGCCATCACTGGGAATTGGCATAACATTATGATAAGTACTAGGATAGTGTGTACGATGGACTTTCTCATATACATACTCTCTCAAACTTCTGTTTAAATTTCCAGCGATTTCGTAAATCTTGGGGATTTTTCTAAACGAAGTTTTCCATCAAAGCATTCGAATGATCTAAAGAATCGAACCATAATTTCCGAATCCAATGAAAATGTATCCTTATCAAAGTTAGTTTTTAACCTTCTTGTAAAAAATAAATTCCAAGTGCTGCCGCCATATGGGGGTGATGGATTGTTCCATCAAGTAACAGTCGTTTGACTTCGTCTGGAGATTTCAAAACGATTTCAATGTCTTCTCCTTCATCAAACTCAACATTGTGGAGTTGTTCCACATCATAGGCTACGTAAGAATACGACCAGTTGGTGAACATTGCCGGATTGCCAGAAAATTTTGACAATAATTTGATTTTCTTCGGGTCTGTCGCATAACCTGTTTCTTCTCGTAACTCTCGAATGACGGATGTTAGTTCACTATCTGGTCCTTCTTCATCCACAATACCACCTGGAATTTCTAAACTGTCTTCACCTATCCCATGTCTGTATTGTTTGATGAGTAAAATTTCACCAGATTTGGTGACGGGAACCACATTCACCCAGTTTTTGGATTTTAATACATAATAGGTTTTTTCTTGTTCCGAACGTGGCAGTTTGATATCGAAAGATGCCAGAGTGTAAATGGGAGTAGGGAATAGGTCTTTCCAATTTTTTCGTTCTTTCAATTGATTTCGTTCCTTAGATTCAGTTTGGTGCCACCTCCAATCCAATCTTGTGTTCAAAGGATTGACTAGCTTTTTTTAGAAGTTCCAATCTTACTCCTTGCTAGAAGAAGCATAGTTTGAAAACCTTTCCTTATGAAATTATACGGTAGCATCACTTCCCCTTATGTCAGACGCATTCGTTTCCTCTGTTTAGAACTCGGGATTCCTTTCCAACTCGTTGATACGATGACAGAATCTGGGCAAAAAGAACTCAGGGAAAAAAACCCATTATGGAAAGTGCCTTACTTAGAAACGGACGACGTCAAAATTTGGGATAGCCACACCATCACTGATTATATTTTGGATACAAAAGGACCTGGTAAGTTTCGTCCCAAAACAGGTGACCATTTTTACCGAGAGGCAAATCTACTCACAGCCATTGACCAAGCTCTCGACAATGCCATTCTCCTCTTTTATTTGAATAAGGAGGGGATCAAACCGGATGCCGCTCCTTACCTAACTAAAAATGCACTTCGGATCAGTTCTATTTTGGAATTCATCAAACGGGAGTTAAGTGGTAACCATTTCTTTTCCGATGGCAAAGTGGGTTTATCTGAGATCGCACTATATTCCACTTTGGATTGGATGCGGTTTCGTTCCGTTTTGCCGATTTTGGAAGAGGAAATTTTTGTCAATTTTCTGAATTTCCATGGACCAAACAAATCTTGGATGGAAACGGCACCTAAGTAAACTTCCCAAACCTTTTTTACTCGACCCCATTTGATTTCACTGGATTATGTCCCTTACTGGACTCCCTATGAAATTGAATGCGGCACAAATGGAAGCTGTTTCCACCATCCAAGGTCCCCTTCTTGTTTTTGCAGGAGCAGGGTCAGGGAAAACCCGCGTCATTACCAACCGGATCGCCCATATGGTGGAGGGAGTCAAAATCCCAGCGAGTAAAATCGTCGCTCTCTCTTTTACCAATAAAAGTGCAAAGGAAATGGCGGAACGTCTGCGAAAGATGGTTCCAAGGGAAAAACTGAAAGGGATCACACTTTCTACCTTCCATTCGTTAGGCCTAAAGATCCTAAAAGAACACATCACAAAACTAGGTTACAACGAAACGTTTTTACTCTTTAACGGGACTGACCAAGAAGCATTTGTTTCCGACCTCCTAAAATCCAAACGCTTGGATCCCAAAAAAGTTCCCCCGAAAGAAATCCTGCGACGTATCTCGTATGCTAAAAATACACAAGTCCACCCCAAGGACAATGGCCTCACAGGTGAGTTTGATTTAGTAGCTGCTGAAGTTTTTTCCCTGTATGAAGAGGGACTCAAAGAAAAAAATGCCATCGACTTTGACGATTTGATTTTACTTCCCAAACGGCTGTTAGCTGAATTTCCTGAAATTGCAGCCTATTACCAAAGGAAACACGAATACTTCCTTGTGGATGAATTCCAAGACACAAACCAACTCCAATATGAATTTTTATCTCTCTTTCGTGGGAACAGTGATAACCTTTGTGTGGTAGGTGACGATGACCAAAGTATCTATGCTTTCCGCGGATCCAATGTGCAACTCATCCTCAATTTTGAAAGGGAATTCCCTCATGCGAAAGTGGTGAGGTTACTTGAAAATTATAGGTCAACATCACTCATCATCCAAGCAGCAAACTCTCTCATTCAAAATAATAAAGGCAGAAAGGAAAAAACCTTGTACAGCCGGATCCCTTCCGCCGAACGAGTGGAATACTATGAAACTGCGGATGAAAGGGAAGAGGCCATCTTCGTCGCAGGGCGAATCCAAACCTTACTCATCAAAAATGAATTTAAGGGAAAAGAAATTGCCATCCTCTTTCGTACGAACTTCCAATCACGACCCTTTGAAGAGGAACTTCGTAACCGTAGTATCCCTTACAAAGTAGTGGGTGGTTATAATTTTTTTGATCGGAAGGAAATCCGCGATTGTATTTCTTACCTTCGTTACGTGGCAAACCCAAAGGATGATTATTCCCTCCTTCGCATCATCAACTACCCAAAACGGGGGATTGGTCCAGGAACCATGCAAAAACTCCAGGAAGAAGCCTTTACCCACAAACTCTCATTGTATGAAATCTTCCATAAAATGATTGAGAGTCCCGACTATTTGCCCGAAGTAAAGGCTAAGGTCAGACAAGAAATTTACCAATTTGTGGAACTGGTGGATGCTTTCAAAAAGAAGTTTGCCATGTCTCCGAAACTAGCTCCAGTCCTTCGGGAAATGATCACCCAGATTGGCTTCGAACGGGAAATTTCCATGGAAGAGACC
The DNA here is from genome assembly GCF_026151345.1 of Leptospira paudalimensis. Classification (NCBI taxonomy): domain Bacteria; kingdom Pseudomonadati; phylum Spirochaetota; class Leptospiria; order Leptospirales; family Leptospiraceae; genus Leptospira; species Leptospira paudalimensis. The sequence goes on from NZ_JAMQPR010000001.1 coordinate 1,301,490, forward strand.
GAAGAGAAGGTGGTCAAAGCCCGGATCTATAATTTGAGTGAACTTGTGAACATGTTGTCCTTTTTTGAAGAAGAAGAAGGCAGGGAAGGGAAGGCCACGATTTTTGACTTCCTACAAAGGTTAGTCCTCCTTATGGAAGACGAACCGAAAGAAGATGAAGAGGACAGGCGGGTGCAACTCCTCACCATGCACCAGTCCAAAGGACTCGAATACGATTTAGTATTTTTAGTGGGACTTGAAGAGGGAATTTTACCGAACTCACGTGTTATAGAAGAAGAAGGGGAAGTGGTCGATGAAGAACGACGCCTTCTCTACGTGGGTATGACTCGCCCAAGGCGAAAATTGTACTTGACTTCGGCTCGTACAAGACGCAAATTTGGGGAGCAAATCGAGAGTGCCCCCTCTCGGTTTTTAAACGAGCTGTCTCAGGACGCTGTTCTTTTTTTCCCAATGGAAACGAAGGATAGAGACACGGAAACTAAGAATTTCTTAGAGGAATTAGACAAACTAAAGGTAGGCTAATGAAATCGATTCTCCCACTCACCCTCCTATTGTTGGTAGTGGCATTTGAAAATTGCGCATCAAACAAGGAAACCATCCGCCCAGGAGTTTCCAAAATCAACACAGGGTCTCATTTGGCCCAAATCGAAGCAATCGATGCTGATCTCAAATCCTCTACACTATCTGACGAATCCCGTGACAAATTAATCATCAAAAAGGGAAAGTTATTACTCGATTTAGGTCGTTATGAAGAAACGATCACAACCCTCAACCAAGTGAACCAGGCAAAAGCAAATCCTGTGCAATTGTCTGAGTGGAATTTGGCAATGGGAAAAGCCTATATTGGAAAAAACGAATATAGCAAAGCTATCCAATTCTTAAACCAATCGGAAAAACTCGATAAAAACACGAACCTAATGGAACGTAAAAAACTTGTGGTGCAATCCCTTGTGGCAGAAAGAGAGTATTACCCAGCACTTGCGACTCTTACCAAAACCTATACAAAAGGGAATCAGAAAAAAGACGAATTCTATTATGAAACGGCTGCAAAGACCTATCTCAAAATGGGTTTCGAATACAAAAACACTGGTTTTTACCAAAAAGGATTACAAGTAGCAAACCTTGGTTTGGAAGAATTTCCAAACAATGAAACCTTAAAGTCCATTCAAAAAGAATGTTTGGAAGTGTTACAGCCGGAGGGCAAACTCTAAGATTTTTTGGAACGTTTTTTCCCAACACATCGTTTCCTTGAATGGAAACAAAACTTAGAATTCGTACTCAATAGAATCCGTGAAAACAAACGGGTTCTATTTTCATTTATAGCTCTTGGTTTTGTATTTTTTCTTTTTGTCCTCTCATACTATGGTTTAGAATTTTACCTTCGTAACTACAGGATTCCACTCGTAAAACTTCGTAAGGTTGTGGCGGCAACCATCAACCAAGAATTAGGCAAAGCCGTTGACATCGGTGTACTCGATTTTTCGTTAAGGGAAGGTCTGATCATTGAAGATTTGGTTGTTTCAAACGAAGAAGACTTTTCGTTTAACGACCATATGTTGAAGGTTAAAAAGGTAACCTTTCGACTCTCAAGTTATTTCAAAGAATCTCCTACGGTGGAACGGATTGATTTTTACAGTCCACAATTAGTTTTAAACGAAGATACCAGTTTAAGGAATCGGTTAATCGAGTATGCACAAACGAGTCGGATCAAAGACATCCGATTCCACGATGCAAAACTCACAGTTAAAAAATCAGATACAACTTTGGTGGATTGGAAAGAAGGTTGGGATATCGATTTACTTCGAAAAAACAAACGCCTTTATTTAAAATATACAAATGGTTGGTTTTGGGTTCCGAATACCACTCGAATCAAAGGTGAAGGTGAGTTTTCCGAGACCAATTTGAATGAATATCAATTTGAATTTTTTTGGAAAAATTATCCTTCAGAGGAAGCAATTTTACTCACCAATTATTTGTTTGGTGCCAATGTTCAATCTGCAGTTTTATCGGGGGAAGGTAAAATATCTTCCAATGCAAATTCTGGTTTTGTGATGGATGGAGAGGTTGAATTCGAAAACTCATTCATCATCATTCCATTTTTTGAAAACTATCTCCTGGAAGGTTTCCGGTTTCGTGAGAAGTTCCATTTTACCGAAAATTTAGAAGAACGAGAATTCATTGGGAATGAGTTCCAAATCAAATCACAAGTATTGTCTCAGATGGCGAAGGAAACTTTGCTTTTTCGCAAAATTGAATTTCAGATTGGGGCATTAGAAGATATATTTGAACATGTTACTGACATTTCTGGATTTGTTCGTTTCCCATTGTTTGGTGAACTGCGTGGAAATATTGAATTAAAGGAAACTGGGGAAAAAAACAAATGGTTTTCTCTTTCAGGGGAAGTGAATGGAAATGAGATTAAACTTGATTCATCACTTGTACAAATTGAAAATGCAAAACTTTCATTCAAATTTAAACCAAACCAAGAATGGGATTTAAACTTAGATGCTGAAATTTTTGGGAAACCTTCTCATTTATTAGGATCTGGATCTTCCGATTGGAGTCGTTCCAAAAAAATAGATGGATCTTATTATTACCCAATGACATCCAAATCCAAACTTAGTTTTCAGACTACGGAACTTACAGCGAATGATTGGAAACCATTATATGAAGATTGGAAAAAAGAAACCTTAGAAGAAATTCGAGAAAGGCAAGAAAAACTAATTCCAGAAGAGTATTTTTACCAAACAAAACTCTACAAATACTTTTTAGAATCCATGAATTTTGATTTAGGTATCCACATTACAAATTTTTATCCTTACCGAGGGGCAAAATCTTTAGGAGAATCAAAAGGTAATTTTACAGTCAAAGATGGTAGGTTTAATTTCAATTTGGGACTAGGTAATGCAGATTCAAAAGTTTCTATGGTTTCCTATTTTGCCAGTAAAACACCTAACTTTAGTTTGAACTTACTATTAAAAGAATACCCATGGTCGGAACCTTGGATGGTCATGTGTGGCACCGAACTTAAACCTACCAATGTGAGTATGGATTTTAGTTTCAATAGCATTGGAAGTGATTATTATATGTTGCATAAAGATGCTAGGACATCTTATTTCTTAAAATTATTTGGAATTCATTTAAAAGATGGAGATTTGATTGTAAAGGGCAGTGTGGATTTAAAACCATTACAGTCACCATTTGATATGGAATTTACTCTCAATCGATATTCCGATTTGGATTATTTATCTGATGTTGTTGTCACCAGTGGAAGTGGGGCCATCGATCTAAAAGGGTATGGTAATAATAAAAATGGCAATTACCAGATGACAGTGTATGGCCTGATTGGTGATACTAGAGGGAATTTTTCGATTTCAGAGGAGGAGAACAAATGCGTGTTCAAATGAGATTTTTAGTATTAGTTTCTATTTTGATCCTAGGTTTGTTTCAATGTTCTGAAAAGTCAAATCCGGCGGATACTGTCCCGAGCCTAAGCAGTTTACCAAATTTTAAAGGTGAGTGGACCCTGGAATGGGAAAATAAAATCCACCAACTCCAAATTGAACCAGAAGAGAAAAAAGTATTCATCGATGGGAAGGAAGGATTGGAACTTGATTTGGATTCGGTTGGGATTCGGATTCGCGCTTTTGACGAAGAGTCAGTGAAAGGTTATTTTTTGTATTCCGATATCAAACCAAAATCTTGGATCGGCACTTGGGAAAACCGTGTTGTTCGGTTAATCCGAAGGAATTGATTTTAGAAGGTTTTGGATTTCCTTTGCCGCTTTTTTCGAAGCATTATTTGTTCCCAGTTCTCTTTCTTTCGCCTCACGTAAAATACCTTTGATTTTATTTCTGAGTTTTGTATTGGAAAGGATTTTCCAAGCCTCAGAAACAATGTATTCAGGTTTACACTCGTTTTGAGTGATTTCGCGGCAAACTTCTTCCCCACTCAGAATATTCGCAAGGCCAATGAACTTGGACTTCATGAGTAAGGAACCTAAAAAATAGGTAAATAAACTGACTTTATACAAAATCACCATTGGGGTTTCAAAATACAAACCTTCCAGAGTTGCTGTCCCTGATGCAATGAGGAGTAGGTCACTTGCTTCCATCACACGAAGGGAGGAATTCCAAATATAGTGGATTTGGATATCTGGATGTGTTGTTTTGACAAGATTGATTTTTTCTAATAAAAAGGTTTCTTCCTTTTGGTTGATATTCGGAAGTAAAAATACAATTTTCTTTTTTTCTAACTTACATTGTTCGTGGAGTAAAACTGCAGTTCCAAGAATAGGATCAATGAGTCGATGGATTTCTCCTTTTCTGGATCCAGGTAATAAACCCACCGTATAACCATGGTGAGGGTCTGGAAGTTTTTCTGGAATCACTGGCTCTTTTTTTAATTTTTCTGGAATCCTTTTGGTGATAGGGTGACCTACAAATTTTGCATTCACACCATACTCATTGTATATCTCTTCTTCAAATCGAAAAAGTGTTAGCATTAATGCAATGTGTTCCTTGATAAAAAAGATTCGTTTGAATTTCCAAGCCCAAATTTGTGGAGATACATAAAATACGGTTGGAATTCCTCGAGCTTTTAGCTCCTTCGCCAAACGTAAATTAAATCCAGGGTAATCAATTAAGATGGCAAGCTGTGTTGGTCTGTGTGTAGTTTCGTCTAACAAACGATAAAAAACTTTTTTTAGATAACTGTACTTTTTAATCGCTTCAGAAAATCCAATCACACTGAGATTTTCCATTTCTTCCAATGACTCAAGGCCATTTTGGATCATTCCTTCTCCACCTATCCCATAAAAATGGTAATCAGGTTCGATGAGTTTTAATTCTTGTAAAAGATCTGTGCCAATGAGGTCACCTGAATGTTCTCCTGCGATGACTAAAATGTTTTTTTTAGAATTAGATCGATGTGACTTTTTTTTGGCTACCATTGAGAACCTTACTTCCATTTTTACCGAGGACACAAAAGTTTAATTTGTGTTTTGTGGCAAATTCAATTGTTTCTTTCGGATTAACAACAAGCGTTTCACCTTCCCTGATGCACAATGTTTTACATCCACTTTCTAACATCACTTGGAAGGTGTGAATTCCAATGGTTGGTAAATCAAATCGTTCGTCCTGTTTTGCTTTGGGACTTTTACAAATAACTGCATCACCTTTTTTTTGGGTGTACTTTCCTCCACGACGAATGGTTTCGTCCGTTCCTTCCACTGCTTCCACAGCAATCACAGATTCATCACTCACAACTACCATTTGTCCGATATCCAAATCAGCCATTTTTTCAGCGTAGAACATTCCAAATTCAATGTCCTTTAGTTCTTGGTTGCTGAATTTTTTGGGTGTGTATCTTCCTTCTTTGAGGAGGAGAGACTGTAAGTAGATCTTTTGTGAAATCACTTTTACTCCCATCGCTTCAAACTCATCGGCAATCGCAAGGAAAATGGGGTAATCATTTCGGTTGATGGTTTTGGCAAGGATGGAGAGTGCTTTGAGATCAAATTTGAGTTTTTGGAAAAGGAGATCCTTTCTCACTTTTCCAAGCATCAGGATTCGCGAGATTTTTTCTTTCTGGATGGTTTTTAAAATTTTCCCGACTTGGGTGATGTGGACGGGTATGGTCCTTGATTCGTGTCCTCGTGGAGAAAAATCAGATTCAATGAGTCCCAAAAATAATGGATCCTCGCCGCTAGCGAGAGCTTCCAACATTCCTATATGGGGGAGCTCTCCACCACCAGCGATGATTGCCAATCTACCTTTTGAAGCCAATGCTGGTCCTTTTATGTGTTACCAGAATCACCACTAGAAGGTGTGGATGGAGTACTTTCTTTTTTGTAGTCGGTGACGTAAAATCCTGATCCTTTGAAAATGATCCCTGCACTTGCCGAGATTCGTCTTTCCACAGAACCTTTTTGTCCACAAAGGCATTCTGTCAAAGCATCTTCCTTCATGGATTGTACGTGTTCAAAGTCTTTTCCGCATGTGTTACAGTGGTAGTCGTAAGTTGCCATAGTATCTCCTCTAATGGATTCCTGTTCTCACTTCAAATAATAAGACATGGTCTCTGTTTGGTTTGGTCGCAAGCGGAAGGCAAATCTCCCAAGAATACTTGCCCGCTTCGAGCATGGCTTCCGAGAGAGGATAGGATCGAATGGATTGGATGAGGCCAGTATTCCTTCTCCAGAGGCTTGCGTTCCATTTGTCACCTTGCCTGTTTTCTATATGTAAGGACAGATTTTCTCTCCTTTTGGCACCGTCCAGGACATAACGATTTTTATTGACCCAAATCGAAGTTTGGTCCAGAGAGATCGAGTATGCTAAATGTTCTAAGTGGTTGTATTGAACGTGAATTTCGATAAAAGGAATAGGGGTCTCTGAATCAGTTGGCATAAAGGAAAATTCAAAATAGTTTTTGTTCCCGGAAAGTTTTTTACAGATCCTTTGAGAACTTGGGTTTTTGGTGTCTGATCCATAAATGGGAAATCCTGTTTCTCCATACACGCGAATGGATTCCCTCGGAATGTAATTTCCAAAAAAAGTTTGTGGGATTTTTTTCCCGTCCCATCCTTCAAAATCTATTCGAATCTCATTGTCTACGGCTTTGAAACGTTTTTCAAATTCCCCTGTGAGAGTTTCATCCGCTAAGGTTTCCTTTAAAAACCCAGAAAAAACCCATGCTGTTTTTTGTGTGTTTGGAAAATAACATCGTTTCCAATGCCCTTCGTTTCCGGCTATGGTTTCTTCTGCACCATCTTCTTCCAAACAGATTGTAGGCTCTGGTTCACTTACTTCCCCCACTTCACTATTTTCCCTTCCCGGTCCACTACGAAGGTTTACATTTTTTCCTCGAATGATGGCTGTTTGGTGGTAAAGATTGGTTCCTGAGTTTTGTGATAAAAAATGTAAGGTTTGTAACAGAAAACCTGTTTCAATTTCGCCTATCGGTTCAAAAGGAAAGGTAAGTAAATGTGATAATGCATCACTAAAACTTTCCTCCATTCCTCTTGGATCTTCTAAAATTAATAAGAGTAGGAAATGTGTGACTTCTGACTTGGGAATGGGTTTGATGATGGAATTGATTTTTGTGATGAGTGCACGTTTGTAACCAGTTCCATGTTTTTTCAAATGAGAAAAGTATGGATCCTCAATATGATAATACGTCCCTCTCGAAGTTTCCCATTCTAAAAGTTTTGTATCATTTCTTTTTTGTAAAAACTGTAAGAGTTCTTTTTGGTTGTCTTTCCCATTGATTTGTTTTTCCAATTGGGATAAAGATTGGGATAAAATCGTTAGTTCCAACTCACTTGTTGGAATTTCGGATTCCTTATACAGTTTTAAAACTTTTAAATAAGAACCTGATTGGTAGAGATCATACGCTTTATCATCTCGTTCTCGGAAATCAACAAAGGTGTAAGTGAAAAGGATAACGAGTAAAAAAAGTAAACCAATTACAAAAAAAACACGGGAGCGAATCAAACGTTACCTCCCGTTTTTCTCTTAAAGATTTTCAGGAAGGAGTTTGGCTCGGTCCACTCCGTATTCTTCGAATAATGCATTTTTTGCCACATAGTATCTGTGTAAATTGATGTTGTAGTCAACTTTTGCTCTTACGAGTGATAACTGGTCTTGTACCAATGTGTCCAGTGCATTTTTTACGGCAAGTGCATTGAACCTGCCTTGTTGGAAGGAACGTAAAACACCATTGTAGTATTTTTTGGATTCCTCTTCCGTACGTTTTGCATTTTCCATCACTCGGAATGATGCTTTTAATATATCAATTCTTGTTTTGACATCATCTGAAACTGCTTTGACCAAATCAGCTTCCTCTAACGAGACCTGTCTTTTTTGGATTTCTGCATCACGGATTCCAACTTTTACCCCTTTGTCCATGATGGGGTAACTTAAGTCAAGAGACCCTTGCATCACTGGGTATTGGTAGGAAAAAACACCATGGCGGTTGTCAGAATAATTATTTTGAGGGCTAATGGTATTTTGAGCTTGGTAACCATACGTTCCCGCTGCTTTTAACGATGGTAGGGCTTCGTTTTTTGCCATCTTCATAGCAAGTTCTGCGTTTTCTTTTTTCCTTTGTATGGCTCGGAAATCAGCTCTGTGTTTGTATGCGTAATCGATATCAGATTGGTAATCCAATTTGTCGGGTAAAGTTTCAGAAAGTGGAGTTGTTTTTTGGAAAACAGTGTCTTCAGGAAGGTTCAGGGAACGAATCAGTTTTCGTCTCGCTTCTTCTTTTTCTGCACTTGCTTGGGCCATTTGGCCTTCCACTTGGGAAAGTAGGGCATTCCATTGGTTCACTTCGAAACTTTCCGAAAGTCCAAGCCCTTGTTTGCGAATCGTTAGATCCCTTACATTTTTTGTATTTTTTAACAATTGTTCGAAGGTTTGGTATCCCGATTCTTTTACAGAATAATTCCAATAATCGACAAGAGTAGATACCACTTTGGAAGCAACTTGGTCTTCCATTTGTTCCCGCATGATTTCTGTTTGGTTTTCTAAGATTTTTTCCATATTCCTTTCATTGGCACCAAACGCATTTTTAAGCAAGTCTTGGGCAATGGTAACGGATAAGGAATCCGTATACAGAGGAGGGAGTCCTAATGCTGTAAATCCAGCAGGAGTTTGGTTCGGATTTTCAAACGCGTTTGAGTCAAAACGTTGTGACCTTGCTTCTAGTTTGAAGTAAGTTCCTGTAGTGAACAGTTTTTCAATCCCAGCACTGTAGGTGTTGGTTTGGGTTTTTGTTCCCGTAAAGATGTTGTTTTGGTTAAAAGGGAACTTCTTTTGGTCGATTTCTGCTTTGGATATCGCACGCCAAGAATACTTGGCTTCAAATTTCATTAAATTGGTATCAGCTTTTGCTAATTCCAAACGTGCTTGTAACACTTCGCGGTTGTTTTCAATCGCATACCGAACCGCATCCTTTAAACTTAAGGTAAACCCTTTATCGTCCGATTCGGCGGCAAGAAGGCCGAAGGAAATGAAGAGAACCAATGCACTAGAAACCCATGAACGTTGTTCCATACTCTTAATTCAGACTCCTCATTTCCCCTGCAAAGTTGTTTTTTTTGAAAAAAACCCTTATTTTTTAAGGGCCAATTTCATTTTATCTCCCACTTCCCCAATATGAGCACAAATGCTCACACCAGCATCTTGCATTGCTGCAATTTTGGAAGTAGCAGTTCCCATTCCCCCTGAAATGATCGCACCGGCATGGCCCATACGTTTTCCTGGAGGAGCAGTTTGCCCTGCAATAAAACCGACAACTGGTTTTTTCACATGAGCTTTGATGTAAGCAGCAGCTTCTTCTTCGGAAGTTCCACCAATTTCACCAATCATCACGATCCCTTCTGTATCTGGGTCTTCGTTAAGGAGACGAACCGCTTCTACGTGGTTCATCCCTGGAACTGGGTCACCCCCGATCCCAATACATGTAGACTGGCCAAGGCCTGCCGCAGTGAGAGAAGCAACGGATTCATATGTTAAGGTTCCAGAACGGGAAACGATTCCAATGTTTCCTGGAGTGTGGATAAAACCTGGCATAATTCCCATCTTTACATTGTAACGAGGGTTAATGACACCTGGGCAGTTAGGTCCCACAAGTTTTGTTTTGGAATTTCGTAAAACACTGTACACTTTTAACATGTCGTGAGTTGGGATTCCTTCTGTGATACAAACCACGAGAGGGATCTCTGCAAAAATTCCTTCTAGGATTGCATCCGCAGCAAATGGAGGTGGAACAAAAATGACAGCAGCGTTTGCTCCGTCTTCCTTCATTGCGTCTTTGATAGTATTGCGTACTGGTGCAGTTTTTCCGAACTCAGAAGTCCAAATTTGTCCACCCTTTCCTGGTGTAACACCTGCTACCACTTTGGTACCATATTCTAACATTTGCGTTGCATGGAAGGATCCTTCTTTTCCAGTGATCCCTTGTACAACGACTCTTGTATTTTCATCTACTAATACAGCCATGTTTTTAGTTTCCTATTTTTTGATTAGGGAGACAATTTTGTCTGCCGCGTCACGGAGTCCTTCTACTCCCACAATGTTCATACCAGATTCGTTCAGGATTTTTTTCCCTTCTTCTGCGTTGGTTCCTTTCAACCGAACCACAACCGGTACCGATACGTTTACTTTTTTAGTAGCTTCGATGATACCAACCGCAACACGGTCACATCGTACGATTCCACCAAATACGTTCACAAAAATTCCCTTCACATTTGGATCGGAAAGGATGAGTCTAAATCCGTTTTCCACAGTGGTTGGATTTGCTCCACCTCCGACGTCAAGGAAGTTAGCAGGTTCTGCACCAGCAAGTTTAACGATGTCCATGGTTGCCATCGCAAGACCGGCACCATTCACCATACAACCGATGTTTCCATCTAACTTCACGTAGTTGAGGTTGTATTCTTTTGCTTTTACTTCGTAAGGATCTTCTTCCGAAATGTCACGGAGTGCTTCGTTGTCTGGGTGACGATAGAGTGCATTTTCATCCAAGTCCATCTTACAGTCACCTGCAATGATTTCGTTTTGTTTGGTAAGGATGAGGGGGTTAATTTCTAAAAGTGCTGCATCTTCTTTGATGTAAGCATTATAGACAGAATTCACTAGGGCAGTGAATGATTTTTGTGCTTCCGCAGGGATTCCAAGAGCGAATGCAAGTTCTCTGACTTGGGAACCTTGGATTCCAATTCCTGGATCAATTTGGATTTTGATGATCTTTTCAGGGTGAGTTTCCGCAACTTCTTCAATTTCCATACCACCTTCAGTAGAAGCCATGATAATGGTTTTGCGAATTGCTCTGTCGAGGAGGATGGAAAGGTAATATTCTTTTGCGATTTCAAGTCCTTGTTCTAAATACACTTTTAGGACTTTTTTCCCTTCTGGACCCGTTTGAGGGGTGATGAGTTGCATTCCGAGAATTTTCTCAGCTGCTGCTTTGGCATCGTCTTTTGTCTTTGCGACCTTCACTCCGCCACCTTTTCCTCGTCCACCTGCGTGGATTTGGGCTTTTACCACCACTACTGGTGATTTTTGGACAACTTCGCTATATGCCTTTTCGAAATCACCGACTGTGTCGATGACCTTTCCGAATGGAACGTTGGCATTGTGTCTACGTAGGATTTCTTTGGCCTGGTATTCGTGGACTTTCATGGATTTCCTTATGTCATTGGTTCGTCCGAAAGCTTTCGCCAACGGATCACTAGGGTAAGCCTCAAGGGTTGGGTGAGATTGTCAAGACGGATTGAAAGGAAGTGAACAAAGAGGAGAGTGGGAAGTGAGATATGAAAGTTGTGTCTTGATTCCGATTTCCTTTTTACACCCTTAGTGTTTCCTCTGGGTTTTTGGGGAGCCTTACAAAAAATCTGGAACCTTTTTGTTCTTCACTTTCCACAGTGATCTCACCACCAAGAACCTCTACTTGTGATTTGGTGATGAATAGACCAATCCCTCTTGCGTCTTCATTGCGGTGGAATGTTTTGAACATCCCAAAGATTTTGTTCCCATGTTTCTCCAAATTGATCCCAAGGCCATTGTCTTCGACCAAAATGGTGATTTGTTCATTTTTTTCTTCGATTCCCACTTTGATCCAAGCACCTTGTTTCAAACGTACATATTTTACGGCATTGGATAGAAGGTTGAGTAAGATGCTTTCTAAATAAGCAGGGATGGTTCTTATGGTAAGCCCCTCTGGAATTTGTACATCCACTTGGATCTTTCGCAATTCGATGGAACCACTGAGGATCGAAAGAGTTTTATCCACTTCTTTTTTTAAGGAACAAAATTCCATAGGCTTATTCAATGTTTGGTTAATGGAAATGATATCGTTCAGATGGGAAATTGTTTCTTCCAATTGGATGGAGGACGCATGTAACATATCGATCAGATTCTTTTTGTCTTCTTCTGATTTTGATTCTTCTAACAATTGGATAAGAGAAGTGAAATTGGATGAATGTTGTCTTATGTTGTGAGATACGATGTAAGCAAAGTTTTGTAATCGATTGTTTTGGATGCCTGTAAAATGTAACATTCGATTTGTATTTTCCAGTGCTTCAATTTCTTCGGTTATATCGAATCGTATGGATAGATATGCTTCAATTTCATCTTGAAGGTTGTATAGAGGGTGGATAAAGGTTTGAAGCCAAAAATAAGTGCCATCTTTGGATTTGTTTTTAATGACCCCTTCCCAAGTTTTTCCATTTTTGATTTGTTCCCAAAGTTCTTGCCAAAAATCTTTTTTATGATAATCCGAACTTAATATTTTATGGTCCGATCCAATGATTTCGGATTCTGTAAACCCAGAAATTTTAATAAATTTTGAATTTGCTCGTATGATGATCCCTTCGGGATTTGTGACACTCACAATGGATGATCTTTCAATTGCATTTAAAACAGAGGTTAGTTTTCGATTTTGTTGTTCGATTGTATTCTGTGTGTTTTTAAGTTCTGTGATATCTAAAAAACTAGCTGTGGCTCCTTCTAAGTTTCCATGTTCATCAAAAAGTGGAGTCGCATTCACGTTTAACCATTTTACATGACCATCTTCCGATATAATTCCATGTTCACAATTGTAGACTGTGATTTGTTTTCCAAGAGCTAATGCTAATGGTAGTTTGTCTGTAGGGAAAGGGCTTCCATCTTCATTGATTTGTTTCCATTCCTTTGAACTGAAGTATCGGTTTTCAATTTGTTCCAATTCCAAATCTAAAATTTCGGAAGCACTTTCATTTGCATAAAGGATTTGTCCTTGCAAATTCACAACTACAACACCGTTGATCATTGTCCTTAATAAACGATCGAGTTTTGTTTCTTTTTGTTTTAGGATTTTTTCTGCGAGGATGGCATCTGTTAACTCTTCCATCGAAATTGTATAATGGAAAGAATCCAAACGGGTTAGTTTGAGTAAGTAAGTTTGGTTTTGGATTCCAAAGTAGTGGAACTTATTTTTTGCAATTACCTCTTCCCATTGTCTGTGTTCGTTCCAAACAGATTGGATTTCGTGGAATAATTCTGTTTCAAATAAAAATGGAAAGAATGATCCAATGGTTAAATCAAAGCCTCCAAGTTCAGGAATCCGTTGGAGTTCCATCGCTTTGGAGTTCGAAAATAATAATGAATTTTCTTTATCAATCGTTTGGGATTTAGATTCAAATAAAAAAACAGAATAGGGCAATTGGTTTGCGAAGGAATAAAAGAACTCTGATTGATGGATCGCTTCGTTCATAAAGAATCGGTAGCCAATCCAAATGAATCGCTACCTTCTCAAGAACCATGAGACGAAATAATTGGTGAAGAACTGTGATTTTTTTCGGCTAAAATTTATTCCAATAGGGTGAAAGCCTAACGGAATCACAAAAACTTCCAATTGATTTAGTATCGAGTAAATCAAAACGGTTTGAACTATGGGGAGAGAGGTAAATCTCACCAGCTTGCCCGATGACACCTCCCCGGTAGGAATTTGTACTTGGATTTGCCATTAAAACTCTGATTTCAGAGTTATTGGAATCGATGGAAATAAAATTCGCATAATTTAAGGGAATGGGATAGAGCCTTCCGTTAGGTGCTAGTACAACTCCGTTAAACATGGCAGTGCCAGCGCTGGGAATTGTACCCGCATTGACAACTTTGTCGTTATCTTTTGTGTCTACATAATAAACTGTCGAAGCATTATAAGGTATGATATAGATACGGCCGTTAGGTGTATAGATTCCTGATATATAATTACTTGCACCACCGAAAGAAAATGGAATCGTTGTGACTGATTCTGTAAATGTGTCTAGAATATGTATATTCGTTGCCGTATGAGGAATAAAGTAGATTTTACCTTCGGGAGTTAACACACCATTGGCGAAGATTCCTCCACTCACAGGTGTTGCAACAGAACCAATCGTTCCTTTTTTCGTGTCATAATACCGGATTGTTGATTCCCCACTTGGAACGTAATAAATTTTTCCATTCGGAGCATACACACCACCATTGTAAGCTGCCCCTCCCATGGAAATCGATGTTATGTTCGTCAATGTATTATTTGAAGTATCCAGTTTGAAAAAAGTATTATTGGTATGAGGGGAAAGGTAAATGATTCCATTTGGACCTAAGGTTCCGCCTATAAAATCCACATTTCCTGGAACAGTTGCTGCTGATTCATAATTTTTTGTAATGGGATTAATGGTGACTATTTTAGGTGAGTTATAAGGTAAGAGATAAACATTTCCATTTGGTGCACTGAGTGCACCTTGGAAAGCTGTTGAGGCAGCGCCGGTTACTGCTGCGACAGTATTTGTATTGTATTTGATTAAGGTCTCTTCACCACTAGATCCAAGTGCAAATTGAGTTTCTACTTCTTGTTTTACCTGGATCCAATTCTCAGGCAAATGTGTTTCTTCGTAACTTAAGGAACAAGCAGGTATCCGAACTTTGTAACCACACAGGTAACTCCTGTCCTTCACTACAAAACGTAACAGTAAAGAATTTATATAATTCTCCGAGCCCACATCACAATTGTTAGAGATATTTCCATTCGTACAATGGGATAAAAAAATGACAAAAATGAGCAGAGTAAAATTTCGGAGCATAAACATTCTGAATTTGACGTTACTGGTAATCGCATTCGAATCGCAATCAAGTTTAGAAAATTCCCCAAAGATTACTTGCGGAATTGTCCGTATCGAAGTTGGGAAAGTTTCTGACATTATAACGATCTCAAATGGGTCGGTGTAAGATCTTTTTCCCAGAAGTGTTTATGACGGGAAAAAAATTTGGATCTCGCTCTGGATCTGCGAGTAATAATTTTACATCTCGAATTTTTTCATAACATGCTTTCATGAATAATTGATGTCCACATCCAAGTAAATGGTAACCTTCATGAACGAGAGTAGAATTTGGACTAGTGAATAACAACTGTATGGTGGAAATGTATTTGGCTTTGATATAACCTCTTGTATTGGTGTTTCCTTCTACGGCTCCTTGTAATTCTAATTTGAGACCAACACCAACAAAAATTCCGAGAGTGACAATTTCAAAAACAATATCTCCCCAAGTTCTGCCTTTTAAATACAAAAGTCGATCACATTCATCGGACATTCTCATGTTCATCATGTATTCGAGTATATCTGTCCCATAAAAACCAGGACGTTCCGTTTCAAAAAGAATTTTAGGCACTGCCTTTAATTGGTAGAGTTTTAATTCTTCGTTCCAACTTTCGAAAAGAGTGACGACATCTCCATCCAAAATTCCTGTTTCTTTGACTACACAGACTCGGAAACTTGCTTGATCTCCAAAGTTTATGGAATTTCTTATTTTCTCTTGGTGAAACCCAACGGTTGTACAAGTTGTGAGAAATAGAAGAAAGAGAAGAGAACTATAAAAAAATTTTAATTTGGAATACAAATGAAAAAGAATCCTTTAATAATCGGTAACACAACGAGTTCGAACGGTAGCATCTGTTTTTAATGTTGGTCCACCACCAGAACCAGCAAAATCAGTGACATACGCTTGGGTAGATGGATTTCCAAGGACAGGGCTTGACGACCAAAACGATGCAGATGCCGTATTGGGAAAATAAAGAGCATTAAAACCTGGAGTTCCAAAATTAAATCGGTAATCTTTTAATGATATTAATTCATTCGCATTGGGAAGTCGCCATGTTTTACCAGCAAGTGTTAAACCTTGGCAGTAATTAATGGCAGCAGACCATTGGAATGCGCTATCAGTTCCACCAGAACAAGTTGCCACATTGGGTTGGCCTGCTGTACATTTTTGCCAAAGAAGAGCAGTATCTAAATCCAAGATGGTTCCATCCGATTGGTCGATGAAACGTTTGATAAATGTATTTCTTGGAGTCGCAACACAACGTAAGTAGTGCATATCTGTATAATTTCCAAATCCAATGGAGGATTGGATATACGTAGGATAAAATGCTCCTGTACTTGCTGCGTTGGAAGTATTGGATTTATAATTAAAACTGGCTGTTTGAGGAAAGTATGTCGAATTGATAGAAGGGTTTTCTGTGGTGTGGTCAAACGTGGTTAAGTATTCTTCCATCTCTGGGACACGCCAATCAGTTCGATCGGCAAATCCGGAACCAGCATTTAAACTTGCACATTCCGTTTGTGCGTCTGTATACGTAAAGGTTTCTGTTCCCGGAGTACCACATCCAATACCAGTTCTCCCTCGGTGACAACTTGTCCATACAAGACCTGTTACTAAATCAGTTGTGATTTCAACGCCGGAAACAAGAGTTGGTCCCACAAAATTCGTGTTAACTCCTCTTCGCAGTTGGCCATCTTGGCCTGGGATCACAGTACATGTTGCATCAAAATTGCCCGAACCATCATAACACACTGTGATATTTGTCTTTGGAGGAGTTTTCCCCATCCATGCTGGTTTGTATACACAACTTGCACTTCCTTTTGGGTTACTTGCAGTGATTGTGAATTGGACTTGGTTAGCCTTCCATCCATTGTAAGTGCCTTCGAGTGAATTTGAAAAAAAAGAAAAAACCACACCAGGAGGAAGGGGAGGATTACTGGAAAAACTTAGCCGATTCCCATCTGTTTCAAATGCTTCCAAAAAAAAAGTTCCATTTCGTTTGGGAATGAGAGGAGGACAAATTAAGTAGGTTGGTGGGTTTACTTTTAATACCACACCACAATGAGGTGACTCATCAAAATTAATATAACGCAAAAGTAAACTGTCTTTGTATTGGTCTGATTTAGGGTCACATAAATTTTCTAAATCGGACTGATTGCAAGAGAAGAAGGTAATCACACAGAGACAAAGTAGAAATAACCAAATTTGGAACTGTGTCATAAAATGAATGCTAAACGGTAATTCTGATAACTTCCCCTTTAGGTCGGAATTTCATCAACAATTTTCTGTCTAAACGTCTCAATTTGAGACTTTAATTGTTCAATTCGATTTGGATCTGAAGGGATAAACGATGTTAGTTGTAACGTCTTTTCCGCTTTTGGCAGATTGCCGATAATGAGGTACAATTGAACAAGTTGTATTAAATTTGATAAATGACCAGGGTTACGCAAACGGATTCTCTCACCCATATCGATGGCCTTTCCGTATTCTTTTGTTTGTTTGTAAGTAAAGGATGCCAAATAAATTAAATCTGTGTCACCAGGGTATTCTTCTAAATAGGTATTTAATTTCTCTGCTGCCAAATTGTACTCTTTCATGCGTACGAGGAGGCGTATGAGTGCCCTTTGGATTTCTCTATTTTCTGGGTTGATTCGGTTTGCGTCTAAAAGACTGGTTTTTGCCTCTTCTAATTGGTCCAATTTGATTTGTGACTTTGCTTTACGCATCAATTCATACGATTCTTTTCGAATGGCTCTTGGTGGTTGGTCCAGATTTTCTTTAAAGGTTATCCGCATCAGACTTAAATCATCAGTCAGTTCTCCCATGGAGAGGATGGATTGGTAAATTTCTTTTAAATTTCCATTCCCTCGTTCCACGTGTCGCAAAAATAATTCCTCATCATGGTTGATTTTTCTAGCTGTGGTTTCCGTTACAAATTCGATGTCATCCCTTCCGTCAGAACCAAGGATGAGTACATCTCCTGGAATCAATTGTAAAGTAGAGATTTCGAGTGATTTTTCGGAAAAGGGTGTTCCCAATTTGCGGAGTTCTGAATTGTTTTTGATAAATTCCGCAGTTCCCTTTCTATACAACACCGACCATGGATGTTCTGCGTTTAAGTAATACATAAGGCCAGTTTCGTCATCGATCAGTCCCATAACCATAGAGACTAACATAGAACAGTCGAAGCTCTCAAAAATATGATGGAGTTCTTGGTATGCGTTTTTGATCCACCGTTCTGCATACAATAATTTAACAGACTCAACTGCATTGGATCGTTCCAAGATGGATTGTACAGCAGCTCCAAGTACAAGAACCCCACCTGCACCTTGTAACGATTTTCCCATGGCATCTGCATTGAGAAAAAATGTATAATCTTTGCCTCGCAATGTAATGGTGCGAGTGATACAGATATCTCCACCAATTTCATTTTCCCTTCCATGGAATAAAAACGTCTTTTTTTGTTTGATCAAAAAATCTGTTTTTACATGTGTTCCAATGGTTTTGTTCAAACTAAGAGGTTTAATTAAAAGGGAAGTGAGAAAATAATCTCCATCTTGTTGTTTTTTTAAAGTTTCAACGGTTTCTAAACTGTTTCTTAATTCTGAAGTTTTTGCCTCAACTAATTCTTGTAAGTTTTCCCGAATCCTCCCAACTTCTCTTGTTGCCTTTTCGTAATTCTCTGCAAACAAAATAAATTCTTTGTCAATGGATAGTATGGGAAGGGCACCTCTACCTCCAGTAGCAAGGCTATTGGCTGATTCATTAATTTGTTCCAATGTTAGATTAATGGATTGGAAAAACATAAAAATCAATATCACTGCCTCGACAAAAGTCATTCCAATGAAAGCTGTAATTTTAAATAAACTGGCATTTCCAAAGGAAATGAAGACTGAAAGTACACTGAGCGATAGAAGAATTAAAATTAATAAAAATACAAATTTGCCCTTTAAACTTAGGATTCCATAGTTTTTATGAATTGATACATCTCGGTATGCTAAGATTTTTTTGATCTCAACTCTTTTGTTACCTGTAAAATAATCGGAGATGATGTATGAAAATCCTCCGTAAACAAATACTGCCGAAAGCCAACCAATGGAAACTAATACTAACTCGTACATTGGGTGGTGACAAATGATATGGGTAATGGAAACAGAAACAAAGACCATTACCGCATAACGAATGGCAGCATACATGTTTTCCTTTGGTAAATGGATCAGCGTATTCAAATTGTTTTCTAATTCCAAAATATCTTTGTGGCGAATGGTGTCGTTGTATCGTAAAAACAGGTTTAGTTTTTTTAAGTCGTTACGAAATCCACCATAACCAAGAGGAGTGAGGATTCCAAATTCAATGCTATGTCCGACAGCAGCAAGGAAGGTAGCAAATACAAAAACGTACACAACTTCCGGATGGTTCTCGGTGGAAAAATCAGGGATGAGTGCAGATCCAAAAAAATAAGCATAAAATGCACCAAAAAAGGCACCTTGGAGAGAGAAGAATACAATGGCAAAACTGTAAGAAATGAACCTGTGTAAGAATTTGAATAATTGATCAAAGAACCGACTCATTGTGATCCCCAAGGAAGACAAAGTATAAGGTTGTCTCAAACCTAAGTAAACATATTTTTAAATAATATGAAAAAAAGTTAGATATCTCATTAAAAAAAACTTTCAACAAGATCCATACAAGTTAGGTTTCGCCAATGGAATTAAAAAACAAAAGAATTGTAGTTACGGGTGCAGGATCAGGTATTGGAAAGGAAACCGTCTTGCAGATGTTAAAACATGAAAACGTGAAAATTTTAGCCTGTGACTTGAATGAAAAAAATGTAGTGTCTCATCCCAATGTAATTCCTTATAAATGTGATGTTTCGAAACCAGAAAATTTAGATAAACTCTTAAAAGATGCAGATAAAAAATTGGGTGGGATTGATATCTTTTTTGCGAATGCAGGTTTTGCGTATTATGAAATCATCCAAGAAGCGAGTTGGGATCGTATCGACAAGATTTTTCGAACAAATGTTTACTCTCCCTTTTATACTTTGGTGAGTTTGAACAAACACAGGACCTCTCCCTGTTTATTTGTTGTGACCGCCTCTGCGATGAGCCATTTGCCTCTGCCTGGTTATGCCTTGTATTCGGCAACCAAGGCTTCTGTTAGGTCCTTTCTCGATGCCTACCAATGTGAACTAAGACCTGGAAACCGTACGATGATTGTGTATCCAATTGCCACTAGGACACAATTTTTTGACTCAGCTGGGAAACAAGTACCTGTACCATTTCCAAGCCAAACGCCAGAAACCGTTGCAAAACAAATTGTGAATGGGATTTTGAGAGACAAAAAAGAAGTTTTCCCATCCTTTTTGTTTCGATTCATTCAAATCTTAGATCGATTTTTATTTTTTCCGCTTAAAATTTACCAAAAAATAGAAGCGGTAAAATTGAATTCGCATAAATCTTAAGTCTACTGCATAGTGGACACTATGCAGTCTTCCGAGGAAGGATCAATGCCTAATATTTCGACAGAGGTGGGGAACCATCTAAATGTCGAAGTTGATCTTTTAAAAACAATCATGGACGTTAGTTCCACCGCGATTGTTTTGCTGAACCCACAAGGGCAGATTTTATATGCAAACCCTGCATCTGAGTCTGTCCTTGGCATTAAACTCAATGATATACTATCTAGAACCTATGATGCACCACAATGGAAAAACACTTCTCTTGATGGAGGACCGTGGCGAGAGGAAGACCAACCATTTAATGTCGTGCTCAAAACAAAAAAACCGGTCACGGACATTCGGCATGCAATTGAAGATTCATTTGGTGTTAAAAAATACTTATCCATTAATGGATCTCCTGTTTTTGACGAAATGGGTGAACTCCGTTCCCTTGTATTTTTAATTACCGATATCACAGAAAACGTTTTAAAACAAAAAGCATTAGAAGACAGTGAAGCAAAATATAGATCGATCACCGAACTTTCGTTAAGTATGGTGTATGATTTGGACATCAAAACAGGTGTGAACCAATGGGCTGGTGCCATCCAGGAAATTACTGGTTTTACTCCTGAAGAGTATAGGGCCATAGGTTATGAAGCTTGGATGATCCTCATCCATCCTGATGACAAAGAAAAAACCATCCAATTATTTAAAGAGGCGATGGCAAAAAAAACAAAGTTTTCCTATGTGTATCGGTATCGAACAAAAGATGGAAAATATGTTTATATAGAAGATAATGGAGTCTTTTTATACGATAAGAATGATAGCGCCTATCGAATGTTTGGTGCGATGATCAACCGTACTGAACAAATAAAAGCAAACTTAGCTTTAAAAGAATCTGAGTCTAGGCTTCTTATGTCTTTGGATGCTGTCAAAATGGGAATTTGGAGTTGGGACATTGACCAACGAAATATATATTGGTCACCCCAAACGTATGAGATTTATGGTCTCGATCCAGATGGTCCAGCGATCACTGTGGAAAGGTATCTCAGTTTAAATGATCTCGATGATTTGCAAAAGGTCTCAGCGGAAATCCAACTCTTAAAAGACGATCCTTCCCGGTCTGGATACAGAATCCAACAACGAATTTTTCATGCGGATGGAACAGTACATTGGGTCGAGTCTCGTGGAAATTTAATCCGAGATAAAGATGGAAAACCAGTTCGATTGATGGGAACTTTACTCGATGTCACCGAATCTAAGTTAGCTGAAGAAGCACTGCGAACTTCCGATGAAAGATTCCGTGCTTTTTACCAATTTTCAACGGAAGCATTTTTGATATTTGATGAAAATTCTCTTAGAGCGAAAGACTCTAACTTTGCCTTTCAGAATCTATTTGGATATTCAAGTGATGACACAAAAAATTTAAAAATCCGCTCTTTACTCACACCAGACTCACTCCAAAAAATTAGAGAAAAAATTGCAGACAATTCGAGTGATTCGATTGAGATCCTTTGCAAAAGAAAAAATGGGGAAGTGTTTCCCGCTTTGGTTTCCATCAAACGGTTTAAGTACAATCAAACAAATTCAATCGCGTATAGTATTTTTGATTTGAGCCCTCTGAAAGAAGTGGAAGAACTCCGCCAAATCAATTCGGAAATACGCGAAAAAAACAAACTCATTGAGAAACAAAAAATCGAACTGGAAATGGCGTTTGAGAATTTAAAACGTACACAAGAACAACTTGTACAATCCGAAAAACTAGCTGCACTTGGGCAGTTGATAGCAGGGATTGCGCACGAAATTAATAATCCGATAGGTGCCGTAAAAGCATCCAATCAGAACATGATGGATTGGCAAAAACGATATGGGATCGCCTCACAATTGTTTCGTGAAGCGATCCTTAGTGTTCCTAGAGAAGAACAAGTCATTCTGAAAACGATTCTTTCAAACCTTGACCAACCAATCGAGTTTTATACTGGAAAAGAAGAACGATTACGTAAAAAGAAGAACAAAGAAATTTTGATCCAAAATGGAATTAAAACGGATGATGCTGATGAATTTGCAGAAGCATGGGTGGAATTAGGAATTGGAGAATTGGAAGACAAATACATTCCACTTTTCAGGTCCCATTATTTAAGAGTTTTTCTAGATTATTTAGCACTTGAAATCCAGTTCCGTCGGAACACTCGTTCCATCCAATTGGCGGTTGATCGAGTATCAAAAATCATGTATGCTTTAAAAAACTTTTCTCATTTTGATTCCACAGGAAAAAAAATCAAAGCATCGATTCAGGAGACAATTGAGACGGTTCTTACCATTTACCAAAACCAATTGAAAAGGGGAATTACCTTAATTAAACATTATGATGAGATTCCACCTATAGATTGTTATCCGGATGATTTATTACATGTTTGGACAAATCTAATTTATAATTCCTTACAAGCCATGTCCTTTACTGGAAAATTGATGATCACAATTAAAGACTGTGGTTCCGAAGTTTTGGTATCCTTACAAGATTCTGGACCTGGGATTGAACCAGGAATCCGTTCCAAAATCTTTGAACCTTTTTTTACTACCAAACCTCCTGGAGAAGGAAGTGGGCTCGGACTTGACATCGTGAATAAAATTGTGAAACGGCATGGTGGAAGGATTGATTTGTCTTCCAAACCAGGGGAAACTATATTTTCGATTTATTTACCAAAAGGATCTTCGTGATCAATGGCTTGGGTGATGGCTGTGATGAGTTCTTTTTCGTCCCAAGGTTTTTTCAAACAAGTGACAAGCCCAATCTCTTTTTCTAAAGCAGTTACTAATTTTTCATCAGCAAAACCTGTGATGATGACTTTTTCTATCGAAGGAAATCGTTTGTGAACCTTTCGTAAAAATTCATCACCGTTCATTCCAGGCATAGACCAATCGGAAATAATGACCGCAACAGAATTTCTTTCTTCTTCTAATTCTAAAATTAAATCCCATGCTTCGTTGGCATTTTCTGCCGTTAAGTATTTGAATCTCTCTCCAAAATGGTGTTTCACTTGGGATTTCATGCTCAGTAAAATGATGGACTCATCATCAACGAAGAGAATTCCTTTTTTCCCATTTTTATTTTCAGTGAGAATTTCCACAGGACAAAGTTTTATCCGTTCTCTTTTAGATTGCAAGTAAATCTTGCCAAAATCCTAGAATTTCTACACTTGGGTCTTTATGACAGCTTACCCAACTTTACTTTCTCCTTTATCCCTTGGATTCACTACTTTAAAAAACCGAACCATTATGGGTTCTATGCACACGGGCCTGGAAGAGGCTCCGAATGGATACGAACGTATGGCGACTTTTTATGGGGAAAGGGCAAAGGGTGGAGTTGCTCTCATTGTGACGGGAGGCATTGCACCGAATGAAGCCGGACGTGTGTCGAAAGGTGGCAGTGTGATGGACACAGAAGAAGAAGCAATGCACCACCGTGTTGTCACAGAAGCAGTCCACAAAGAAGGTGGAAAAATTGCCATGCAGATTTTGCATACTGGCAGATATGGCTACCATGATAAAATTGTAGGTGCTTCCAATTTACGTGCGCCCATCAACATGTTCAAACCTCATCCCTTAACAGAAGAAGAAATCTGGAAAACCATTGATGACTTTGTTAGATGTTCTGAATTAGCTAAATTAGCTGGTTATGATGGAGTTGAAATCATGGGCAGTGAAGGTTATCTCATCAATCAGTTTATTGCTAAAAGAACCAATAACAGAACTGATGATTGGGGAGGGAGTTTTGAAAACCGTATCAAATTCCCAATTGAAATCGTAAAAGCAGTTAGAAAACGAGTGGGAACTGATTTTATCATCATCTACCGTCTGTCGATGTTAGACTTGGTGGAAGAAGGTGGTAATATCGATGAAGTTTTACACCTCGCAAAAGAAATTGAAAAAGCAGGGGCTACCATCATCAACACAGGAATCGGTTGGCATGAGGCAAGAATCCCAACAATTGCTATGATGGTTCCAAGAGCTGCTTTTACTTGGGTCACTGCAAAAGTAAAAGGTCACGTGTCGATTCCACTTGTGACTTCCAACAGAATCAATACTCCTGAAGTAGCGGAATCAGTTTTATCTCGAGGTGATGCAGATTTAGTATCAATGGCACGTCCATTCCTTGCTGATTCCTTTTTTGTAGAGAAGGCAATGGCCGGAAAACCCGAAGAGATCAATACTTGTATTGCTTGTAACCAAGCATGTTTAGATCATATTTTCCAAGGCAAAACTGCTAGTTGTTTGGTGAACCCAAGAGCTTGTCATGAAACCGAATTAAACATTCAAAAAACGGATCGCGTGAAAAAGGTAGCGGTTGTTGGTGCAGGCCCTGGTGGGATGTCTTGTGCAAAAACATTAGCGGAACGTGGACATTCTGTAACACTTTTTGATGCACAACCAGAGTTAGGTGGGCAATTGAATATTGCAAGACGTATCCCTGGTAAAGAAGAGTTTAAAGAAACCATTCGCTATTTTGGCACGATGCTAAAAAAATATGGAGTGGAAGTGAAACTCAATACATTTATCTCCAGTGATTCATTGATTGAACAAGGTTTTGAAGAAGTGGTCCTTGCGACAGGTGTGATCCCAAGAATTCCTGAGATTCCAGGTATCAACGGACCAAATGTTCTTAGTTATGTGGACGTAGTTTTAAAAGGGAAACCAGTTGGAAAACGTGTTGTGGTGATGGGAGCAGGTGGTATTGGATTTGATGTGAGTATTTTACTGACTGATCCTGGTCATAGTTTTACAACTGATAATTACCTAAAAGAGTGGGGGATCCGAAAAACCATCGATAAAGATGGGGGTCTTGGTTCCAAAGAAACACCTACAGGTGTTCGGGAAGTGACCATGTTAAAACGTTCTAATAGTAAATTTGGGGCTACACTTGGAAAAACTACTGGTTGGATCCATAAAACATCCTTAGAAGACAGAAAGGTAACCCAAATTTCGGGAGTTACCTACAAGGCAATTGAATCAGATGGAATCGTGATTGAGGTCAAAGGGGAGACTAAAAAAATTCCTTGTGACACAGTTGTGATTTGTGCAGGCCAAGACCCAAACCGTAACTTACTCGAACCTTTACAAAAGGCAAAAATCCCTGTACACTTAATTGGAGGTGCCGATCTTGCTTCTGAATTAGATGCAAAACGTGCCATCGACCAAGGTACAAGACTGGCCGTTTCTATCTGACGTATTAGTTTTTTTGGGAACTAGGAATCAAATTTCAAAATTGAAACTCTTAAAGATGTCGGTTCGGAATGCAGAATTTCAAATCATTTCTGCACTCCAAACAAACCGAACCAAACGGAGTCAGGAAAAAGAGGTTTTTGTTGAGGGTACTGAACCCATAAAGCAGTTGTTAACTGCAAGTTGGAAAATCACACGGATTTTGTTCCGAGAAAACAGTAACTTATCTTCTTGGGCGAAGGAAGTGATCCAAAACCAGAGAGATGCACTCGTATATGAAGTGAAAGATGAATTGTACTTAGAACTTTCAGAAAAAGAAAATCCATCTGAACTCATCATAACAGCCAAAATAAAAAACCAATTTGATCTCAGTAAACTCAGTAGAGAAGTTTCCATATTACCAAAAGAGAAACCATTTTATCTATTATTTGATCGGCCCAGTGATTATGGCAATTTTGGAACTCTGTTACGTTCCGCAGATGCATTTTTAGTCGATATCGTGTTTGTCATTGGGCATTCCATTGATGTGTATGATCCTAAGGTCATTCGGTCTAGTTTAGGCAGTTTGTTTCACACAAAACTCGTGTTTGTTCCCAATTTTGAAACTTTGGTTCGTTTTGTGGATTCGGAAAAAAAACGTATCGGAATCAGAGTGATTGGAACCGATTCCTGTGGTGAATTTGATTTACGAGAAACAACACTCAAGTCCCCGATATTTTTGGTCTTAGGGAATGAAAAAAAAGGGATGAGTGTACAATTACAATCTCTCTGCGACCAAATGGTTAAAATTCCCATGTTTGGTGTTGTGAATTCGCTGAATGTTTCCTGTGCTGGATCCATTCTCTTTTGGGAAGTCACCAAAGGAAAGGGATCACAAAGAACAAATTAGTTTTAGCGACAAGTTGCTATTGTTCCATCGGGATTGTATTTTACGCTCGCTCCTGAAGTAAATTGGATGTAACGAACACCATCCACACAAACTTCGTCATATCCAAAATATTTAGCACACCCTCTGGAAATCGAACCACAACCAATGAAAAAAAGTGTGGAAACTAACATGAGTTTGATCGGTTTTATTGTTTTCATGTTTTTACTTCAATTCCTTTTTCTAGTGGTATTTGGTTCCAAATGGTTTCTAATTTTGCGAAATGTGCTGTAAGTTGGTTTTTATGATACAATACAATATTGGATTTTTTTAAATTGTGTAATGATTTTGGTATATGATACAAAACTTCTTTTGTGCGAATGATTTCGTCTTCCCAATCAATCAAATTTACTTTTTTCAGTTTGGCAAAAAGAATTTCTAATTGTGAAACAAACGTCTCTTTTCGTAATTCGGAAGCAATTGTAATTTCTGGAAATTGGTTTTCGATATGCGATTTAAATTGTGATAATAATTGGATGATTTGTTGTTTTTTGATTTTGGTTTCTTTTTCTAATTTGAGTAATAAGAAAGAAGTTAGATTTCCAATTGTAACTGTGTAGTGTTTTCCTAATGTATCCGCAACGAGTTTCACCACTTGGTCCGCTGGCATCTCCGTTGGAATTTCAAAAGGTTTACCATACTTTATGTATAATTTTGTTTTTTGGTAAGACAAGTGGTCATAGGTAAGTGTAAAACTATTAAAATGAAGTTTATCTATTTTTGATTTGATGTGGTAAGCACCACGTTTCACTTGGTTTAGAAATCCATCATGGTTGTATGTTCCCTCAGGAAACATAAACAAATTTCGACCTTTTCGAATGTGAGTTACCATTTCGGTCCATTCACTATCCACTTTGTCTCGGAGTTCCCCTTTTTTGATGAGTTCTCTAGCATTATCACGAAACGGGCGTTTGATGGGAACTGCTCCGATATAACGTAATAAAATCGGAATGATATTTGTTGCATCAATGAATTTGAAAATCCACTTCAAAAATCCTTTCGCACGAAATTCTTTTTGTAAAAATCCAGGTAAGAGGATGTCTTCTCTGGCAGGGATGATCATTTTGATTTTAGGATTGAGTCTTGGGTAAACCATGGAAAGGGAAACTACATCCGCTTCTGATACATGGTTACAAAGGAGAGCAGAGGGATAAGGGGCTTCTAATTCTTCTTTTGTTTCCGGGAAGTTTTCTTCGATGGAATGGAAAACAAGTCCTTTTGCTAAACTTACGAGATTGATGAGAAAGTCATAAGGGATCGTATGTTTTTTAGGTTTCATTGAGGTAGATTTCCTTTGAAAAGGAAGAAAAGTCAATAGCATTCTCTGGAGATGGAAAAGTGTTATTTGTGTTTCCATCCAAACGTAAAAACACAATTTGATGATTCAAGAAAACTTGCGGAAAATTCGGATTGTTTCCGACCAAACTGTACAATCTTCTTTACAACCTAAATTTTAGGTTATTGAATGCCATCACTCGTGTCTTGGGTACAGGTATTGTGAAAAGAAACAAACCAGTTACCATCCTATTCACATCTGTTGTGATGGTTTTTTCCACCTAAATTTGATTCTATCAAAAGCAATCCAACATAGGTCCCGCGATGCCAAGGGGAGGGACACGAGCCATGCCTCTTTTTATGAAATGATCCCACTTATGTCAGATAAGGATCCGTCGGAGCCAATTCGATTCTTCTATTTGGACAAAAATTTGTTTCGTTTCCACAAGTGGCAGGAACTTGGGGTGCACCCCCGTTTTGCCAAAATCCTACCGGATTCTACAGATTTCCCAATTCTCTTGCAAACTTGGGAACAAAAGTATCCAGAATCCAAAAAAGGCAATGTAGTCTGGATTTCACTCTATGAACCAAAGGAGGATTATGTCCAATCCACTTCTTCCTTTTTTCTTTTCCTCTCTCTCATTCCTTCAGGGATTTGGTTTTTCGTTGGGACTTTTTTCCTGTTGCAACGGACGATGGATGGGATCTTACGATTTTTTCGTTCATAATATGAACAAAAATTTCTTTACTTTGTTCAAAGACTGAACACATTTTGACAAAGAATGGGACTCAGGGGGCGAAGCTATGCCTGGGGTCCATTTTGAACGTGACTTTCCTTTTCCACACGGTGTCTGAAACGGACACAAATTCCTCCATGAAAGAACAATACGAATACAGTGACCACCACCTCAAGTTACTCCAATTACTTGATGAGAACCCACATTTATCGCAAAGAGATGCATCGGATGTGTTGGGACTCAGTTTAGGAAAGGTGAATTATATTTTGAAGGCATTCCTCGACAAAGGGCTTATCAAAATGAATAATTTTCGTAATAATAAAAACAAACTCGCATACACATATTTACTCACACCACAAGGAATCGAAGAAAAAGCTAGGATGACTCTTCATTTTTATGAAAAGAAAAAAAGAGAATACGAA
Source organism: Leptospira paudalimensis (assembly GCF_026151345.1). NCBI lineage: Bacteria > Pseudomonadati > Spirochaetota > Leptospiria > Leptospirales > Leptospiraceae > Leptospira > Leptospira paudalimensis. The sequence continues at coordinate 1,330,133 of NZ_JAMQPR010000001.1, forward strand.
GCACTTCGCGCTGAAGTAGAAAAGTTAGGTGAGACCATCGAAAAGTTAAGCTAATCGATTTGGGTTCTTTTACCAAAATTCATTAAAATTGAAACTGGAAATATGATTATGAATGTATCATCGAAAATTTACGTTGCTGGACACAAAGGTCTTGTTGGATCTGCTTTAGTAAAAGTTTTAAACAAGTCTGGATACACTAATGTGATTGGTAGGTCTCATCAAGAACTAGATTTAACCAACCAAAAGGATGTGATTCAATTTTTTGAATCGGAAAAACCAGAATATGTATTCCTTGCTGCCGCAAAAGTAGGTGGTATCCATGCGAATAATACTTATCCCGCTGAATTTATCTTTTCAAACTTACAAATCCAGAACAATATCATCGATGCTTCCTACCGTTATGGGATCAAAAAACTTTGTTTTTTGGGATCCTCATGCATTTATCCAAAATTTGCCAAACAACCAATGGACGAAGGTCAACTTTTAGATGGAAAGTTGGAGCCAACAAATGAACCTTATGCGGTTGCAAAAATTGCAGGCATTGTGATGTGTCAATCTTACAACCGTCAGTATGGCACAAATTTTATCTCAGTGATGCCGACAAATTTGTATGGCCCAGGAGATAATTACCATCCAGAAAACTCACATGTGTTACCTGCTCTTATGCGAAGATTCCATGAAGCTAAAGTGAATAAGTTACCTGAAGTTGTGATTTGGGGTACTGGTAAACCCCTTCGTGAATTTTTATATTCAGAAGACATGGCAAGAGCCTGTGTATTTCTTATGGAGAATTACGATGTAACAGGAGATCCAAAAGGTGGAGAACATGTTAACGTTGGTTCTGGAATTGAAGTAAGTATCAAAGAACTTGCAGAAACAGTGAAGGAAGTTGTGGGTTATAACGGAAAACTGATTTTTGATCCAACAAAACCAGATGGAACACCTAGGAAGTTACTCGATGTATCCAAACTCCACAAAATGGGATGGAAACATGAAGTGAATCTGAACGAAGGTGTTCGTCTGACTTACGATGATTATTCAAAATCACTCTAAAACTAAGATTTGATCCTTCCGATTTCAAGTTTCAAATTTTGCCAATTAATACAATGCAAAATCTAATCATCCTTACCGTTTTACTTCTGATTTTTTCGGCAATTGTGATTGTGTATTTTTTTGAAATCTCAACTGGATTTGTTTTTTTTACATTATCCATTCTATTTTTATTAACGGGTTTGATCGAAACCAAAGAATTTTTATCTTCTTTTTTTGATGAAACTCTAATGACAATTGTAACTCTGATTTTTATATCCAGAGGTCTTGAATACAATCGATTAACGGAAGTTTTTCGAAATTTATTGCTAAATGGTTCCAAAAGATACATTTTATTTAAACTAAATGTATTCTCTTTGATTTATTCCATGTTCGTGAATAATGCAGCTGTCGTTTCGACTATGATTGGAATTTTAAGAGGGCGATACCAATACCAAAGGCCTTTTTTGATGTCAATCTCATTTGCTTCCATTCTAGGTGGTATGCTCACCTTGGTAGGAACATCAACTAATTTGATTGTAAATAATCTAAAAATGAAATCCGGATTTCCCACCTGGAATTTATTCGATTTTTTTATGATTGGTATCACTCCTGCAATTGTAGGTTTAATTTATTTGGCAAAAGCTCCTTTACGGTTGTTCGGTGATGAAGATACAAAGACAAAAGAAGGGAGCTCAATTTTTGAAGCCCGCGTTTCACCTGATTCTAAATTGATTGGTAAATCGATAGAGGAAAACGGACTTCGAAATCTTAAAAAAATATTTTTAGGAGAAGTTGTTCGCGAAAATGGAGAATTGGTATCACCTGCATCACCAACTCATATCATTCAAAAAAATGATCGTTTAGTTTTCGTTGGAGACAAGGAAGACATTCAATCAGCTGAAATTCTAAAAGATTTAATTGTCTTGGACTCAGATTCTAGTTATCTTTTGAAAAATGTAAACGAAGTTATTGTATCCGATGAATCTGATTTAATTGGACTCACACCAAAAAATGCACAATTCCGATCTAGGTTTAATGCAGTGATCATCTCAATTAGAAGAGGTGATAAGGTTTTTTTCAAAAACATTGGTGAAGAAACAATTCATTCGGGAGACCAACTCAGACTTGTGATTGGTGATGATTTTAAAAAATCTCATGCGAACGATTTAAGTTTTGTCCACTTGGAAAAAAAAGCAGAAACGAATGGAATGATTAGTTCTTTGTTGTTTTTAGGTTTTTTTATCTGCATTCTTATTTTGAATTTATTCGGATTACTTTCCTTATTCAAAGGAACACTTATTGTATTAGTATTTGCTATTTTAACAAAAATTATTTCGGTGAATTCCTTAAGAACAGAAATACCTTATAACTTAATTATGACTGTAGGATCTGCGTTTGTGATTTCAGTCGTTCTTAAGAATTTAAAAGCACCTGAATTAGTTTTATCGTTTATATTGCCGTATTTACTTCAAATGCCAGTTTTTATCTCCCTATTTCTGTTTTTTCTATTCGTCATTTTTTTAACCGAGTTTGTGAGTAACGCAGTGGCTGCAGGCATTGCATTTCCTTTTGCATTGTCTTTAGCGAATGGCCTTTCAACTGCAACGGAACCTTTTTTTTTGGTAACAGCATTTGGTGCTAGTGCTAGTTTTTTAACGCCTTTTGGTTACCACACAAACATGATGGTTTTTAGTGTTGGTCAATACAAACCATCAGATTTCCTTAAATTAGGACTCCCTCTCACAATTGCCTATATCATATTTGTGTATGTTTCGATCCTTTATAAATTTGATTTATACGTTTCTTTGTAAAATTTAATCTAACTTACTCCTTTTACTTTCATCATGTCAAATATATCTAAAGTTTGGTTTCTCCTAGACAGTGCACAGAAGAGGCGCACTGTTTATATGTTTGTTTTGATATTTTTTAGTTTGTTATTTGAATCATTTGGGATAGGGGTGATTGTTCCTTTAGTCTCGGTATTAACTGATTCGAGCCAACTAAGAGAGAATCCATATTTTGTAAATGTGATATCGTATCTCGGAAATCCGCCACTCGAGACATTGGCTGTTTACGCAATGGTTCTCATGGTAGTGTTGTATACGGTTCGAACCATTTATTTGATTTATTTTACTTGGGAACAAGCAAGTTATGCGGCTGAGTTTCAGAGTAAATTATCGAGAACACTTTTTAAAAAATATTTAGACCAACCTTATTTATTTCATGTGAATCGAAATTCTTCTGAGTTGATTCGAAATACTTCCACTGAAGTAGCTGCTCTTGTTTCGATGGTGCAACAAGCTTTGTCATTTTTTAATGAAGCAATCACTATGGTGGGGATTTCTTTGTTTCTTGTTTATGTAGAACCAGTTGGTGCCTTTGTTGTTGTTGGTTCATTGGGATTAGCGGCTGGTATTACTTTTGTCCTTGCTAGGAAAAAATTATTAACTTTAGGCTTACAAAGGCAAAATTATGAAGCGGAAAGGATTCGTCATTTCCAACAAGGATTAGGTGGTATCAAGGATATCAAAATTTATGGACGAGAGGATGAATTCCTAAGTCGTTACCGAAAAGAAAGTGATGGTGCTGCAAGAGTAGTGAAACAGTATACAACTTTGGTTGCCTTCCCTAGATTATGGTTAGAGTATTTTTCCATTTTAGGCTTTGTGCTTCTGATTTTAACATCCCTTAGCCAAGGGAAAACATTGAGTGAAGCTGCAACCTTGGTTGCTCTGTTCGGAGCAGCTGCATTTCGAGTGATGCCTTCGATTAATCGGATGTTAGTGATCATGCAGAATATCAAATTTTCACTTCCGACAATCGATTTGATATACCAAGAATGTAAATTAATAGACTCTCCGAAAGAAAAAAGAGAACAAAGTGTTCGTGAGGCTCTTTTAGAATTTCACTCCTTAACATTAGAAAATTTACAATTTAGTTATTCATCGATTCCTGTGATTAAAAATATTTCATTGGAAATTGAATCTGGTACTACCATAGGATTTATCGGAGAAAGTGGTGCAGGTAAAAGTACCCTCTTGGATTTGATTTTGGGTTTAATCACACCTGATTCTGGTGATATAAAAGTAAATGGTAATTCGATTTTGAAAGATCCGAATTCTTGGCAAAGGATAATCGGGTATGTCTCCCAGAACATATACCTAACTGATGATACTTTGAAAAACAATATCGCTTTTGGAATACCAGATAACCAAATTGATAACAATCGAGTGAATGAGTCCATTCAACTCGCTCAATTAGAAAGTTTTGTGAACAAATCCGAATTTGGGATCGAAACAATTGTGGGAGAAAGGGGTGTTAAGTTATCAGGGGGCCAAAAACAAAGAATTGGAATTGCTCGCGCTTTGTATCATAACCCATCTGTTTTAATTTTAGATGAAGCCACTAGTTCCTTAGATTTAAACACTGAGAGTGAAGTGATGGATGCAATCAATGCATTACATGGTCAAAAAACAATTTTGATCATTGCTCACCGTCTGAGTACCCTTCAAAGTTGTGACAAAATTTTTAGAATCGAAAACGGTATGATTTTTCAAGATCACTCCATACATGAACAAAGGAAGAAAATATGATTCCATACGGTAGACAGGATATATCACAAGCTGATATCGATCGAGTTGTTGAAGTATTAAAAGGTGATTTTTTAACACAAGGACCGATGGTTCCAAAATTCGAAGCAGCTGTTGCCGCTGGTTCACAAGTGAATCATGCTGTGGCGGTAAATAGTGCAACTTCAGCTTTACATATCGCTTGTTTGGCTCTTGGTGTTGGACCTGGAGATTATGTTTGGACAAGTCCTAATAGTTTTGTTGCTAGTTCAAACTGCGCTTTGTATTGCGGAGCAAAAGTAGATTTTGTTGATATTGATAAAGATACCTATAATCTTTCAGTCGAGGCTTTAGAGTTAAAACTCATCCAAGCTGAAAAACAAGGTACTTTACCAAAGGTTGTGATTCCAGTTCACTTTGCGGGCCAAGCTCCGGAGATGGATAAAATTCACAATTTATCCAAAAAGTATGGTTTTAAAATCATTGAGGATGCTTCACACGCAATCGGTGCATCCTATAAAGGTAAACCTGTCGGAAATTGTGAGTATAGCGATATCACAATCTTTAGCTTTCACCCCGTAAAGATCATCACAACGGGTGAAGGTGGAATGGCACTTACAAATGATGAGAAGATTTATGCATCACTTTATAGACTTCGTAGTCATGGAATCACGCGTGATGTAAACCAGATGGTGAATTTACCACATGGCCCATGGTATTATGAACAAATTGAACTTGGATTTAATTATAGAATGACTGATATCCAAGCTGCACTTGGTTATAGTCAATACCAAAGGTTAAATGAATTTGTGAGCAAACGTCATCAAATTGCGAATACATACTTTGAACTTTTTAAAAATAAACCGGTCATTTTACCGAAACAAATGCCAGATTCATATTCTTCATTTCATTTATTTGTTCTTCAATTGAAACTAGAAGAATTGGAATCCTCTCAAACCCAAATTTTCGAGAGATTTCGAAACTCAGGCATTTTGGTAAACCTTCATTATATTCCTATTTATCGTCAGCCATACTATTCCAAGATGGGATTCAAAATTGAAGACTACCCAAACATGGAAGAGTATTATAGCCGTGCCTTGAGTATCCCAATGTATCCAGGGCTAACGAACGACCAATTAAAAGAAATTGTTTTAAGGCTTACGACACCCATAGGTCACCAGACACTTTTTTAAACATGAAACAACAGTTAACTTTAGGAACCGTTCAGTTTGGTCTAAACTATGGAGTTTCTAATTCGGTAGGGAAAGTAAACCCAAAAGAAGTAGAATCTATTTTAGATTTTGCTTATGAGAATGGAATCTCGGAGTTAGATACGGCAGTTGCTTATGGAGACAGTGAAATCATTTTAGGTAAACTAATCAACGCCAGATTTAAGGTATCCACCAAACTACCTAAACTGGATTTAGAAAATCATAAGAATGTCCGCGAATGGACCAAATCTCAAATTGAATCTTCTTTAGAAAGATTAAACCTAAGTCAAATCGAAACACTATTTTTACATGATGTATCAATATTATTTAGTCCGAATGCTATAGAAGTTTATGAAACCATTCAAGACTTTGTATCCAAAGGAATCATTCGTAAATTTGGTTTGAGTATTTATAGTCATCACGATTTGGAAAAAATTCCCAGTTATGTTGAATACAATCGAATCCAATGTCCTATCAATGTATTTGATCGTTCGTTAGAGTCGAGTGGATGGATGGATTCTTTACACTTGAAAGGAATTGAAATCCAAGCACGTTCCATTTTTTTACAAGGTATTCTCTTGATGAAAAAAGAGACTAGGCCCAAGTATTTTTCTAAGTGGTCGGGTTTGTTTGAAAAATGGGATAAGGCAATTGAGAAAAACCAGATATCTCCCGCACTCTTCTGTATTCTTTTTATAAAATCTCTGACAAAAGTATCGAATGTTGTTTTTGGTGTAGAATCAAAAAGCCAATTATCAGAAATCATCTCCCATTTTAATGAAACTCGAACATTACAATTTATGGATGAACTTTCTTCTTATGATGAAGACTTAATTTACCCATTCCGTTGGCAATTAAAATGAAAGTATTAGCGATCGTACAAGCGAGAATGGGTTCCACTAGATATCCTGGGAAGGTAATGGAACCCGTTGTAGGTTACCCCATGATTGATTTACTAGTCAATCGATTAAAAACCTCTCGGTTGATAAACCAAATAGTGGTCGCTACCTCTGTTGCTTCCGTAAATGATCCTTTTGTAAACCATCTACATGAGCTGAAGATTGATTGTTTCAGAGGAAGTGAAAATGATGTTTTAAACCGATTTTATTTAGCGGCAGAACAATACAAAGCGGATGTAGTTGTGAGGATCACGGGTGATTGTCCGCTGGTTGATGCGAACTTGGTAGACCAAGTAATCAATCTTTATTTACAAGGTGGGATAAACTATGCGTCCAATATCAATCCCCCAACTTACCCTGATGGTTTGGACATTGAAGTATTCTCATTTGATGCTTTAAAAGAGGCAAATGAGAAGGCAACAACGGACTTCGATCGGGAACATGTCACTCCTTACCTAAGAAGAGAAAAACAATTTCAAAGAAAAAACTTTGAGAACTCTGAAGACCATTCATCACTAAGGTGGACTGTGGATGAACCAGAGGATTTGGTTGTCATTAAAAAAGTATTTGAACACTTTTCGCCAAATACCAACTTCTCTTGGTTAGATGTATTGGCATTAGAGTCTGCAAAACCTGAGTTATTCCAATCCAATAAAAAATATTTAAGAAATCAAGGTTCGATTATGAGTAGTGGCCAAAAACTTTGGCAGAGGGCAAAAAAAGTAATCCCTGGTGGAAACATGCTTCTTTCAAAAAGAGCTGAAATGTTTTTACCTGAAAAATGGCCTGCATACTTTAGTAAAACTAACGGTTGCAAGGTTTGGGATATTGATGGCAAAGAATATATAGATATGTTCCTTATGGGTGTTGGTACGAATACTTTAGGATATGGGCATCCAGAAGTAGACCAAGTTGTTTTTGATGTGGTCAAATCAGGAAATATGTCAACACTGAACTGTCCTGAAGAAGTTTACTTAGCAGAGAAGTTGGTGGAGTTACACCCTTGGTCCGATATGGTTCGTTTAGCAAGGACAGGTGGAGAAGCAAATGCCATTGCAATCAGAATTGCAAGAGCAGCTTCAGGAAAAGATAAAGTAGCCATCTGTGGTTACCATGGCTGGCATGATTGGTATTTATCGGCAAACCTATCAAGTGATGATAAACTCTCTGGGCATCTATTACCAGGTTTAGATCCAAATGGAGTTCCTAAATCATTAGCTGGATCTGTCTTTCCATTCCACTACAACCAAATCGAAGAATTGGAATCCTTAGTTAAAAATGAATCAATTGGTGTGATTATGATGGAAGTATCCAGGAACACTGGTCCAACTTCTGGATTCTTAGAAAAAGTAAGAGAGATTGCAACAAAGAATGGAATCGTACTCATCTTTGATGAATGTACTTCTGGTTTTCGACAAACCTTTGGTGGTTTACATAAACAATATAAAGTTGATCCTGACATGGCAATTTTTGGCAAAACACTTGGAAATGGTTATGCCATTACTGCCATCATTGGCAGAAGAAATATAATGGAATCGGCCCAAGCAACTTTTATCAGTAGTACATTTTGGACTGAACGCATTGGACCGACTGCTGCATTGAAGACATTGGAAGTGATGGAGAAATTAAAATCGTGGGAAATTATCACTGCGATTGGAAATCAAATCACGGAAGCATGGAAATCATTAGCGAGTGAGACTAAACTTGAAATGGATTATTGGGGTTTACCTGCACTTTGTGGTTTCACTGTAAAAAGTCCAAATGCATTAAAGTACAAAACGTACATCACACAAGAAATGTTAAAAAAAGGATATTTAGCAGGAACTTCAGTCTATGCTTGTATCAGTCATACGGATGAGATCATTGAGAAATACTTAGAAAATTTAAGACCTATTTTCCAAGTGATCTCAGAATGTGAAAATGGAAAGGATATAGATTCCCTATTGGAAGGACCTGTTTGCCATTCTGGTTTTAGCCGATTGAACTAAAGGTTTTTAAGTTCGTTTGTGGTTCTTTTTTTAACTGAATATTTTCGATCAAATGGACTAGGGCATCTCAGGCGATGTATTGCCTTTTCTGAATTGTTTGAAAGTGAAGGGATTAAAACTAAAATTCTCGTCAATACAGATCACGAAGACGCAGAAATCTTCCAATCAGAATTAAATCAACAAAATTGGTTGGTACAAAATCAATTGGAAACTTGGTATGATGCGATCATCATAGATTCATACCGTGCTGAAGCTGCTGATTATGAACACTTTAAACAATATACACATCATTTAGTTGCGATTGATGATGACAAACGGATAGAGTATCCGTCAGGTTGTATCATTTACAATGGCGGACTTGGAGGTTTGGTTTACCAATACGATCCAAATCGATATAAAAAGATATTGGTTGGTCCTGAGTATGCTTTATTAAGAAAAGAATTTAGAGAGAATCGAATAGAGAAAAAAATAAATCAAAATATCGATAGGATACTCATTACGATGGGAGGAAGTGATCCTTTACACTTAACTTCCAAATTGATACAATTCTACCATTCTGAATTTCCATCATCAAAGTTGGATGTGATTGTTGGACCTGGATTTACAGAATTTACAGAGGAAGAGTTCCATCAATTTCCATATCTCAAGAAATATAGAAATCTAGATGCTCGTTCCATGTGCGAACTTATGTTACAAGTTGACTTGTGTATTACTGCAGGTGGACAAACAATCTATGAACTTGGAAAATTAGGGATTCCTTTTATTGTGATCCAAACTGCAGAGAACCAAACAGGGAATATTTCTGGACTTGTGAAATCAGGTGTCATTGAATCTTACATAGAGCCAAGTCGGGGAGATTTTTTAACAAATCTTTCCCAGTTAAACCAGAAACTGACAAATGTTTCCGTCCGACAAAATATGAGTACAAAACTAAAAACGATCTTTCAGATCAAATCTTTTGATATCGTTGGATCTATTTTAAACTAAATGAACGAAGTGATCTTTTGTGGTTTTGGTGCCTTGGGCCAAAGTTGTTTATCCGAACTTATAAACGCTGGTTTAAATGTAACTCATGTATTAACACACAAAGAATTGAAATCTGATTCTGTTGATACACTTGCACTAGAAAATAAGATTCCTTTTTACTATTCTGATTTGAGAAAAGACCAAATCCTTTTGCATGAACTGAAGAGTAAAAAAATCAAATATCTCATCAGTGTGAACTATCGTTATATTATTCCTAACCAGTTGTTAAACTCTGCAGAATACCCACTGAATATCCATGGTTCTTTATTACCTAAGTATAGGGGAAGGGCTCCACATATATGGGCCATTATCAATGGTGAGGCTTTTACAGGTGTGACTTGCCATATCATGGAAGCCACAGTTGATACAGGACCAATTTATAGCCAAATTAAAATTCCTATTTCCGCTGAGACAACTGGCAATGACATCATCAATGAATTTAAAGCAATCTACCCAAAGGTATTAAGTGAGACTTTGGAAAAAATAGACAATCAATACATACCAACTCCTCAAAAAGAAGAGGAAGCAACGTATTTTGGGAAACGGATTCCTGAGATGGGTTATATCGACATACTCAAATCGAAAAAGTCGATTTTAAACTTTGTTCGGGCACAAACTCGGCCTTATCCTGGGGCTTATTATTTTTTACCTACGGGGGAAAAGATCATCATTTATAAAATTTCAGAATTCAACTCAAACGAAAACCAAACTAATTTATTTTTGGGAAGTATACGGAAGTTTAACGAAGGTTATTTGATTGGTGTTTCTGATGGAATTTTAATAATTACGGAATATGAAATTATATGAACTTTGAATTTTCGCGAAATAAAAAACCATTTATCATTGCAGAGATGTCAGGAAATCACAACCAATCTTTGGAAAGAGCATTGGAGATAATAGACTCTGCTGCTAGTTGTGGCGTAGCAGCAATTAAGATTCAAACCTATACTGCTGATACTCTTACCATTGACAAAGGTGATGGAGAGTTTTTTATTTCCGATCCAAAAAGTTTATGGAAGGGGACTTCTCTTTACGAGTTGTATAAAAAAGCATATACCCCTTGGGAATGGCACAAAGCTATTTTTGAACATGCAAATAAAAAGGGAGTATTATGTTTTAGTTCTCCTTTCGATTTTACTGCCGTTGATTTTTTAGAATCTCTAAATGCACCTGCTTATAAGATTGCTTCGTTTGAGAATAATGATTTACCTCTCATCCGAAAAGTGGCTGCAACAAAAAAGCCCATTATCATTTCAACGGGCATGGCCACCATTGCTGAGATTGCAGAAGCAGTGGATGCTGTTCGTTCAGTTGGGAATGAAAATCTGACCCTTTTGAAATGTACAAGTACCTATCCTGCAAGTCCAGAAAATACAAACATTCTTAGTATCCCAGCAATGAGAGATATGTTTCGTTGTGAGGTTGGCTTGTCAGACCATACAATGGGGATTGGTGTCGCGGTTGCCAGTGTCGCACTTGGGGCAACAGTTATCGAAAAACATTTTACGTTAAGAAGAGCAGACGGTGGAGTTGATTCCACATTTTCATTGGAACCAGAAGAAATGAAGGCACTTGTCGTGGAAAGTGAACGTGCGTGGTTATCACTAGGTTCTGTGAAACTGGAAAGATCAAAAGCAGAAGAAAAATCGATCATTTTTAAAAGATCTTTATATGTAGTAAAAGATGTCAAAAAGGGTGAAACGTTTACAAGTGAATCTGTTCGTAGTATTCGACCTGGGTATGGAATTCCTCCTAAATATATTGATATCATTATTGGCTCAAAGGCTATGTTTGATATTCCTAGAGGAACCGCAGTTAGTTGGGATATGATCAATGGAAAAAAATAATCATTTATCAGTTGCTATCGTAGGGGCTGGACTTAGTGGTTCATTACTCGCCATCAATTTATTAAAGAACACTTTTAATGGCAAAATTGAAATTTTCTTAATTGAATCTTCTAAAAAAAGATTTGGTAGAGGTGTTGCTTATTCACCGAATTCAATTTATCAAAAATTAAATGTTCCTGCAAAGGGCATGAGTTTGTTTCCAGAAAATCCGAATCATTTTGTGGATTGGTGGAAATCGAATGAAAAGAATTATTTTTATTTAGGAGAAAGTTATGATGAAAATTCATTTTTCCCTAGATTTATTTTTGGTGATTACTTAGAATCCACTTTGAATTCCAATATTCAAACAAAATCGCCCAATAAAGAGTTTTTTACAATCAACGATGAAGTAGTTGATGCTACAAAAATTGAATCACAATGGAAAATCAAACTTTCTTCGGGAGCGGAGTTGATTGTCGACAATCTAATACTCGCAACGGGGAATATCCCACCTGGAAATCCAAATTACCTATCTAATGATGTTTTGGATAGCAAACGATATTTACATAATCCATGGGATGATAGTTTATTTGAATCAATCCAATTGAATGAGTCGTTAGGTATTTTAGGTTCTGGTTTATCAATGGTAGATGTAATTATGACCTTAAAAAGAAAAAACTTCCAAGGTAAAATTGTTTCGTTTTCTAGGTCAGGAAAATTGCCCAAAGTTCATTCGAAACCAGATCATTTGAATCCAACTCCATTTCCCGAATTAGTTGGCAATGTAAATCATGATGTACATAAAATAAGAAATTGGATTCGAGAGAATGAAGGAATATCCGATGTCAATTTAATGAATGTGATCAGACCTTTCACATCTGAAATCTGGAAATCTTGGGATGGCAAAAGCCAACGCAGATTCATACGACATGTTCGTCCATTTTGGGAATCCTTTCGTCACAGAATTCCTTCTGAGTCTATGGAGATTATTTCTGAATGGATTCATTTGGGAAAACTTACATTTTTAAAAGCAAGGATTCAATCTTCCAAACTTGAAAATGACACGATTGAAATTTCTACATTAGAACCACACTCAAAATTTGGCTCGTATCGATTTGATCGATTGATCAATTGTACGGGACCTGATACAAAGTTGAAGGAAGTAAAAAGTGATTTATATAACAATTTGAAGAAGAAGGGATATATCACCCAATCGGAGAATGGAATTGGATTTGTCACTGGAAATTTAGGACAAGTAAAATCAAAAGAAGGTAAGTTTTTAACAAATTTATACTGTTTGGGTCCACTTAGAAAAAATGAATTATGGGAATCAACTGCTTTAAGAGAAATTAGAGACCAAGTAATTGAGTTAACTTCTGTTATTTCAAATTTAAACCTAAAAAATACCGATACACTAAATCAAACTAGTTTATAAGTTTTATAAGAATATTCTATCTAGGAAATCACATAACATATCAGTATATGAAAAAATTTGTCGCAACCATTGAAGCAAGAATGACTTCTTCACGTCTTCCTGGTAAAGTATTATTGCCAGTTCTCGGAAGACCTATCCTCGGTTATTTGATCGATCGATTGAAAAAAGTCCAATCAATCGATGAGATTGTCCTCGCAACAACCATCAATGAGGCTGATAACCCAGTTGTTGATTTTGCAAAATCCGAAGGGATTTCAGTGTTTAGAGGGAGTGAGGATGATGTTTTAATCCGTGTGGTTGATGGTGCAAAATCTGTAAACGCTGATGTGATTGTGGAAATTACAGGTGATTGTCCTATTATTGATCCGGAGATTATCGACCAATGCATTCAATTGTATAAATACAATAACGCTTCTTATGTTGGGAATGCACATATTAGAAGTTATCCAGATGGAATGGACGTTCAAGTGTTTTCGTTAAATGATCTTGAGAAGTCTGGTAATCTAACAAATGATAAATTAGACAGAGAACATGTTTCTCTATATATGAGAAATCATCCAGAGTTATTCCCCCACTTACATCTTGTAGCACCAACTTCCGTCTTTTGGCCTGAATTAGGCCTTACATTAGATGAAAAACAAGACTTTGAACTTTTGAAATCGATCATTGAACATTTTTATTCAATTCAAAAACCATTTTTTAGCATTTATGAATGTGTATCCTATTTAAAAGAGAATCCTAGGTTATTGGAAATCAATAAAAAAGTGTTAAGGAAGGGTGATACTTAAAATTGAAGGTTTTTATCGTAGGTCTTGGGCAAATTGGAATGGGGTATGATTACAAAGAAGATTACCATTTTAGTTGTTTAACCCATTTGAATGCAATACTTGCTCATGACGGTTATGAACTCGTAGGTGGATTTGATGTTTCGTTAGAAAGACGAAACATGTTTGAATCAAAATCAAAAGTGCCAAGTTTTGATGACCTTTTAGATGGTCTTACGAAAACAAATCCAGATTTCGTAATCCTTTCTACTCCAACCGAAACTCATTTTGAAATTCTAAAAACAATATTAAAACAGAAATCTTTAAAAGCCATACTGTGTGAGAAACCTATTTCTTATGATGACGAAGAAGCAACGCAAATGGTAAACTTGTGTGAGCAAAATAATATAAAATTATTTGTAAATTACCAAAGGTTTTACTTACCTTCTTCGGATGTGATAAAGAAAAAATTATTTCCTTCTCACAAAAAAATTGAATTTTTAAAGGGTGTTTGTTGGTATTCAAAAGGTTTGATACATAATGGAAGCCATTTTATCAATTTATTGGAATCTTGGTTAGGAAATTTAGAGTCAATTGAATCGATAACATCACACAATTATTGGTCAAACGAGGACATAGAACCTGACGCCTTATTTAGCTTTCAAAGAGGCAAAGTGTTTTTTATCTCATCGCGGGAATCAGATTTTTCTCACTATTCAATCGAACTGATTACATCTGAAGGGAAACTATCATATAAAAATGGGGGAGATGAAATTTATTGGCAAAATAAAGTTCCAGACCCAACCTTCCCTGGTTACACCATACTTTCGAAAGAAATGGAAGAGATCGAAAGTAATCATCTTAAGAGCCAATACTTTGTGTTAGATAAGATTTTAAAATTTATGGAAAATTCTAACTCTGTAGCAGTTTGTGAAGCATATAGTACGTTAAATATGATTAGAATGTTAAGAAAATTAAAGGTTGAGAAATGAACGATACATTAGCACTGTTAGGTGGTTCAAAAGTTATTAATTTTGAATTGAATCGGTATAATTCTTTGGGTCCAGAAGAAGTGGAAGCTGCTAAAAGAGTAGTTGAGAGTGGAAACTTGTCTCAATTTTTGGGATGTTGGGATCCAGATTTTTATGGTGGTCCCAAAGTACAAGAATTCGAAAAGAATTGCAGAGAGTATTTTAATGTTAAACATGCGATTACTGTCAATTCTTGGACTTCGGGACTGATAGCAGCGATTGGAGCTATAGGTATTGAACCTGGAGATGAAATCATTGTCAGTCCTTGGACTATGTCTGCATCAGCAACAGCGATCCTCCATTGGAATGCGATTCCAGTTTTTGCGGATATAGAACCAAATACCTATTGCATTGATCCAGTCTCTATTGAAAAAAATATCTCCCCATATACAAAGGCGATCATGGTTGTTGATATCTTTGGACAATCTGCAAATATGGATGAGATCAACCGGATCGCAAAAAAGCACAATTTAAAAGTAATTAATGATACAGCCCAAGCTCCTGGTTCCCTGTATAAAGGTAAATATACAGGTACGTTAGGTGATATTGGTGGTTATAGTTTAAATTACCATAAACATATCCATACAGGTGAAGGCGGGATCCTTGTTACAAACGATGATGAACTTGCCGAGAGAATGCAGTTAATTCGAAATCATGCGGAAGCTGTTGTGAAGGATAAGGGAGTTACTAACTTAACGAATATGGTTGGTTATAATTTCCGACTCGGTGAAATTGAATGTGCCATTGGAATTGAACAACTTAAAAAATTAGATTCCAAAATTAAGTCTAGGATCCATGCAGCTGAAAGATTAAGAAACGGTTTAAAAGGTCTGATCGGTTTAAAATTACCTGAAATTCGATCTGAAGCAACTCATGTTTATTACATTTTTCCTATGGAGATTGATGAAAAGGTAACTGGCGTAAGTAAACATAGAATTTATGATGCTTTGGTTGCGGAAGGTGTTTCTGACATCTCATTACAATATGCAAACCTACACCTTTTGCCAATGTACCAAAAGAAAATTGCATATGGTTCGAAAGGTTTTCCTTGGACTTCAGATATTTGCAAAAGAGATGTAGACTACTCTAAAGGAATTTGCCCTGTAGCTGAAGGTTTAAATGATTCAACATATCTAGGGTATGAAATGTGTGTGAGAGAATTCCCAGATGAACACGTTGACTTAGTGATCAGTGCGTTTCAAAAAGTTTGGAAACACCTAAACCAGTTAAAATGATCCATACATTTCTAAATGATTATTATTTAAGGCCACTTCGAAAAACTGATTTAGATGGGCCTTATTCTTCTTGGTTCTCTGACCAAAATATTACGAAGTATAGTTCCCATGGAAAATTTTTTAAGAATGAAAACTATTTTCTATCTTTTTATGAAAATTTAAATAGAGAAGACCAAGTGGTCTTAGGTATCTTTCATACTTTAGATGGTCATATTGGCAATTTAAGTTTGCAAGATATTTCTTGGATCAATCGCACAGCTGAATTTGCAATCATCATTGGAAATCAAAATCATCAGAATAAGGGTGTCTCTTACCAAGCAGCTAAGTACATTCTTGAACATGGTTTCAAAAAACTCAATTTGAATAAAATTTACTGTGGAACCGCTGATCAGAATATTGGAATGCAAAAACTAGCCTTAAAACTGGGAATGAAAGAAGAGGGGCGCCGTGTGGATCATCTTTTTTTAGAGGGTGGTTATCATGATGTTCTTATGTATTACATTCTAGCAAAGGATTGGAAAACGTAATCATTTGATCACAATCGTTTCACACGATGCTGGTGGTGCAGAGATACTTTCTAATTATGTTCTGCAAAACAAAAATAATTATCAGTATGTTCTAGACGGACCAGCTGTTTCCATTTTTTCGAAGTTACTTAGTGAGATAAATATAAAGTCTTTAGAAGAAACGATTGGGAATACAAAGTTATATATAACAGGAACTAGTTGGCAGAGCGAAATTGAAAAATTAACGATCCTAACCGCAAAAAAAAATCAAATCAAAGTGGTTAGTTTCATTGATCACTGGGTAAACTATAAGGAACGATTTCTTTATAAAGATCAGTTGGTGTTGCCTGATGAAATTTGGGTTGGTGATGAAGATGCTTTTAACTTGGCGAAATCCACTTTCCCTTCAGAAATTGTAAAACTAAAATCTAATCCCTATTTCGAATCTTTAAAATCTTATTTTAAAAATTTGAAAAATGAAAATCATTCTGATGAATTGCTTAACATTCTATTTATATGTGAAAATATAAGTGACCATGCCAAAAAATCATTTAATGATGAAAGGTATTGGGGTTACACAGAAACGGATGCAATTGAATTTTTTTTTCAAAATTTAACGAAACTTAAAATTAAATCAGGTTCTTATACTTTTAGGCCACATCCATCTGATGAAATGGGAAAGTATGATTGGGTATTAGAGAAGTATCCTGAATATCCGATTCAAATTTCGAATCGGGTTCCACTCTTTGAACAAATAGCTAAATCTGATTTGGTGGTAGGTTGCGAAAGTATGGCACTCATTGTTGCCTCATTGGCAAATAAAAAAGTAGTCAGTTGTATTCCTCCTGAAGGAAAAACTCTCGGCTTACCTCAAAGTAAAATCATTGAATTAAGAAGCCTATAAATTGGAGACATCGTTTTAAATGGATAATAATATAGTTTGGCTCAATCATAAAGTAACTCCAGAAGATCGGGCAAAAATAAAAAACCAAAAACCATGTATGCTTTGGCTAACAGGTCTTAGTGGATCTGGTAAATCAACAATTGCAAATGCATTGGAGAGTTATCTGAATCAAAATGGTTATCATACTGTTCTCCTTGATGGGGATAATTTGCGATTCGGTTTAAATAAAGACCTGGGATTTTCACCAGAAGATCGCTCAGAGAATATTCGTAGAATCGGAGAAGTAGGTAAACTTTTTGTAGAGGCTGGAGTCATTGTCATTGCATCTTTAATTTCACCTTTTTCGAAAGATCGAAAGATAGTTAGGGATTTATTTTCAGAAAATGAGTTTATAGAAGTTTATATTTCAACTCCTTTAGGTGTTTGTGAAAGCAGAGATCCAAAAGGTTTGTACAAAAAGGCAAGAATTGGTGAAATTCCAAATTTTACAGGGATTGGATCTCCGTATGAGGAACCAGTCAATCCTGAGATCAAAATTGATACTAACATTTATGATGTTCCAACTAGTATAGAGATGATTGTAACTCATCTATCGACTAAGGCAATTATTCCTACAAAAGGAAAGTGATTCGGTTTTATGTTGCAGAAAGTAATTAGAATTTTGTCTAACATATCTTATTGGAGGCTCAAACCGATTCGTTTTAACTTACGCTTAGACATTGATAAAGAAGCTAAATTAAAGTTAAACCGATCAAGTCATCTTCCTTGTCCTCTTTATGTTTCAAAAGGTGCCGAACTACAAGTTGGAGAAAATTTTCGCATTGCAAAGGATGGAATGATTTCAGTCAGAGATGGGGGAAGTAAAATTACCATTAATGATCATGTAAGTATAGGGGCAAATTGTTCGCTTTCGGTATCTTCTGGGTTTCAACTAAATATTGGAAAAGGAACTTCTATCCATTCTAATGCAATTTTTTCAGGTGAGATTAACATTGGTGAAGATTGTTTGTTTGGTCCTAGTGTAACATTACTTAGTACCACACATAATATTAATGGAAAACAGAAAATCAGAGAATTGGATGCAATTTATTTCAAAGAACATGGTCATTCCAAAAATGAACCAATCGAAATCGGAGACGATTGTTGGCTCGGAGTTAATTCTGTAATATTACCAGGAGTCAAATTAGGGAAGGGTTGTGTTGTTGGAGCTAATAGTGTTGTGACTAAAAATTTCCCTGATTATTCGATTTTAGGTGGGGTTCCAGCAAAGTTATTAAAGAAAAGAATTTAATCTATCTGAGGTTTATATGTTATTACAAGATCAAGTTTCTGTACAGGCAAAAGCAAAGTTTAAATTTTATCCTACCTCAATCGTAGGTTTGTTCTATTACTTTCGGTATCGAATTTTTTGTTTAAAGTCTTCTTATCTTAGAAGTTTTAGAAGAGCCAAAGAACAATTCAATTATTTTCTATTTAAAGGACATGTAAATCTTGGTGACTTTTCATATGATCCCAGTTTAGGAAAACCAAGAGGTAAATCAATTGATGAAAAGTATTTCAGTTTTGGTTACCAACTAGAATTTAAAGACTTACCTCCAAATTTACTAGAGTATATAAAAAATTTGGAAACCGTCATTGAACATTATTTTGGATGTGAGGCTCTTGTATCCAAACCAAATTTATGGAGAAATTTTCATATAGATGAAAAACATTATGGTAAAGACATATTTTCAGAATGTTTTCATCAAGATTTAGTGAGAGATCATCTAAATATGCAGTTATTCATTTTATTGCATGATACAAACGAGGAATTGGGTCCATTTGAATTCCTTCCGTATGAAGAACAATTGAATCATTTTGATTATTATCGAAAAAGAAATAGAATTAAACCAAAGTCAAACTCCATTGCTTTAACTGGAAAACGTGGTGATACTCTTTTGATTTCTACAGGTTATGTTGTACATAAAGCGGGTAATCCGATGCCTGGAAAACATCGAGATATGTTGAGTTTGGCTTTTTTCCCAAAGTATACTGGAATCGGAGAATCATTTTCTAATTTATAAATATGTTATCAACTTATCATGATCTAATCAAAAAAATTGCTAACTATGACAGATGTCATGCAGGACCTGAAATGGAAGCTGCATATGACGAAGTTATTAAATTTTATCCTGGTGCAAGGAAAATCCAATACCCGTGTGGAGAGAAAATTTTCCATTGGGAATTACCACCTTATTGGAGTTGTGAAGTAGCTGAATTAATTGACCCTAAAGGCAAAGTGATAGCTTCTAAAAAACATTCAAACTTATCTGTATTCAGTTATTCACCATCATTTTCAGGGAAAATTGACTTAGAGGATTTACGCCCTCATCTCTTTACCAATCCAAAAAAACCGAAAGTAATCCCATTCCATTTTAGAAATCAATACAGACATAGAAACCCAGAATGGGGGTTCTGTCTTCCTCATGATATTTATGAGAATTTGATTCCAGGTGAATACACGGTTAACATTCAGTCTAACTTTGATTATAATGGGAAGATGACACAAGTTGACTTTCTAAAAGAAGGCAAAAGTAAAAAGGAAATTATATTTGTTGGTCATTTTGACCACCCAGACCAAATTAACGATGGTTTATCAGGCTGTATCGCTTCTTTCGAAGTGATCAATCGATTAAAAAATCGTGAGACAAAGTATAGTTACAGAGCGTTTGCAAGTGTTGAAATTGTGGGTTCTGTTGCTTATTTGAACAATGAACCAGGATTTGCTGAGAATATCAAGGCAGGAACCTTCCTTGCGTTATGTGGCATTAACGAACAACTAATTTACCAATCTAGTTTTTACCATCAAAATATTCTGGATAGAGCTTATGCCAATGTAATTAACACACGAGGTAATAAAGATGTAATTTTTTCACATCGTGAAAAAATTGGAAATGATGAGAATGTTTTTGATTCAGTCGGTTACGAGATTCCGATGGGAACTTTTTTGCGATGGCCATTTGAGAATTACCACACAAGTGATGATAATTTTGAAAATTATTCCAAGGAAGCTATAGAAGAATTAATAGAACGTACCTTGCAGGTAGTTGATATCCTTGAAAATGATTGTATCCCTGTTGCTAACTTCAAAGGAATTCCATCACTCGCAAGTCCTGAAATTGATCTTTATTTATCTCCTACCAATATTTCTCAAACTAGAAACACAACTGCAATTGAAAAGTTTGGAGATAAACTATCGAAAGAAGATTGTGACTATATTCAAGGTGAAACTGATTTGTTGTATCACTTTATGAGAATTACACTTAGGATGATGGATGGTAAACACTCAATATTAGATATCTGTGAAGAAACGAAAATGCCATTTGGTTTTGCATTTTGGTATATAAAACAATTGGAATCAAAGGGTTTAGTTTCTTTAAAGGAAGTAGAACATTTATGATATTTGTAACTGGAATGTTTCGTTCGGGAACTACATTTGTCGCTCGTTTGTTAAATCAATCAGATGAGATTTCATTTGCATCAGATCCTTTTTTTGCCGTTTTGAAAGACTTTCGTAATACTCTTTCGAATGAGTCTGCTCACAAAGTGGATCCACATGCCCCTCTTGAAGATTATTATTTTGACGAGAGTAAGTTTAACTTTTTTAAAACAATACAGAATACTAGTTTGAGTGATGTAAAAATTCCAAACTTAAAATATTTGAAAGAGTTTACGGAAGCTTCCTCTTTCCCATATTCTGAATTGTTATCTAAACAAATTCATAGAATAAATGCAAATAACTATGGGGACTTTTTAAAACAAGGGGAACAGATTCTACGCGAGGTATATGGCAATAAAAGATTGTCTGGATTTAAAGAGGTATGGGCAAATGAATTTGCACCGCATATCATCAATGTATTTCCGAATACTTCAAAGGTTATTCATATCATCCGTGATCCAAGGGCTATTTTGGTATCAAATTTTTATTCAGAGGGCCGATACCCAATTCTCTTTTTGGCACGTCAATGGAGAAAACTTGTTACACTCGCATACAGCTATACTAAATCAAATCCAAACAATATGATCATTAAGTATGAAGATTTGATTTTAAATCCGAAAGATACCATTCAAGGGATTTGTAATTTTGTTGGAATAAAATTCGATGAAAAGTTACTTAGTACGGAAGAGATCACTGATGGTGGTAATAAAAAATGGACTCAAAATTCAACATTCCAGGAAAATGCGTCTTCAGGATTTAATCAATCTTCTGTGAATCGATGGAAGGATAAAATCAAACATTCAGATCGAATGGCAATTGAATTTCTATGTTATCCAGAAATGAAATTACTTGGTTATTCTGATTTTGTAGATGAATCTTTTAAGGATATTTCATCTACCAATTTAATAGATGAGAAAGACAAATTGGCTAAATGGATTATGCCTTATTCTGAGTTAAATATACCACAAGAATTCGAAAAAGAAAAGAACAGGTTTGGATTGTTATCAAAGAATGTTACTGAGAAAGAAAAGGAATTAAATTTTCTAGTCCCTTCTGTATATGAGGAATTTAAATCAATTTTATCTAGATGAAATATTGTATCACTTGTTTACAGCCAAACACGAGGGTAAATGAACAATTTTCAGAAGATGGAAAATGTTCCTCATGTATTAACTTTGATTTGACGAGGAATGTTAATTACCTTGAGAGATTTGATTTATTAAAAGAGATCATAAGTAAATATCCACGAAAAAAAGGAACTCATTTTGACTGTATCATCGGAGTCAGTGGTGGAAAGGACAGTACAAGACAAGCCATTTGGGTACGCGATAAATTAAAATTAAATCCATTACTCGTGTGTTTGAGTTATCCGCCAGAACAAGTGAGTGAACTCGGAGTTAAAAATATTTCGAATTTAATTCAGTTGGGTTTTGATGTATTATTTTCTGGTCCTGCTCCTGGAACTTGGAAAAAATTAATGAAACATGCATTCCTTACCTTTAGCAATTGGGCAAAATCAACAGAGATGGCTTTGTATAGTTCGGTACCTAAAACTGCAATCGCTTATAAAATACCATTAATCTTTATTGGAGAGAACCAAAGTTTGCGAGATCGGAAAACCATTGATCCAGAAAAACCTTGGGAGTATAATAATTTAATTTCGATGAATACTCTTGGTGGTGGTGATTTAACTTGGATGAGAGATGCTGGTTTTTCTGATGTAGAACTCATTTCATATGGTTTTCCTGATAAATCGGAAGTGAATGCTGCCGGTTTAAATGTAATAGATTTAGGTTGGTTCATTGATAACTGGGATAACTTGGGAAATGCGATGTTCTCAACTGCATATGGAATTCACATTCGTGAAGATAAAGCAGAAAATACAGGGGATCCACTTGGTGTCAGCGCACTTGATGAAGATTGGGTAACATTAAACCAAATGATTAAGTTTTTGAAATTTGGATTTGGAAAAGTTACGGACTATATGAATGAAGATATTCGGGTAGGAAGGATCTCAAGAGAGAAGGCAATTGAAATTGTCGAAAAATATGATGGTGCCTGTTCTGATCATTACATTGAAAGTTTTTGTCAGTATATAGAAATTTCGGTGACTCAATTTTGGGAAGTGGTTCATAAATCTGTTAACAAATCATTATTTGAAATCACTCCTGATAAAAAAATTGTAAAAAAATTCAAAGTAGGGTTTGGACTCTGAAGCGAATTAAAATTGCGATTCTAGATTACGAAGTTGGCAATCATGCATCAGTAAAAGCATGTTTGGATAAATTAGGTTTTATTGTTCAAATTACTTCAGACGTATCTGAAATTAAGGTTTGTGATTTACTGATTATGCCTGGAGTAGGCGCATTCCCAGTCGCAATACAATCACTTGTCAAAAAAAAATTAAACCATTTTTTGAAAGAATGGGTTTTAGATGGAAGACCTTTGTTTGGAATTTGTTTAGGTATGCAATTGTTTGCAAATTCTTCCACAGAAATTGAATTCCATGAAGGACTTGGGTTTATCCAAGGGAATGTCACTCAATTGTCTCAGCAGAATGATTTTCATATCGGATGGAATCAGCTTAGCATTCGCGAGGCGAATTCTTTTTTATCTGAATTTGATGGATTGGATTTTTATTTTAATCATTCCTTCGCTTATGAAAGTGATGGAGATCTTTCTCCGGCAACTACGAAGTACGTACGTGAGTTTCCTTCAATCGTGAAACATGGGCAGGTGATTGGAGTACAATTTCATCCGGAAAAAAGCCAGAATGTGGGAAAAGAATTTTTTTCCAAAATTGTAAAGGAACTAGTCAATGGCTTTTAAGAAAAGACTGGTAGCTTCCATTTTAGTAAAAGATGGAATTGCAGTTCAATCATTTGGTTATAAAGATTATTTACCCATCGGCAATCCAGTGATCCTTGCAGAAAACTTGGATCGTTGGGGAGTTGATGAAATTGTAATCCTTTCTATCGATAGTACAAAGAAAGGAATTGATCCTAACCTTCTTTTGTTAAGTGAAATTTCAAAACGAGTAAATACTCCGATTGCTTATGGTGGCGGAATTAAGAATTTAAAAAATGTTTTAGATGTGATTCATTCCGGGGCGGATCGGATCATCATTGATCAAATGTACTTTCAGAATCCTTCCCAAATTAAAATGGTATCGGAATCCATTGGATCTCAGGCGGTTATACTTTCCTTGCCATGTTCTGTTTACGATGGGAAAATCTCTCATTATAATTATATTTCAAAAAAATCGGAAGTTGTGGATTTTCATTCTCTTCCTTTTATGAAAGAGTTTATAGCTTCCGAATTTCTTCTCATCGATCATATCCACGAAGGGAAACCGAATTCCTTTTCGGAAGAAATGTTGAAATTTTTTCCAAATGATATTTCCATTATTTGTTTTGGCGGAATTTCAAATTCAAAACAAGTGGAAAGATTGTTCCAAAACCAAAATGTCGTCGGGGTATGTATAGGTAATTTTTTGAATTACAAAGAACATTATTTTCAAAACATAAAATTGGAACTGTCTAGTAATTTATTAAGAAATCCTATTTTTGAGTCTTATCAGTTTTAAATTGGCTTTTGTACAATGCTCTTAAAACCAATCCTATTATTTGAAACATGAAATTTAATTTTTCTGAATTTAAAATCTGTAAAAGATGCCTTTATACGACCTACCATCCGCTTGGTTTGGTTATCGATGAAAATGGAATTTGCTCTGGTTGTAAAATCCATGAAGAAAAAGACCAAATTGATTGGGAATTAAAGAAACAAAAATTAGAAACTTTAGTGCAAGACTATCGCAGTAAATCGGGAAAAAACTATGACTGCATTGTTCCTGTCACAGGCGCACATGATTCTCACTATATTTTACATTTAGTAAAAAACGTATTAAAACTAAATCCTTTATGTGTATCTTATAATAAGTATTATAATACGGAAATTGGGATTCGTAATTTAGCAAATCTAAGAATCAAATTTAATGTAGATATCTTCATTCAGAATGTAAATCCTAATTCAGTTAAGAAGATTACTCGGCACACTCTTGCTCAATATGGTTCCATGTATTGGCACTGTTTGGCTGGCCAGACAGTTTTTCCTGTGCAGACATCGGTGAAATATAAAATTCCTCTTATTATTTGGGGGGCACACCAAGGTATGGAACAAGTTGGTATGTTTTCCCATGACCATGAAGTGGAGATGACACGAAGGTACAGGAAAGATCATGATTTGTTTGGTGTAGAAGCGGAAGACCTTTGTGATCATTCTGGAAGTTTGGCGGAAGAGGATGTCTGGCAATATTTATATCCGACTGACTTTGATTTGCATGTGACAGGAACAAGGGGAATTTATTTGGGAAATTTTTTCCGTTGGGACCCGTTGGCTCAACATGAAGAGATGATCAAATTATACAATTATAAATCAGCTAACTTAAGTCGAACACCCGATAAGTATGATTATATAGATTGTTTTAATTATTCAAATTTACACGACTGGATCAAGTTAAAAAAAACTGGGTATTCGAAAGTTACAGATCATGTAACTAGGGAAATACGGCACAAACGTATTACGAGAGAACAGGCAATTTCTGTTGTTAAACAATTTGAATTCAAAGAACCGATGTACCAAAAAGAATTTTTGGACTGGTTAAATTTGGATCTACGTTCCTTCCAGTTTATGATTGAACAACACCAACATTCATATTTTTGGAAAGAAACAGAATATAGAAATTATGAATTTATGGGCCCTTCTAAATTCTTTGAAGTTAATAATGAAATGACAAATGAAGGCGATTGGCCAGCGACATCAAATGTTTACAAAAAGGAAAACAATCAGTACGTTACGATTGGAAAAGGTTATCCTGATTTATGAAACCAATTGCATTAATTCATATTGATGCCCTAAGGCGTGAGTATTCTTCTGTATGGCTTCTTTCAAAGTATTTGGAAAAAAATGGTTTTAAAGTCATTCTGACTTCGAGATCAAGTACCAATTATATTTTAAAACTTTTTACTCCTGACCTACTCATCCTTTCTCATCCCTTTACCTTACCGAATGAATCGTTAGAAAAACTTCGCAGAAAAGGAACCAAAATTGTCATCACAGAAGTAGAAGGTATCGTGAGAGTCGATCATGATATTTCGGCAACTTATCCAGAATATGTTCAATTTAAAAATTTTGATATCGTTTATGTTTGGAACCAGTGGAGTAAGGATTGGTTAAAAAAGAATCGATCCATTGGTTCCTGTCAGATTGAAGTATTGGGATGTATAAGGAATGATTTAATCAAATATATTGATTCATCTCGTAAGGAAAATCGAATTGGAATCATCGGTCGATATGAACTTATCAATTCATTCGATGGTCGTCATAATTTTGAAAATCTCCGGTATATGGAACAACGTCATATTGAACGTTGGCATGTTGATTTGGATTCCTTTTTGATTGTGAGGGATTTAACAAAATATCTATTAACCAATGGTTATAAGGTATCATTTCGACCTCATCCAAATGAAAACGTAAAATCATATCAAATCCTAAAGGATTTTTTTGGCGATGGATTTGAAATCAATGAAGGGTTTGACTACTATGAATGGTTGGGAACCTTAGATAAGGTAGTTGGTACTGTGTCCTCAGCTTTTTTAGAACCTTATTTAGCGGGGATACCCACGATTTGTATTGATTCTTTGTTTGATTATAAAGGGCCACCAAATTTAGAAGAATGGCGTAAATTAACGAGGGAAGGAAGTTACCTTCCAAAAAATACGAAGGAACTTTATTCTTTATGCCTAGACAGGGATTTAAGACCAAAATCATCTAAAAAATTGAACCAGTATCTTTTGGATTTATATTCGATTGATGATGCAAAGAAATCAAATGCAACAGAATACGTTGTCAATCATATGCTAACGAATCTAGAAGGTGTAAACAAGAGTAGTGTATTTAAAATTTTCTATGTTAATACCATCAAAGTGATTTTGGAAATTCTTGTTTTGATACGATGTTTGCTCCAAAATTCTGGGGCTTGGTCTATGCAGAATCTTAGGCAGTATGATTATAATTCTTTGATTCATGGGCCTAGTAGGTTTATGAAATTCTATTACAGAAAAATATTTGGCAAATGAAATGATCATAGATAAAAAGATTTCAAAATATATAGTTTTTTGTGAAGATTCGATTCGGAATTCATTAAAAAAAATCGAATCAAATAAAGCGAAAACTATATTCGCGGTAACTGAAGATAATCGTATTTTAGGTGTATTAACCGATGGTGATTTTCGAAGATGGATTCTGGATGATTCAATTCAAGATCATGATTTGAGTTTGCCCGTGGAATCAATCATCAATCGCAATTTTAAATACCTTCATGTGAATGAAAGTCCAGATCGAATCCGTCAATCATTAAGCCAAACAATTTCAATCCTTCCACTGATCGATGATCATTTTAAATTACAATCAGTTGCAAGAATTGGTTCAGAAGAAATAACAATTGGTAATTTTGTTTTAGATGAATCTAGTCCATCTTTCATCATTGCAGAAATTGGGAATAACCATAACGGTGATTTGGAACTTGCGAAAAAACTCGTTGATTTGGCTAAAAAATCGGGAGCTGATTGTGCAAAATTCCAAATGAGGGATTTGTTATCACTTTATAATAACCAAGGAAATGTGAATGATGCTTCTGAAGACTTGGGTTCCCAATACACACTTGATTTATTAAATAAATTCCAATTATCGAACGAGGATCTTTTTAAACTATTCGATTATTGTAAAGAATTGGAAATCCTTCCACTTTGTACTCCTTGGGACGAAAAAAGTTTTATGGCCTTGGAAGAATATGGAATGGAGGCTTATAAGATAGCATCTGCAGATTTTACGAATCACGAATTTATTAAATTAGTCGCAACTTCTGGTAAACCTTTAATTTGTTCGACTGGAATGACAAATGAATCGGAAATCTTGAATACAGTAAAAGTTTTACAAGAAGTAGGAGCTCAGTACATTTTACTCCATTGTAATTCAACTTATCCTGCACCATTTAAAGATATCAACCTATCCTACTTAAAAAGACTAAAAGACATTGGAAATTGCCTTGTAGGTTATTCTGGACATGAAAGGGGTTATCATATACCTCTAGCTTCCATTGCTTTAGGAGCAAAGGTAATCGAAAAACATTTCACTGTTGATAAAACAATGGAAGGGAATGATCATAAGGTTAGTTTACTTCCAGATGAATTCAAAGAGATGGTCATTGGAATTCGCCAAGTGGAAGATTCCCTTGGAGAGGCTCGAAATCGAATCATCACTCAAGGTGAATTGATGAACCGAGAAACTCTAGGCAAAAGTTTGGTTTGTAACCAAGATATCGTAATGGGGGAAGTCATTCTTTCTAATATGATTACCACTAGGAGTCCTGGGAAAGGACTTGCTCCTTATTTCAAAAAGGAACTCATCGGTAAGGTAGCAAAACGCAATTTTTCAAAGGGGGATTTTTTCTTTCCGTCTGACTTAAGCGAAACTGCTATCGAAATCAAAAATAACTATTCCTTCACTCGCCCTTGGGGTTTGCCAGTCAGGTTTCACGATTTTAATGTTATGGTGAATTTATCCAGCATGAAACTCGTTGAATTCCATTTGAGTTATAAGGATTTAGATTTAAACATCAGTGATTTTTTGAGCGGAACTTATGATGTAGATTTTGTTGTTCACACTCCTGAGTTATTTGAAGGTGATCATTTGTTAGATCTCTGTTCGAATGATGAAAGTTATCGCCAACAGTCGATAAAACACATGCAGCGAGTGATTGATGTAACCAAATCATTAAAAGTGTTTTTCCCAAAGATGAAATCAAATCCTCTCATTGTTACAAATGTTGGTGGTTTTTCAAATGATTATTTTTTGCCAAACTCCGATAAAGCAAAGTTATATGAGAATTATTTTCAATCTTTAAAAGAACTAAACTTGGATGGTGTAGAAATTATACCACAAACGATGCCACCATTTCCTTGGCACTTTGGGGGGCAAAGGTATCATAACCTTTTCATGTCGTTTGAGGACATCCAATATTATTGTGATAAGTATAAAATTCGAGTTTGTTTGGATATCTCACATTCAAAATTAGCATGTAACCAATTTCATTGGTCTTTTACTGATTTTATTGAAAAGATTTCTCCTTACATTGCTCACATGCATGTTGTGGATGCTTCAGGTGTGGATGGAGAAGGTTTGCAAATTGGCGAAGGAGAAATTGATTTTTTTCAATTGGCTCGATTGCTCCGAGAATCTTCACCAAAAGCATCTTTTATTCCTGAAATATGGCAAGGGCACAAAAACCAAGGTGAAGGTTTTTGGGTCGCGTTAAGTAGATTAGAAAAATTTAATTTTTAATATAAGGGTGAATATGGATTTCAAAGTTAAATGGTCTGGTAAATCAATTGATTATACGGAAGAGGAAATTAATGCAGTTGTGAATGTGATGAGAACGGCAGATCCTCAAACACAAGGTAAGTATTTGAATGAATTTGAAAGTGCATTCTCAAAATACATTGGCGGACAACCATGTTTTGGTGTGACAAATGCTACACATGCATTAGAACTAATTGCTGATTTAACGGGTGTAAAAAAGGGAGATGAAGTAATCATTCCTTCCCACAC
Organism: Leptospira paudalimensis; assembly: GCF_026151345.1. Lineage (NCBI taxonomy): Bacteria > Pseudomonadati > Spirochaetota > Leptospiria > Leptospirales > Leptospiraceae > Leptospira > Leptospira paudalimensis. Next base: position 1,359,704 of record NZ_JAMQPR010000001.1, read on the forward strand.
TTATTGTGCTTCTGCAATTCCTTTTGGAAGGACTGGGGCAAAATTAGTTTGGGCTGATGTCGATACAGATACTTTTTTAGTTTCCTTAGATAGTATTAAATCTTTGGTAAATGAAAGAACAAAAGTGATCGTAGTGGTTCACCTTTATGGAATGATCATTCCTAATATCGAAGAAATAGTCAATTTTGCGAAATCAAAGAATATTCTCGTTGTGGAAGATTGTGCGCAGTCTTTAGGAGCAAAGTTGAATTCTAAAGTGTGTGGTACCTTTGGTGATTATGGTGCTTATAGTTTCCATGGTCAAAAGAATATTACGACACTCGGGGAAGGTGGAATCATCACTTTAAAAGATGAATCACAGGCCAAAAAAATTCCTGGAATACGCCATAATGGTCATGCACCTTTTTTAAATAAAATTGAATATTGGATTCCCGCTATGTCAAATGTTGATTTGGACATTGAAGGGATTTGGCCTCATAATTTTAGTTTAACGGAAGCACAAGCGGCACTCGGAACGGTTTTACTTGGCCGACTCGATGCACTTACGAACAATCGAAGAGAAAGAGCAAAAAAATTCAGAGAAGCGTTTGTCAATTTTCCTGAATTAAAATTTCAAAAGATAACAAATGAAAATTCCCATAGCCATCACTTACTTGTAGCGAAGTTCCAAGGAAAAGAATCGGGAAAGTCAAGAGATGCATTTTTGTCTTTACTAAGTAAAAAATATAAAGTACAGGCGATCGTACAATATTATCCACTCAACCGATACGATTTGTTTAAAAAGATGGGTTTTGGAGAAGCAAACTGTCCGAATGCCGATTCTTTCTTTGATAATATGGTTTCCTTTCCTTTCCATATCACAATGTCTGATTCGGATTTTGATTATATGATTGATTCGATTCAAAAAGCATTAATCGAATTAAGAGGATAAATTGAACCTAGCAATTATACCAGCAAGAGGTGGTAGTAAGGGTCTTCCTGGAAAAAACATTCGTTTGTTAAATGGAAAACCATTAATCGTTTGGTCCATTGAAGCTGCTAAAAAATCGAAACTTTTGGATCGAGTATTGGTATCTACTGACAGCGAAGAGATAGCAAAAGTCGCAGAAACAAATGGTTGTGAAGTCCTGATGCGTAGTCCAGAACTAGCATCTGATGAAGCGACAACTATTTCCGTGATTGAAGACATCTCGAAAAAAATACCGGAAGCGAAAAATTTTATCGTCTTACAACCAACATCTCCCTTTCGGAATAAAAACCTAATCGATGATTGTATTGCCGCTTATTTATCTGGTGATTATACAAATTTAGCGACTGGTTTTTGGTGTAAGTATAAAGAATTTGGTTCACATAACAATTTGAGACGGCAAGATTATAAAGGATTTTTCTACGATGATGGCAGTGTTTACATTTTGTCTAAAGCAATCGTATCGCAAGGAAAATGGTTTGGAGAAAAAATTTATCGTTTTGAGAATTCAAAAGAACTAAATTTTGAGATAGATGATGAAATAGATTTTAAAATCTTAGAAATGTTAATGAAAGAGTATAGCGAGGCATAATGTCAAATTTTAGAATATTTAAACAAGTTCCACGTTTGTTATTTGGTGAAAATAGCATTAATCGTTTAGCAGAATTAGTTCCTGCTAAAAAAGATCCAAAGGATTATTACGTCTTTATTATCGATGATGTACATAAAGATTCAAATATTGTATCGCGATTGAATCTTACAAATGCAGATTTCGTTGAATATTTTCCAGCAAGTAAAAAAGAACCAGCTACTTACCAAGTAGATGAAATCAAAGAACGAATCCTGAAAGAAAAGGGGAATCAAAAACCAGTCTCTATCATTGGAATTGGTGGTGGTAGTTCAATGGATGTTGCTAAAGCAATTTCTGTTGTATTATGCAACGAAGGTTCTTCTAGTTTGTACCAAGGTTGGGATTTAGTACCGAATCCTGGAATCCATAAAATCGGGATTCCAACAGTTGCAGGTTCCGGTGCGGAAGCAAGTCGAACTGCCGTACTCATGGGGAAAGATCGTAAGTTTGGGATTAACAGTGATTTTAGTATGTTTGATGCGATTATTTTGGATAGTACTCTTATCAAAAATGTGCCAACTAACCAAAGATTCCATTCTGGGATGGATTGTTATATCCATTGTGTAGAAAGTTTACAAGGAACGATGATCAATGAACTAGCAAGAGGCTATGCGAGTAAAGCTTTGGATTTATGCGAACTAGTGTTTCTTGCTGATGGTGATGACGATATGTTGATGACCGCTTCCTATTTGGGTGGGGTATCGATCGTCAATTCTGAAGTAGGAGTGTGCCACGCTCTTTCGTACGGTTTGAGTTTAGAGCTTGGGTATCGACATGGATATGCCAATTGTATTGCCTTTGATGTTTTAGAAGAATACTACGGACCTTACGTAGAAAAATTCAGACAGATGTTAAAAAAACATAATATTGTATTGCCAAAAGGAGTTACAAAATCATTGGATTCGGCTGCTTTAAATCGTATGGTAGAGATGACCTTGAGAATGGAACGACCCCTTACGAATGCGTTAGGTGAAAACTGGAAACAGATTTTGACTCCAGATAAAATTTTACAACTCTACGCTAGAATGTAATTTAGATGAACTTCTGCAAAGGTTAAATGTGGTTGAATCGATCTTTATAAGATCAATGTCGATTGTTTTGGAAATTCTATATTGAACTATCATTTAATTACAACTGCTTTAGAAGCCACTTGGCCTAATGAAGGAACCAATGTTCTTTTTTTAGGGGAGTGGTGTAAATTCCATTCCAAAAAGGAGCTTTGGTCTCAGTACAATTCGATCACTTTACCCTATCACTGGGATGAAAAGGATAAACTCTATAAAGACTACCAGTACTTAAAAGCTGTTTATGAGAAGTCATTAGATGCACTAACAACTCACCTGAATTTGATCCATGGAGAGGACCAAACAGGTATTTATTGGAGGAATATTGTAGGCCCTTGGCTTGGGTATTTCCTTCAGATGGTTTGGGATCGGTATGAGTCTCTTCGATTGGCATTTGCAAATTACCCAATCACATCGGTCACAATGTTAACCATCGATGAGGAGAGTTTGATTCCCAATGATATGAATGATTTTTACCGGTTTTTTGGTTCTGATCTTTGGAACCAATCTTTATACCAAAACATCATCAGTACTTCCCATCCTGACAAAACCATAAAGAAGGATGAATCATTTGTTTTTCCAAAGAAAAACCAAAGTACAAAAACAGGTTCTCTAAAAGAACTGGTGAAATACTTTTTTTATACAATATTTGGGTTCAATGCAAAGTCCGATTCGTATTTTTTGATTTCCGATTATCTCGGTATCAAAAATTCCTTCCTCCTTCAATTAAAACTGGGCCAATTTCCAAAACGTTTTATGGAGGAAGAGATTCCTGAGTTTAAAACCAATCAGGAACTCCGAAGGAATTGGGATATTGATTTAGGAGAATCTCGTTTCGAACAAATTGTTTCGAAACTCATCCCGAATCAAATTCCAAAATCGTATTTGGAAGGATACAAGAGTTTAAAAGAACACCCATCTGTAAAACGTTGGCCACTCTATCCAAAAATAATCTTCACTAGCAATAGCCATATTGGTTATGATCTGTTTAAGATTTGGATGTCTGGTAAACAACAAAACGGATCTCAGTTGGTGCTGTCACAACATGGTGGGCATTATGGGATTGGTAAGTTTTCCTTCCATGAAGACCATGAAGTATCAACAGCGAATCGATACTTAACTTGGGGTTGGAAGGATCCCAAGCATAAGAATGTAACACCTTCTGTTTGTGTGAAATATGGAAACCAAAAGAAAATGAATTGGGACCGAGATGGTGACTTATTACTGGTCCAAAATTCAATGCACAGGTATTCCTATTGGATGTACAGCTCTTCACAATCATCACAGGTTTTAGATTACCTAAAGGATCAATTTTCATTTTACAGAACATTAAACCCAGACATCCAAGATAGAAGTAATGTAAAGTTGTATCCTCAAGATTATGGATGGGAACATGAGCGTAGGTGGAAAGAAGAATTTCCTTCCATTCAAATTTTAGACCGTCAAAAACAAATGAAACAGATTTTAAAAACTACGAGATTGTTTATCTCGACGTACAACGCTACAACGTTTTTAGAATCGATGAGTTTAGACATACCTACATTGATTTTTTGGAATCCTAATCACTGGGAAATCAGAGATGAAGCAAAACCATATTTTGATTCACTTAAAGAAGTTGGGATTTTTTTTGAGAACCCAGAGGACTGTGCGAAAGAAGTAAATCAAATTTGGAATGGTGTAGATACTTGGTGGTATGACAAAAAAAGGCAATCGAGTGTCACAAAGTTTTTAAACCAGTACGCAAAAAAATCGAAACACTTTATCACAGAACTTAGCAGATCAATTGAGGTGAATTCTTTTGTTTCCCATTGAATCTATTGCATTTGATTCAGAAATTGATTTCATTCAAGAGATTTGTGGCATAATTTCGAAGTTAGCAAAGGAAAGTATTGAACATTCAGGAGTATTTCGAATTGTTCTCACAGGCGGAAATACAATCAAAAGAATTTATGAGTCACTCGTCCTTGAGGACATCGATTGGAATCGTTGCGAATTTTTTTTTGGAGATGAACGTTACGTAGACAAGGCGAGTGAAGAACTGAATTATAATCTTTCATATCATTGTTTTTTTTCCAAAATTTCTTATGACTACAAAAAAGTGTTTAAATGTAATACAGATTTAGATTTAGAAAATTCAGCACTGGATTATGAAAAACAAATTTCGAAGACACCAATATTTGATCTGGTTCTTTTTGGACTAGGGGATGATGGGCACATTGCCAGTTTATTTCCTGGAAAACAATCTGATATGGAAATGGTTGGGAATTCGGTTGCCATTGTAAAAAATGCGCCCAAAACACCATCGAATCGAATTACACTCACCTTAGAAAGGTTAAATGAGACAAAACACCAACTGATCTTCACTCAAGTGAAAGGAAAAGAGAAAATTGTGAATTCAATTGTGGACCAAACAGTGGGTTATCCAATTGCGGACTTACGTCCCAAAGAATCGTTGCAATTATTTTATTTAAGATAATGAGAATGAATCATTTAAAAGAGAAATACAAAGGAATCTAGACATGCCTAACATTGATAGCGCAAAGAAATTTTCAAAAGAGTTTTTAGCAGAAATTCAGAAATCAATAAATGAATTGGATATTGATTCAATTGCTAGGGTCGCAGTACTGTTATACGAAGCAAAAGAAAAAGGGAAAAACATATTTTTCTTTGGTAATGGTGGCAGTCATGGGATTGCATCACATCTGGCTTGTGATTTTGGGAAAGGCACAAAAATCAATGGGAAGTCTGGCCAAAAGTTTTACCGGGTGTATGGTTTAGACAATCCCGCTTGGTTGACGGCACAAGCAAACGATGGGAAGGAACCGTTTACAGAAGGGAATTACCCTGGAGAATACCATCACGGTTATGATGGAGTGTTTGTCGGACAAATGGAAAATTTTATTGGTGAGGGTGACATTGCGTTCGGAATTTCTAGTAGTGGGAATAGCCAGAATGTCATCAATGGATTACTTTTTGCAAAAGAAAAGGGTTGTACAACCATTGCTATGGTTGGGTTTGATGGCGGTAAAGCATTGAAAATTGCCGATGAAGTATTGTTTGTTCCTACGGAAAAAGGTAAATATGGAGTTGTCGAGGGCGTTCATGAAGTGATCCACCATTTGTTGTATGAATATGCGATCCTATTGGAAAAATCTGTATGACTTCCATCAAAGAGAAATTAAAAACTGGCAAACCTACGATTGGAACTTGGATGCAAATACCCAATTCCAATGTAGCTGAAATTTTAGCATCGAATGGATATGATTGGGTCACCCTAGATCTAGAACATGGTGCATTTAGTTTAAATCTTCTACCAGATATCATTAGAGCCATTGAAATCGGAGGATCTGTTCCATTCATTCGTGTGGCCCAAAACCATCCGAAAGATATCAAACAAGCATTAGATGCTGGAGCTAAAGGCATCATTGTTCCCATGGTTGAAACAGTTGAACAAACACGAGATTTTGTGAAATGGAGTAGTTATCCTCCGATGGGCATAAGAGGAGTTGGTTTTTCGAATGCAAATTTATTTGGAAAACATTTTGAAACCTATTCGAAAACCATCAATACAGAGTTAGTCCGTGTCATTCAAATTGAGAATATTCGTGCTTTGGATCAAATCGAATCTATATTTACAGTAGAAGGGATTGATGCTGCTATGATTGGGCCTTATGACCTATCAGGATCGATGAATCTAACAGGACAATTTACACATCCAGAGTTTTTAGCCGTGATCCAAAAATTCCAGAAGGCAGCTGAAAAGGCAAAGTTACCACTGGGGATTCACATCATCAATCCAGATGAAGGACAATTAAAATCTGAAATCAAAAATGGCAAAACCTTCATTGCTTATTCTACTGATGCAGTGATGTTAAATCATAAATCGAATCTAAATTGGGAAAATTTAATCAAATGAAAATAGTTGCTGTATTACCAGCCAGGATGGCATCTTCTCGGTTTCCGAATAAACCTTTAGCAAAAATAGTTGGTTTAGAAATGATTGAACATGTCAGAAGGCGTACTTTGTTATCAAAGTCCGTTCATGAAGTTGTAGTTGCTACTTGTGACGAGATCATTAAAGACACTGTGGAAGCTTATGGTGGAAAGGCGGTTATGACATCTGATGTACATAGAGGTTGTATTGATCGTGTTGCAGAAGCATCACAAATTGTGGATGGGGATTTGATTTTGGTCATCCAAGGAGATGAACCATTGATACTGCCAAAAATGATCGATGATTTAGTCAATCCGATGTTACAGGATGAAAGTATTTATTGTACGAATTTGGTTACGAAGATAACTGATGAGGAAGAGTTTCTAAGTCCAAATGCTCCGAAGGTTGTGGTTGATAAAAACTGGGATTTACTATATGCATCTAGAGAACCAATCCCATCGGTAAAAAAATCTCCAAACTCTGATTTTTTAAAATTAAAACAATTGGGTTTAATTGGTTTTCGAAAATCCTTTTTGGATGTGTTTGCAAAATTACCAGCAACTCCTTATGAACTCATTGAATCGGTTGATATCAATAGAGCCATCGAACATGGTTATAAAGTTCGGATGGTTTTAACAGAAGGACAGATGATAGGTGTGGATGTTCCGGGTGATGTTTCCCGTGTAGAGAAAGTATTTGAATCTGATAAAATACTTAAGGAGTATTTAAAGTAAATGAAGCAATACAGAGTTGGTATTGCCGGTTACGGTGTTGTTGGAAGGCGGAGGCATCAATTCATCAACCAAAACTCTCTCTTAAATGTAGTTTCCGTTTGTGATGTTACCATGGCAGAAGGAAAGTTAGAGAGGGAAGATGTAAAGGTTTATACAGATTATCAAAAAATGATAAAAGAAGAGAAATTAGACATTCTCTTTGTTTGCCTAACAAATGACGTTGCTGCTCACGCAACCATACTTGGACTAAAAAACGGATGCCATGTATTTTGTGAAAAACCTCCAGGTAGAAATTTACAAGAAGTGAGTGAAGTTATAAAAACTGAAAACTTAAACCCTCATTTAAAATTAAAATATGGATTTAATCACCGTTACCATGATTCCGTCCGAGAAGCTTTAAAAATTGTAAAGTCTGGTGAATATGGAAAAATCATCAATATCAGAGGGGTATATGGAAAATCGACAATCGTTAGTGTAGAGAATGGTTGGCGAGCTAATCGTGAAATTGCAGGTGGTGGAATTTTACTCGACCAAGGGATCCATATGGTGGATCTAATCCGTTTATTTGCGGGCGAAATAGACGAAATTAAAAGTTATGTTTCCAATAGTTATTGGAATTTGGAAGTAGAAGACAATGCTTTTGCACTCATGAAATCAAACTCAGGAGTGATCATTCAATTCCAATCAACGGCAACGGAATGGAGGCATCGATTTAATTTACAAATCAATCTAGAAAAAGGTACACTTGTTTTATCAGGAATCCTTTCTGGTTCGAAATCGTATGGTCAAGAAACACTCACCATATTCCCACAAGATATCCAATCAGGTGGGAATCCAAAAACAGAAACTGTAAATTATTTAGAAGATAACTCATGGCGCGATGAAATCAATGAGTTTGCAAAATGTGTAAATGAAAATATACCAGTTCAAACAGGATCCAGTTCAGATGCGCATGAAACTTTAAAATTAGTGTATCGAATTTATTTTGAAGATGTCGAATGGCGAAATAAATATAACATCAAAGTTGAGTAACAAAAGAATTTGAATCTATCAAATCAACAATTATTGGACATTGCTTCCAAGATTGCAAAGAAGGTTGGTAAAACATTAGCCAAAAAAGCAAACGGAAATGTTAGGACGAAATCTTCTGAAAAACATGACATCAAATTGATGGAAGATGAAGAGTCAGAAACTCTCATCGTAAATTACCTTCGGAAAAAATCTGAAATCCCAATTTTGGGGGAAGAAAACCACCAAGAAACGGATTTTCTGAATGGCAAAGTTTGGATAGTTGATCCAATCGATGGGACAGTGAATTTTTCAAGAGGAATTCCAATCGCTTCTGTTTCGATTGCTTTATGGGAGAATGGACAACCCCTGCTTGGGATTGTTTATGATTTTAATCATGATGTTTTATATTCAGGTATCATCGGTGTTGGTGCTTTCCGGAATGGAAAAAAAATGATGGTGAGTCAGAATCAAAAAAAATCAGATTCTATTTTATTCACTGGTAAACCCATTTTGTCTCAATTGGATGATTCGGTTATCAAACAATGGTTTGGTTATTTTGAAGAATTTCGTAAAGTAAGAATGATTGGTTCTGCTTCACTTTCCTTGTGTTTTGTTGCTTCTGGAAACGGGGACGTGTATGCAGAAGACCATATTCAACTTTGGGATTTTGCTGCGGGTATTACTCTCGTCCAAGCGGCAGGTGGTGCGATTACATTTGAAAAATCGAACAAAAACAAATTTTCATACATTGTAAAAGCCACAAACGGACAAATTCAATTCTAAACTAGGTATCCTCGGAATGTATAAGCTAAATTTAAATTCAGAAAATATCGAAAGGTTAAATCATTTTAAAAACAGTGATTTCTTTTTATCAACGAATTCTAAGTCCAAAAGTTCATATTGGAAGGAACATTCCAAATTACTGAAGTCAGAAGTAACAAAAGACAAAATGGTAGTTTCGGGTGATTCTGGTTTTTACATTCCTCCTGAAAAACAACCGATCCTAGGAATTTTTTCTAAAATCACAAAGATTCTAAAGTCTCCAACAAAATTGTTACAAAGAGTGAAGAATCGTTATTTTACATTACCTAAATTATTTCAGTACAAAACTGCATTTGATTTGGTTTTAAACCATGCTGTGGTCACTGATCCTGATCTCTCACCATACCGAATTAATCATTTATTATGGAAAAAGGACAAAGATCTATTTTTAAGTTCGGATGCTGTCAAATCTGATTTTGAAAATTGGTCAAAACGTAAAATTTCAGAACACATCTATTTACATTATTATTATTTTAATATCCTTAAGTCGTATTTAAAAGGTAAAAAAGTAAAAACGGTTTTGGAGATTGGAGCGGGGAATGGGAATCTAACATCGATTCTATTTAAAAACTTTCCTGGCATTTCCTTAATCCTGGTTGATTTACCGGAAATGATTCCAGTTTCCTTTAGTTATTTATCTTCTGTTTTTCCCGATTCGAAAATCGTTCTTCCAAATGAAATATCTAAAACTGGTCCGAAAGATTATGACATTCTATTGTTAACAACAGATCAAATCAAATTGATCCAAGATAGTTCAATTGATTTGGTGATCAATTGTCATTCTTTCCAAGAAATGCCAAATGCACAAATAACGAATTATTTCAAATTGATTGAACGAGTGATTAAAAAAGGGGGACATTTTTTCACTGCAAATCGTATTGAAAAAATTCCAGTCAGTGACATCGCTTTTACAACAGAACAAAATGATCTACCCAATCGATTCCATCTTTACCCTTGGAACAAAAAAGCAAAAGTACTAGTCAATGAGGTTTCGAGGTTTTCCCGACTTGTGCAATTAGATGGAATTGGAATTCGATTGGAAATCACCAAACCTTAAGATGATTGGAAAAATATTTAAAATCTTAAATAAGTATTCACTTATAGAACTGATAGCATATGCGCTTTATAGCGGATATTTGATTTGTTTGCAATGGATTGGTACTTTTTTCTTTCGATTGAAAGTGGTTTTTTGGAACATCCAAATTGGAACAAATAGTAAGGTAACAGGTAACTTCCTCTTTTTTAAATTCCCTGGTAGTAAAATTAACATCGGTAACAACTTTACATCCATTTCCCATTCTTCTAGAGCCATGGCTACTTCCATCTTTTCACCTACTTGTATCAAAACATTATCTGATTCTTCAGAGATTTTGATTGGGAATGGAGTTGGATTGAATGGAACCTCCATTACTGCAAGGTCCAAATCCATCAAAATCGGTAATCATGTCATGATAGCTGCCAATGTGACAATCATGGATTCTGATTTCCATGTTGTATTTCCTCCAGAAGGACGATTAACAAATCCTGGATACGAATTTGATGCTGGCATTGATATTGGGGATAATGTATGGATAGGAACTCGCTGCACCATTTTGAAAGGTGTCAGCATTGGTAAAAACTCTGTGATCGCAGCTGGGAGTATTGTATCAAAATCGATTCCAGCAAATGTTGTGGCTGGTGGAATTCCTGCAAAGGTAATTCGTAATCTCGAAACAACAAAAAAAGGTACGAAACAGAAATGAAAGAAAGCGAAATTCGACCGAAAGAATTATTAAAAACCTATCTTGATTTAGTTGCAAAAGATGCAAAAAAGTTAGATAAAAATAAATTTGAAAGGATACTTTGTCCTGGTTGCGGTAGTGACAAAACAAAATTGCATCTAACTAAAGCAGATTACCAGTACGAAAAATGTGAAACTTGCGGGACTGTATTCTGTAATCCAAGGCCCACCAATGTAATGTTAGATGAATTTTACAGCATAGGTGAATCTTCCAAATATTGGTCCGAATCTTTTTTTCCTGCAGTTGCAGAAAAACGGAGAGAAGTTTTATTCAGACCAAAAGCAAAAAAAATCTCAGATTTTCTATCGAACAAAGGTTTTTCACCTAACTTAATTTGTGATGTAGGTTCAGGTTATGGAATCTTTTTAGAAGAGTTAAAACAGTTTTATCCAAATGCAAGTTTGTTCGGAATTGAACCTTCAGAGAGTATGGCTCGTATTTCAGAGGAGAAGGGAATCAAAACTCTTGTCGCGATGGCAGAACATTCGAATGAGTGGTCGGGGAAATTTGATTTAGTGATTTCTTCTGAAGTGATTGAACACGTTCACTCTCCTATGGATTTTTTAAGCTCGGTTCGTAATTTAGCAAAACCCGGTGGTTATGTTCTGTTAACAGGACTTGGGTATGAAGGGTTTGATATTCTTACTCTCCAAGAGAAATCAAATAGTATATTCCCACCTCACCATATCAATTTTATGAGTGTCAAAGGATTTGAAGAGTTGTTTGGGAGACTTGGTTTTTCGGATATCGAAGTTATCACTCCCGGTGAGTTAGATGTTGATATTGTCATCTCAAACGCACCGAATTTAGAGTTTACCAACGTTTTGAAAATGAGAGGGGAATTTGCAATTAAGGAATTCCAGGAATTTTTGAAAAAGTATAAATTAAGTTCCCATGTTTGGGTATTTGCAAGAGTATAATGAATGAAAAGAATTTTTGTTTCTACATATCCATTTGGCCAATACAATGAAGAGCCAATCTCAATCCTAAAGAAAGAAGGTTGGGATGTTGTTTTGAATCCAACAAAACGAAAGTTAACTTCCGAAGAAGTAGCAGAATATGCAAAAGATGTAGATGCTATCATTGCAGGCACAGAAGATCTAACTCCCTTGATTCAAAAAAATCCAGGTCTAAAAATCATTTCTAGAGTTGGAATTGGATTGGATTCCGTGCCTTTACAATTATGTAGAGATAAAAACATAACAGTGGCATACACTCCAGATGCCGTGACCATGGCTGTTGTGGAGCTAACCATTGGATTGATGGTGAGTCTTACAAGGAAGGTCCATTTGGCTAACTTTGAATTAAGAAAAGGTGGTTGGTCTAGGTTTACTGGAAAACGTCTTGGTGAATCTGTCATTGGACTCATTGGTTTAGGAAGGGTTGGGAGTAATGTCCTACGGATTCTGAAGGAATTTAGGCCAAAGGAAATTTTGGTAAATGATCTAAAAGATAAAACAAAAGAAATCCAAGAAATCATACAAAATACGGGTTTAAAAGTTAGACAAGTAGGCAAAGAAGAAATCTATAAACATGCTGATATCATTTCTCTCCATGTTCCTCTAACCAATCTTACACGAAATATGATTGGGAAAACAGAACTTGGATTTATGAATGAATCTACATTTGTCATCAATACGGCGAGAGGTGGAATCGTTAATGAGTCTGATTTGTATCATGCAGTGAAAGCGGAACAAATCGCAGGTGCTGCCATCGATGTATTTGAAAAAGAACCATACAAAGGGAATTTAATTGAATTGGAGAACATTATCTTAACGGAACATATGGGTTCTTGTTCTTTTGATTGTCGTTATTTAATGGAATTTGGTGCTGCTTCTGAAGTGGTTCGATTCTTTAAAGGAGAACCTCTTTTAAATCCTGTTCCAGACGAAGAACTTGAAAACCAAAGAAAAATCTAAAACAAATCAAATTCTGATTTGGACTGAGCCATCAAATCCTCCGAGATTTGAAGGACTTGTGTTTTTATGGAACCTATACCAAAAGAGTACAAAAGAAATTATCTCCGTTCCCTATGAGTTAGAAGTAAATGCAACTTTTTTTAGAGAGAGGTATTTAGATTTCATCGATAAAGTCAGTAACATTCAGATCCACAAGAAAGATATGGAGTCCTACTTTCGCATTGATGGTACATTTAGTTTATGGTGGATGAATTTAAGTTTCGAAAAAAATTACGGGAAATCGGATTCATTTAGCAACTCGATTAAACTTAGTGTGCTTGGATATTACCTTGAGGGAATTGCGTGTTCCTTAATACAAGTTTCCGAATCCACTCCAATCGATTTGGTTGAGTATCTAACTTTTTGTTCTAAAAAAGTTTCCTCTTTGAAACAAACTTACATCGATATCTTCAAAAGGTTTCTAACTCCAAGACCAATCAAATCGATTCTACCGCATTTTGTATTGGGACTTATCTCTATTTTCCGTTATGTTAAATTTTGTGGAGGAATCCAGTTCCGTTCCCATCGTAGGCAAGATCTCGCAGAAAAACTGTATATCTATGATTATTTTTTCCATCTACTGACTAAAGAAAATGAGAAAGAGTTTAGATCAGCCTATTGGGGCACACTTCCCAATTTGATCAAAGAAAATCAATTAGAAGTAACTTACTCACATATCTATGTTCCAAGTAAAGCTTATCCAACAATCCAAAATGCAAAGAGGAAGATAGATGAGTTCAATCAAACCAGCGACTCTAAAATTAAACATAGGCTAGTGGAGCAGATAACGATCTCTGTCTTATGGCAAGTAATATACCATTATTTCAAATTTAGTTTTATTTATCTTGTCTCTGTTTCCTTCCGATTCAAATCATTACTACTGAATCAGGAATTGCGACCTAGTTTGTATCTATGGAATGAACTAAAAGATTCTTTGATTGGTTCGATCGCAGTACAGAATTTATTTACCTATTTTACAATTAAAAACCAAGTAGAAACTGCCTCAAAGGGCGCAAGTTTAGTATACCTAATGGAAAACCAAAATTGGGAAAAGGTATTGGTTTACCATTGGAAAAAAATTATCAGCAAAAAGATATATGCAGTGACACATGCCACTGTTCGATTTTGGGACCTTCGTTATTCCTTTCGAATGAATTTATCTGGATACAGAACGAAAGAGTGTAAACCAGAGAAGATTGTTTATAATGGTCCCCTTTCCAAAAAAGGACTTTTGGAATTTGGTTACAAGGAAGAAGATTTAGTTCCTGGTGAAGCGCTACGATTTTTGGGATTAGAAACTCTCCAAACTAAAAGGAATCAATCCAAACAAAATAGAATCTTTTTGGTGTTTACTGATTATTTATTTGCAGTGAGCAAGTTCCAATTAGAACTTTTGGAATCTTTACATTTGCCTTACAGAATCATTGTAAAACCTCATCCTGCTTGTCCCATAGATAAATCCGATTTTCCAAATTTAAATTTTGAAATCTCAATGGAACCTTCGGAGACTTTATTAAAAATTGCATCCATTGTGTTTACTAGCAATGTTACTTCAGCAGCTCTTGAGGCATATTACCTCGGACTTCCAGTGATTTCAGCACGAGATCCAAAAGAAGTCAATTTGAGTCCTTTGTTTGGTGTAAAGGATGTACATTTTGTTTCCTCAAAAGAGGAACTCAAAAAATCAATCCAATCGATTGAAAAAGTAGGGATTCGAACCAAACGAAATCTAGTTTTTTTTACGAATTCAAATTTGGAAAATTGGAAAAAAATCTTAAGTAGTTCACGTATATGATTTTATTTTGGAAATATGATTTAGGAAATAGTTTTAAGAAATGAGTTTAGATTCTTACTTTAAAAATAAAAAAGTTTTGGTGACTGGGCATACTGGATTTAAGGGTTCTTGGTTAATCACTTGGTTGCAGTTAATGGGAGCCGAAGTTTCTGGGATTAGTTTAGATCCTTTATCGTCTCCATCGCATTTTGAAGTAGGGAATATGAAAAAGTCGATACGGGATTTACGAATCGATATCCGCGATAGTGTTTCCATTGAAAAGGCAGTACTCGAGATCAAACCTGATTTTGTATTTCACTTAGCAGCACAGGCGCTCGTTCGAAAATCATATCTCAATCCATTGGAGACTTGGGAAACAAATGTAATGGGCACCTTGAATGTATTAGAAGCATTGAGGAAATACGATTCACCTTGTTCGTGTGTGATCATTACCAGTGATAAGTGTTATGACAATGTGGAATGGATCTGGGGATATAGAGAAAATGATGTACTTGGTGGACCAGATCCTTATAGTGCTTCGAAAGGTGCAGCAGAACTTGCAATCAAATCACATATAAAATCTTATTTTCCGAAACAGTCAAGTCAGGTGCGCATTGTCTCTGCAAGAGCAGGGAATGTAATCGGTGGAGGGGATTGGTCAGAAGATAGAATTATACCAGACTGCGTAAAAGCATGGTCGAGTAACCAATCCGTAGATTTAAGAAATCCAAATGCAACTCGGCCTTGGCAACATGTACTCGAACCATTAAGTGGGTATCTAACATTAGCAGTTAAGTTACTAGAGAATCCAGATTTACATGGCGAGCCATTTAATTTTGGTCCTCTTGCTAATCAAAATCATAGTGTTTTGGAACTTGTGGAGAAAATGTCTGAATATTGGGATATGGTGAAGTGGCGAGATCTCTCTAAAGAAAAAACTGGTCCTTATGAATCAGGATTACTCAAACTAAACTGTGACAAAGCTTTAGCTCTATTAAAGTGGACTGCAGTTTTGGGATTTGAAGAAACAGTGAAACTGACTGCAGAATGGTACAAATCGTATTATCGTCACCCAAATGATATTTTACAGACAACTTTGGATCAAATCAAACAGTACCAATCATTTGCAAAGAATAAAGGATTGGAATGGGCAACGTGAGTCTTTCTGCGATTCAAGTCACACAAATACGAGAGATCCCAACTCCAGGTGGGAATGTACTTCATGCTTTAAAAGGGAGCGAAGGTTCTTATAATGGTTTTGGCGAAGCTTATTTTTCATGGATTGAATCTGGATATATCAAGGCTTGGAAAAAACATAACAAAATGGTGATGAATTTAATAGTTCCAGTTGGGAATGTTAAATTCGTATTCTATGATTCCGTACAAAATTTATTTTCTGAATACGTCATTGGAGAATCCAATTATTCTAGGATCACAGTGCCAAGTGGATTATGGTTTGGATTTCAAGGAATGAATGCACCCAAAAACTTAATTCTGAATATTTCCAGTATTCTGCATGATCCTAATGAAGCCGACAGATTAGAACTATCAATGATACAATATGATTGGGGAGTGGTATGAAAGTAATCATTTTAGCAGGTGGATTTGGAACCAGATTATCCGAATATACCGATGTAATTCCAAAACCAATGGTTCCAATTGGTGGAAAACCAATTCTTTGGCACATTATGAATCATTATGCAAAATTTAATCATAAAGATTTTTTTCTAGCGCTTGGATACAAAGCGGAAGTTGTAAAAGATTATTTTTTAAACTATAGATCCTTAAACTCTGATTTTACGATCGATTTATCGTCTGGCAATATTAATCCCCATCAACATGATACTGTCGATTGGAAGGTCACTTTGGTAAATACTGGAGACCTGTCAATGACTGGAGGGCGTGTTAAACGAATGCAAAAATTTATTGGGAATGAAACTTGTATGTTAACATACGGAGACGGAGTTTCCAATATTGATTTAGACAAACTATTAAGTTTCCACAGAAGTCATGGTAAAATGATCACTGTGTCTGCAGTACGGCCTTCTGCACGTTTTGGTGAATTAGAAATGGAAGGTTCTCTTGTGAAAAGTTTCCAAGAGAAACCACAGTTACACCAAGGATGGATCAATGGAGGGTTTTTTATATTTGAACCTTCATTTTTTGATTTGATCGAAGGTGATACCACTTTGTTAGAACGAGAACCATTGGAAAGAGCTACAAAGGCGGGACAACTAATGGCATACCATCATGAAGGTTTTTGGCATTGTATGGATACAAAAAGAGATCATGAATTATTAGAATCTCTTTGGAAAAAAGGAGCCCCTTGGGTACTATAGATTGAGAAAAGTTTTGATCACAGGAGGTTTTGGGTTCTTAGGTGGTAGAATTGCAAAACATCTATCCAATCAAGGATTTGAGGTTTTTTTGGGTTCAAGGACAAGTAGGTTAGTTCGCAGTGGTTTCAACAATTGTAAATCTGTTATCACAAATTGGGATGATACCAATCAACTAAGAGATGTTTGTTCTGATCAGGATGTGATCATCCATACAGCAGGGATGAGTGCAGAAGATTGTGCAAAGGATCCTATCGCATCTTTTGAGTTTAATTGTATTGGTACTATGAAATTACTAGAAGCTTGTAAATCAAATGAGCGAAAAAAGTTTATTTATTTATCAACTGCACATGTTTATGGAAGTCCATTAGTTGGTAAACTCACTGAAGATTCAATTCCTAAAAACAATCATCCTTATGCAACTTCTCATTTGGCCGGGGAATTTGGTGTCAACTATTCGAATGCAAAAGGTGATACAGAAGGGTATAACCTGAGATTGTCAAATGGTTTTGGGGCTCCCATCTCGGAAGATGTGAACTGTTGGAAGTTATTTGTTAATGATCTTTGTAAACAAGCCATTTCGAAAAGGGAACTAACAATCCATTCGAATGAAGAACAACAAAGAGATTTTATTCCAATCTCTAATATAACGAAAACAATTGAAATGATCATCAATCAGGAAAATCCGATGAGTCAAAATACATTCAATCTAGGTTCAGGGATTAGTTTCACTTTATTGGAAATGGCCCAAAAAATCCAATCGAGAACCAATCACTTATTTGGTTATAGTCCTGAAATCAAAACCAATCCGAACGTAAAAAACTCTAATGATCATTTTTTAGAGTACAATGTTGATCGGCTTAAATCCTTCCACCTCTCAGATGATCTAAATTTAGAAGGCGAATTAGATTCCCTATTACTATATTGCCAAAATCATTTTGGAAAATTTACGAACTAAATGGAATCAAAAGATCCACTCGTTTCTGTCATCATACCCACCTATAATAATGGCCATTTAATCAGTTATGCAATTGATTCCATCATCCGCCAAACCTATCAAAATTGGGAGATCATTGTAGTTGATAATACTTCCACTGATCAAACTTTAGAATTATTAGCAGAGTATACAAAGAAGGTCAACTTACGGTATTTCACAATCCAAAATGAAGGTGTCATTGCTAAATCAAGGAATCATGGGATCAAACAGGCTAGTGGTGAGTTCATTGCATTTTTAGATTCAGATGATTGGTGGGAACCTCAAAAACTGAAGGAATCCATTTCCGTTTTGAAGAGTGGAAATGATCTTGTTTACCACGATTTATGGGAAGCAAAAACTCATACGATGGGAAAGTTCAAGAGGAAAGTCAAAACGAGGGAATTAAAATCTCCTATTTTCGTGGATTTACTACTAAACGGAAATGGGATCATCAATTCGAGCGTAGTTGTAAGAAAAGCGATTGTTGAAAAAACTGGATTAATCTCAGAAAATAAATCAGATGTTGCTTGGGAAGATTTTGAATATTGGTTACGGATTTCCACTGTCACTGAAAAATTTAGCAGGATCAAAGATTGTTTAGGTAACTATTGGGTAGGTGGTGGAAATGTCAGCAATCCAAACAAAACCCTTACAATTTTAAAAGAGATTCTATTGCGTTTTCAATCTCAATATAGGGATTTTGGTAAACGTAATTTGTATCCAAGTTGGATCTACTATGGAATTTTAACCTCTCAAATTGAGACAAAGCAGATTCGGTTTGGAGACATTCAAGTTATGTGGGCTAAGCTAAACTTGAAACATAAACTATTGATTCTGATAAAGATACTATTTAATGCACTTAAAAGTAATTGATTCTAATGTAAGGAGTTGCGTTTGAAAACACAACAAAACTATCAAGTATGCACGAATTGTGCAATGGATACAACTGATCCTAATATCACGTTTGATTCGAACGGAGTTTGTAATCATTGTTTGAATTTTTATAAGAATATCAAACCAGAATGGGATAAAAAATTAAACAATTCTCAATTATTAAACAAGATGATTGAGGATATTAAAAAAGCTGGTAAAGGAAAGGATTACGATTGTATCCTCGGTATCAGCGGAGGAGTTGATAGTTCTTATTTAGCATACCTTGCTAAAGAAAAATTTGGATTAAGACCACTTTTGTTTCATGTTGATGCCGGTTGGAATTCACAAGAAGCAGTCAATAATATCGAGAGAATTGTGGATGGTCTAAAGTTAGACTTAATTACTGAAGTTGTCAATTGGGAAGAAATGAAGGATTTACAACTTTCATTTTTTAAAGCAGGTGTTCCTCATTTGGATACTCCGCAAGACCATGTATTTTTTGCCTCACTGTATAACTACTGCGCAAAACATGGTTTTCAGTACATTCTAAACGGTGGAAATTATTCGACAGAGTGTATACGTGAGCCCTTGGATTGGCATTACCATGCATCGGACCTAAGACAGTTAAAAGATATCCATAAAAAGTTTGGAACTAGGAAGTTAAAAACATTCCCATTGGCAGGAATTTTTAAATACAAACTATATTATCGATTTTTTAAAGGACTTAAAGTTGTCCAACCATTGAACTATATTCCTTATACCAAAGAAGGTGCAATCCAAGAATTAGAAACAAAATTTAAATGGCAAAGGTATAGTCACAAACATTATGAATCCAGATTCACAAAGTTTTATGAAGGGTATTGGTTGCCTAAGAAGTTTGGTTATGATAAACGTAAGGCACATTATTCCAGTTTGATTTTAACAGGTCAAAAAAGCAGAGAAGATGCTTTAAAAGAAATTGCAAAACCTCCATTTGATGATGAAACGGCAAAAAAAGATTTTGAATACATAGCATCCAAACTAGATATTTCGGTAGAGGAGTTAAGAGGTTACGAATCTTCAGAAAATAAATCCTACCGTGATTATAAATCAGCAAGTGACATTATCGCTTTTGCAACAAAGATACTTCAAAAATTAGGAATCGAAAAGAGGGTGATTCAATAAATGATAGGCATTTTAAATTACGGAGTTGGTAATATAAAAGCTTTTTCAAATATATTAAAAAGTCTGGGATTTGATTTTAAGGTGATTGAAAGTGGAGAAGAAATATTAAATGTAGATAAGCTGATTTTACCTGGTGTTGGTTCCTTTGATAGTGTAATGGAAAAATTGGAACATGCAAAGGTAATGGAAGAGCTCTCTAGTTTTGCATTAATTGAAAAACGCCCGATATTAGGTGTTTGTGTCGGTATGCAAATATTGGCCGATTCAAGTGAGGAAGGTCAAAAAAAAGGACTAGGTTGGATCAAGGGAAAAGTTAAAAAGTTTAATTTCTCAAGTCTAGAGACAAAACCAATGATTCCTCAGATTGGCTGGAATGAAGTATTGATCAGAAAACAGGACTGTAATTTACTAAAGAATCTCGATACCAATCCACATTTTTATTTTTTACACTCTTATTATTTTGAATGTGAAAACCAAACGAATGTCATTGCGGCAACTGATTATGGATTTGAATTTTGTAGTGCAGTAAATCATGAGAATATCTACGGGACCCAATTCCATCCTGAAAAAAGCCATCATAATGGCATTCAGCTACTTAAAAACTTTGCTACTTTATAATCTATGTTAAAACCAAGAATCATACCTACATTACTCTTACAAGATGGTGGTTTAGTTAAAACAACTAAATTTGATCTACCTCGTTATATAGGTGATCCTATTAATGCGGTTAAAATTTTTAACGAAAAAGAAGCAGACGAATTGGTATTAATTGATATTGATGCGAGTCGACTTGGAAAAGATCCAGATTATCGTTTGATTGAAAGAATTGCAAATGAATGTCGAATGCCTCTGAGTGTCGGCGGTGGTATTAAATCATTAGAACAAGCAAATAAGATTTTAGGATTCGGTGTTGAAAAGGTAATTGTGAGTTCTCTCTTAATTGAAAACCCAAAAAAAATTACCGAGATGGTCAATTACTTGGGAAGCCAAAGTGTAGTAGTATGTTTAGATGTAAAAAAAACTACATTTACCAAAAAGTATGAGTTCTGTATTCATAATGGTCGAACCAAAACTGGAAAATATTTAGATGAAGTGATTGAAATGGCAACGTCCCTGGGAGCAGGTGAAATTCTGATAAACTCCATTGATTTAGATGGCATGATGACAGGTTACGATTTGGATTTGATTGATAATGTTAAAAAGAAGTTATCGGTTCCAATTACGGCTCTCGGAGGTGCAGGGAGTTTAGATGATATTAAAGCAGTCATATCAAAGTTTGGTGTTATTGGGGTAGCTGCAGGAAGTTTATTTATCTACAAAGGGAAACTAAAAGCTGTTCTAATCAACTATCCGAATCGAGAATTGAAAACGAGCCTTTATCAAAAGTTTAGCGAACAATAGGTTATATATGAATGAAAATTTAAAAGATTTAGCAAAGACCATTGTAAGTTCCTTGGAGAAAAACAAGGAAACACTTAAGAAACAATTTAAGGAATCAAGTTTAGAAGTAGGAGTTAGATATTGTTATTTAGACCAACTCCTTCCAGAAAAATCTGCTTATGAAATATTCGAATCATTCCCTAAAAAAGAAGAGATGCGAAAGATGTCTAGTTTTAGGGAAGAAAAATATACTTCAAAAAACTTTGATCAATTTAATCCAATATTAGCAGATATTACATTTGCGATCCAAGATCCAAAAGTGATTTCGATAGTAGAAGAAATCACAGGAATTAAAAATCAGATTCCCGATTCTACTTTATATGCGGGTGGATTGAGTTTGATGGAAAAAGATAATTTTTTAAATCCACATATCGATAATTCCCACGAACAGACAAGAATGTATTATCGAACACTCAATTTGTTATACTATGTTACTCCAGATTGGAAATTAGAATATGGTGGAAACCTTGAACTCTGGGATAAAAAAGTTAAAAAAAATGTAACCATCGTTAGTAAGTTTAATCGTTTGGTGATTATGGAAACAAATCCTTGGTCCTGGCATTCCGTAAGTCCAGTCGTCGTCGAAAAACAAAGGGTTTGTGTATCGAACTATTATTTCTCTGCGGATTCGCCAATAGGGGATCCTTATTTTAATGTTACGAGTTTTAATGGACGGCCGAATCAGAAGATAAGGAGAATGTATTCTTATTTTGATAGTAAGTTAAGAAATTTTATACGTTTTCTTTTTCCGAAGGGAATCGGAAAAGTTGATGTGTATCAAGGTAAAAAACAATAGAACCTAAATGAAAATTCTTTTTATAGCCCCATTACCACCACCAATAAACGGTCATTCGTTAGTATGCCAGGTGTTATAC
The DNA here is from genome assembly GCF_026151345.1 of Leptospira paudalimensis. NCBI lineage: Bacteria > Pseudomonadati > Spirochaetota > Leptospiria > Leptospirales > Leptospiraceae > Leptospira > Leptospira paudalimensis. The sequence continues at coordinate 1,382,044 of NZ_JAMQPR010000001.1, forward strand.
GATGGGTTAAAATCTCAAAATTCAATGGCAATTGTTGATTTGAAAAAACAAGGGCTAAAGGATGGAAAGATTTCGTGGAATCGTTTAAGTGAAATTTTTCGCGTTTTTGTAGAAACTTGGAAAAAGAAAAATAACTCAAGAGTGGTGTATCTAACAATTTCGGAATCTTTAGCCGGAAATTTGAAGGATTTGTTACTCTATTTAATTTGTTATTCTTTGTTACCCAAGTTTTACATCCATTTACATGGCGGAAGTATTAAAAAATTATTATTTGATCGTTTTTCTTTGTTATTTGCTATCAACCGATTTTTTATCAAAAAAATGGGGGGAGTGATCATTTCAGGAAAATCACATTTAGAGATTTTTGAGGGGTATGTACAGTCTGAAAAAATTCATATAATCCCTAATTTTGCTCCTAGTTATATGTTTATTTCTGATTCAGATTTTGAGCGAAAATTTAAGAATTTACCTGAAAAAATAAACATTCTTTTCCTAAGCAATATGATTCCACAAAAAGGTTATCTATTACTGTTGGAAGCATTTCAAAAATTAAAGAAAGAGAAAAAACTTAAGTTCAAGCTCAATTTTGCAGGTAGATTTGATTCTAAAGAAGAGGCTGATTCTTTTCATCAATCCATAAAAGGCGCAAAAGAAATTGAATACCATGGTGTTGTGAGTGATGACCAAAAAAGAGAATTATTTCAATCAGCTCATGTCTTTATATTGCCAACTATGTTTTTTGAAGGCCAACCTGTTTCTATTTTGGAAGGTTATGCAGCTGGATGTGTTGTATTAACAACTGGTCAAAGTGGTATATTGGATGTTTTTGAAAATAATATGAATGGTTTTGAGATGATACCTGGGTCCATTGATTCAATTGTAGAAAATTTACTTTTTATTCAAGAAACTCAGAATTTTGAAAAACTGAAACAGATCGCGAAGTATAATTTAACAAATGCTAAAAATGTATATAAAGAAGAAATATACATAAAAAAAATAAAGAACGTTTTGGGTGTAGATTAGAATTTTTAATATGGTATTAAAATGAAAAAGATATTAGTTACTGGTGCAGATGGTTTTATCGGTTCTCATTTAACAGAAACTTTGGTGAGAAATGGTTATGAAGTAAAAGCGTTTGTGTATTATAATTCATTTAATTCATGGGGTTGGTTGGACCACTGTGATAAGGAAGTTGCGGGAAAATTTGAAGTTTTTGCTGGTGATGTACGTGATCCTAACGGAGTTCGTACGGCAATGAAAGGTATGGATGGAGTTTTGCATTTAGCAGCACTCATCGGAATTCCTTTCTCTTATCATTCCCCAGATACCTACATTGATACGAATATAAAAGGTACCTTGAATGTATTACAAGCAGCCCGCGATTTAGAGATTCAAAAAATCATCCATACTTCCACAAGTGAAGTATATGGCACGGCACAATTTGTTCCCATAACAGAGGAACATCCCGTGAAAGGCCAATCGCCTTACTCCGCTTCGAAAATTGGTGCTGATCAATTAGCGTATTCATTTTTTGCATCCTTCAAACAACCAGTGATTGTCGTAAGGCCATTTAATACATATGGTCCTAGACAATCTGCTCGTGCCATCATTCCAACGATCATCACTCAACTACTTGCAGGCAAAAAAAAGATTAAGTTAGGTTCTTTGCATCCAACTCGTGATTTTAATTATGTCGGTGATACAGTAAGAGGATTTATAAAAGCACTGGAATCCAAAGTGGGTTTTGGTGAAGTATTTAATATTGGGAATGGTTTTGAAATTTCTATGGGTGATACAGCAAAATCAATTGCAGATATAATCGGTGTCGAAGTGGAAATCGAAGGTGATGAAGCCAGATTTAGGCCAGAAAAGAGTGAAGTAGAACGATTGTGGGCATCCAATCAAAAAGCAAAAGAGATTTTAAATTGGGAACCAGAATATAAAGGACTACAAGGATTTAAATCAGGATTGGAAAAAACAATCAATTGGTTTAAAGATGAAAACAACTTAAAAAGTTATAAGGCGGACATTTACAATGTCTAAACGCGCAGTGATTTTAGCGGGTGGAAAAGGTACTAGACTCCGTCCTTATACAACAGTCTTACCAAAGCCGTTGATGCCAATTGGAGAATATCCCATTTTGGAAGTCATTGTGCGACAACTGGCGTATTTTGGATTTAACCACATTACGATTGCAGTAAATCACCAAGCTCATTTGATAGAAGCTTTTTTCCAAGATGGGAAAAAGTGGAATGTGAAAATTGATTATTCATTAGAAGATCAACCTCTCGGTACGATGGGTCCTTTGAAATTGATTCATGATCTTCCCGAAAATTTTTTAGTTATGAATGGAGATGTTCTTACAGATATCAATTACTCAAATTTTTTCGAAAGCCATATTTCTTCAGGTTCCATCTTTACTATTTCTTCGATGCATCGAGAACAACTCATTGACTTTGGTGTTTTGGATACCAATGAGAAAAATCTATTAATTGGTTTTCGCGAAAAACCACGACAAGTTTTCCAAGTAAGCATGGGTGTTTATTTATTGAGCCGAAAAGCATTGTCTTATGTGCCAGATCAAACTGTGTTTGGTTTTGATAATTTGATGTTAAAACTATTGGAAGTAAAAGAGAATGTATCTGTTATTCCTCATAAAGGGTATTGGTTAGATATTGGAAGACCAGATGATTACGAAAGGGCAATTGATGAATTTGAAGTTTTAAAACAGAATTTTTTACATGAATAAAATTCTGATTACGGGATCGACTGGTTTTATTGGAAAAGCACTTGTCGATTTTTTAAAATCAAATGGATATGAGATTTTAGAATTTCCAAGGGAAAAAGGAGATATCACCCAAAAAGAGATTTGGAAATCGTTAGAAAAAGCTAATTATATTGTCCATCTAGCTGCCAGAAATTTTGTTCCCGATAGTTGGAAAGAGAGTTCTGAATTTTTAGAATCCAATGTAATTGGCACAAGTAGAATGCTCGAGTATGCAAAAGAACACGATTCGAAAGTCATATTTGTGAGCGCATACCTTTATGGAAAACCTGAAATTCTACCAATAAGTGAATCCCATCCCCTTGTTCCCAATAATCCCTATGCGTTGTCAAAAGTTTTATCCGAGGAAGTCTGTCGATTTCACTCACAGTATTATGATCAGGATATCACTATTTTAAGGTTATTCAATGTTTATGGACCAGGCCAAAGATCTAGTTTTTTAATACCTACTATAGTGAATCAATGTTTGAAAAATGACAAAATTGAAGTTTTGGATTTGGAGCCAAAACGTGATTATGTTTATATTGAAGATGTATTGAATGCAATTTTATTGAGTATCAAGAAAGTGAATCAGTTTCAATTGTACAATATAGGATCTGGAACTTCATTTTCTGTTTCCGAGATCATAGACCAAATTCAAAACATTTGTAATACTAGTTTACCTGTGATTTCGTCACAGGTTGTACGTAAAAATGAAATTATGGATGTTATCGCTGACATCAGTTTGGCTAAGAAGGAATTAGATTGGGTTCCTCAATTTGATTTAGCTAAAGGACTGGAAAAAACAATTTCTACACTTCGGAAGTTTGATTAGGAATATATGTTACAAGTAAGGGAAAAAGAAAGGATTTTGATACTTGGTGTATCCGGTATGTTGGGAAGTGCCTTGTTTAAGATTCTAAAAGAATTAGATTACGAAGTTTTTGGCACTGTCAGATCGACAAATTATAAAAATTTTTTCAATGATTCCGAATTAGAGAAGATTATAACGAATATTGACGTTCAAAATCATGACGACTTGGTTTCTTTGTTTGGAGAAATAAAGCCAACAGTTGTCATCAATTGTGTAGGAGTCATCAAACAAAAATCATCCGCAAAAGAGCCGTTAGTGGTGATTCCGATTAATTCCTTATTACCTCATAAACTTTCGAATTTATGTTTTTTGGTTGGAGCTCGGCTGATACTAATTAGCACAGATTGTGTATTTAATGGTGAGGATGGAAATTATTTAGAATCAGATGTAACAAACGCAGTCGATTTATACGGAGTTTCAAAAGCACTTGGTGAAATTAGGGACCAAGGACATGTAGTGACAATTCGTACATCCATCATTGGACATGAAATCAATTCCAATCGGTCTTTGCTTGATTGGTTTTTGAATTCAAATACATCTGTTAAAGGATACCAACACGCGATTTTTTCTGGTTTGCCAACGAATGAATTAGCAAAAGTGATTGGGGAATATGTGATTCCCAACCTTAAGTTAAAAGGATTGTATCATGTATCAGTTGATCCAATCGCAAAATACAATTTACTTTCACTAGTGAAGGAAATTTACTCCAAGGATATCGAGATCACTCCATCAGATGATGTGAAAATAAATCGTTCACTCAACTCAGATAAGTTTAAGAGTGAAACAGGATACATTCCACCAAATTGGAAAGAGTTAATAAAAAGTTTATATGAATATAAGAACCGTTATTTAAGGAATTAATCAATGTTTAAAGATAAAATTTTACTCATCACGGGCGGAACTGGCTCATTTGGTAACACAGTTTTAAAACGTTTTTTGAATACATCAGTAAAGGAAATTCGAGTTTTTAGCCGAGACGAAAAAAAACAAGAGGATATGCGAATTTCTCTCAATAACGATAAGTTGAAATTTTACATTGGTGATGTAAGGGATTATGAAAGTATATCTTCCGCTTTAGTAGGAGTGGATTATGTATTCCATGCTGCTGCTTTAAAACAAGTACCATCATGCGAATTTTATCCAATGGAGGCATTAAAAACAAATGTCATTGGGACGGAAAATGTTTTAAATGCTGCTATTGCTCGTAATGTAAAACGTGTTGTTGTTTTAAGTACAGATAAGGCAGTATATCCGATCAATGCGATGGGAATTTCAAAAGCCATGGCTGAAAAAGTGATGGTAGCAAAATCAAGACAAGTACCAGACGGTGGAACAGTTTTTTGTGCTACACGTTATGGGAACGTAATGGCATCTAGAGGATCTGTCATTCCACTCTTTGTTGAACAATTAAAGAAGGGTGAGTCATTAACAATTACGGATCCGAATATGACTCGATTTTTAATGTCCTTAGAGGATTCTGTTGATTTGGTTTTACATGCTTTTGAACATGCAAACCAAGGTGATATATTCATACAAAAAGCTCCGGCATCAACTGTCGGGGATTTAGCAGAGGCATTAAAAGAACTCTTCAAAAAACAAAATACGATAAGAGTGATTGGAACTCGTCATGGTGAAAAACTTTATGAGTCTTTGGTTTCCAGGGAAGAAATGGCGAAGGCAATTGATATGGGACGTTATTACCGTATCCCTGCTGATAATCGAGATCTAAATTATAAGAAATATTTTGTGGAAGGAGAAGAGAAAGTTTCAGAACTAGATGATTATACTTCTCATAATACCAACCGATTGGAAATTAAAGAGATCAAAGAACTTTTATTAAAATTGGATTATATCCAGGATGAGTTGAATGCTTAAAGTTTTAACTTTAATCGGTACACGCCCTGAGTTAATTAAAATGTCTCGGGTGATCTCGGCAATGGATAAGTGCTTTGAACATATTCTTGTTCACTCTGGTCAAAATTATGATTATGAATTAAACCAAGTGTTTTTTGATGATCTTGAAATTAGGAAACCAGATTATTTTCTGAACGTAGCAGAGGATACAGTTGCAAAAACAATCGCATCAATCTTAGTCAAAATTGATGAAGTATTTGAGAAAGAAAAACCTGATGCATTACTTATCTACGGAGACACAAACACTTGTTTGGCGGTCATTTCTGCAAAAAGAAGAAAAATACCTGTTTTCCATATGGAAGCTGGAAATCGATGTTTTGATGAGAGAGTTCCGGAGGAACTAAATCGTAAGGTCGTCGACCACTTAAGTGATATCAATATTGTTTTAACCGAACATGCAAGAAGGTATCTCATCAGTGAAGGGATTAAACCCGAGACGATTTTCAAATCTGGTTCCCATATGAAGGAGGTTTTAGATTATTATCATCACAAAATTCAAAAATCTAATATTTTGAATGAATTGAATCTCAAACCTCAAAATTATTTTTTAGTCAGTATCCATCGTGAAGAAAATGTAGACAGTGAGCAAAACTTAAAAGAGATGTTAAAGTCTTTGGAAGGGATTGCAAATCATTATGACCTTCCTGTTATCGTATCAACCCATCCTAGAACAAAAAAACGTTTGGAAACATTGGGAATTGAATCGAATCAGAAAATTAAATTTCTAAAACCCTTTGGATTCCTAGATTATATTTACCTACAACAAAACTCAAAATGTGTTATTTCTGATTCTGGTACCATCACCGAGGAATCTGCAATTCTAAAATTTCCTGCCATTACAATCAGGAATACGCATGAACGGCCGGAAGGTATGGATGCAGGTGTTTTGATTCTGTCTGGACTAAAATCTTCTGATGTACTTGATTCTATAAAAATTTCTATCATGGCAAATACATCTATTACAACAGACAAAGGGACAGTGGATGATTATTTAGTAGATAATGTATCGATGAAAATTGTGCAATTGGTACAGAGTTATACTGGATATGTAAATCGAGTGGTTTGGAAAAAAAATACCTAAATGGAAAATCAGGCAAATCAGAATTTAGCAATTTTGATCGATGATTATTTGCCTAATAGTACAAAGGTTGCATCTAAAATGATGCATGAATTAGCAATTGAGTTACATGCTCGCGGCTTTACCATCGATGTCATTACACCAATCATTCGAAAAGGTAAAAAATCCATCCTTAAAAAGGAAAAACTAGTAATCGATCAAATTAATGTATTCACATTCGATTCAGGAGAAATCAAAGAAGCTTCAAAAGTTGTCAGGTTGGTGAATGAATTGTTAATGCCATACCGAGCATTGTATGCTTTTTTCAGGCATTTTTATTCCCGAAAGTATAAGTATGTGATCACCTATTCACCTTCGATTTTCTGGTATCCACTTGTATATTTCTTTCGCTTTCAATTTAAAACAAAATCCTATTTAGTTTTGAGGGATTTTTTTCCACAATGGGTGATCGATAGTGGTATCATTAAAGAAAATTCACTCGTGACAAAATTTTTACGATGGCATGAAAAAATGAATTATCTTGCCTTCGATACAATTGGAATTCAATCTCCTAAAAATTTAGCTTGGTTCCAGGAAAAATACCAAAAGCTTAATTTAAAATCCGAACTATTATACAATTGGGTTACACCTTCCATTATGTATGTAGATTCAAAAAAGAATACGGTAAAGAAGTTTAGAACTAAATACAATCTTCAGTCTAAACTTTTATTCTTTTATGGGGGGAATATTGGTCATGCCCAGGATATGAAAAATTTGCTTACATTAGCGGAACAAATGTTAGCTGAGAAAGATGTTTTTTTTATTTTTATAGGGAGTGGGGATGAGGTAAATCTTGTAAAAGAAACAATCCAAAATCGCAATTTAAAAAATACACTATATTTAGAGAGTGTCTCTCAAGATGAATATATGAGTATTCTCTCTGAAGTTGATGTTGGATTATTTTCGCTAAGTCCACACCACTCAACTCACAATTTCCCAGGTAAAATTTTATCCTATTGCCAATTGGCTTTACCAATTTTAGGTGCAGTTAATTCTGGAAATGATATCATAGAAGTGATCGAAGGAAGTGGTTCTGGAAAAATTTCAATTGCAGGTAATTCGGATGCATTAATCCAAAACGCGAAATTATTTTTGGATGCTAAAATCCGAGAACAAATGTCGAAGAATTCATTGAGGTTAATGGAAGAATACTTTTCCACTTCAAAATCTGCGGAATCAATAATCAAAGCATTGAATTAACTACCAATATGGCGCAAAACACTCCTTTAACACGAAGACATTCAAGATGGTTTGAGCGAATTCTCCTTAGTTATCTATTTCAGTTTATATCTGGTGGAATTGTCCTCATCATTTCTTCCGCCATTCCTATTTGGGGTATTCAATTTTGGAAAGCTAACGATCCCAATTTAATCACATCATTATCAGCAAGTATCATTTCATTTCTAATCGCAACTTTTAGTTTAAGGAAACTGTTCCGTTTACCAGCATCAGAATCAGTATCGTTTATATTTCCAGTCACCATTATCTGTTTTGCGATTCCCATTTTATTCATATTGTTTTTCCGTGCTTCTTATTCCTTACAGATATTTGTAATTAGTTTTATAGTGACTTTACTTTGGTGTTTTGCAGGATTTTTTCTAGGGAGACGGTATCGATTAATACGGTACGCAATTTTGCCATCGTCATCTAGTAATGATTTAGTAAAATCACATGGTGCACTATTTTCAATATTGAAGTCTCCTGATTTAGAAGGACAACGATACAATGCAATCGTTGCCGATTTTGATAGTCCTATGTTAACGCCTGAATGGGAAAAGTTTTTAGCTGAGTGTACACTGGCCAGAATTCCAGTTTATTCAGAGAAAAAAATTAGAGAGTTTGTTACGGGAAGAGTAAAGATCAAACACCTTTCTGAAAATGTTTTTGGCTCACTTTTACCATCAGAAATTTATGAATCAATTAAACGTTGGATTGATTTCCTTTCCGCTTTATTCCTCATTCCAATTTTTTTACCGTTCTTTATCATCATCGCAATCCTAATTAAATTAGAATCAAAAGGTCCTGCCTTATTTATACAACCGAGAATGGGTTTTCGTGGAAAAGTATTTCCCATGTTAAAATTTAGAAGTATGTATACAAATAAGGAAGGTGGTCGATTTACAAATCCAAGTGATGATCCAAGAATTACACGCATTGGAAAAATTATCCGTAAGTTTCGCATTGATGAACTGCCTCAATTGTTTAATATTTTGATTGGTCAAATGTCGTTCATTGGTCCAAGACCTGAATCTTTTGAATTATCCCAGTGGTATGAGAAGGATGTTCCTTTTTTTGCATATCGCCATGTTGTTAGACCTGGGATTAGTGGTTGGGCACAAGTAGAACAAGGTTATGCTGCTGAAGTTGATGGTATGAATGTAAAACTTGAATACGATTTTTATTACATTAAAAACTTTTCATTTTGGTTAGATCTATTGATTACTTTCAAAACAATCAAAACGATATTAACAGGATTTGGTGCAAGATAATTGAATTTTATTTTCGATAAGTTTAAGTTATTACCCAGTTATCTAATTCAAATCCGGATTGAGTTATTCATTTTTTTCATCTCTTTTCTGGTTCGATTGATTTGGGTATTAAATATTGATTCATATCCTACTTTGGATGGTTACGCATATTATTCGAATGCATATTCATTAGCTAATGACGGGAAAGTGGATTTTTATTGGCCAGTTGGGTATTCCGCAATTCTAGCGCTTTTCATGAAATTGGGAATTTCGAAATTATTCTATTTCAAACTATTGAATGTTATATTTTCTTCTTTGTCAGTTGTAATTGGATATAAAATTGTTAATCACTACATTCAAAATAGTGTTAAAAGAATATTGGCGGTATTTCTCCTTGTTTTTTATCCTGAATTTATATTCTTTAATTCCCTCTTTTGGAGTGAAACTGTATTTATTTTTTTATTGTTACTCAGTTTTTATTTACTCATATTAAATAAGATTAAACTCTCCGCTATTGGTCTGGCGATATCCATTTTTGTAAAACCAATTGCAATATTAATTCCAGTTGTCTTTTGTTTCATCCATTTTCCTTCGAACCAACGTAGGTATTTTTTAGTTATTTCTTACACGATTATTTTGATATTTCATTTGCCTTGGATGGGATTTAATTACCAACAAACTGGAAAATTAGGACTTGTTTCCAATAACGGACCAACTAATTTATTTATCGGAAATAATCAGTATGCAACTGGTCATTATGATGAAGAAGGATTAAGAAATATATCGAAGTTTCCTACAGATGATTTAAAAAAGAATGTTTTTCAATTTTGGACCACATATTACCAGGACATTCCTTTACTTGTATCTAAAAAGATATCATACTTATTATTTGGTATGCCATCACCATGGATTTGGTCAGTTGGGATTGGGACGAATGTTTATAGCCAACTTCCTCGTTATCTCACCATTGACGAGTTTCAAGCAATAAAAACAAAGATTAAAAATAATAATATTTTGGAGAGTTGTTATCAACTGAATGAAAAAATAAATCTTTATTCACTGAATGCGAGTGCTGACGATTATACGAAGGCAACAATGGCGAATAACTTGATCTTTACAGGTGTTGTAACCTATAAGAGAGAGAATCAACTACTGTTACTTTCAGAAGTTGCATTCTTTTTGAATGTACTTTTGATTTTAGTCTTTTTGATGAAAGTAGTATATTTTGGAATCAGAAGGATTCCCTTATTTTTTGTTCCAATATACTTTTTAGTTTTCTATTGTTTTTTCTTTGGAGATTTTAGATTTTTTTTACCAGCGATACCTTTCCTGATTATAGGGAATTTCCTTCCTAAAAAATAAGGATCAAAAATAGATGTTAGTTACTCTTTCCTTTTATATTTTTTTGATTCTACTGGTTTCGTATTTTAGTAAACAAGGGATGGGTTTACTTATTACATTAACCTGGTGGGGGATTCTAAACGTAATCACTTATTTTTCGTTATCTGGTTTGTTTTTGCTATCTAGTGAAACTCAATTAGTATACTTTTTGTTTTTTGCTTTTTTTGTGATCAGTTTTCTTTTAACTGAAAAGTTGTTACAATTCATACAATTGAAGAAATCCAATCTTAATGTTAGTGCTTATTTATATCGTTTTTTATCTAATTTGACTTTATTCGTTTTATTGCCGATACAACTGATTTTTACTCTTCGGGCAATTTATTTAATTAGTTTTGTAATGACACCTTCTTACTACAGAAGTGATGTTTTTGGGCTAATGACGGGAACATCTTCATTATTTTTCAATTCAATCCTTTTTGCAAAGGCACACGCTTTTATAATGGGGCCATTACAGTTTGTGATTTTTTTTGCAGGTTTTTCTTATTTCATAAATCGTAAGAAGAAAGGATTATTGGCTCTTGGAACCATCTTGATTGTTTTGGATGCACTAATGATGTTTGGAAGATTTGGTTATCACTATTTGATTCTATCTTTGGTATTTTATTTTTTCTTATCTGGTAAAATTCGGAATCTTCATGAAAAAAGGAGAGTCATTCTTTCAACTTTAGCATTCATTACAATTTTACTTTTTACAGTGGTGAAGGTTACAAATAATAGAGGTGATTCAAATTTTACAAAGATCTTTGAAACTTATGTTATCACTTACCATACAGAATCTTTTATCATATTTGATACGGAACTAAAAAATCCAAACTCGATTCTTCATGAATACACTTATGGTTTATCAACCTTTGGAGGAGTGGAACGATATTTTATTCCAATAATCAATCAATTTGGATTCAAATGGTTGTCGCAAACTGATATAGTCGGCGGATATTTACACCAAAATTTCCTGGTAGGGTATGATGAATATTTAAAACCTCTATTATTTAATGCATATGGATCTATTTTTTTCACAATGTACCGTGATGGTGGATTGATTGCAGTTTCTATATTTGGAATCTTATTTGGATTATTCTTTTCATTCTATTCCGTATCATTGAAAAGTAAAGATCCAATTGATTTTGCCATATTTTATGGATTATTATTTATTTTAATATATGGTGTCTTTCAGCCGACAGTATTGGGACCGATGTTACCCGCTTTATTTATTTTATATCTGTCAAAAGTCATTTTTAATGCTTATGCAAAGTTAGTTCATTGAAAGCTATTTTTTTTAATTCAATCTGGTTTTTTTTCGACAAAGTTTTTAAGCTCATTGTTGGCTTTACAATCAGTGTAATGATTGTAAGATACCTTGGTCCGGAATGGTTTGGTAAATATAATTATGTTAATTCGATCATTGTTTTATTTGGAATTTTTGTTTCCTTTGGATCTGAAGGAATATTGGTAAAATTTTTAGTTTCTGAACCAGAGCAGAAAAATGAAATTCTATCTGCTTCCTTTTGGTTTCATTCTGTATTTGGTTTATTATCGTTTCTATTATCCTTTTTATTCCTTCAAATTCTTCGAAATGAAGCAGATTTATTTCAATTATTAATGATTTTGGGGATCCCATTATTGTTTCGTTCATTTTCGGTCGTAAAGTATGTTTATGAATCCAATTTAGAAATTAAAAAAGTAGTTATAATTGATAATCTTATTTTTTTTTCCTTTTCATTCATTCGAGTTTTGTTGGTTTATTTAAATTTAAGTTTTAATTGGATTTTTGTCTCCTTTGCTGCAGAAGGTATTATTGCCAATCTTTCTTTGTTTTTTTACTATCGTTTACATCATCCTGCATTTTTGAATTTCCGTCCCAAATTAGAAACAATTAAATCGATACTTAAAGAATCATTTCCAATTTTGGTGTCTGGGTTTGCGATCATTGTTTATATGAAAGTAGATCAAATAATGATTGGGTCTATGTTAGGTGATGAGCAATTGGGTATTTATAGTGTCGGTGTACGGCTAAGTGAGTTTTGGTATTTTATTCCTATCGGAATTTCTTCTTCATTTTTTCCCCATTTGATAGCATTGAAGAAGGACTTGTCAATTCACTATAAGAGACGATTTGCAATTTTGCATAGTATTGTATTTTGGATGGCACTGTTAGGAGCATGTATCACTCAATTTGCCGCAGACTATGTAATCGTTAATATTTATGGGTATGAATATTTTAATTCATCCTCGGTTTTAAAAATTCATATATGGGCATCTTTGTTTGTATTTTTGGGTGTAGCTGGAAGTAATTATTATATTTTAGAGAATTTGCAAAAGCTGACGATATTCAAAAGCTTTTTTGGACTATTGGTCAATATTATTTTAAATTTTTTCTGGATTCCTGAATTTGGAATTGTTGGTGCAGCATTTGCTACTCTCATTTCACAATTTTGTGCTAATACATTGTTTTTGGTTTTGTTTAGAAGTTTGCATCCTCTTTTATTCCTTCAATTTGGAAGTTTACTTGAGATAAGATTTTTAAATATAAAAAGTATTTTCAAAAAACAAGTAAGTGTTTATCAGGCAAATGATTAGAAGTATTTTCATTTTTTTAGCGAGTTTGTTCAGAATTTTTTCTATTTTTAGGGAGGAAGTAACTTTAATATGTAAAATTGATAATATTGGAGATTACATACTTTTTAGAAATTTTTTAAAAGATTTTAAGGATTCTGCATTCAACCAAAAACGAAGGATTGTATTGGTTGGAAATATTGCTTGGAAAAATATTTTTGAAAGTTATGATCATTCTACAATAGATAAGGTAATTTGGGTAAATATAAATTCCTTGCAGAATAATATATTCTATCGATACGGAATTCTTTCTTTACTGAATAGCTTTCGCATTCATTCGATTGTGCAACCGACATATTCTCGAAATTTATTGATTGATTTTTTGCTTTTACCACTTAGGGCAAAATTCAAATACACCCCGTTTGGCGATGATTTAAACCATATAACGGAACTTAAAATAAAGAATGATTTATCATATTCACATATTATCAAATCGGACAGGGATATAGATTTTGAATTTGATAGAAACTTGTTTTTTTTCAAAAATTTAGACCCAGTATTTTCTAAAGTGAAATTTTCATTGCCGTTTGAACGTAAATTACATTCAGAGAATGTAATTTCATTTTTTATTGGTTCCAGCTCTAAAACTCGTCAATTTTCAAAGGAAAATTTAAGTTATATAGTGAAATCAATTGAGAGTCGAGGTATAGATCGAATAAATCTAATTGGGGGACATTCAGAATTCAAATTAGGTGAAGAATTGAGTCAAATTTCAGAAAGAGTCGTAAATTTATGCGGCAAGCTCACACTCTCCGAAACAATTAATACCATTGGGAATTCAAAAATTGTTTTAACGATGGATTCAAGTGGTTTACATATGGCAATGGGCACTGGAGTTTCAAAAGTATATTGTTTTTCTAATGGCAATCATGCTTTTCGATTTGTACCATATCCAAAACAATATAAAAATCTAACTGTTTTTTTTCCTCCTATCATTGATATGACCATTGTTAAACATCAGAAGATAGTGTATGATTCTTTTAAAAATGGTTCTCTTATTCCTATCGATTCCATCCGTATTGATTTAGCAATAAAAAGTATCGTCAAAGGATTACGTTCCAAATGAGTGTTCCTGTTCTCTTGATAGCGTTTAATCGTCCTGATTTAGCAGAATTGACATTAAGGAGGATGATAGAAGCAAAACCTTCGAAAATTTATTTCGCAGTAGATGGTGCGAGAAATAATAAACTGGGAGAACACGAGAAGGTAGAACGAGTTAGAAATCTAGTTTCACTGATACCAACATCGATTCCTTATGAAGTAAAATTTTCTGATTTAAATCATGGATGCCGAGAAGGGGTTAGCTCGGCAATTACTTGGTTTTTTTCCAAGGAAGAAATGGGTATCATTTTGGAAGATGATTGTTATCCTGATCTAAGTTTTTTCCCATTTTGTGAGGAATTACTGATAAAGTATAAAGATGATCATCAGATCGGAATGATTTCTGGTGATAATTTTTTTCGAAATAAAATACATTTGAAAGACTCTTATTTTTACTCATCTTATTTTCATATTTGGGGTTGGGCAACATGGAGAAGGTCTTGGTCAGGTTACCAATCATCGGGCATAGACTCGGAAGTTGTCAAAACCGTTGTGAATCAAAACTTAAAAAACAGAAGAGCTAGGAAATTTTGGATTCAATGGATAACGGAATCTGCAAACGGACATGTTGATACATGGGATCACCAATGGACGTTCCACAATTGGAAACATAATCGAATCTCCATAATGCCAAGTGTTAATTTAATTGCAAACTTAGGATTTCGTAGTGATGGTACTCACACCCTGGATGAAGACTCACAATTTGCAAATTTACAATCTGAACCAATAAAATTTCCACTTGTTCATCCAAAGAAGAAGGATATTATTAGGTTTTATCAAAAATTCGTAGAAGTTTTCTTTTATCCCGCATTCTTAAACCACTTATCACTGAAAGTTAAAATAGCAATATACAATCTTATAAAAAAATGAAAAAAATTTTTAAAGCCGCAATAAAGAAGATTATGAGAATTTTCCTGGGTGAAGTTTTAGATCATCAATATGCTCTAAATGAAAAAATTGAAAATTTGCAAATTTCTATCGGGGAATTACACCAAAAATTGAATCAAAGATTTCCAAATGGAACATTTGCGGAGAACGGTTATAAAGTGTTTTCGCAATGGAATGAGGATGGACTGATTCAGTACCTTATCAATAAAATCCCTGAAATTCCGAAGTCCTATATAGAATTTGGTGTAGAAAATTATTCCGAATCCAATACACGATTTTTAATGATGAACCAACATTGGAAAGGTTTGATCATTGATGGTTCAAAACAAAATATTGAATATGTTAAAAGGCAGAATTATTTCTGGCAAAATTCATTAACTGCTGTTAATCAATTTATTAATAAAGATAATATAAATCAAATTTTTGAATCTAATGGTTTTACTGGTCAAATTGGAATATTAAGTATTGATATTGATGGCAATGATTATTGGATTTTGGATTCGATTCACTCAATTTCTCCAATTATAATCATTTTGGAATTTAATAATTTATTTGGAAAAGAAAAGAAAGTGACAATTCCATATGAGGAAAAATTCTATCGATTCAATTCTCATTTTTCCGGTTTGTATTATGGAGCCTCACTTCCCGCATTAACAGATTTATGCGCCAAAAAAGGGTATGAATTTGTCGGGACAAATAATATCTGTAACAATGCTTTTTTTGTTAGAAAGGACTTTTCAAGTCGCTTCCAATTGAGATCAGTAAGTGAGGTTTTTATGGATAATCCTTCACGTGAATCGAGGGATAAAAATGGAAATTTAACTTATTTGTCTGTTAGAGAAGAACAACTTCGATTGATATCAGAACTTAGTTTGCTGAATTTGGAAACTGGAAAAGAAGAGAGAATCAAAGACTTATATTTGTCTTAAAATTTAACCCACAATGCCTTTGTTAAATCGATTTAATGTAATAAGATTGTTTTTCTTTTTGATGATTTCCATTTTATTTACAGGATACCATCATCAGCTTAATTTTAATTTCATAGGTCATGAGAATTTTGTGAATCAAAATTTCTCTCAACCATTTGTTTCAAGGGCACTCACGAGTTGGATTTCTAAATCACTCACTTTGTTATTCCATATCACTCCAGAGGAAGCAGTATACCTATTGGAATTGGTTGCCTTTTTTTTAGTCTTTGAGATTTTTTATAAGCTTGGGGTTTGTATAAGAGGAAAACAGTTTGGAATAATAGCTTCTGGACTACTGATGTTGACAATTCCTTGGTTTGCATTTTTACCAAGGTATATGCCATTATATTTTTTATATGATACATATGCACTCCTTGCTAATGTGATTTTTTTGTATTTTTTGCAAAAAGGAAAGTTTACACCTTTTGTTCTCTTTTTTTCTTTTGCAACCTTCAATAGAGAGACATCACTTATATTTGCATTCATTTATTTTTTGGTAAACTTCCAGTCATTGGGGATTTATAAATTATTAAGAAGAATTGGTTTATTATTAATAATTTGGGTATCAATTAAGTTACTTTTAAAGTATTTGTTTTCGATGAAAGGGGGAGAAGTTTATCAGGATCAGTATTGGTCAAATATAGAATTTTTTCTTTCCATTCCTTATGAAATAAAGAATCCAATTTTCTTTGAACCATATTATCGTTTTTCTTTTTTAATTTTTCCTATCCTATTAATGTTTCCACTGTTTAGGAAACAGAATGTATCAATATTACCATTAAGAATTCGTAAAACATTACCAATCGGTTTAGTGATTCTTTTGATTTTCCTATATACAGCGAATATATATGAATATAGGATATTTACTGAATTTTTACCCATTTTTATTTTACCGATAACAATGATTATAGTGCAATTCATACAATATGGAGAGAGTCTGGAATCGACATAAGTTTGCTGACCTTGCGCTTTTTCATTTTGAAACTTATAATTAAGAATCATTAAATTAACTTCTATGGCTGAATTAAATCCAAAATTATCCATCATTACGATTGTTTTAAACAATCATTCATTTTTGAAACATACAATAGAAAGTGTGATCAAACAAACCTATTCTAACATAGAATATATAGTGATTGATGGTGGATCGACAGATGGTAGCGTTGAGCTCATTCAATCGTATGGAGCAAAAATTAACACTTGGATCAGCGAAAAGGATTCCGGTATTTATAATGCAATTAACAAAGGTGTGTCCCTTGCTACTGGTGAGTGGATTTGTATATTGAATGCTGGAGATCGATTGGCAGATAAAGATACAATCAGTCAATTATTTAAAATACCTATTTCGGAAGAAATTCAGGTAGTTTATGGAAATTGGTTTCTTTGCAATTTAAAAGAAAATCCAGACATTCTTATAAAAGGTCATGCAAATTTAACAAAGGGTTATATTTTACACCAGTCTTTGGTCTATCGATCATCCTTACATAAAAAACGTGGACCATATCTTGAGACAAAAAAACTAATTATTTCTGATTATATTTTTCTAAGGTCGATTGATGAAAAATATTATCAATATGTAGATTTGCCAATTTCGATTAACGATAATTCTGGAGTTTCAAGTCAATCCTGGTCATTGGAGCAAAAAGTAGCATTTGATTTTATACTTGGGAAAGTAACGTTTCAATATATGGTAAAAAGGATATTATTTGAGAGAATGCCTGGATTGATTAAAAATATAATACAGCTGTTATTAAGATTTCGTTCTAACTAATTGAATTTTCTTTTTCGATAAATTTAAGAATTGTAGGATTGTATTTTCCTAAAACATTTTGGACTGTTTCAAACTCATTGGCAGAAATTAAAGTTCTGATTAGATCCTTTTTAATGAAAGGGAATGAATTTTCAGAGATGATTTTTTCCCAAAATACGTGGGTAGGGTTGTTATAATAATTTTTAAAAATCGGCTGTGTCAGGTTTTCAAATTTGATGTACGTACTGGTCTTAAAATTATATTTTTTCCAATATTCCGTGCCGCCCACTTCATAAGACAAAATTAAAAATTTTTTCCAAGTTGTTGGAAAATACACCATTGAATTCCAGAAGTTTTCAAATTCCTTGGATTGAATGATTTTGTTTTGAAATACTAAAAAATAACTCATTAAATGATACGATAGTTCGTAAGAATCAGTTAAACCCCAAATATCGATGTCTTGTGAATTGAATGTTTCGAAAATAGGAAGGAGTGGATGAATGGGACCAAAAATACTATCATTTGTGATGATGATTTGGTTATATTCTTTCCAGTCATGTATTTCTGATAAACCAACTTTCCAAGATCCAAAATCATAACCTAAATTTTCTCTCCAGATATATTTCCTCAAGAAAGGTTTAATTTTTTCTATTTCCTCTGGTAGGCTGTAGGGAGATGTGTCAATAAGAACGATATCTGTTTTTAACTCTTTTAAATTTGATAGATAAAAGAGTAAGCTCTCTTTCATTTTCCCATCGGTGTTATAAGTGGAAAACAAAACCAAGCGATTTGTTGATTTGTTTGTGAACGATATTGAATTATAAATCTTTGGTATTTTGTTTAAAAATATTTTTTTAAATACTCTCGTATTTACAAAGAAAAATAATAACTTTAACAGATGTTCTTTGCAAATGATCAAATTACTTTTTTTAGTATAACTCAACATTGGTTAAATAACTTACCTTTTCATTGTCTTAAGAAAAGTCATTTTTGATCAATATAATTTTTGAAGTGTTCATTTTTCTCTTCTTCAGAATAAAAATCTCTTGATGTATCCTTAAAGCTAAATTTATTAATTCTATGGATTATTCTCAGTATTCGGTAGTTGTAGTTGGCTCAGGTTTTTTTGGTTCTGTGATCGCAGAACGAGTAGCTTCTGAGCTAAAGAGGAAAGTCCTAGTCATTGAAAAGAGAAACCATATCGGTGGAAATTGTTTTTCCGAGATTGATCCCGTAACAGGGATTGAATTTCATACGTATGGAACTCATATATTCCATACTTCAAATGAAAAAGTATGGAGCTACATTCATAAATTTACAGAATTCAATAATTACTTTCACCAAGTCTTAACTACTTATAAAAATAAAGTTTACCAAATGCCTATTAATTTGGAGACAATTAACCAGTTTTATAATGTAAACTTAAAGCCATTTGAAGTAGATGATTTTTTAGCAAAAGAAAAGGCAAAAGATAAAATAGATTCACCTCCAAAGAATTTTGAAGAGAAGGCAATCTCTTTGATCGGTAGACCACTATATGAAGCTTTTATTCGTGGTTATACAAAGAAACAATGGAATAAAGATCCAAAGGATTTACCTGAATTTATACTAAATCGTCTACCAATTCGAAAAAATTATAATGAAAGTTATTATTACAGTCGTTGGCAAGGAATCCCAAAGGATGGATATGGAAAGATATTTGAACGTATGTTATCTAATCCACTCATCACGACTCAATTGAATACAAATTATTTTGATATCAAAGACAAAATTTCAAAGGATGCCATCCTAGTTTATAGCGGACCATTGGATCAATTTTTTGATTATAAATTTGGTAAACTTGAATATAGAACACTTCGATTTGAATCGGAAGTGCATCCATATGAAGATTATTTAGGTACTTCCGTTATGAATTTTGCTGAAGAATCGGTTCCGTACACAAGGATTCATGAACCTAGGCACTTACATCCAGAAAGGACATACGGACAAAAAACTTTGACTATAAAGGAATTCTCATCTTTAGATGATGGAACCAATCCTTATTATCCAATCAATGATGAAAAAAATTCAAACTTAGTAAAAAAATACCGCGAAGAAGCACAAAGTTTGAAAAATGTCTACATTAGTGGTAGGTTAGGTGATTATAAATACTTTGACATGCATGAAACGATTGCATCTGCCTTAGGGTTATTTGAGGATAAAATTAAACCTTCGCTTGGTGAATAAAAAGTAAAGTTCTTATTTATTTTTTGAACTATTAAATTTGTACTTAGCTAAAAACTTTAATATTTCAACGAACATAATGAAACGTCCAAGAGCCATTTTATAAATTGGTCTTTTTTTTCCACCTATTCCGCGCATGGTAAATGTTTCTGCATGCCTTCTATAAAGTAAGTAAGGTTCTTTTAGGAATAAAACTTTACCAGTTAACTCCGCCACTAATCCAATCCAAAGGTCATGTCCAATTTCCTTTGTTTTAGGAAAGGGTAAAGCTTGGTCCAATAAAGATTTTCGGAATGCCATACAAGATCCATAATAAGAGCTTCTCAAAACGTTTTTGAATATTCCTTGTTTGGATCCAAAGTATTGAAAAAAAGAAGGATACATTTGGATCAGTTTTTCATCCGTTACAATTGAGTCATGGATGACCAAATCAAAACTTTCTAGTTTTTTCATGACGGAAGTGACTTTGTTTTCCATCCAAACATCATCTTGGTCAGATAAAAAAATGAATTCACCTGAAACTTTGTACAATGCATTTTGAAAATTTTGAATTGGATCTTTGAATTTCTGGTTTAGAAAAAGTTGTATGCGTTTGTCGCTACTTGCGTATTTTTTTAGAATCTCACATGTACCGTCTGTAGAGGAATCATCAGAAATAATGATTTCATCCTCTGCGGAGAGTTGATTTAAAATTGAATTTAGTTGTTCGGAGATATACTTTTCACCGTTATAGGTTGCAATACAAACGCTGACTTTCGGTTTATTTGGCATTTTGATTGTGACTTTGTTAGTCAATTTAAGGAAAATGCAAATATAACTTTCGTCAATTACATTCTAGAACAGGTTTTCATAAAAACGTTTTCGTGATTCGTTTCATTGGATCGATTTTTTCTATGCGTAGGACTCATTTTTAAAATGATTACAAGAAGTTGGTGGCAAATTAAAGAATGCAAACAGAAGTTTTCCCGATCAAAGGACCTGTCTTAATATTTCCCAAGGTACATGGTGATGATAGAGGATTTTTTTTCGAATCTTTTAAGTCATCTGACTATGAAAAATTGGGAATTCCTAAAATCTTTTCACAAGACAACCATTCTAAGTCAGGTAAAAATGTTTTGAGAGGTTTACACTTCCAATCTCCTCCCCACGACCAAGGTAAATTGGTAAGAGTAGTTAGAGGTTCAGTTTTGGATGTCATTGTTGATATTAGAAAGGATTCACCCACTTATGGTGACCATGTCTCGGTAAAACTAACAGAGAAAAACCACGAAATTTTTTGGGTTCCTTCTGGTTTTTTACACGGATTTATTACCCTAGAAGACAACACCGAATTTTTATACAAAGTTACAAATGAATACTCGAAGGAAAGTGAAGGTGGAGTCATTTTTAATGACCCAACTTTAAACATAAATTGGGGTATTCCGTATCATGAATGTATTTTATCTGAGAAAGATAAAGTGTTACCTTTCTTTAAAGATTTCAAAAGTCCTTTTTAAGCAAGATTGATTTAGATAAGGAAGAATTTTCACTTATATGTCAAAACAAAGAAACATTTTAGTTACTGGCGGAGCCGGATTTATAGGTTCAAATTTTGTTCATACTTTACTGGAATCAGGTGAGGATGTAAAAGTTACCGTTGTAGACAAACTTACATACGCCGGTAATCTAAAAAATCTTGAACGATGGTTAAATGATACTAGATTCCAATTCATTAAATTAGATATCACTGATAAAGAAAAAGTTTTAAATCTCGCAAACCAAATCGAAATCAATGAAATTGCCCACTTCGCTGCCGAGTCACATGTTGACAGGTCCATCTTAGGACCAGAAGAATTTGTGAAAACAAATGTTCTTGGGACATTTTATATGTTGGAGTTAGGAAAAAAACTTTATGAAAAGAATTCATTAAAAGTTTTTTTACATGTCTCAACAGATGAAGTATTTGGAACATTAGGGAAAGATGGAGCATTTACTGAATTAACGCCATATGCTCCTAATTCGCCATATTCAGCATCAAAAGCAGGTTCTGATCATTTGGTAAGGTCTTATTTCCATACTTACCATATGCCTGTCATTACAACGAATTGTTCCAATAATTACGGACCATTTCATTTTCCTGAAAAATTAATTCCACTCATGATTCTGAATTGCCTAAGAGGAAAATCACTGCCAGTGTACGGTACTGGTGAGAATATTCGCGATTGGTTATATGTCAAAGACCATTGTTTGGCTATTAATATGGTGATGAAAAAAGGTAAGTTTGGAGAAACTTATAATATAGGAACACGCAATGAAAAAACAAACTTAGAAATTGTTAATTTTATTTGCGAAATAATGGATAAAAAACATCCTGAAGGTAAACCCCATAGAAATTTGATCAAGTTTGTGAAGGACCGTCCTGGGCATGACTTTCGTTATGCGATTGATCCGAAAAAGATTGAGACTGAAATAGGTTGGAAACCTATTTATAAATTCGAAGTTGCAATCGAAGAAACCATAGATTGGTATCTAAACAATAAAGTTTGGTGGGAAGAAATTATTTCAGGTCAATATAATCAATATTATGAGTTGCAGTATAAGGAATCAAATTGAATATGAAAGGAATTATTTTAGCAGGCGGATCTGGTACACGCCTTTATCCTGTTACAAAAGTTGTCTGTAAACAATTACTCCCTATTTATGATAAGCCAATGATCTATTATCCACTTAGTACTTTGTTGCTAGCTGGAATTCGTGATATTTTAATCATCTCGACACCTGAGTCTACTCCACTATTTAAGGAAATGTTAGGTGATGGCAAACAATGGGGAATTAACCTTTATTACGAAGTGCAACCATCGCCTGATGGACTAGCACAAGCATTTTTAATAGGTGAACGTTTTTTAAATGGGGGAGAAGCATGTTCATTGATATTGGGAGATAATATTTTTTTTGGGCATGGAATGGAAGAGAATTTGTCTGCTGCTGTCAAAAAGGGAAGCGGTGCTACTGTTTTTGCTTACCATGTAAATGATCCAGAAAGGTATGGAGTAGTGGAATTTGATGAACATAGAAAAGCAGTATCTATAGAAGAGAAACCCAAAGTTCCCAAAAGTAATTACGCCGTCACAGGTCTTTATTTCTATGATGAAAATGTAGTGGAATATGCCAAGTCAGTTAAGCCATCCAATCGTGGTGAATTAGAAATCACTGATTTGAATAAAATTTACCTCGAAAAAGGGAAGTTAGACGTACAACTCATGGGAAGAGGTTTTGCTTGGTTAGATACAGGCACTCATGAATCTTTGTTGGAAGCCTCAACTTTCGTAGAAACCGTTGAACGTAGGCAGGGACTAAAGATTGCTTGTCCTGAAGAAATTGCTTTTAGAAAGGGCTATATTTCAAGGAAAGAATTGGAAGAACTAGCAATTCCTTTAAAAAAGAATGGTTATGGACAATACTTGTTTCGAATTCTAAACGAAACGATCTATTAAATATTAAATGAAATCAATTGTTGTATTTGGATCCACTGGTCAGTTAGCAAGTGAATTGAGAGATATTTCTAATTTGGAAAAGGGATATCAATTTCATTTTATAAGTAGAAATGAAGTTAATTTTGAATCGGAAATTGAAATCAAAAAATACTTCGAAAATTTATTACCAAAAGAAACTGTTGGAATTATCAATGCAGTAGCATATACTGCAGTTGATTTAGCGGAATCAGAAATAGCCACAGCAAGGTCCATTAACACATTTGCTCCTGGAATTATTTCTGAAAAATGCAATCAACATGGAATTAAGTTCGTACACATCTCGACAGATTTTGTATTTGATGGACAAAAATGTACATCCTATCTAGAAACAGATTCCAAAAACCCACTCTCTGTATATGGAAAAACAAAGTCGAATGGAGAAGATTTAATTTTGCAAAATGATAAAAGTGCAATTATCCTTCGGACATCCTGGGTTTACTCAAAATATGGGAAAAATTTTTTAAAAACAATCCTTCGACTTGCGAGTGAAAAGCTCGAAATATCTGTTGTTGAAGACCAGATTGGAACACCTACTTGGGCAAGAGATTTAGCACAGGTTAGTTTAGAAGCAATAACTTCGAACCATTCGGGGATATTTCATTTTTCAAACGAAGGTGTTGCAAGTTGGTATGATTTTGCATTCGAAATTGTCTCTCAAGTAAACAAAAATTGCAAAGTAAAACCAATTCCTTCCATCTCCTATCCAACGCCTGCGAAGAGACCTTCTTTTAGCGTATTAAACAAAACCAAAATTCGAAATTCATTCCAATTCCAAAATTACCATTGGAAAGATAGGATTCCACTTGTGCTAAGTGAATTAATTTGATAGGAAAAGATATATGCCTAAAGTTTCAGTGATCATGCCAGCTTATAATGCTGCGTTATATTTAGAAGAATCTGTGAATACACTACTTAAACAATCATTCCAAGATTGGGAACTCTTGTTAGTTGATGATTGTTCGAAAGATGAAACAGCAACGATTGCAAAAGAATTATCTTCTAAAGATAAACGAATCCAGTTTATTCAAAAAGAAAAAAACTCAGGTTCTGCTGATACTCGGAACCAAGGTATCAAACTAGCACAGGGTGAATACATTGCATTTTTGGATGCAGATGATCTTTGGGAGTCTGATTTTCTAGAGAAAATGATTCCATTTATGGAAAAAAATAATTCACCATTTTCGTTTTCCTCTTATCGAATCATCGATGAAAATGGATTCGAATTTTGTGAGCCGTTTATTGTAGAATCAAAAACATATTCTTACAAAAATTTATTATTTTATAACCGTGTTGGATTACTCACTGCAATTTTCCATATTCCCAGTGTTGGAAAAAAATACTTTGACCCATCTTTAAAAAGCCTTCGGGATGACTATGCTCTTTGGTTGGATATTCTACGTGACGGTAATGTTGCCTATGCAAATTCAGCGATATTGGCTCGGTATCGAGTCAGGAGGGGGGCTGCAACA
This sequence comes from Leptospira paudalimensis, assembly GCF_026151345.1. NCBI lineage: Bacteria > Pseudomonadati > Spirochaetota > Leptospiria > Leptospirales > Leptospiraceae > Leptospira > Leptospira paudalimensis. Next base: position 1,407,106 of record NZ_JAMQPR010000001.1, read on the forward strand.
TCTAACAAGAAAAAAGTGATGTTAGCGCATTTCCGAATGTTAAAAAATCGGGAAAAACTTAACCCTTTATTCGCTTTCCTTTTGACCATAATACATGGATTTATGGGAATTCGAAAATATAGAATCAAATCTTAGATTTGGACCTTTTCATTGAGGGATTTGACGCTTGACTTTCTCAAATACTTGGTATTTTTAGATATAAACTATGGTCGCTAGACGTAACCTCGGACGTTCTGAAAATACGTTCAAAACATCACTTATCATCCCAATTTACAATGAATCTTCCCATTTGGAAGAGTTCTTACAGAAGATTGATGCTTTGCCTTTAAACACAAATAAAGAATTAGTTTTCATAGACGATGCATCTCGGGACAATTCGTTATCCATCTTACAAAACTTTAAATTTCGTTCTGAGCATAAGATATTGGCCCAGGAAAAAAACCAGGGGAAAGGTGCTGCTCTTCACAGAGGGATTGATGAAGCAACTGGGAATATAATCATCATCCAGGATGCAGACTTTGAATATGACATGGATGAAATTCAAATGTTAATCCAACCAATCATCAATGGAAAAGCGGATGTAGTTTTTGGATCTCGTTTTAAGAAAGATGGCAGGCAAGTACATCGAACTTTCCATTATTTGATCAATCGAATCCTGACGATCCTTTCAAATTTCCTGAGTGGACTCTATCTTACCGATATGGAAACTTGTTATAAAGTATTTCGTTCGGATATCATCAAGAATATTTATCTTGAATCTCAACGATTTGGATTTGAGCCAGAAGTCACTGCCAAAGTAGCAAGATTAAAAATCCGAGTGCAAGAATTCCCAATATCTTACTATCCTAGAAACTATTTAGAAGGTAAAAAAATTACTTGGAAGGATGGAATTGCTGCGATACGTCACATTGTTTATTTCAATCTGATTAAAAACAAAAGAGATTTTTTCAAAAAAACTCTCCCTGAAAAGTACATTCCGAAAACAGCCAACTGGTTATAAACCAATGAAAAGGTTTTATCCTTTTGTAATTGATTTTGTAATATTGATTGGAATTTCGCTTTTATTTCAAACATATACAAATCAAAAGAACTTTAAATTAGATATCATTGGACTTGGTATCTTTTCTTTTCTTGCTTATTCTATTTACCGTTGGCGTGTTTTCATTAAGGATCCGTTACATTTTTGGAATCTCCTTCATGTGATTTTGCTTACTTGTTTTGTTTTTCTGAAAATCGCAGAATACGATCCAATTCAAATTTTCCCTCAAAAACTAGGAATTAAATTAGTAACTTTAATTTGGTTACTTTTTATACTGATCTCATTTCACAAATTGTCAGTGAAACAATTTCAAAATTTAGGTCCATTCCTTGCAATGGTTCCCGTATTGTCTTTCATTGATTTTATGGCATATCCTTCTGTTCCGATTGCCATTGCTCTCATTTTAACTTTAAGAAATTCTAACTTACCTGCAAAGAAAATTAAACCCTTTTATTTATTATCGTTAATCATTTTATTTCTTATCATTGGTAGAGATTGGTGGGATGATTTTGCTTTGCAACGCGGAGTGTTAATTTTAGAAGCATTTTTGTTCTTTCAGATCATCCAAAATTGGGAAAAGAATGATTTGATTTTATTTTTGAAATCTTGCATTTTCTTTTATATTATTAATTCTATCTTTATTTATTTTGCTCTTTATCTGGATCCAAAGTTTCAGATTACTTCCTATCGCGAGAATGTTTACTTAATTCCAGTTAGCTTACTTGCGTCGAATTCACTTCTGATGATTATGATGTCAGTTTTATTTTGGTTTGAGCCAACCAAAGATAAATTTGAGAAAATATTTCTGATCATAGCATTTTTGGTTTCTGTTATCTGGTTTGGAATTACTGTTTCAAGGAATTCCATTGGTTCACTTTTGATTTTTTTGTTTTTTGTTTTATATATACGACAAGATCAAACAAAGAAGAAAAACCTTCTTTATGGATTTATTACATTAATTGCAGCAGTTGGTTTTGCCTTTTTGTTTTTTACTGAAAAGTCAATTTTTAATTTAGGATCAACTGCAGTTAGGTTATCAATTTGGGGTTTTTACATCATTAATACATTGCAAGAAAATCCGATTTTCGGATTTGGATTATACCCAGAGAATAAAATTCCATTTGATTCTGCTTTTAATATAAAAAATGAGTCATTACACTATATCAAAGATTATATTGTTAATTTTGATAGTTTCCCTCTTGCTCACAATTTATATGTTCAATTTTTTGGTTCCTTCGGAATTCTAGGTTTGGTTTTTTTGTTTAGTATTTTGTCTTACTGTTTAAACCAAAAGCGAATCAATTTGGCCAGTGTAGTTAAGAAAAATCAATTGGTTTCACTGGTGTTATTTGTTTGGATGCTTCACGAATTGTATGATTTTAATAGTTTGGAAATTTCCAATTTATTTGTGTTAGTTGGAATTTCAGCAATATTAGTTCTGAAAAATCAAGAAGGTTTGATTGAAAAACAGAGTGATATATCAGCAAAACAATTTTCATATATTATTATAGCGATTTTTTTGATGATTGTTTCCTTCCGGTTTTCATATGTAGATCATTTTACTTTAAAATTTGCAAGAAAAGTGATTCCGCATAATTTTGAATTTTATTTAACAAGAAAAGATAGTGTTTCAAAATTCAATCAGTCTATGCCAGAATTTTCCCTTTCTGATTATTTTTTCTTGGGTAACAAATTCTTCTTTTACAATTTGGCTGCCAAGGATGATTTAGAATCAAATTTAAAACACCTAAATTACTGTTTTGAGTTACACAATTATCCTGCAATTTGTTACTCTAAGTTAATTCAGTTTCAGTCTAGGCAAAAATATTTTCCGGAACTCAATCCATTATTCCAGTATTTTTTAAATCTTTATGATCCTTTTGGGATTTACCAACGAGAGCAATTATGAATAAGCCAAAAGTAAGTTTTGTCATCCCATGTCTAAATGAAGAAAAAACTCTACCTTATGTATTAGAAAAACTAATCAGAGTTAAGAAAGATTATTCGAAACTATATGAAATTGAAATTTTAGTTTCTGATAATGGGAGTACTGATCGTTCAATTAAAATTGCTAAAGATTTTGGTGCTCGAGTGGCACCTGCAAAGGACAGAGGTTATGGATCTGCTTTGGATTCAGGCATTAGAAATGCAAAAGGTGACATTATTGTTTTTGCAGACGCAGATGACACATATGATTTTTTAGAAGCGCCGAAACTCGTATCGAAATTAGTGAGTGGTGATTTTGACATGGTGATTGGTTCTAGATTGGATGGTACCATCCATAAGGGAGCAATGCCATTTTTGCATCGTTATTTAGGTACACCTGTCATTAATTGGATTATCAATCTTCTATACGCTAAGAAGAATAAAATCCGAGATAGTAATTCGGGATTTCGATGTTTTAAAAAAGATAAATATTTAACTTGGGACATAAAAAGTAAAGGTATGGAATTTGCTTCCGAATTATTGATAAAAGCATTAATTCATGATGCAAAGATGGAACATGTTCCAGTTTCTCTTTATCCCGATAAGGAAGGTCGCATTCCTCATTTGAAAACTTGGCGAGATGGAATGCGTCATTTGCTTAGAATATTGTTTTATGGGCCTCATCTATTTGAAAGAATAGGTCTTACCTTTTTCCTATTTTTTTGGATCCAACTTCTGATTGGCTTTTTTGTTGGGAAAGTTGTGAGAATTGTTGGAATGAATTTGTACGGAATACATTCAATGGTTTTCTTTTCGTTTTTAACAATTTTAGGATTGAGTTTATGGGGGACAGGTCTTCTCATTGCTACGAAACAACCAAGAATCAGCAAGATATACCAATTAATTTTAAACTTAGAAGAAGATAGATTGTTTTTTGTTCTGATCTCAGGTTTGGGTGTAATCAGTATTACACTTGTTTGGCTTTTTTTGCAATGGCAGAAATCTGATTACGCATTTATCCATTTTGAACGCGAATTTATCGTTACAACAAACTTAAGTCTTACACTCTTAATTTTCGGATTACAAGCTGTCACAGCTCATATCATAAAGAGAGAGTAACAGTGAATTTTTATTACCGTGGATTCATATACTTTCTCATTCTTCTAGTTCCAATTTTTTATCGTTGGAAGTGGAATGAAGGTCATATTTTTATTTCGAGTGATCCACAGATAAAATATTACCAAGTGGTTCATGCCATTCAAGGTGGTTCTGTAGAAGCATGTTTTTTCCCAGCCAGCGAAATCGGTTTTAAGAAAGAGCAGATACCGATTGGGTATCCTTGGGCTTTTTTCCTAAAAAACGGTGATTGTGTCTTCCAATATCCATCCTTATTTGTTTGGGTTCAAAAAATTTTCCTAATTGTATTTGATCAAAAATTTATTACTTATTTTCCGATTTTAATATTTTTGTTAAATTTTTTAATCTTGGATAGAATATTACAATTATTTGAAAATAGGCCAACTTATATTTTAATCACAACAATATTCATTCAGGTTTTTTCTCCTGTTTTTTTATCTTCGTTGGACTATTCTGAATTAACACTAACAAATTTTTTCTTATTATTAGCGATCTATTCATATGTAAGTTTTGCACGTACACCTAAGTATTATTTGGGATTATTATTATCATTAAGCATTGTATTAAATTTTCAATTAAGACCTGAATCTTCCATAGCATTGGTTTTATTTTTAGCTACGGCATTTTTACTTTCTGAATCAAAGATTCTATTATTAAAACGATTAATTCCTTACATCCTGTTAGCATTTCTTCTTCAATCATTCTATTTTACATATAACAATCATGTATATGGACATATTCTTGGGATGAGAGGGTTAAACACGGTAAATGATTTGGGTTCAAATGAATTACAACGTAATTATTTAGGTGAATGGATTGCAGATCTTTGGGGGAATGATTTTAAAATTGGAATTTTCAAAGGTTATCCAATTCTTTTTCTTTCATCTATTCTCATTTGGCAAAGGAAACGAAACGAACTGAGTCCTTTTCTAATATCAGGTTTAGTTTTTATTTTGATTTTACCAATTCTTTCGCCATATCGGGCAGGAGTTGATATATTTGGAATGAGGTATTATGAAAGTGGAATCTATTTGTTACTTATTGCTACTTTCCCTTTTATCTGGAAATTAAAACCAAAATTTCTACTAATTTTAATCCTTCTTCCTTGTTTGTATTTTTCCTATAAATCGGATACGAGAGCGATCAAACAATGGACATCATCATCCAAAGTATACAAGGAAATAATGTCCGAAATCCAAAATATACATCCTGATTTGATTGTACATCGAGGATTATCATTATCTTATCTCATGGGTGAAAGTTACGTTACATATCCTCAAATAGCCATTTTCTCAAATGAAGATTGGTTGAGAGTAGAAGAAACTTTAAAAAATAGACCTTTGAAGATTTTGTATTTACAGTGGGAAGGTAATCGATTGGTGAAAGATGAATTTCCAAAGAATATATGGCAGGAAAAGTTCGATATTAACTTTCAATTAAAACCAAAAGAATATTCGATTCAATCTGAATACAAGATTGCCCATTTCCAAGGATTTCTATTGGAGAAAAAACATTGAAAGTTTTTTACACATTCATCGATACAATTGAGAATTTCTTTTTGAGGAAGGAAGTTCTTGTATTCTTATTAATTTGTTTTTCCGGAATATTGATTTATAAAAGAATTAGTTGGGATAAGGGTGTAAGTCCTCTCATTCAATCAGATTCTCAAATCAAACTTTATCAAACAATTGAATATAAAAATCATGGTATAAATTCGCACTCCTGTTTTGTATTGGATAATTCTTTTGATACACAATTTGAATTTTATCCTTTTAGGTATCCTTGGGCATTTTATTCAACAAACGAAGCAGGGAATAGAACTTGTGTATTTCAATATCCAAGTTTTTTCTCTCAATTTTTTTCGCTTCTCCCTATCAAATATCAATTTTTCAATTTGCTAATACTCTTATTGTATTTGGTAGTTTGTTTTATTTTAATTTTTTCATTAAGATTTATTCTTAATTTAAAAACATTAGAATACGCTCTATTCTGTGGCGTTTTTTTTCTAGTAGGTTATGGAATCACAAGTGCATTCGAATTTTCTGAAAGTGTTCCTGCTCACCTTTTTTTAAGTATTTGGTTTTTTACAATACTTGCCATTGATTTCAATAAAAGCCTACCGAATTACCTAATGGTTATATTCGGTTTTATCGGTGGTATTTCAATATTTTTGAGGTCGGAATCGATCATCTATATTGGGATAACAGGACTCGTTTTTCTTTATTTTAATAGAACTAATTTTTTAGTTTTTGTTAGGAAATATTTCTTTTTATTTCTCGGGTTGTTTTCTTCAATTTGCCTTCTTGCATATTATAATGAAACACAGTTTGGTGAGATATTTGGAGTCAGAAGTAAAGTTAGTTTAATTGATTTTACAAGACTAAATTTTACGGAACGATTCCATTTAGTAAAAGAATTTTTTGTAGGAAATGAAAACCGGGTTGGATTTCTATTTTATTGTTTTCCTAGTATTCTTTTTTTCCTCTATTCGGCTTTCAAAATAAATTTATCGATGATTCAAAAGAAAGTTTATACCATAACTGTTTTATCCTTCGTTTGTATAGTATTACTGAGTCCTTACTCTTCTGGAGGGCTTTATGCAGGAATGCGTTTTACTGAATTTACCTATCTTTTAATCACGATATTCGTTTGTATAACGATCGAATCAGAAAAGGAAGTATCAAAGAGACGAATTTTAGTTTTTTTAGTATTACTTCAGATTTTTCTAGGTATTTACCATGTAAGGAAAAATATCAGGAATTTGGATTATATAAAAAAATACCATGATATTTACCAATCAAAACTAGAAGAATTTCCAGAAGCACCCGTTTTACATTTGAGTACATTTGATCTACTTTTAATTTCTGATTCCTTTTTGAAAAAACCGCATTGGATTGTGAATCATCAAATGAAATTTGAGATGATGGAAGAGAAACTGAAAGAACAAAAAGTTTCCCAATTCCAAGTTTTTGTTTATGATTTTGTACCTCCTAAAGATGATAATGTAACTGAGGATTTTTATAAAGAATGGATTAATACTAAGTTTGAAATCAAATCCAAGTATTATGAAAAACAAAGAGATGAAAAGATTGCGGGTTTTAGATTGATGTTATGGAAAATGAAATGAAGATCAATAGGGAAGGAATCAAAAAATTCAAATTTGAGATTGGTATTTTTATTTCTCTGGCAATCGGAATTTTTTTTAGATTCTATAAGTTGGATAGACAGAGTTTATGGACTGACGAACTTTATTCTGTCTACGCTTCCTCTCTTGAAAATTGGCATCTATTCTGGGATTACTTAGCTAGTGACCCTCATCCTCCATTGTTTCAAATTTTATTATCCATTTGGATTCACATCAATCCAACTGGGAATGAGATTTATATCAAATTTTTCCCTGTCATCATTTCTATACTAAACTTATTATTGTTATTATTTTTAACAAGGGGTTGGGAGAAAAAAAGAAGATTTCTCTTTCTATTTTTATTCTCATTTTCTCCAGGTGCCATATACTATGCGCAGGAAGTACGATCTTATTCACTCCTTTTGTGTTTATCTTCTTCCATTATTGTTCTTTTTGATTCATTTTTATCTAACCTTCAAAATAAGAAACGCTATGTTTTATTAGCAATTTTATCGATTTGTATTTCCTATGTTCATTTATTTGGATTTATTTTTGTAGGTTCACTTTACTTTCTATTTTGGATTTATTTTTATATTCTAAAAGATAATCGAAGTTATTGGATTTTTTTATTAGGACTTGTGACTTTTGTAGCGTATTTGCCGTTTATTTTCCAATTACTTAGTGGGGATAAAATCGCAACTGCAGGTTGGATAGACCCGCCTAATTTGGTTTTATATTTGAGTTACTATTCTTTATTTTTTTATACTTCGAAAAAGTTTCTATTTTTAACTGTTATTGTCCCTGTTCTCCTATTTTTAATTCTCATATATCGATTGGCAAAAAAAATATTGGGGAAGGGTGGCTTTTACTCGCTTCGTTTATCAGAGTTATACTTGTTGGTATCATTTTTCATAATTATTGTTACAAGTTTCTTTTCATTTTATAAACCGATAGTCACGAATCGAAATTGGATCGTAACTTTACCGCTTGTGTATATGTTTGTTTCCGAAAAACTTTCTGAAAATAAAAGAAGTAATATTCTTATTGTTTCTTTGATTCTATTAACAATTTTCTCTTTTATTGATTTTAAGAAGAATTTTTATATTGTGTTTAAAGAAGATTGGCGTTCAACAACTCAATTCATTTCAAGACAATGTGAGGGTAAGTATGTATTTTCAAACGCAACGCCTGAATACATCAAACTCTATCTAAATTGGAATTCTGACCAAAAATTTGAACCTAAGTTATTGGGAGAGGAGACAACGATAGAACAAAAAAAACTTTGTGTTGTGTATCGTTTTTTAGACGGAAATGGGAAAAGTTTTCAAGAAGAGAATGGCTGGAAGTTTGTAAAAGAAAATACTTTTTATGGAATGGTAGTTAAGGAGTATCTGAGAAGTGAATAAACAGAAATTTCGATACATTACTTCAGTATTCGAAAAAAAGTCTTTTGAACATGAAAATTTAAATGGAATCAGAGCTATTTCAATTCTTTCTGTCGTAATTTATCATGTTTGGGTTACAGTGAAGCAGATTGTTCACAGTGAGTATGAATTTGTTAATTTATTTTTAGGTGCTCTCTCTTCTGGAGTTGATTTCTTTTTTCTGTTAAGCGGTTTTTTGATCTATGGGGGGTTACGAAGGGAATTTGATAAGAATGGCAAAATTAATATAAAAGACTTTTTTGTAAAAAGGAGTTTGCGGATATTTCCTGCGTATTACTTTGCTTTATTTGTATTATATTCCTTCAAGAGATTTCAGTTATCAAAGTTTGATATTCACTCGATCAAGGACCCAGCAGCAATCGCAATGTTTGAGAGTATCCGAGTTGGTTTGTCCAATGTTTGGGTTGATGCATTGTATTTAACAGACATATTGAGAGTTCCTGTAGTTTATGATGGTGGATGGTCGTTATCTATCGAAGAACATTTTTATTTGGTATTACCCTTTTTCTGTGTATTATTCTTCTTTCGAATCAATTTGATTTCTCGTCTTTCAATTTATATTCTAGGTTTTTCCATTGCTTTGTTCAATCGATATTCCATCTCCTATCCCATCGCCAATTTAGATGCTGTTTATCAGCTCTATTGTAGATTTGATTCCATTTTATTTGGAATGTTAGTATATGAGATGTACCACTTATTCCCTTGGAATACATTGCGTGTAAGTTATAAACAATTTTGGTCTGGCTTACTATTAGGATTCAGTTTTTTTCTAATGATTTGGATGCATCAAGTTGATTCATCGAGTGCATTTGCCATTGTGTTTCGTCCAACACTTGTTTCTATAGGATTTGGGATTCTTATGTATTTTTCTTTCTTTATCAAGCCAATTACCAGTTTCTTTAGTTGGAGTTTTTTTAGGCCTTTTGCTCGATTGGGTTACACTGCGTACCTATGGCATATTATAGTGATTCCAATTGTTGCTACAAAAGTGACTCCAATTTTATTGAAGAATCAAAATATGTTATCTGCTGTATATGCTTTTATTTATGTAATATTTTTTACATTTTTGACTTCATGGATCGTTTACTTAATCATTGAGTTACCGTTTTTAAGATTAAAAGAAAAATTAGTGCATCCGATTAAAATTCAGTAAGAAGAAGAGTCTCTATAATTAATTATGAAATATTTTTTAGAAAAACGAAGTAACCCAAAAGTTTTGTCCATTGTGATTCCATGTTATAACGAGGAATCAGTGCTTCCGCATTTAAAAGAAAGATTAACTAATTTTTTAGTGAAGTTGCCGACAAAAATCGAGTTGATACTTGTGAATGATGGAAGCATCGATAACACTATTTTTGAATTAGTAAATTGGTCAAAAGAAGACAAACGAGTTAAAATCATAAGTTTATCTAGAAATTTTGGTCATCAAATTGCTGTTACAGCGGGCATGGATTATGCGAGTGGGGAAGCAGTTGTCATCATGGATGCTGATTTGCAAGATCCTCCTGAAGTAATTTTTGAAATGTTGGAGCGGTATCGAGAAGGATATGATGTTGTTTATGGACAACGAATTGCCCGTACGGGTGAGTCATGGTTTAAAAAGATAACTGCATGGGCATTTTATCGTTTAATGAAAGTTTTAGTTCACAAGGATTTACCATTGGATTCAGGTGATTTTAGATTGATTTCACGCCGATGTTTGGATGCTTTAAATGGACTAAGAGAAAACCATCGTTTTTTGCGTGGTATGAATGCATGGATAGGATTTCCGCAAATTCCGGTATTTTATAAACGTGATGCAAGAGTTGCAGGGGAAACAAAATACCCTTTGCAAAAAATGTTAAAGTTAGCAATGAATGCAGCAGTTTCATTTTCACCTCTACCTTTACGATTTAGTTTGGCTTTAGGAATCATCGTTGCATTTGTGGGATTTTTTGTAGGCGCTTATGCACTTTTTCGCGCATTCCAACATTTCATTTTGGAGATGCCGATTGTATACAACCCAGGTTGGGCTACAATCGTCACTTTGATATGTTTAATCGGTGGTTCAATTTTAATTTCCATAGGAATCCTTGGAGAATACATTGCTAGAATTTTTGAGGAATCTAAAAACAGACCTCTTTATGTTGTCGAATTTGTAAAAGGTATACCAGACTCCAAACGTTTTCAAAAGTAAAAAAAATTATGGAGAATAATTGCATTCTCGATAACCAATGAATTTTAATTCTGCATATTGTTTGCAGGAATATTTTTTGGTTTGAAGTAGTTTTTGAAATTCATCACTACTCAGCTCCATTTTCCTTTTGACATTCATATATGCATTGGGAACATTTTTTGAAAAATCAAATACATATATTTTTTTCAATTTTTGAGATTGTATTAAACTAACTAACGAATTAAATTTTGTTTCGTTCGTAAAATTTCTGAAAGAAATTGCTGGTTGTTTTAATAGATGGATGCCTGCTGTACTTGAAATATTCGTATCATAAAAAATCCATAAATCTGCATTCAAACTTTCATAGATTTGATTTGTTTTTTTGATCATTTTGAAACTTTCTTTCAAAATTCGGAGTATGATCAAATTGACTAAAATGGAAATGATGATGAGTATTTTAAATACTTTATCGTTTTGTAGTTCGGTCCAAAAATGAGAGATGATAAAAATCATCGGAACAACTGCAAATAATACATATCTAGCTGAAATCGTGATACCATCATTTGGTGCGCTTAATCCTACAAGAATCGGATACAGTATAAATAGAGTTAAGTGGTAATGGATAGGATTTTGATTTCTAATGGAATACAAAGAATCTCTGAAACGATAGAACGGATAAAGAAAATAAGGAGAAATGAGAAAAAAACCGAATTTGAATCCTTGGTCGGAAAAACCAGTTAGTAAAATCTTCTGTAAATTTAATAGTCGATTGTTTTTTGCAAAGTAATGTTCTTCTGTATAATTGAATAGGTATCGAATTCCCAATGGATGACCGTATTCAGTATCATTCCATAGAAAAAAAAATGATACTGGGATGAGAAAGGCGATTGTTAAGAATACAATTTCTTTTCTTTTTTTAAGTGTAATTAATCGAAGTGAAGAAAGTACAAAGAGTAATCCGGAAAAAATTAAGAGTTCCAATCGGAATAAACTGAATAAAACAGAAAAACATACACTTACTATCAGTAAATTTGTGTTTTGATTTTCGATTGCCATTGTCCAGAGTGAATATACAAAACAGACAAGGAAAAGGGTGAATGGAACTTCCGATAAATCAATGACTTGGCAGAGTACTACTGAAGTTGTAATAACCAAAATTGAAATATTGATATCAACTTTCCCGAATCCTTTTAAGCAAAGAACACTTAACAGGAGAAATAGTACATTCATATAAATCATCTGCTTGACAGTTAGAAAGAAGAAAAGTTTTGCATATAAAAATGCAAATGACGCTGAAAAGACTGACTTCAGATTATGTTGGTTTTGGATGATAAAAGTAACTGGATGTAATTTTTGATCTGGGTCTAGGGAGCTTGCGGGGTATGTAGTGGATTCGTTTCCATTTTGGATGCTATTGATTTGGAATGCTTTTGCTAAGGAATCCGAAATAAAACTATTCGTTGCAGAAAGGTAAGATTGTAATCCAAGGAAAAAAACAAAAAAAATAGCTAAGATGATTTTATCTTTTTTTGACAAATGAAAATTCATTTAATTTGCTCCTTTGATAGTTCCTGACCAAATTCGGTACACTTGTTTATCAATGATTTGAAAATTTGAAGTATTTTTTTTCAAACTCGACTCTAGTCGATTCAAATCCCAGTGAGAAATTGGATATCCTCCTTTTGCTTTTTCAGCATTCATTACATTTCTTGTTTCTTGTGTTAGAATGAGTGGGTGCCAATCCACAAAAATAATTTTTTTACCCCTCATTTTCTCAGATAAAATTTTGATCAACTGCTCATTTTTTTCAGTAGAATAAGACACTAAGCTAATATGTTTTGTATAGTCACTTCCGATGGAATATAAATTTAGATAATCAGTAAACACGATGATATCAGGGTTTAATTCCTTGGTGATAACACGGAAATTTTTAACTAAACTTGTTTTTGATTTTTGAATTTTTGCACCAAGAATTCCTAAGAAAACAGAATAGGTGATGAGTAGAAGGAGAGTGATTCGAAGTATCCAATTTTTGGATTTTAAAATTTTAATATAGATTGGTTTTAGTAATAATAAATAAGGTAAAATTAAAACGGTATAAAATCTCGGTCCCCAATTATTGAATCCATCGTTAGGTGCTATAAAAGGTATTACAAGTAATGTAAATGTTAGAGAGAGTAAGAGTGATTTTTTTAAATTTGATACTGTCTTAAATTGTTTTCCGTAATAAACAATCAATGGAAAAGTCAATGGAAGGTAAGCAAAAAAACCAACTTTTTTATCTGCATAAAAATTCAAACTTTGAAACCATTCGAGTCTTTGTGTAAAACTTACTTGGAATCCAGATAAATTTGCTAAAAATCGAGTCCCAAAGAAGTGATCGTATAAAATTTCATTCAATATAAATTGTAGGATGATTCCTAATAAACAAACAAGCAAATATACCTTAAGCGAAACAATTTTTGAAAGAATCGATAGGAAGGAATGATCTTTCCATAAAAAGAGGAAAGTAAAGAAGAATAAAAGGGAAAAAAATGGAAGGGTATCTAGGCGAACCATAATCACCCAAGAGAGCGACAAACCTGCAACAGTTTGTATGAAAATCGATTTTTGATTACGAAGAATTGGTAAGAGACCAAGTAAAGAGAAGGCAAAAACTGCCGGCATCTCTGAATATTCCCAACTCAATGGCCACAAATATGTTCCAAAGTAACCAACCCAAAGTAAGGGAAATGAAAATTTATAATACCGTCTGAGAATCCAAAAACCTAAAAAAAGAAAAAATAGAGAACTATATACAAGATACGATAAGGGTAGAATGTACAAAACTGGCGCCATCATTGCTGCAAATTGTATCGGAAATGCACTGACAATTCTATCTTTGCATTTGATATATAAGTTATCTACTAAATGAAAATAGTTTAAGTTAGGATCAAACTCGTAACCTGGGTAATACAATTGGTCCGATTGAAAGTGATTGAAATATAAAGAATATGTTTGGATCAATTTATCATGGCTATCTTGGAAGTAAGAGTTTTGGGGAGAAGTGTACTGTATGGACACAACAACTACAATGAAAAGCAAAAACCATTTTAATCCTAATTGTAATTGTTTCGCTTTTGGGAGAATCACCATTTGTGTTATTTGCCTTTTTATACGATTTATAAGTTGAATCAATATTGTATTTATCGATTGATTTCTATTGAATCCAAGGCAAAGTTTCCCCAGATACTAACAATATGAAAGAATATTTTATTGAAATTTTTAGGAAAAATAACAAGGAAATTAACGAACTGTACGGAATCCGTGCGTTAAGTTGTTACTTAGTTATCTTATTCCATTGTTTTGCTTTTTCTATCGATTTTTTTCCAATACAGTTTGCTCAGTATCTACCAAATGCGCAAAATGTTGAATTTTTAATGAGTTTGTTTTTTGTGATCAGTGCCTTTTTGGTTTCCACATCCTTTTCTCGTGAATTGGAAAGATCTAGTTTTGGGGTTAGTTGGAAGAACTTTGTTTTGAAACGATCTCTTCGTATCTTCCCCGCATTTTATGTGATTCTTTCAATTACCATTTTAATCATGGCTGGAGTATTGAAAAAAAGCCAAATGATGCCAGGTTCTGATGGAATCTCAGACAGTTTAATCGATTTAAAATTAAAACTTTCGTATTGGTGGACTGATTTTGCATACATCTCCAATTATTTTCCAAAGCGGATCATGGTTCATGGATGGTCGTTATCAATGGAGGAACAATTCTATTTGGCTATGCCATTTGTATTTTTGTTCTATACTAAAATCTTATCAAACACAGTTCAAAAGCTCGTCTTTTTAATCGTATTACTGAATGTTCCCATTCTCATTCGTTATTATTATCACCTAAATGTTCCCATGTTAGAATTTGATGGATATGTCAAAACTCTTTTCCATCCGATTCATACTCATTTTGAGCCATTCGTATATGGAATTTTACTAATGGAGCTTTGGAGGTCTGGTAAAATATCAAAACAATTACCAAATTCTAAATTGAGTTTTTATTTGGTATTTTCGATTCTCTTTTTTATCTTTTGCTATGTTTGTACCCTACATTATGAAGATGCAAAGTTATATTTCACGGTCTTTCGGATAAGTTTTTATTCTTTTTTTGCGTTTGTCATTGTATACGGAGCAGTGGGTGGATTTTTTTCAGGTATCGCTTGGTTTTTGGCAAATCCAATTTTAGTATTTATTGGCAAGTTAAGTTATGGAATTTATTTAGTTCACATGTTGGTCAATACTGCTGTTATGTTGGCCATCTTAAATCCTAAGGGTAGGGATTATAATGGATTGAACCATTTATTGAAAGCATCATTCATTAGTTTGGTTCTTTCAGCTGTGATTGCACTTCTCAGTTATCTATTGATCGAAAAACCGTTTTTAAAAATACGCGAGTGGACCCAACCTAGATTTGACATTTCTAAAAATAGTTTTTACTACATTATAGGGAATGATAAAGAAAAAAGATTAGTTTCTATTTTACTTTCGATTTTATCGTTTTTGCCTTATTTGATTGTAAAGCAGATGATAGTCGTTTCTTTCATTCCCTTTACAAATTATGCAGAGATTAGCCTTTGGGTATTACTCATCATTCCGATCTTACTCAATGGATACTCGCTTCTAAAGTATAGACAAATTTTCTTTTATCACTACATCAGTCGGTTTCAGAACCAATGAGTTTGTTCTTTTTTTTTTGCGTTTTTGAACTAGTTTAAAAACGCAGATTTTAAATTCTCTTTGATTTTGGCTCTTGTTCCTTCGGCTTCTTTGGGAAGTGTTAATTCATCGAGTTGTTTTAGAATAAAGGTTTCATCTACAAGTTTTCCTTCCAAAACTTTTCCAATCATTCCAGCGATGATGGTTAAAATTTGGTTGGGATCTAAATAACCATGATTTTCTAAAAGGATGGCCATTCCCATTGCACCTTCTGTTCCGTAAAAGGGAGGTCTCTTCGAAAATTCTGTTTCGAAAATACCTTTTGGTAGGGCATCTTTCACTTTTTGGATCATATCCAACTCACTTGGACCATGACTTGTGCGATTGATGAGAGTAAGAGTTACTGGGTTTTTTGGGCCGTGGATACGAAGGATTTCTTCTGCATACAATCTGATTTTTTTTGATGCGTCTCTCGTGATGGCATCTCTTCCTAAAAAATTCAATTGGTATAAATATTCTTCTAATTCGTCTCCACTTAATTTTCCCATACAAATCAATTGGTAGAGTGTGAAGATCATATAATCAGATTCTGTATTATCTCCGAGAAGGATCTCCTTAGAATTTGTAGGTAAATAAATTCGATCATACAGAAGAATGGATAGTTTATAGGACATTTGGTCGAATAGGCTTTGGTAAGAAGCACCCAGGAATTTTTTCGTTCGTGACCAAGCTGGTTTGAATCCATTTTGGAAAAATTCAAGGGGATTGAAGATTGTATCAATGACTTTATCAAATACACCTTTGATTGTTCCTTCCAGATATTTTAAATGCAAAGATTCAATGTGAATGTTGTCTTTTGCAATTGTGGCAAGCATGGTCCTTCGAAAAAAATGGGGGCTTGCGGAAATAAAGGCAAGAGGAGCATTCTCTAAGTTCATTCTAAGTTCTCTGTACAATTCGGGCATTCCAGGAAGCGCCTGTTTTTGGTTAGGTGTCTCGAATAATGCCGAGAATTTTCCTTTTCCAGAGTGAATGTCCGTCGCAAGATATGTTTGGTCAATGTCTGATGTGACAACAATGCCTTGGTAATCTTCTGCGATGATTCGCAGTTTCCCTTTTCCAACGATAGTTGTTCTTCCCAAAATGGAATTTTCGGTAGCATTTAAATGGGCAAGGTCCTTGGAATACTGTCGAAAGCTATCCAAACCTTCTAAAATCACTTGGAAATCATGGAATCCTACAGGCAGTTTGTCTCGGATCTCACAGGAAAAAAAACCATCTTCATCTGCTTTGATTTTACCAGAAGTGTAAATGAGTTTGCCTGTCGCATCATGGACTTCTAATTTTAAAACTGGTTTGCGAACTGGGGCGAGGGAAAAATCGAGAAAGGGAGTGATTTTCGTTTCATCCCCCTTAAATAACCCTGTCACAAGGTCCCAAAGGCCATCTGCCTTCATTAAATCGGTAATCCCTACGTCGACTACCTGACCACGCACATAGGAGCGTCGTTCTCTTCCTAGCGATCCACCGCAAACTGCGATTCTTTTGATATCGGTAATGATAGGTTGTGAAGTATTTGGTTCTTGGGACATAGAATTTATGCCCTTAAGCGTCTAAGAAAACAAGGAGCCGTCTATTCCTTTTTATGGCATCACTACGATCTACGAATGATTTTGTAAAACTTTTACAAAAAGAGGGAGAGCTCCGGGTCATTTCCGAGTTGGTTGACCCTAATTTAGAATTGGCTGAAATCCAAAGGCGAGTGGTCGCGAAAAAGGGACCTGCTTTGCTCTTTACGAATGTAAAGGGAACCAAGTTTCCTGTGGCTACCAATCTGTATGGTTCTGAAAAACGAATCCATTTGGCCTTTGGTGAAAAACCCGTACAAACGATCGCAAGACTTGCCAAACTTGCGAAAGAAATTTTTCCACCGCGGTTTTCCAAACTTTGGAAGGAACGTTCCCTCGGCCTTTTGCCGTTTCAGGTGGGCTTAAAACAAGTCAGGCGAGCACCCATTTTTGATGGCAGTGTCACAAGCGTGGAAGATCTTCCAGGACTTGTGTCATGGCCAAAAGATGGTGGTCCCTTTGTCACCTTACCACTCGTTTATACCCAACATCCCAGTTCTGGGAATGGTAATTTGGGGATGTATCGTGTGCAACTGTTTGGTGAAAAGACGGTTGGGATGCACATCCAAATCCACAGAGGAGGTGGGTTTCATTATTACGAGGCTGAGAAGGAAAACAAATCCCTTCCTGCACATGTGTACATCGGTGGGCCTCCTGCGCTCACCATTGCTGCAGTCGCACCACTACCAGAAGAAATTCCAGAACTTGTATTTGCTTCCTTTCTCATGGGAGAAAAACTCCGCATGAAAAAAGATAAATCCGTTTCACCTTATCCCATAGTGGCAGATGCCGATTTTGCGCTGATTGGATCCATCCCACCGAAACTACGAAGACCCGAAGGTCCGTTTGGAGACCATTATGGATACTACTCGTTGTTACACGATTATCCTTACTTAGACCTCTCTCATATCCTGCATAGAAAAGATGCCATTTGGGCAGCAACGGTTGTTGGAAGACCTCCGCAGGAAGACCATTACATTGCTGAATTCTTACAAGACCTATTATCACCAATGTTTCCCCTTGTGATGCCCCAAGTTCTCGGTGTTTGGGCCTATGAGGAATCAGGTGTTCATTCTCTTGCTGCGGCCATTGTCAAAGAACGTTATTTCCGAGAAGCCTTTATGGGAGCTCTTCGTATTTTGGGAGAAGGGCAATTGTCACTCACAAAATGTTTACTTGTAACAAACGAGAAGGTGAATCTTAAAAACTTTTCAGAAACATTCCGAGTCATCACAGAACGAAGTGATCCAAGGACCGATTTTTTTATCTTTAGTAATATCAGCCAAGACACACTGGATTATACGAGTGGAACAGTGAACAAAGGGAGTAAACTTCTTTGGATGGGAATTACCGATCCAAACAAACCCATCATCAATACAAATCTTCCTAAAGAATTTAATGGAAATTTTAAAGACAAACGTTTCCAAAATCCAAAAGTGTTTTTACCAGGTGTTCTTGTTGTCAAAGGTTCGGAATTTAAACCAAATGATCGTTTGGCGGAAACACTACTCTCTGAAGATTTAGGAAAGTTTTCGTATGTATTTCTTGTGGACGACTCGGAAGATGCTGTGAAATCAGATTCTGATTTTATTTGGACTATGTTTACAAGGATGGAACCTGCCTCAGATGTCTATGCGAGGACAGAAACCATTCGTAACCATATATCCTACCAAGTTCCCATCGTATTTGATTGCCGAATGAAACCTTGGATCCCAGAAGTTCTCACTCCCTTACCAGAAACAGTCAAACAAGTGGAAGAACGATTTGGCAAATGGATCGATTCCTTGTGATTGGGGTAAGGCGAATTCGGAAACTTTCAAAAACTCTTTTCCTAAATCAGGGAGAAAAGTTGATAGATGGAATCTCTTAGGAAAAAAGAATCATCAGAGAAATGGCAAAAAAACTTACTTTAGTCACTGGCGGTGCGGGTCTCATTGGCTCACAAATCATTGAAGACTTAAACCATAATGGAAACACCGACATTTTGGTTGTGGACCATCTGGGTACAACTGACAAATGGAAAAATCTCCAAAGGAATTTTTTTACAGATTATTATGAGAAGGATCAGTTTGAAAGATTTTTGGATGCAGGCCATCCCCTTCTGTCTGAGATATCCGAAATTTACCACTTAGGTGCTTGTTCTGCCACAACTGAAAAAGATGCAACCTATCTAATTCAGAATAACTTCCATTATACGAAGAAGTTAGCTCAGTTTGCAATTGCCAAAGACATCCCTTTTTTATACGCATCGAGTGCGGCAACTTATGGGGAAGGTGAGTTTGGGTATGATGACAAAGCCCCTATCGAATCTTTAAAACCCCTCAATATGTATGGTTATTCAAAACACCTTTTTGATTTGTATGCAAAAAAAACAAAGATCGAAGACAAACTCATTGGACTCAAATACTTTAATGTGTTTGGTTATGGCGAAGCCCACAAAGGAGATATGCGAAGTTTAGTTCTTAAAGGGTATGAACAAATTCGAGACACAGGCAAACTTAAACTATTTAAATCCTACAAACCAGAATACAAAGATGGGGAACAAAAACGTGATTTTTTGTATGTGAAGGATGCGAGTAAAATTAGCATCTATTTACTCAGTGAACGAAAATACGGATTGTACAATGTTGGGCGAGGGAAGGCAGAAACTTGGAATGACTTGGCTTCTGCTCTATTTAATGCCATGAATGCGCCGATAAACATTGAATATGTGGAAATGCCAGAGTCATTAAAAGGCAAATACCAATATTATACCTGCGCTGATATGGAAAAGTTAACGAAAGCCGGATATCCTTTTGGTTTTACAAACCTCCAGGATTCCATAAAGGAATACGTTCGCTTCTTATCATTAGAAGCGAAGTAATGCTTACTTTTTATACACTTTTACGATTGTTTGGATTAGATCTTTGAACTTAGCATCTTTCAAACGATAGAACACTTGGTTCGAAGACTTTCGTGATTCCAAGATTCCATTGTTTTTCATTTTGCTTAAGTGTTGAGAGGCAGCTGATTGGCTCGTTCCAAGTAATTCCACGAGTTGACCTACTGTTTTTTCTTCTTTTGCCAAAGTATAAAGGATGAGCAAACGAATCGGGTGGGCTATCCCTTGAATTCCTTTAATCGCTTGTTCCAATTGTTGTTTCGATAGTTCTGTTTTTATTTTCATCGGTAAGGATTCCGTTATATCCTTATGACGAAAAGATACCCAAATTACCTACGAAATTTTTATCGTTTGTTAAAAAAATGACAAAATATGGATACAAATCCTTTTGCCTCCTTTGTACGAAAAGAAGGCAAAAAAGGATTAATCGAAGTTAGATTCGGACACCACCAGAGATTTCCAAAACCACACCTGTAACAAGATCGTTCATAATGATAAACTCAGCAGTGGACGCAATCTCATCTGGTTCTCCAAGCCTTCCGACTGGGATAATCGATTTCCATTTTTCCAATGCTTCTGGGTTCATGTCTTTTAATACCATTTCAGTTCCAATAAATCCAGGGGCAATACCTGCCACTCTGATTCCGAACTTAGCAAGTTCTTTGGACCAAGTTACTGTCATGGCTGCAACACCTGCTTTTGCTGCACTGTAATTTGTTTGTCCAGAATTACCATGCATCGCGATGGAGGCGATAGGGATGATGACACCTTTTTTTTGTTCTACCATTTTAGCAGCTGCTTCTCTACCAGTTAAGAACACTCCCGTTAAATTGACATCAATGACTGACTGCCATTGGTCGATGCCCATTTTACCTTTGACCTTACCTGTTTCTTTGTCCACGCGGATGAGAAGGCCATCACGTAAGATCCCTGCATTGAGGATTGCGACATCAAGGCTTCCTTGAAATGCTGCTGCTTCTTCAATGAGTCGGACACTATCTTCTTCTTTAGCAACATTGGTAACGATTCCCGTTGTTTTGATTCCTTCTTTTTGAAAGAGAGAAACGGTTTCGTCCAATTTGTCTTTTTGGATGTCTGAGAGAATGATATTGGCTCCTGATTTACCTAAACGGTATGCCATTGCCTTTCCGAGTCCACCGGCAGATCCGGTGACGAGAATGTTTGCACCTTTTAATTCCATGTCCACCAGTTTCGAAAAGGGCGGACACTAGGTCGATACAATTACAGTCGAAATGATTTGGTCAAAAAAGAATTATATTTCTGCTAGTTCGGCACTTCGAAACGACACATAATTGTCGTTAAATGGTATTTCCACCCTGGCAACTGTTCTGTCTTCATGGGTGATGATACGAAATAGGTTAGGGTCAACACCTTCGTTTTTAAGTAGGATCATGATAAGGGCAATCCCAAGTCCCGCACCTTCTGTATTGTCCATATTGTCCATGTAAAATTCAGCGATGTCATTATACCCCATGGACTTTTTCATTTTTTCTCGCATCCGAACTTCTTCTGTTTTGATGACGGGAGTGTTGTTTGTTACTTCTACAAGGAGTCCGTCCAAACAGTAGTGGAATTTAATTTGCACATACACACCTCGGGCGAGGCATCGTTTCCCATATTCATCTGCCATTTTCTCAGAGAACTTTTTGGAATACTCTTTGATCCCTTGGAAATAATCTGCTTCGTCTGTAATGTCGAGTCCTTCATCTTCAAAAAAAACTCGTTTTTGGTTGGCTTTGATTCCATTGATGGTGAGTTCTTTGGAAATGGTATACAACATTTCCACAAATTGAGATTGTCCCACTTCGTTTAAGATATGAGTGATGAGCCCAAGCACATACTGCTCCAACTGGCGATTCATCCGAGACGAACGGACGACAATTTTCGATTTTGCCTTTACTAAATCGGGGATTTGTGCTTCTAATTCTACAAAGGGTTTCGCCACGAATCATTCCTTATACTGTGAGTGTCTCCCACATGGTTCTATTATCGAACCGGGAAATCCACAACTAAAATCAGACTGGAAAATCACCAAATTTCCTGTTTTTTTACCATTTCCAGGAAATAAACTCATTTTCCATTGACCAATGAGCCTCATTTAAAATAGTGTAAAAAACCTAGCCTCGCTTGGAAACCCGCGCTTGGGTGGGAAACGTTTGCCCTCTTAGCTCAGTGGTAGAGCACTTCCATGGTAAGGAAGGGGTCGCCAGTTCAAGCCTGGTAGAGGGCTTGTTTAGGGCTGTAGTTTAATGGTAGAACTAGGATCTCCAAAGTCCTTGGTGGGAGTTCGATTCTCTCCAGCCCTGCCAACTACGGAATATAGAATTAGAGAAACAGGACAAGGATCAATGAAAGCTACGAGTTTCATTCAGGAATGTAAAGCAGAACTTGAAAAAGTACATTGGCCTACGCGCCAAGAAGTGGTGAGTTCTACCGTTGTAGTCCTAGTTACAGTATTTATCTTTTCCTTATTTTTATCAGCTTCGGATTTTGTTTTCTTGAAACTGTTAAAGTGGTTCTGGGCATTAGGAACATAGGTAGGGAAGTGGGCGATTCTTTAGATAAAAAATGGTATGTGCTTCAGACTTATTCTGGTCATGAGAATAAGGTGAAAACTAACATTGAAAAGATGGTCCAACAACAAAAGCTGGAAGACCAGATCTTTTCGGTGAAAATTCCTTCAATGGAAGTTGCCGAAATGAAAAACGGCAAAAAGAAGGTCACGAAGAAAAAACTCATGCCGGGTTATGTTCTCGTTGAGATGAATATGACCGATGACCTTCGGTTTAAAATCCAGAACTTACCTTCTGTGTCTACGTTTGTAGGCGGAAAAGGAAAAGGTCCGGAGCCACTTTCACTCGATGAGATCAAAAATCTCTTCAGTGATGTGGGAAATGTGGAATCGGAAGAAGTATCACGACCACGTTTCCTCTTCAAAGTGGGCGAGACATTGAAAATTATAGATGGTCCGTTTGCCAATTTCACAGGGCTTGTGGATGAAATTTTCCCTGATAAGGGAAGGCTTCGTGTCCGAGTCGAAATTTTTGGAAGATCCACTCCAGTGGAGTTGGATTATCTCCAAGTAAAATCGGAACAATAGAACTGATAGATTGACTTTTAGTAAGGAACTTGAAACGAGATGGCTGCAAAGAAAGTAGTAAAACAAATTAAACTCCAAGTAGAAGCAGGGAAAGCAAACCCAGCTCCTCCGGTAGGACCTGCACTTGGTCAGGCCGGACTCAATATCATGGAATTTTGTAAACAGTTCAATGAGAGATCAAAAAACCAAATGGGACTCAAACTCCCGGTTGTGATCACTGTTTATTCTGACAGAAGTTTTACATTCGTCACTAAATCACCTCCAGCTGCTCTTCTTGTCATGAAGGCTCTAGGACTCCAAGGTGGATCTGCTACTCCTCACACAGTGAAAGTAGGAACGATCAAACGCGCACAACTAGAAGAAATTGCAAAAACGAAGATGGAAGACCTCAATGCGAACGACTTAGATGCAGCAGTGAAAATCATTGCTGGAACTTGCCGTTCCATGGGTGTTAACGTCGAGTAATCATTAGGAAACGGGAACCGAAGTCATGAAACGCGGCAAAAAATACATCCAACTCAAAGAGAAAGTCGATCGCACAAAGGCTTATACCCTTGGTGAGGCAGTCGGTTTAGCGAAAGCGACCAGTTACTCAAAGTTCGACGGGACTTTAGAGATCTCTACTAAAATCAATTATAAATCTCTCCAAAACGTAAGAGGGACAATTTCTCTTCCTCACGGAACTGGAAAAACAATTAAGGTTTTGGTTTTCTGCAAAGGAGACAAACAAAACGAAGCGAGAGAGGCTGGTGCTGACTTCGTAGGTGATATGGACCTAATTGAAAAAGTTTCTGGTGGTTGGACTGATTTTGACGCTTGTGTGGCAACTCCTGATATGATGAAGGAAGTTGGTAAATTGGGTCCAGTTCTTGGTCGTAAAGGTCTTATGCCAAAACCAAAGGCAGGAACTGTCACTACTGATGTAACAAAAGCAGTGAAGGAACTCAAAGCAGGTCGTATTGAATACCGTCCTGACAAAGGGGGAGTGGTTCACTTAGGAGTTGGGAAATGTTCCTTCTCTGATGATAAACTTTCTGATAACATCAATGCTGTTGTTGCAGCACTTATGAAAGACAAACCTTCCGATGCGAAGGGAGATTACCTCAAGTCTTTCTCTGTAGCAGCGACTATGGGAATCGGCGTAAAAGTCGATGTAAAAGAACTAGTAAACGCGAACATATAACGAGTAAGAACAATGGCAAATCCATCTAAAATTGAAGCAGTAACAGAACTAAAGAGTCGTTTGGAAAAACGACCTAACTTTATTTTAGCATCTTACAGCGGTTTAACTGTTGAAGATATGTCCAACCTTCGTGCGAAACTTCGCAAAGAAGGATCAGAGATGAAGGTAATCAAAAACAACCTTTTTCTCCGTGCATTAAAAGAGTCTTCTGAACATAAAAACAACTCCATCGATTTTGGGGATGTTTACAAAGGACCACTTGCAGCGATTTTCTCTCTGGATGCACTTCCAGCAGTAGCGAAAGTTTGTAAGGACTTTGCAAAAGATAAGAAGGAACTCGAAATCAAAACCGGCTATATGGACGGTGAGGTTTTGGGTAAATCTGGAGTAGAAGCGATTGCTGGACTTCCGTCCAAACAAGAACTTCTTGCGCAAGTGGCTCGTGGGATCAATGCTCCTGCAACGCAAATTGCTTCTGGAATCAATCAAATCATGGCATCATTGGCTCGCGCCATCAATGCTGTAGCCGAGAAAAACGGCAATTAGTAATCATAGTGATTAGTAGGATAAGGAGAATATAGATGTCTGTTGACGCGCTATTAGAACAAATTGGAAGTCTTACATTAGTTCAGGCTGCTGACCTAGTGAAAAAGATGGAGGAGAAATTCGGGATTTCTGCTGCTGCACCGGTTGCGGTAGCGGCTGTTGCGGGTGCAGGTGGTGGCGCTGCTGCTGCTGAAGAACCAGCAACTTTCAATGTTATCTTGAAAGCACACGGTGACAAAAAGATCGACGTTATTAAACTCGTTCGCGAAATCACTGGTCTTGGATTAGCAGATGCGAAAACTCTTGTAGAAGCTGGTGGAAAATCAGTGAAAGAAGGGGTTTCTAAAGATGAAGCTGCTGATATTAAGAAAAAACTCGAAGGTGTTGGGGCTCAAGTAGAAGTTGCTGCTGCCGGTTAATCGGTTGCCAATTTTTAAACCCAGTCTTCAAAAACTTAGAGGCAGGGAGGCCGTAGGCGTCCCCACCTCTATTTTTTCGTTTATCATACCATCTATTATTTTGACGTCTCTAGGGAGAGTATTCCATGCATACCCGAATGCAAATTAGAAACCGGGTAAATTTCGGTAAAATTACCGACCTCAATTTACTTCCTAATCTTATCTACGTACAGAAAAAATCCTTTGATTGGTTTCTCCAGTCGGAAGTGAAAGATCCGACCAAACGTTTAAACCAAGGGTTGGAAGCAGTTTTTCGCGAATCTTTTCCAATCGAATCACCAAACAACGATATGGTCATGGAATATGGCCATTATGTGTTAGGGGAACCAAAACGTGATCCTCAAGAATGTAAGGACACTGATTCTTCTTATGCGGTTCCATTAAAAGCAGTCATTCGACTCATCATCAAAGACACTGGTGAAATCCGCGAACAAGTTGTGTACATGGGTGACCTTCCTGTGATGACAGACCACGGTACTTTCATCATCAATGGTGCTGAAAGGGTAGTGGTAAGCCAGTTACACAGATCCCCTGGTATTTTCTTTTCTTATGACCAAGTACGAGATACATTCTCTGCTCGTGTGATTCCTTACCGAGGTTCTTGGTTGGAATTTGAGATGGACAACAAAGGGATCCTTGTTGCCAAAATCGACCGTAAGAAAAAATTCCCTGCAACTTTACTTGTAAAAGCGATGGGAATGGGAACAAACGAAGAAGTATTACGTTTGTTCTACGGTTCAAGCAAAATGAAGATAGCTGGTGCCAATCCAAAAGACCTCAAACGTCTGATTGGTCGCAGAACCATTGCTGATATCATCAACATGGAAACAGGCGAGGTAATGCTCGATGCTGGTTCCAAAATCAATGAGGATAATATCTCCATCCTTCGTGAAATGAAGGTAAAAGATGTGGATGTCATTGAATTTCCAAAAGGAAAAGACAATCCAGTTCTCATCAACTGCCTTGAAAAAGACGGAGTCAATGATTACGAAGATGCTGTGAAAAAATTTCACACAATCATGCGTCCGGGTGAGCCTTCTACGATTGAAAACGCGGAAGCGGAACTCAAAAGACTCTTTTTCTCACACAAAACATTTGATTTGGGTGTAGTTGGTCGTTACAAAATCAATAGCAAATTTGAATTCAACAATCCAAAAGAATTCTCAAAAGCAGATGATCGCGTTTTAAGAAAACAAGACATTATTGAAACGGTTCGTTACCTTGTGATGCTTATGTCTGAGGCAGAAAACTACTACCCAGATGATATTGACCACTTAGGAAACAGAAGGATTCGTTCTGTTGGAGAGCTCATTGCGAACCAATTGAAACTTGGATTCTCTCGTGTAGAACGTGTCATCAAAGAAAGAATGACCGTACAAGAACCGGAACAACAAACTCCGCAACTTCTCATTTCCATCAAACCAATCACAGCTGTGATCAATGAGTTTTTTGGGTCTTCTCAACTTTCTCAGTTTATGGACCAAACAAACCCACTAGCGGAACTTACCCACAAACGTAGGTTAAACGCCCTTGGGCCTGGTGGTCTTTCTCGTGACAGAGCAGGTTTCGAAGTTCGTGACGTTCACTATTCTCACTATGGCCGTATGTGTCCAATTGAAACACCGGAAGGTCCAAACATTGGTCTCATTCTTTCCATGTCTAGTTTTGCAAGGGTAAACGATTATGGGTTTATTGAAACTCCATACCGCCTTGTCAAAAATGGAAAAGTCCAAAAACAAGTAGAGTATCTCACTGCTGATAAAGAAGAATACCACTATATGGCGCAGTCGAATTCGACTGTGGATGAGAAGGGAGAATTTACTTCCAAACTCATTTCCACTCGCCATAGAGGGGACTTCCCATTCCGTAGCCCGTCTGAGATCCAGTACATGGACCTTGCACCTTTACAAGTTGTGTCTGTATCCACAGCTCTCATTCCATTCCTCGAACATGATGATGCGAACCGCGCTCTCATGGGTTCAAACATGCAACGCCAAGCGGTTCCACTTCTCACTGAAGAAGCTCCTTTTGTGGGAACTGGTATGGAAGCTCGTGCTGCATATGACGCAGGGGTTTGTATCGTTGCGAAAAAAGATGGTGTTGTTTCCAAAGTGGATGCAACAGGTGTTTGGATCAAAGAAGACCAATCCAAAGAGATTGTCCACTACCCACTCATTAAATTCAAAAAGACCAACCAAGGTACATGTTTTAACCAAAAACCAAACGTGTCTATGCTCCATACCACAACTGGTGGTAAGGTGAGTAAGGTTTCCAAAGAACGGATCGAAGTGACAACTCCGAATGGTGAAAAGGAAACCCACGAATTGGTATTATCGGAAGAAGTTCAATACCAAGCAGTTGTCAAAGAAGGACAAGATATCGGAATTGGAGCTCCAGTTGCTGGTCAGATCATCAAAGGGGAAAAATACGGTGAGTTCGGACAAATCCTCCAAAAAGGAACTGTCCTTGCAAACGGTCCATCCACTGATGCTGGTTATTTGGCACTTGGACGTAACGTTCTTGTGGCATTTATGCCTTGGGAAGGTTACAACTTTGAGGATGCGATTC
Organism: Leptospira paudalimensis; assembly: GCF_026151345.1. NCBI lineage: Bacteria > Pseudomonadati > Spirochaetota > Leptospiria > Leptospirales > Leptospiraceae > Leptospira > Leptospira paudalimensis. The sequence goes on from NZ_JAMQPR010000001.1 coordinate 1,435,008, forward strand.
TGATCTCTGAACGAATCATCAAAGACGATGTTTTCTCTTCCATTCACATTGAAGAATTCGAAATCCAAGCTCGGGAAACAAAACTTGGACAAGAACAAATCACTCGTGACATTCCAAACCTTTCGGACAAAGCGTTCCGTGATTTGGATGAGTCTGGTGTGATCCGTGTGGGAGCGGAGGTAAAACCTGGTGACATTCTTGTTGGTATGGTCACTCCTAAAGGTGAAACAGACCTCACTCCAGAATATAAATTATTACACTCCATCTTTGGAGAAAAGGCAAAAGAAGTAAGAGATTCTTCTCTTCGTATGCCAAACGGTTTCGAAGGAACTGTGATCGATATCAAACGTTATTCCCGTGAGACAGGCGATGAACTCGCTGCTGGCGTGGAAGAAATGGTGAAAGTGTATGTTGCTCGTAAACGTAAACTCCTCGTGGGTGATAAGATGGCGGGTCGTCACGGAAACAAAGGGGTGGTTGCACGTGTGATGGCACAAGAAGATATGCCATACATGGAAGACGGAACTCCAGTTGATATCGTTCTAAACCCACTCGGGGTTCCTTCACGGATGAACCTTGGTCAGATTTTTGAAACACAACTTGGTTTCGCTGCTAAAAAACTTGGGATCAATTTTGAGACCCCAGTATTTGATGGAGCCTCCGAAGGTGATGTACACGAATTCTGCAAAAAAGCAGGTTTACCAGAAAACAGCAAATTTCAGTTATACGACGGAAGGACAGGGGAAAAATTCATCAACCAAGTCTTCTGCGGATACATCTACATGTTGAAACTGGCTCACTTGGTGGATGACAAAATCCACGCAAGGTCTACTGGACCTTACTCACTTGTAACGCAACAACCACTCGGTGGTAAGGCGCAGTTCGGGGGACAAAGGTTAGGGGAGATGGAAGTTTGGGCTCTCGAAGCGTATGGTGCATCACACACCTTACAAGAGTTACTCACCATCAAGTCAGATGATATGTTAGGTCGTGCAAGAATTTACGAAGCGATTGTTAAAGGGATCCACTCGATCAAACCGGGAATTCCAGAATCATTCAACGTTCTTGTGCAAGAACTCCGAGGTTTAGCACTCGATATCATCATCAAGGACTCCGAAGGATTGGAAGTGGATATCTCTGATTACGAAGATGAATTCTCGAAAAACAAAAAGAAAATCAAGTTCGAGACCATTGAAAACGTTTAGGGAAGGGAAAAAGTATGAGAAATTACAATAGTTTTGAATCGATTACGATCCGTTTGGCATCACCCGAGCGGATCAAAGAGTGGTCTTTCGGGGAAGTTAAAAAACCTGAAACGATCAACTACCGTACCCTAAAACCGGAACGAGATGGTCTTTTCTGCGAAAAAATCTTTGGAACCACAAAGGATTGGGAATGTTACTGTGGTAAATTCAAATCCATCCGTTACAAAGGTGTGGTTTGCGACAAATGTGGTGTTGAGGTAACTCACTCTAAAGTTCGTCGTGAAAGAATGGGTCATATCGAACTTGCGGCGCCTGTTTCGCACATTTGGTATTATCGTTCGGTTCCGTCTCGTATGGGACTCCTTCTCGACATGACGATCAACCAACTCAAAAGTGTTCTTTACTTTGAGAAGTATGTGATCATTGACCCAGCTGATTCCGGAAGGAACAGAGGGGAACTCATCGATGAAGATGAATACCACAATTATTTAGATGAATACGGTGATAAGTTTATCGCTGGTATCGGTGGGGACGCCATCAAGGAACTTCTCGCACGCATTGATGTGGATGCAGAAGCTCGTGTGATCCGCCAAAAGATCCAAGACAAAAACAAAATCTCCGACAAACGTATTTTCAAACGCCTCGAAGTTCTCGAAGCATTCCGTGATTCTGGAAACCGTCCTGAGTGGATGGTTCTCGATGTAGTTCCAGTGATCCCACCAGAACTTCGCCCGATGGTACAACTAGAAGGCGGACGTTTTGCAACTTCCGACCTCAATGATTTGTATCGCCGTGTGATCAACCGTAACAATCGTCTCAAACGACTTCTTGCTCTGAAAGCTCCTGAGATCATCGTACGAAACGAAAAACGTATGTTACAAGAAGCAGTGGATGCTCTTTTTGATAACAGCCGACGCAAACGTACTGTGAAAGGAAAAGGAAATAGACCTTTAAAATCTATCTCCGATATGCTCAAAGGAAAACAAGGACGTTTCCGCCAAAACCTTCTCGGTAAACGGGTAGATTATTCTGGTCGTTCCGTAATCGTCGTTGGTCCAGAACTCAAATACCACCAAATGGGTCTTCCTAAAAAAATGGCTTTGGAACTTTTCAAACCGTTCATTATGAAACGTCTTGTGGATTTGGAATTAGCACCAAACATTAAATCTGCGAAGAAAAAAATCGAAGCAGAAGACAAAGAAGTTTTTGATGTTTTGGAAACCGTGGTGAAAGAACACCCGGTTCTCCTCAACCGTGCACCAACACTTCACAGACTTGGAATCCAAGCATTTTTACCAGTCCTTGTAGAAGGAAAAGCAATCAAACTCCACCCACTCGTATGTCACGCGTTTAACGCCGACTTCGACGGGGACCAAATGGCCATCCACGTTCCACTCGCTCCAAAAGCACAGTTGGAAACTTGGATGCTAATGTTATCTCCGCATAACATTTTGAATCCTGCGAACGGACAACCAATTTGTGGACCAACACAAGACATCGTTCTTGGGATTTATTACCTCACTTCTGAAGTGAAAGACGCAAAAGGTGAAGGTAAATTCTTCACTGGTCTTGAAGAAGTGATGTATGCGATTGAAACGAAAACCGTTGAAATTCGCTCTAAAATCTCCGTTTTACACGAAGGGAAAATCATCGAAACTACACCTGGTCGACTTATCTTCAACCAAGTGATGCCAAAAGGGTATGTTTACATCAACAGAACCCTCGGTGATAAAGAAACAAACAAAATCATTGCAGACGTTTACGAGAAGTTTGGACCAGGGATCACGGTTGTGATGCTTGATGAAATCAAACGTCTTGGTTACCGTTACGCGACTGTATTTGCTCCAACTATCTCCATTGATGACATCCGAGTTTCTCCTCAAAAAGAAGGACTTGTAAACGATGCCAACAAAGAAGTAGAAAAAGCGGATATGGAGTACCGTAAAGGTATCATCACAAACGAAGAACGTCGTAAAAAAGTAATCGAGATTTGGACCAAAACCAATGACCGCATTACGGAAGGGATGTTTAAGGAACTCGAAAAAGACCAAGCGGGATTTAACCCTGTCTACGTCATGGCAGCTTCTGGTGCTCGCGGATCAAAACAACAGATCCGTCAGCTTGCTGGGATGCGGGGCCTAATGGCGAAACCGTCCGGTGAAATCATCGAACTTGCGATTCGCTCCAACTTCCGCGAAGGTCTTGGGGTATTAGAATTTTTTATCTCCACACATGGTGCGAGAAAGGGTCTTGCGGATACTGCCTTAAAAACAGCCGATGCGGGTTACCTCACTCGTCGTCTTGTGGATATCTCTCAGGATGTGATCGTTTCCGAAGATGATTGCGGAACAAAAGCAAACATCACACTCGGAATCGTAAAAGAAGGAGAAAACGTAATTGTTTCTCTTGCGGACAGAGTGTTCGGTCGTTACACAGCTGAAGACCTAGTAGACCCTGTGACTGAAAAAGTGGTATTTCCAAAAGATACTCTCATCACAAGAGCTCTTGGCCAACAGATTGAAAACCTTGGTTATGATAAAATCAAAGTTAGATCTCCACTCACTTGCCGTTCACGCCACGGTATTTGTACAAAATGTTACGGTATGGACATGGCTCGCCTTGTCCCTGCTGAGATTGGGGAAGCAGTGGGAACCATTGCCGCTCAATCGATCGGCCAACCGGGAACACAGTTAACAATGAGAACCTTCCACGTGGGTGGTGCTGCATCTGCTACGATCCAAGAGAAGGAACACAAAGTACCGTTCCGCTCTTTGGTAAAATCCATTAATGGTCGTTTGGTGACAAATGCAAATGGTGCAAAAGTATTTGCTCGTCGCGGAACCATCATCGTAAACCGACTCATCCAAGAGTTCAATACTGAGTCTTTATCTAGTGTGCGAGTTGCGGATGAACAACGCCTTGAAAAAGGGGAAGTGTTTGCAACACAAGTAAGTGATTCCACAGAACAACGGATCACTTCTGACCAAGCAGGTATTGTATCCCTAGTCGGAACAACGTTAAGAATATTAGGTGATGACATTGTCATTCCAGTGAAAATCGGAACCATCTTAAAAGCAGAAGAAGGCATTATCGTAGAAGAAAACAAAGCACTCGCTGAGTTTGACCCTTTTAACGAAGTGGCTGTTTCGGAAACTTCTGGAACGATCCAATGGGAAGATTTGGAAATTGGGAAAAACGTTCGTCGTGATGTTGACCCTAAGACTTCCAATATCATTTTAAAAGTAGTAGAACAGAAAAAAGACCGTCTCGTTCCAAAAGTAGTTGTTGGTTCTGATAGTTATTCAGTTCCAGTGGATGCTCTTCTCCAATTCCAAAATGGAGACAAAGTACGAGAAGGGGATATCATCTTCAAAATCCCATCGGTTGCTGAAAAGACTCGTGATATCACGGGTGGTCTTCCAAGGGTAGATGAACTTTTCGAAGCTCGTCGTCCAAAAGATGCCTGCACACTTGCAGAAATTGACGGTAAAATCGAAGATAAGGGTGAAATCGTAAAAGAAAAACGAATTCTCTATATCATCCCGGAAACAGCAGAACAAGAAAAAGTAAAAGTAGCCATCCCTGTTGGAAAACAAATTCGTGTTCGCCAAGGTGACTTTGTGAAACGAGGAGACCAGTTGGATGAAGGAAACTTTGATCCACATGATATCCTTGCGATCAAAGGACCAAGTGCCCTTCATGAATACTTAGTATCCGAAGTGCAAGAGGTATACCGTTTACAAGGGGTTCATATCAATGATAAACACATTGAAGTTGTGGTTCGTTCCATGCTTCGAAAGGTGATCATCACTGATAGTGGAGACACATCGTTCGTGAACCAACAACAAGTGGATAAATTCCTATTTGATGAAGAAAACGACAGAGTGGAACAAGAGGGTGGATCTCCTGCACAAGGAACACCGGTACTCCTAGGTCTTACTAAAGCATCCCTTAATACGGAGTCTTATTTCTCAGCAGCATCTTTCCAAGAAACCACAAAGGTTCTAACAGATGCGGCGATCAAAGGAAAAACAGACAACCTAATGGGTCTGAAAGAAAACGTAATCATTGGTCACATGATCCCTGCAGGAACAGGTATGAAAAAATACCGTGACATTGAAGTTTTCAAAGAAATGCCTGGGGATTTGGATTGGGACTTGGAATCAGAAGAAGAGGAAGAAGAACTTTCCGAACTTTCAGAATCAGCTCCAGTTTCGACTGCTACACTCTCAAGACTTGTAGCAGAAGAAGACGAAGATGAGGACGAATTGGAAGAAGAATCGGACGACTCTGATGATGAGGACGATGACGATTAGTCACTAAGAAGAACTTCTAGAAATCATCCAATTTGGATGGTTTCTAGGGACAAAAATCATGTTTTCGTTTACAAAATGTCCCTATCTGGAATTTTGGACGAAAACGTCATTATTTTTTTAAAAAGAGAAATAGAAGAAGGAATCGAATGCCTACAATTAACCAGCTCATCCGCATTGGAAGAGAAGACCAAAAGAAAAGAACTAAATCTCCCGCTCTAAAGGCATGCCCACAAAGACGTGGAGTTTGCACAAGAGTGATGACTTTCACTCCTAAAAAACCTAACTCTGCTCTTCGTAAAGTAGCAAGGGTTCGTTTGACAACAGGAATTGAAGTTACTGCTTATATCCCAGGCGAAGGCCATAACCTCCAAGAACACAACGTGGTTCTCATCCGTGGGGGAAGGGTAAAAGATTTACCAGGGGTTCGTTATCATATCATTCGTGGAACACTGGATACACTCGGTGTGGACAAACGTCGCAAAGGACGTTCTAAATACGGCGCGAAGCGTCCTAAAGCGTAATCGGAGAAAGGTATATGTCTAGAAGAAGAGGAAAAGTTGAACCGCGCCACATCGAAGGCGATCCAAAATACAACGACAAAGTGATTTCAAAGTTTATCAACTGCCTAATGGTAGATGGTAAAAAAAGTGTCGCTGAAGCTGTGTTCTACGATGCATTAGAAGTCATTGCGAAAAAAACAGGACAAGATCCGTTTGCTGTGTTCCAAGAAGCATTGGAAAACGCAAAACCACAAGTGGAAGTAAAGTCCCGCCGAGTGGGTGGTGTGACTTACCAAGTTCCAATCGAAGTTCGTCCAGAAAGACGTCTAGCGCTTGGAATCAGATGGCTGATTAAATATAGCCGTGGTAGAAACGAAAAATCGATGAAAAACAAATTGGCTGCAGAATTCATGGAAGCACAAAAAGGCACAGGATCTGCGATTAAGAAAAAAGAAGACATCAGAAAGATGGCAGATGCCAACAAGGCATTCTCTCATTACCGCTGGTAATCCTTTTTATTCGATTCCAAACCTTGATAAGCCAGGTTCATGCCTGGCTTTTTTATTTTTGCACTCTTTCCATACACCATGAACTACCGCACAGTTGGCATTTTTGCTCACATCGATTCTGGGAAAACTACCCTCACCGAACGAATCTTATTCGAGGTTGGTAAAATTTCTGCAGTTGGTACCATTGAAGATGGGAACACTGAATCGGACCAACTCCAAGAAGAGATTGAAAGAGGGATCTCCATCCGGACTACATTCCATGTTGTCCCTTGGACTACAAGTTTTGGAACATTTGAAATCCAACTCATCGATACACCTGGTCATATTGATTTTAGAAACCAAGTGACCGACCTTCTCCCCGCAATGGAAACAGCCATTGTCATTTTGGAAGCGGGCACAGTTGTACAATCACAAGCAAGGTTAGTGATTGAAGAGTTACGAAAGGCAAAGATCCCCATCGTTTTTTTCATCAACAAATTGGACAGGTTTGCAGAGGACTACCTCGATACACTTGTTTCCTTGGAAGAGATCTTACAAATCGCTCCTGTTTCCTTATTCCAAAAAGGAGAAAATGGTTGGGAATATTATTTGGAAAACGAAAGAGTTTTTGCCAAAAGCACAAAGGAAGAATTACTCGCATGTGATGAAGAATCACTGTTAACTTACTGGAAGGAAGAAAACGAAACTTCTGAGCTTCCGAAACGTATCTTACAAAAGGGGACAGGGGAGGGGAAACTTTACCCTGTGTATGGTGGTTCCGCCAAAACTGGCGAAGGTGTACGGGAGCTCCTGGATCTTGTGTTGTGGACAAATCCAAAGGAAATAAAACCAATTTCCCATTCTCCTCTCTTAGTTCTTTCTAGGAGGACCGACCCACAAATTGGTCGTTATGCGGTAGTTTGCCCCACGATGACATTACCAACCGAAGAAGTGATGGAGATCCTCCTTTTCACAAAGGAAACACAAGGCCAAAACAAAATTGAAAGAACCATCCACGGGGAAGGGGGAACGAACCCCACTCTCTCCTTTTTATCAGCTGAAACATTGGATCGGGTAGGTTCCCTCACAAAGGGAAAACTTGGATTTGTGTTGGCAAATGAATCTTTCCAAATGGACCCGGGGAGTCCCATTCTTTATCTCGGAAATGTTCCAGATCCTTTATCATCCAAACTCCCACCTTCAGAACTCAGTCCGTTTTCTGTGGTTTTAGAGCCGGAGATTAGTTCCGAAAAAGAGTTTTGGTTATGTCGCTTACAGGAACTCATTTGGGAGGATCCCGGTTACCACCTGGAACTGAAAGCAGAAACGGGACAAATTGTTCTCTTTGGTAGAGGGGAACTCCATTTGGAAATTGGAATCCGAAGGATTTCTGAGAAAACGGAAAAAAAACTCTCATTTAGTTCGATAAACATTGCCAAATTAGAGCTTTTTAAAAAAATGTCTCATAAGGTTGCCCTAGAGCATCGTGCCTTTGAAGACCAAAAGTCAAGCGGCGCGCTCATCGCAGTCCTGGAAGATACTGCCGATTTTTCGAAGCAAATTGCCTTCGAGGTAAGTCTTCCGGAAGAAGTAAAACATTCGATAGAAACGTCCTTTATGGAAGCCTGCTTACACGGGTTTTACGGTGAGGAAGTTTGTGGCCTGAGACTAAGAGTCCTCTCCTATGAGATGCCTCCGGGGGATTTACAAACAACTCTCACATTACTCAAAGTAGCGATACTTGCAGGAGTGAAGGAATGTTTTCCGTCAAACACATATTTGGTTGGTCCACTCACTGAGATCGAAGTGATGGTAGACGCAAACCATTTAGGTGTAGTTCTTTCTGATCTAAGTCGCAGGAACGCAAAGGTGGTATCCACCTATGAGGCTGTGGCAGGGAAGAGTCACTTAAAAGCCAATGCATCGGCAGAAAACCTGCTTGGCTTTTCAGGGGCTCTTAGAAACATGACCAAAGGGATTGGCATTTCTTGGGAAAGGACTGCTTTTACCTCTGAATTTTATGCAGTTCTAAAGGAGTAAAGAACCGAATATCGGGTCTTGCACCACGATTGAGGAGTAGATTCTAACAATGGCTAAAGAAAAATTTGACCGCTCAAAACCACACTTAAACATCGGAACTATTGGTCACGTTGACCACGGTAAAACTACGCTAACAGCGGCTATCACTACAACCCTTGCAAAAGCGATCGGTGGTAAGAATAAAGCTGTTGCTTATGACCAAATCGACAACGCGCCAGAAGAAAAGGCTCGTGGGATTACTATTGCAACCTCTCACCAGGAATATGAAACTCCTAACCGTCACTATGCACACGTAGATTGTCCAGGTCACGCGGACTATGTTAAAAACATGATTACTGGTGCTGCTCAGATGGACGCTGCGATCCTCGTAGTTTCTGCAACTGACGGTGCTATGCCACAAACCAAAGAACACATCCTTCTTGCTCGCCAAGTTGGTGTTCCTTACATCGTTGTTTATCTTAACAAAGCAGACATGCTTGCTGCTGATGAAAGAGAAGACATGATTGAGATGGTTAAAGAGGAAATCAAAGACCTTCTTAACAAATACAACTTCCCAGGTGACAAAACACCTTTCATCTCTGGATCTGCTTTAAAAGCTCTAGAAGGTGAAGATTCCGACTTAGGAATGAAATCCATTTTGAAATTGATGGAAGCTGTTGATACTTACGTTCCAAACCCTACACGTGTAGTTGACAAACCTTTCTTAATGCCAGTAGAGGACGTATTCTCTATCACTGGTCGTGGAACTGTTGCAACTGGTCGTGTTGAGCAAGGAGTTCTTAAGATCAACGACGAAATCGAAATCGTTGGTATCCGTGATACATCTAAATCAGTTGTTACTGGTATTGAGATGTTCCGTAAACTACTCGACCAAGCTGAAGCTGGAGACAACATTGGTGCTCTTCTTCGCGGAACAAAAAAAGAAGACATCGAAAGAGGTCAAGTTCTTGCGAAACCAGGTACCATCACTCCACACAGAAAGTTTAAAGCGGAAGTTTACGTTCTTACAAAAGACGAAGGTGGACGTCACACTCCATTCTTTAACAACTACCGTCCACAATTCTACTTCAGAACTACTGACATCACTGGTGTTTGTAACTTACCTGGTGGAATGGAAATGGTTATGCCAGGTGATAACGTTACGATGTCTATCGAACTTATCCACCCAATTGCTATGGACCAAGGTTTGAAGTTCGCGATCCGTGAGGGTGGAAGAACAATTGGTTCTGGTGTTGTTGCGGAGATCGTTGAGTAATCGCAATGGCTGGACAAAGAATTCGCGTTAAGTTAAAAGCTTTCGATCATCGGTTGATTGACCAATCAACCTTTGAAATCGTTGCAACTGCGAAAAGGACTGGAGCTACTGTCTCCGGTCCTATCCCACTTCCAACGAAAAAAGAAATCTACACGGTATTACGTTCTCCGCACGTGAATAAAAAAGCTAGAGAACAATTTGAAATGAGAACTCACAAGAGACTCATCGATATTTTAAATACGAATGAAGATACGGTAGAAGCCCTAATGAAGCTTCAACTCCCTGCTGGAGTTTCCGTAGATATTAAATCCTAAGGATAGGATCCATGGCTAAAGGTTTAATCGGCGAAAAATTGGGCATGGCCCACATATTCAATAACGACGGTAAGATGGTAACTGTTACTGTTTTACGCGTGGGTCCTTGTTTTGTGTCCCAGGTAAAAACATCTGCTAATGATGGCTATGAAGCTGTTCAATTAGCATTCGGTGATGCCAAAGAAAAACACTTAACAAAGGCCGAAGTTGGACACATTAAAAAAGCGAATATCGCTTCTCCTAAAAAAACTTTGGTTGAATTCAAAGGATTTGAAGGCGTTGCAGTGGGTTCAGAATTGAAACTCGCTGATGTTTTTGCTTTGAATGATACAGTAAAAGTGACCGGAACTTCTAAAGGGAAGGGAACACAAGGTGTTGTAAAACGCCATGGTTTTGCTGGTGGTCCTGCTGGGCACGGTTCTCGTTTCCAAAGACACCCTGGTTCGATTGGATCGAACACAACTCCTGGACGTGTGTTCAAGGGTTTGAAGATGGGTGGAAGAATGGGTTCTGAGCAGACAACTGTTCGAAACCTGAAAGTAGTAAAAATTGATGCAGATGCTAACTTGGTATTTGTATCCGGTCCGGTTCCAGGAAGGGAACGCGGTATCGTTACGATAGAAAAAATCGGATAGATAGGTAGAACATGAAAGCGCGTAAATACAATAAAGAAGGCGTATTCGTAAGCGAAGTTGAACTTCCGGCAGAATTATTTGCTACCGGCATTTCGCTTGGAGCCATCTATGATGCGGTTAAAGCTGAAAATGCGAACAACAGACAAGGAACACATTCGACTAAAGATCGTTCCGAAGTTCGCGGTGGGGGAATCAAACCTTGGGCTCAAAAAGGAACTGGTCGTGCAAGACAAGGATCCATCAGAGCTCCACATTTCGTTGGTGGTGGTATCATTCATGGACCAAAACCAAGAGATTATTCCTCTAACTTGTCACGCAGCGTTAAGAAGAAAGCTGTTCTCTCCATCCTTAACAAAAAGGCAGAAGAAAACAGAATCGCGATCATAGAAGACGTAGAACCTTCTTCTTACTCCACAAAGTCCATCTACAACATTTTGAAGAACATGGACATTGCAGAGAAGGGTAACGTGGGATTTGTAGTAGCTGGTGAAAACCAATTCCTAAAAAGATCCACTCGCAATATAGAGAACCTCAAATATGTGAACAGCAAACGAGTCGTTTGCCGAGACATCCTCTATAATAACAATTTAGTAATCTCTGAAAGCGCTTTAAAAGAGCTTCAGGCTCAGTATTCTAAGAAAGGATAAGACAGTGAACCTAGAGAATGTAATCTTATCACCAGTTGTTACAGAAAAGTCGCAAGACCTGCAAACAATTGGAGAACGTATGGGAAAAAGAACTGTCAAGTATACGTTCAAAGTCCACCCGGATGCGAACAAAACTTTGATCAAACAAGCCCTGAAACAAATGTATAACGTCGTTCCGACTGCTATAAACGTAGCCGTTTATCGTGGAAAAATGAAACGTTTTAGAAACATGCCGTCCCCAAGACCTCACTACAAAAAAGCAGTAGTGACCTTTGCTGACGGAGCAAATTTGGATTTTGCTAAGGTTTAATTATGGGAATTAGAAAACTTAAACCCACAACACAGTCTAGCCGGTATTATTCGGTATTAGATTTCAAAGAAATCACAGAAGTGGTTCCTTATAAACCTCTCACTGCCAATTTTTCATACAAAGCTGGTCGTGACAATAAGGGACGTATTGCTGTTAGACGCAAAGGTGGACGTAACAAAAGAAAGTTTCGTATCATCGATTTCAAACGTAATAAATTTGGGATCCCTGCTACAGTAAAAACAATTGAATACGATCCAAACCGTTCAGCATTCATTGCTCTTGTCTGTTATGCGGATGGGGAATACCGATACATTTTAGCTCCAAACGGTCTTAAAGTTGGGGATAAAATTGAGTCTGGTCCAAACGCAGAGATTAAACTTGGAAATACACTTCCATTGGATAAAATCCCTGCAGGAACAAACGTTCACAACATCGAACTCCATATTGGAAAAGGTGGTCAGATTGCAAGAACAGCAGGTTCCTTCGCTGTGATCTCTGCAAAAGACGGTGACTACGTTTCACTCAAACTTCCTTCTTCGGAAATCCGAAAGGTACGTAAAGAGTGTTTGGCGACTGTTGGAGAACTTTCCAACAAAGACCACAACTTAGTGATCATAGGAAAAGCCGGTCGTAACCGTTGGTTAGGAAAAAGACCGAAGGTAAGAGGGGTCGTTATGAACCCTGTGGACCACCCACTCGGTGGTGGTGAAGGTAGAACTTCCGGAGGTCGTCACCCAGTGACTCCTTGGGGTAAACCTACGAAAGGATTTAAAACACGTAAGACTAGACCGTCTGATCGTTTTATTGTCCAAAGACGTAAGAAAAACAGGAATAGGTAGGATCTAGATACTCATGGCTAGAAGCTTAAAAAAAGGTCCGTTCATCGACGACCACCTCATGAAAAAAATCACCAAGTTAAACTCTGAAGGGAAAAAAACTCCCTTCAAGTCTTGGTCCAGAAGAAGTACCATTTATCCAGATATGATTGGTCATACAGTCATGATTCATAATGGCAAAGCGTTTGTTCCTGTTTATGTGAATGAAAACATGATTGGACACAAACTCGGTGAATTTGCTCCCACTAGAACCTTCAAAGGTCATGGTGGAGACAAAAAAGTAGCGAAGAAATAGGTAGAGTGATGGAAGCAAAAGCAGTAGGAAAACACCTCAGAATTTCTGCCAGAAAAGCTCGCCTGGTTGCTGATGAAGTTCGTGGATACGATTACAAAGAAGCGATAGATATCTTGCGATTTACAAACAAATCTGCAAGTTCAATGATCATTAACCTTCTCAACTCTGCAGTGGCAAATGCCATTCAGATGAATGAAAGTTTAGATCCTAGCTCACTTTATGTTAAAAAAATCTATGTGGATGACGGCCCAATCATGAAACGTTTCCGCCCAAGAGCACGAGGTCGTGCGTCTCGGATCCGTAAACGCCTAAGCCACATCACTGTTGTTGTATCTGAAATCGAAAAGAAGGTTAGCTAATTTATGGGTCAGAAAGTAAATCCAATCGGACTACGAATCGGAATCACACGTAACTGGGATTCGGTTTGGTTTTCCAAACAAGATTACATCAAAAATCTTCACGAAGATATCAAGATCCGTAGATTCCTTCAGAAGAAATTCAAAAACGCATCCGTTGTGAAAATCGTGATCGAAAGATTCCCTGAAAAAATCAACGTGAACCTCCATACTTCTAAACCAGGTATGGTGATTGGTCAAAAAGGCCAAAACATCGAAGCGGTAAAACAAGAGCTAAAAAAATACGCTGATAAACCGATTGGGATGAACATCATCGAAGTGAAAAAACCAGAGATCATCGCACAAGCGATTGCTGAAACGGTTGCCCTTCAAATCGAACAAAGGATGCCTTTCCGTCGCGTCATGAAAGCGGAGCTTCGTCGTGCGATGCGCGGTGGAGTGGAAGGTGTGAAAATCCAAATCTCTGGACGTCTCAATGGGGCGGATATGGCAAGAACTGAAAAGTATATGGAAGGACGAGTTCCTCTTCATACTCTTCGTGCCAAAATTGATTTTGGATTCAAAGAAGCTCTCACGACTTTCGGACAAATCGGTGTGAAAGTATGGACTTATACAGGTGATTATTTCCCAACGAAGGAAGAATCCGATGAAGATAAATACGCTGTAAAACGTAGAACGAGTTAAGAAGTACTAAAGAGAAACCATCATGTTAGCACCTAAACGAGTAAAATTTAGAAAACGCCAAAGAGGGCGCTTAAAAGGTAAGGACGAAAGAGGTTCTTACGTTGCGTTCGGTGAGTTTGGTTTAAAAGCCATCTCTTCCGGTCGTATCACTGCGCGACAAATTGAGGCAGCAAGGATCACTATCAACCGCCAAGTCAAACGAGGTGGGAAATTATGGATCAGGATCTTCCCTCATTTACCAATCACTAAAAAACCTGCCGAAACTCGTATGGGTAAAGGTAAAGGTAACCCTGAGTTCTGGATTGCTGAAATCCGACCAGGACGAGTTCTTTTTGAAATGGCTGGTGTAGATGAAGATACAGCTAGAAAAGCACTCCACCTAGCAGCATTTAAACTGCCAGTTGAAACTTCATTTGTTAAGAGGAACGTTCTATGAAAGACGATTTCAAATCACTTTCTCCAGAAGATTTGAAGAAAGAAATTCTTTCCTCTTCCGAAGAAGTCAGAAAAGCAAGATTCCAATTTGGTGTTACAAGATCTCTTGAAAACCCGAAAGTAATCCGCAATCATAAGAAGAGAATTGCCCAAGCGTTAACTGTGCTTCGTGAGAAGGAACTAGCTGCAAAAGGCAAACTCAAACAAATCGCACCGAAAGCTGGTTCGGCTCCAAAAGTCGCTAAAACAAGCAAAGGTAAGAAGAAGTAGGTTATGGAAGATAAAAACTCTAAAAAATCTTTAACCATTCAAGGTGTAGTTGTGAGTGATGCTATGGATAAAACTGTAGTGATCGAAATCATCACTAGAAAAGTGCACCCACGGTTTAAGAAAATTATGACCAGAACTTCTCGTGTGAAAATTCACGATGAGAAGAACGAGTGTCAAGTTGGTGATCGAGTCATCGCTGTGGAAACAAGACCACTTTCTAAACAGAAACACCATAAACTTGTAAAGGTAATTGAGAAGGCGAAATTAGTATGATCCAACAAGAAACTATTTTACAAGTAGCCGATAACTCGGGTGTGAAAAAAGTCATGTGCGTTAAAGTGCTTGGCGGTTCCAAAAAACGCTACGCAACGCTTGGTGACGAAATCATCGTCGCTGTGAAAGAAGCACAACCTGCATACGGACTTCGTGACGGGCAAGGAAAAAAAGTGCATAACAAAGCGGTTCAAAGAGCCGTTGTCGTAAGAACGAAAAAAGAAGTTCGTCGTCCAGATGGAACTTACATCCGTTTTGATGACAATGCGGTTGCCATTATCGATGATAAAGGGAATCCAAAAGGAACAAGGATCTTCGGACCTGTTGCTCGCGAACTACGTGATAAAAAATACATGAAAATTAT